>NZ_FUYJ01000003.1:0-485361 GCF_900167515.1 Sporosarcina newyorkensis | reverse complement strand
ATGGTAGTCGGGGGCTTCCCCCTGTGAGAGTAGGACGTTGCTAGGCATGCGAAGCCATTCACTATGGTCATCATAGTGAGTGGCTTTTTTGTGTTTTTATATAATTAAAATAAATTAGTAAAAAGGCTGTTAATGGATACAGTAAAAATTAGGAAGAAGATGTGTCAGTTGCGCTCATCACCCCTTCCAGAGTCTCAACGCAGTAATGCCCGGTGAGGTAGTCGAGTCTTCCCCCAAGACGGCCGGACGTTGCTACGTATACAAAGCCATTCACTATGGTCCTCATAGCAAACGGCTTTTCTGTGTTTTCATTAATTCGCATAATGAATAATCAAATGACTGTCTCATAAGATAACCAATAGAGCCCATCGAAATGAGACCAATAATATTTAATTTATATTAATTGAGAGGGCTTCATTAGGGTATATTGGTAGTAAGGGGAGAGTGTTATGATCATTACTATCGTACAGCGCTTTTTTAAAGAACGCTTTTTTGATCAAGCTGCACAGAATGCATATTACTTGCTGTTATCCGTTTTGCCTTTTTTACTGGTCGTGTTATCTCTAGTTCAATTTTTGCCGGTTCAAGAGGCAAGTATATTGGCGTTGCTACGACCCTTTGTTCCTGAGGAGTCATTTCAACTAATCGAGCAAAGTGTCCAGTCGATGATTTATAAAAGCCATGGGAAGCTACTTCTATTAAGTGTGCTGGCTGCACTATGGACATCATCTATTGCGGTTCAGTCATTTGCCCGGTCATTGGATCTAACGAACGAAAAAAGGCCACGGCAGCCCTTCTGGATTAGTTTAATACGGAATATAGGTGTGACGGTTCTTTTTATGTTGGTCGTGCCGTTGTCCTTATTTTTGCCGTTACTGGAGAAGTTGCTGCATACGGTGATTGCGTATTATGACGTGTTAGAAGATTGGCAGGGCTGGCTATATATTTGGCCGAATATTAAGTGGGGACTCGGAACAATTTTTTTGCTGCTATTTTTCTTGTTATTTTATCAACTTGTTCCGACGGGTAAAATGAAATGGAAAGAGGCGCTGCCAGGTGCTGTTTTTTCAGCTTTCGGGTGGCAGTTGGTTTCTTTGCTGTTTGGTGATTATGTATCCAGGGTGGATTATTCTAGATTGTATGGTCAATTGGCAGGTATCATTATGCTTGTGTTATGGTTTTATTTGACGGCGGTTATTATTTTACTATCGGGATTGTTGAATGCTGAATGGAAAAGGAGAGGGCGTTTCAGATGAAGATTTTAGTGGTCGATGATGATATACATATCCTAGAGCTGGTAAGCATTCATTTGAGACAGGCGGGATATATCGTGGTGAAGGCGATGAATGGACAACAAGCCTTAGAGTTGGTTACAGAGGAGTGGCCGGACTTGGCGGTAGTGGATGTCATGATGCCGGGGATGGATGGCTATACGTTGACGAAGAGGCTGAGAGAGGATACGGAAATCCCAGTATTGCTCCTTACGGCGAAAGGTGAGTTGGAGGATAAGGAGCGTGGTTTTTTGGCAGGTTCCGATGATTATCTTGTAAAACCATTCGAGCCAAAGGAATTGTTGTTTCGTATTCATGCAATTTTGCGGCGCTATGATAAAGCGGTTGATCGAATGATTCAAATCGGTCCTTTGCTGATCAATCGTCAAAGTTATGAAGTAGTGCTTGGAAAGAAGTCTTTATTATTGCCTCTGAAGGAGTTTGAGTTACTGTCGGTGCTGGCATCCCGGCGCAATCAAGTATTTACACGCGAAGTATTGGTGGAGCGTGTATGGGGATTTGATTATGAGGGTGATGAACAGACGTTAAGCGTTCATATTAAGCGCTTGCGAGACAAGCTTGGAAAGCTGACAGAACAAGTGAAAATTGTGACTGTGCGTGGTGTAGGGTATAAGCTAGAGGTTTCAGAATGAAGTCGCTCTATGGAAAATTTCTTGTGATGACGGTCGGAATTATGCTGACGAGTGCGTTGGTCGCGTTTTTAGCGGTTAATACGTATTATCATCGCTATTTGAAAGAACAGAATGATACGAAGAATGTTGCTGTTGCCGAGCAGATCGCATCGTTTATTGAAGAGGAAAACGGACTTGATTTGACGGCTTATTTTGACATGCTTGCCGCAGCAGGTTACAAGCTAATGATTATTTCGCCTGACAACACCCCTACTTTGTACGGTGAAGCGTTCCGGGTAAATAATTTGGAGATAGAGGCAATTGAACAGGTAAGGAACGGACAAGTGTACCATGGTATGCGGGATTTAAAGGCAGAAACATTTGTGACGGGGTATTTTTCGAATGAATCTGCGAATACAGTCGGAGTGCCCTTTAGCCGTGAAGGCGATACATATGCGCTATTTTTGCGTCCTGATATTAAAATGCTATTCACCGAAATTCATTACTTATTAGGCGGCATGGTAATTGTTATGGCCATTATCAGTTTACTGGCTATGCTCGTTGTTGCGAGAAAGCTGATTGAGCCAATTGTCGTGCTGACAAGAGCAACAAAACGGGTTGGAGAAGAGCAATTCAGCGGCGATATGGCAATTGACCGAAAAGATGAGATTGGTCAATTGGCGAAAAGCTTTCAACAAATGATCAATCGATTGAGTGAGAACGATCAGATACGAAAGGCTTTCATTAGTGATGTGTCGCATGATTTTCAGTCCCCTTTATTAAATATTAAAGGCTATGCAGACTTGCTGTCAGATGAAAATTTACCTGCGAATGAACGCAAGCATTATGCAAACATTATCCAATCGGAGACAGAGCGCTTATCGACGCTGACGAAACAGTTGCTTCTATTGACTTCACTTGATCAGCTAGTTTCCCCATTACAGAAGAGAGTGTTCCGTGTCGATCAGCAAGTGAAGGAGACGGTACGCAAATCACAATGGCTTTTGCAGGAGAAAGAGATGTCGCTTATGCTGGAGATTGATGAAGTGACATATGAAGGGGATCCAGCTTTCCTAGAGAAAGTATGGGAGAATTTATTGTCGAATGCGTTGAAATACACACCTGACGGAGGAACAATTGATATTCAGCTGACAGAACGAGAGAATGAAGTATATTTTTCTATTGAGGATTCAGGAGTCGGTATGTCGGAGGATACGAAAGCACGCGTATTTGATCGCTTTTATCGGGCAGATCACTCCCGAACGCGCGAAGTTGAGGGAACTGGTCTAGGTCTCTCAATTGTAGAACAAGTAGTGCGCCTTCATGACGGCAGGATAGAAGTGATTAGTGAACTTGAGGCTGGTACGACATTTATTGTGCATTTGCCAAAACTGTAATCAGTTGTTCATCTTCCGTTCATCTTGCTCAGGTAGTATAAAGATAATAGAAAGACGATGGGAGGAAATATAAAATGCAAGATAAATGGAGTTTACGTTTGATACGCGTTGCTGCAATTTTTGGTTTAATTGGTACGGTGCTTGGTTCTCATATGGCGGGGGCTGGTTCGTATGCATTTCGTCCAATTCATGCGCATATTTTGTTAGTGGGTTGGCTGTCCGTATTTTCATGGGGCGTATTCTACAAAATTTACCGAGTGCGTGCAAAGAAGCTTCTGACAGTCCAAGGTTGGACAGGAATCGTCGGGGCGATTGGATTGACTGCCGGTATGTGGTTGCAATTCATGCAGCCGTTTAATATTAATGAGACATTTTCGCTGATTTTCTATATTGTCGGTGGAACAGTTCTGCTCGTCAGCTTTGCGCTATTTGTCATCGTGACTTTTATGGTAGAGAAAACAAAAGCAGTTCGTTAATTAGTCGAGAGTCCAAGAAAGCGGTTATTCCGTGTTCTTGGGCTTTTTGTGTTTTGGGGGGAGTGTCTGTCGAAACGTAAAGAACGTTTTTTCTCGATAGTCAGTGTTTTCAACAAAAAAAACAGTTGGGTTATGGCATACTGGATGGACTTATAGCATAAAGGGGCCATGACAATGACAGGAAATAATCGCTTTACACTGACGATGATTTGCTTTGGGTTAGTGATCGCCGCAAGTGTGCTGATCAAGCAGTCGGCTAGTTCGGAGCAGAATGAGCCGAAGCCGGAACTTACAGTGCACGATTATGCGCAGATGAACGTGGCAGTTGAAGACGTGCTGAAGGAGATGCCGGAAATTACAGAGGAGTTGGAACGGATTCATTTGGGGCATATTGAAGATGGGATGGAAGAGCTGCTTTCTGTGAAGAAGGCGGAATTCCGTATACGTGTGGAAAATAATTTAACGAAGCAGGAACATTCAACAGAGTTCATGCGGGCGATGGCAGAGAAAGAGACAGGTCGATACGTGGATGCGCTTCGTGTTGCGAAAGAGGAATATGGAATTCGTGTAGCAGAGGAGGAAGTGACGGAATTCATTAAAAAAAATGTAGCCAATGTTCGCAGTAAGGAGAAGAAGAACTATGCGGAAGCGCTCGGTTTGACGCTTTACCAACTAGATTACCAATTCGATCGGGACTTTTATGTGATGGATGTGCTGTGGGAGAAATTGACGCCACTTGTGATGGAGAAGATTCCGAAGCAGGATGGAGAAAGTGAGAAAGCGTATGGTGAACGGTTGAAGGTCGAGTTTTTAGATCAAGAGGAATGAATACTATAAGGCTAGTGATGCTATGTTTTTTAAAATCTCACTTTAACTAGTGGGGCTGATGAATAGACGGGTAAGAGGATATTACAGGCAGTAGCAATCATGTAAAGTATGGTGTTTATACTCAAACTGATTTTATCGTATGAAAAGGAGCTCACTTAATAGACTCTAGTTTAATTAAGACAAAGATAACATACGTTCTTGTTGTTGGAGACTAAAGATAAGAGAGTGTTAAGTTACTAATTACTATACTAGTTCTGCAAAAAAATAGGAGACTAAGACCGATTTTCATTTGGTTTCAGTCTTTTTTTCTTAGTTTTTTTCTTTAAGAGTTTTGTAAGAGCTGATTTCTACAATAGATTAGTACTGAACTTTTATTGGAGAGTGGATGGTATCGTGCGTAATTCGCTAGGGTGGATACTTGTCATTGCTGGATTGCTACTAATTGGCTATCCATTTTACGAAAAAATCACATATGACCGACAGCAACAGGAACTTCTTGCCGCTTTCGATCAGTTGGGCGAAATGGGTGGCATGTCGTTTCCGGCTCAGCAAAAAAGTGTAAAAGCATCCACAATTCCCAATGAAAAAAATAGTTCTCTATTAAACGGAACTCGCGGTATTATCAAGACGGATGTTTCAGTACTTGAAGACAAAGAAACACCGCAGCTAATACTCGTCACGTGTACACTGCTTGAAGCTGGCAACCGTCCGACCGGCTGATTGTGCAAGTAGAACTAATCGGCACATCGCCGTATTAAATTTGTTATTTATTATTTTATATAAATAAAGTTGCAAAGTACTATTCGTTTGATGAATCGGCAAACAGCGAACCAACGGAATGCATTCAGAATAATCTGATAATACCGGCACCCCAGGTAATCCAGAAGATCCGAGCAACCCGGATGAACCAGGAATACCGGGCAAACCAGATGATTCAAACAACGCGAGTAAGCCTAGCACGCCAGGCAACTCAGGTAATTTGAACAAGCCGGACAATACGAAAAAGCCGTCTGACATTGGTTCTGCTAACATTTCAGACAAAAACGAAGTTGCTAAGGTGGCGGGAGGAAAGAATCTTCCACAAACAGGCGAGGCATATCCAATTGTTTCACTAGCTGCAGGCTTTGTGTTGATACTTGCTGGCTTTTGGATGATACGTAGAAAAAGGCACGCATAAGGAATTACTGAAGAATAGCGCATTTTAAATATTGAATGAAAGCAGCGAGGAATATTTCTATATTCTTCTGCTGCTTTTTTTGGCAAATTTTTATAATTACCAAATATCAACACTATATGCAGGATATTTATGCGAAAGGAATGATTTATTAGACTTATAAGTTTAAGAGTTTTGTAAGAACAATCTCATATACTATTTATACCAATACATGACATTGATACTAAGTGAAGGAGGAATAATAAATGCCTAGCCCTTTTCCTATTAAAAATTCTCAAGTAAGTAATAAAAAATTTATAAATATGATAAAAGAAAGGTTGAATTCGTCTTTTATCTTAGCTATGGCAGATTCGGAAGGGACTATTTTAGAACTAAATGAAAACTTCCAGAACATATTTGGATATGAACCGTCAGAGCTCCATCTATCTGACTTCCAAGTATTAGAATCGGACCTTCCAACAAAAGCTGCGTGGAATGAATTGTTGGACAGAGCCAGCCATGAAGGTCAATGGAATGGGTTATTAATTTTACAGGCAAAAAGTGAGGAATTTTTATGGTTGCAAGCAACTGTTATTCCGTTCACTGAAGGTGCAGACACCATTACAGGTATTTTAATTATTTTTAACGATATAACCTCGAGAGATGAAAGAGACACATGGAGACAAATTGCATGCCGCCATGACCTGACCAATTTACCTAACAGGAGGTCTTTCTATTTAACCATTGCTTCTTATTTGCAGAAGGCGGATCAATTAAAAACCAAACTCGCTATTCTTTATGTAGATCTAGACCAGTTTAAACATATCAACGATACGTACGGACATATGACGGGGGATGAGGTGTTAAAAGGGTTGGCTCATCGTTTTAAGGAACTTTCCTTCATGCAAGACAGGATTTTTCATTTTAGTGGGGATGAGTTTATTATCTTGCTAGATTATCTGGATGACTGTACTGACCAGATTGAAGCCGTTCAAGCAGTATGCGACGAACCGTTTCAAACAAAAAAGGGAAATATTCAAGTTCATCTCAGTATCGGCGCAAGTGTTTATCCGGCTCATAGCTCGGACATATCCATGCTGTTAGAGTACGCAGATTCAGCGATGTTTTTGGCGAAACAACAATCAGGTTCATCATTTAAATTGTATACCTCATAAATGAGTAAGAAAAGGATATGGCATATGAAGAAAAGAACACTATTCATCGTAATAATTGTAGCATCCCTGGGGATCTATGGTGTATGGATTCCAGTAGAGAGCAGGGACAGTAGTAAACCTAAAGAAAATTTAGCAGCTGAACAATTTATCCAAAAGTATTTAGTAAAAGGAGATGGGCGCATACAGACCGACTTACTGGATCAGAAGGATATCTATTTGTCAGAAACAGTTGGTCTTTGGATGGACTATTTGTTAGAGAAAAACGATAATGCACAGTTCCGCGATACAGTAGATACACTTAAAAAGTACTTTTTAACGAAACACTATCTAGTTGCTTGGGAGTTGCGTGGTAATGAAAAAGCGCCAGCCAACGCGTTTATTGATGACTTACGAATTATGGCGGCATTGTACAGAGCGGGTGAGAAGTGGAATCATCCTGTTTATACGAAACTAGCTGAGAATATGGAAGCTTCTCTTCTTCGTTACCAGACCCGTAATAGGTGGTTTGTAGATCATATTGACTTGGAGAGTAAGTACCAAGGGGATACGATCACCCTCAGCTATATCATTCCAGATGGTTTTGAGCAGATGCAGTCATTGCCGGAAGAATGGAAGAGCCAAACAAAGCAATTGCTTGTTGGTGCTCCGGCAAGTTCTCGCGGTTTTTACCCAAAATCCTATAATACGCTGTCCGATAAATTCTCATTTGATACGGAAGTCAATTTAATTGACCAGTTTTACGTTGGCTATCATCGTGCCCAATGGAATGGGGATGTGGAGCCTCTTCTGAAATTTGCTAAATCAGCGTTCGCCAAGGAAGGAAAATTATATGGTCGATATAGTTTGAACAGTGGGGAGCCAGTCGTCGCATTCGAAGCAGCTGCTGTTTATGCACTTGCCATCCTTATGTGCTTGGAGTTGGGAGAGCATGATTTTGCAAGACAACTATATCATTCTATGAAAGAAATGCAGCAGTTGGATGAAGGATTGCCTTACTATGGGGGATACACCGATGTTTATTCCGAAGATACCCATACGTTTGACAACTTATTGGCACTACTTGCCGAAAGGAAAGGAATCGATGAAACCATTTTTTAATGTAGAAACGAAAACACTGATGTTCATTTCTTTATTAGTAATTTGCTTGCAAGGTGCAGTATTCGTTTTGATTCAACAACATACACAGGGTATATTGCTCGCGGTTCTGTTGTCATTGTTGACCGTGCTGACCTTATTGGCAGGGTCGCTGGTTGGGCTGCTTTGTAGTTTGGGCATTATATTTCTGGTCGGTTCGTTCTTGCTTTATCTTTCATTCAGTTCGACTGCCGCCTTGATTCTACCATTGCCGCTTTTACTGGTGTATGGATTTGTTTTATTGTTTGCAGTTCTGACGGCTGGAAAACTGCAGGAATCTATCGTCAATCAAGGCCGTTTGAACCGAAAGCTGCAAGAAGAGATCAATCAGTTGGTTGCCGTAGATGCGTCTACCGGCTTTGATAACAGGAATCGACTGATGTTGGAACTGGAGTTGGAAATGAAGCGAGTTCAACGTTACGGCGGTAGTTTTACCCTTGTGTTGATTCAAATGGAGTACTATAAAGATTTTCAAAAGCTGTATGGAGAGGAGGAGAGACTTCATCTTCTCTCGTCGATTGCCAATAAAGTGCGGCAAGCAGTCCGAATAACCGATCGTAAGTTTCGCTATTCCGCTGATCGACTCGCCCTTTTACTAACACAAACGGATGATACGTCAATTGAGGTAGTTTATGACAAATTGGCACAGTCGCTAAAAGATCATCAACTATTGAATCAAAAGTTTGTGACATTGGCATTCCGTACGGCCTATAGCGTTTACGGAAAACAAACGGAATTACTGGATTGCGAGGACTTCATTTCACAAATGGAAAGTGAGATGGTTGCGCGTGAATTATAAACTGTTGGTCCAAGTATTGATCCTATTCTCCGCGTACATTTTTTCCCCTTTCTATACAGCTGCAACTAGTGAGGAAGAAAAGAATGATATTGCGCTTATTTATATGACGGCGGATGGTGAACTCAACGAGCATGTCTATTTCATAGAAGCAACATTGGCAGGGTTCTCGGAAGCAATCGATCTATATTCAGTGAAAGACGTTATGCCCAATTCATTGCAGGCATATAACCACCTGGTTTTCGTAGGAGATGAGGAAGGAAGGTTGCCGGAAGTTGCTTTAAAGGAAATGGAGATGTTTCCTGGTCAACTTCTTGTCTTTGGATGGAACGCAGATCAATTGGAACGATTTGGGGAATGGGGCTTTTTGGGAGAGGACTCCATACGGAGCGTTGACGGACATTCATTGAAGGAGATTAAGTCCGTGGTCCATGCAATTCCTCCTGGGGATTGCGAAATTTTATCGGAGGGTAGAACAGTAGACAAAAACCTTCCGCTAATTATCAAAAGCGGAAATACAGCATACGTGGCTACGACTGCTTTTGGAACGGAAGAGAAACTTGCTCTTTCTCGCTCGCTATATGTGCTTTTGGATGTGCCAACGTCTGTCCCGCACCCGGCATATATTCGTTTGGAAGATATTTCGCCATTTTCGGATCCCAAGCTTGTTCGGGAAACGGGGAATTATTTAGCCGACCGCAATATCCCGTTTTTTATGGCTGTTATTCCAGTATACGTCAACAGTGAGACGGGAGAACAAATGCCGCTTTCATCCAATAAAGAATTAGTGGAGGTTTTGCTTGACTTGCAGTCTAAGGGAGGGATGGTTATTGCGCATGGTTATACGCATTCTTACCGTTTTGATGAGACGGGAGAGGGATTTGAGTTTTGGGATGTGCAACTGAACCAGCCGATCACAACCGAAAAGACTGACGAGTTACCCACGCCTATTCTCTCACGTGATGCATTTTCATCCGACAGGGATTATCAGGAGTATCAAAGTGAATTACTGGAAGTTGAAACAAAGTATGTGCAACGTAAGCATACCAAGTCAATTGAAGATTTAACAGAATTAGGGCTCTATCCCATTGCGTTTGAAGCACCCCACTACACGATGAGCTCAAACGGATACGAAGTGACATCTGACTACTATTCATCTCTCTTTGGGCAGATTCAATTGAGCGACTTAAATTGGAGTGTTATGGATGCCCCTTTATTTATATCAAAACCCGCTATTTTATCGGGTATGACACTATATCCAGAAACGATAGGATACATCGACCCTGCACTTCCTGATCCATTTCAAGAAATGGAGAATTCGGTAACCAAACTGCAGGAGGTTCCGGGTTCTGTGATCGGTGGATTTTATCACCCATACTTGGGAGTGGAGTATCTGGCTGAGGTCATTCGGTTAATGGAATCGGTGCCCAATATGGAGTGGCTAGACTATTCCACTACGAATCAACACGTTACAAGTGAACGTGTGACTATTATACAAAATGCAAAAGGTATAGAAGTGCAATCAACGATTACGGAATTTGGTCAGTTGTTTGAAAATGTTAAAGAAAATCCGTTTCAATCCATGCTTTGGCTAATAGTTTTCATTGTGACAGGGTTTCTCACCGTCTTTTTTACCTATGTAGTGAATCTACGTTTTCGCTTGAAAAAACGTTTGTTTAAGGAGAGACCGAATAGTGGCTAATATATTATTTTACAGCGCACTCAGTTTGATTTGGCTCATGTTGCTGTACCACATGTTTTTAATGCAGGGGGGGTATCGGCATTTTAAGACGTACGAACGGGTGATTACCAAGTGGGAGAGAAAGATGGACCATTTACCGACCGTTAGCGTGTTCATACCCGCACATAATGAAGAAATGGTTATCAGCCAAACATTGAAAGCGATGGCATGCCTTCACTACCCAAAAGATAAGCTGGACATTATCGTAATTAATGACAATTCATCAGATCAAACGGGAGAAATTGCACAAGGGTTTGCTGAAAAACACCCTTTTATTCGAGTGATTGAAACATCTCCACCTAATCGTGGGATTGGAAAGTCCTCAGCGTTAAATGAAGCACTTGCCCAATCGGATGGAGAAATCATTGTCGTATATGATGCAGACAACACACCTGAACGAATGGCGGTTTGGCACTTGGTGATGGGGCTTCTTAACGATCCGCTTGCGGGCGCGATGGTCGGTAAGTTTCGCGTCAGTAATGCGGAACGCACATGGTTGACCCGCTTTATCAATATCGAGACAATCTGTTTTCAGTGGATGGCACAAGCAGGACGCTGGAATTGGTTCAAAGTTGCGACGATCCCGGGAACTAATTTTGCGATTCATAGGCATATCATGGAACAGCTTGGCGGCTGGGATGTGAAAGCTCTTGCCGAAGATACGGAATTAACAGTCCGAGTCTATGATCTAGGTTACTATATCAGGTTCTTTCCAGCAGCGATTACGTGGGAACAGGAACCCGAGACACTTGGCGTTTGGTGGAAACAACGAACGAGATGGGCACGTGGCAATCAATATGTAGTCATTAAGTTTCTGACTCAGTTTTTTAAATTGAAGCGAAAGCGGATTATCTTTGATTTGTTTTACTTCTTTTTTACCTATTTTCTATTTTTCTTTGGTGTAATCATCTCAAACATGCTTTTCGTTGTGAACTTGTTTTACGATCTTCATTTGCAGATCGGCAATGTAGCATTGATTCTTTGGGGTTTAGCTTTCCTGTTGTTTGTGGCGGAAGTTGCGATTGCGCTAAGTATTGAACGAACAGAGATGACTCGCAAAAATTTTCTATATATTCTTCTCATGTATTTTACGTATTCACAAATGTGGATTCTCCTTGTCATGTATTCACTATTTTTAGAGATCAAACGAGTGTTATTAGGGCAAGAGGTAACTTGGTATAAAACGGAACGCTTTTCAGAAAAGAAAGTGGAGGGAAACTAAATGAGAAGCCTTTTCATAACAGCTTTTACATTATTGGGAATCATGGGATGGCAGACCTTAAGTGCGGATGCACAAATAACCAGACAGCTTCATGTAACGGAAATCGAGCTGGATACGAATAAAAATACATCAAATAACCAGCCAATCACCAATCAGCCAATTGAACTTAATGGCCCAGAACAGGAAACATCCTTCTATTACGAACTTCAGGAAGATCAAAAGAGGACTGACCAGGCACTTGTTTTGAATTTGAGCCATTCAGAGTTGCTGATTGCACCTTCCTCTGTCTCTGTGCGTATAGATGGGAAAACGTTGCTTTCTAAATCGTTGACAGGTGAAAAAATGACAAAAAAACTCGTCATACCTTTAGAGGAAGAGGCATTAAAAAAAGGTTTTCATGAAGTGACTGTTTCTTATTACGGAGTGGTTAAAGAAGGAATATGTGTAGAACAGGGAACTACAGGAAACTGGATGACCATCCATATCGATTCATATTTTAATCTGGAGCGAGAATTATTGGAGAAACGTTCATTAAAGAATTATCCCGATGCCTTTACTGGATCGGAAAAAAATCCAATTACCATTATCCTTCCTGAGAATGCCTCAACGGCTACTCTTAATAGTGGTTTGAAGGTAGGAGCTTTTTTATCGAAAGTAGGAAATGAAGATAAATCAGTTCGCATATTGAGAGAGTCTGAAGTCAGGAAAATAACGAATAATGTCTTGTTTTTAGGAAGTGAAGATGAATTTATAAGCTCCTTTATGAAGGATTTGTTCCAACAGACAAAGTTCCCGCTAACGGATGATGCAACTACGTTTTCATTTGAGATCTTAACAGATGGAAAGCATGAAGTGAATGCACTTTTTGCGATCGCTAATTCTCCAGAAGAACTGGAGAATAGAGTATCTATTCTAACTGAACCTCGTTTAATAGAACAATTATCCGGAGAACAATTAGTATTATCTACAATCCCAACGTTACCAGTAGCCCAGGATACGCAGATTGTCTCTTTAAAACATTTTGGTCTATCCAATATGACACTGGACAGTCTGAACCGGGAAAGTCAGCAATTTTTTTACCATCTGCCATATACGTTGGATAAAGAACAGTCACCGATATTGGAGTTACACTTAAAACATACGGCCCTTGCTCCTGATAAGAAGGAGGAGATAGCAACAGAGGAATTGCTTGAGGGAGATATTGAATTAATTGCATGGATCAACAAAGTGCCGCACTCCATTAATATTCAACAGTTAAAAGAGGAGCGTAATGGAGTATATACGGTCCAACTACCGATTGACCACAATACGCTTAAAGACAACCGGACAATCAGTCTACAATTCACTACGAGTGGTTTATTGACAAGGAATCCTTGTATCACGACGGATCAAAGTCGTTGGCTCTATATTGAAGAAGACAGTTTCTTCATACTTCCGAAGGCGGAGAAACAGAAAAAGCATTCGATAGCGGAATTTCCATTCCCATTCGTTGATCAAGGAGAAGATATATTAATTGTTTTACCTTCATCTGAGAGCGTTGATGACAATGAATTGCTGTATTTATACGAAAAACTTCTCGTCAATACACGTTCCATGAATTGGCAGCTAGTGCTTGCGGATGAAGTTTCAGAAGATAGCCTAAAAAAACATCAGTTGCTTTTTATTGGGGGGCCAAATGTTCAACCGGCCCTTCAGAAACAGGTTTCGGAGTTGTTAGTATCACATGAAAAAGGGAAACCCGATTTGGCTTCTGCTGGCTTTTTACCTGAAACCGTCGAAACAGTCAATTGGATTCAACCAAGCGTATGGAGTGAAAAGAAACATACAATGATGGTTTGGGAAAATGTCGATGGAGGAGCATCCATTGATCGGAAAGTAATTGAATTTCTAAGCACAACGGAAGAGTTTGCAACGATGGTCGTTAAGTCGGAAAATGGTAAAATGTATACCAATGCATCCACCATTCAATTAGAATCACCTAGCTCAGAAGTAAAGAGCGATCGGGTGGAAGAACAGTTATCCGGCGTGTGGATTGGAGGACTTGTGGCACTTCTGATTATTTCCTTATCGGGTATTATTTATATCATCCGAAAGAGGCGCCTCAATATATAAAGAGAGGAATTAGTCGAGATCATGTCGAAATAACTCTTTATGAAACCAAAAAAATTACTTTTATTCATTATAACACTCTTGCTGATTCTCACTTCTTTCCGATTGGTGTGGATCGAGTCGAATTATAGCGAAAATACACCGAAGGCAAAAAATGGAGTATTGGATTTGAGAGGGACTCCAGCTCTTTCTGAAGGAATGCTTCCATTGAACGGGGAATGGGAGTTTTACAAAGAGGAGTTTCTTGAGCCGGGCGAACATCCGGAAAATCAACCAATAGAAATTGAAGTGCCAGGTAACTGGAAGAATCACCTCTCAGATAATAACGACCCATTTGGCTATGGAACCTATCGCTTAATGATTCAATTAGATGCAGAGGAAGCTGACACTTATCGACTTTATACAAAAGATCTCGTGTCGGCTTCCCGTTTTTTTATAAACGGTAAAGAAGAAGCGACTCTTGGAAGAACCGCCATAAATAAGCAGGAGGAAGTACCGGATTACCGTCCGCGCACACTGCAGCTTAATGGTCACGTAGAAGAATTAGAAATTCTTATTCATGTCTCGAACTTTCACTCAATGCGTAAAGGAGGCATAATCCAGCCAATGGGGCTGGGGGAATGGTCAGCAACGGAGCAGTCTGTGTTTCAGGACTATGTTTGGCAAATCGTTATAGCGGCTATAGTTTTGCTGCACAGTATCTATTCTTTACTGACCTATCTTTTATTTTCCAGAAAGAAAGAAATGTTATTCTTAGCTCTGGCTCTTTTATCAATGGGTCTATCGATTACTATAGATGATGACAAGTTGCTGCTTTATTTTTTCCCGCACATCCCATTTGATTGGTGGAAAAAAATTATTTATCTTGCATACACAAGCAGTGCCTACTTTTCAGTACTTTTCATCAAGTCGTTAGTGAAGGCAGAAGGCAAACCATTTGGTAAGTGGGCAACCTATTACTTTCGTTTTGTGAATACTTTATATATTCTTTTTGTTATTATTACATTGTTGCCTGTAGAAATATATATGTATATAGTTTACACATTTATCATGCTGATTCCGCTACCGCTACCTGTTCTAATTTATCGTTCAACACTGCCTAAGAAAGATGATTTTTTATACTTTATACTCGCAGTAGTCAGCATATTATCTAGTCTTATATGGGGTTCCTATAAAAGTCGAATTGCCCCTGATCTACCGTATTATCCGTTTGATATGCTAATTGGCATTTTGCTATTTGGTTTGTTTGGGTTTAAAAGATTTTTCATGGAAACCAAAAAAAGCCAAAGATTGACGATGTCTTTGCAGAAAGAGATCCAGCAAAAAGACAACTTTTTGGCAAACACCTCTCATGAGCTGCGGAACCCCCTCCATGGAATATTGAATATTTCACAGACAATTTACGATAGTGGCAAGGGCACAATGACAAAAGACATGAAACGGAATCTGGAAACTCTTATGTCGGTGGGTCGTCGGATGTCCATGATCTTGAATGATTTGTTAGATAGAGAACAGTTGCAAGGAGAAAAAATTCGTCTAGATCAGCAGGCAATTCGTTTGGCGCCTGTTATAACCAATGTCTTTGATACGTTGAAGTTTATGAAGGAAGGAAAATCAATTACATTAGAACATACAATTACTGATAACTTTCCACTGGTGAGAGCAGATGAAAATCGCTTATTTCAAGTTCTTTTTAATTTAGTACACAATGCAATGAAATTTACTGATCACGGCCGTATCAGGATTTCGGCGGAAGTATATCAAGAGATGGCAGTGATTCATGTCAAGGATGAGGGTATTGGTATAGACCAAGAAATCGCAAACACGATATTTTCACCTTACACACAGGACGAACGAGGCATTATGTTCACAGGTGGTGGAGGAATTGGACTTGGATTGAGCATTTGCCGTCAACTTATTGAGTTGCATGGAGGGACTATACAAGTAGAATCTGAAGAAGGAAGAGGTTCTACCTTCACCTTTACATTACCTATTGCTGCTGTACAAGATGATGGCGAAAGTATACCGCTGATTGAACTGGCTGAAGCGGAGTCGTCTGGCTATGCTGACTTTTTGGACAGAACATTGTACAGCACAGCCGAACGAATACTAGTTGTGGACGATGATCCGATGAACTTAACGATTATCAAGCGAATGCTCGTGGCGGAAGGATATGAGGTCGTTGCTTGTACGACTGGTAAAGAGGCTTTGTGGCAGTTGGATGCTGGCAATTGGGATCTCATCATATCGGATGTCATGATGCCGTATATGTCGGGCTACGAGTTGACGCGTAGTATACGAGAAAGGTTTTCAGTAGCAGAACTACCTATTTTATTATTAACCGCCCGAACACAGCTGATCGACATTCAGATGGGATTTGAAGCTGGCGCAAATGACTACGTCAGGAAACCGGTTGAAAAACTGGAACTGATGACGCGTGTACGAGCACTTACCACGTTGAACAATACAATAGCCGAACGAGTACAAATGGAAGCGGCCTGGCTACAAGCACAAATCCAGCCGCATTTCCTTTTCAATACACTCAATACGATAAGTGCATTAAGTGAAATTGACCCAGAGAAAATGATCAAGCTACTAGAAGAATTCGGAAACTATTTACAGGGGAGTTTCACGGCGCAAAATTTAGAGCAGACAGTTCCGTTAGAAAAAGAATTAGCACTCGTTGAATCTTATATTTTCATTGAACAGCAACGTTTTGGCGAACGTTTGAATGTTGAAATGAATATCGACTCAGTATATGGGGCGCAAGTTCCGCCGTTGTCGATTCAAACCTTGGTTGAAAACGCAATAGAACATGGCGTATTGAAACGTCCGGAAGGCGGTACCGTTCATATTGAAGTTATGGAAAATGGTGATTTCGTGGATATTGCCATTTCTGACAACGGACTTGGAATGAAGGAAGAGGAGATAGAGGCTATCTTCGAGGATTCTAGTAATAAAAGACAAGGGGTCGGTCTACCAAATACGAATAAACGGTTGCGTCAGTTGGGCAATCAGGGCTTGACCATCGAGAGTACTCCGCAAGTTGGCACTATTGTCCAATTTTCCACGCCTAAACAAAAATAGGGAGAAATTCCTGCCGGTTTCCTCCCATTCTACAATTGATCACTAAAAAGAACTTGTTTATACAAAGCATCTGTGGAGTGGTTGGGCGAAATGCCCAGCTCCTCCATAACACGTGCTTTAAAATCATGATAGACTTTTATAGCTTCTGTTCGATTCCCGCTCTGTATATAGTGTTCTAGAAGCTTTTGCAAGACTTGCTCTGAGTATGGATCTAGCTGAAATAATCGTGTGAGATGGAATAGTTTGTTCTTTGCCTCTCCGATTAAGTCATAGTAATCAATAGTGCGTTCAATTAGCTGATACAACGACTGACGCATGTTCATGGAATGAATATGCGACCATTCGTAGCCTTCCTGCTCCATATAATCGCCTTTGTACTGATTTATAGCTTCTTCAAAAAGCTGAACATTATCGGGGGTTATTTCAGAATGCTTAATGAGCAAATGTTCGATATTGATTGCATCACACTGAAAATTTGAGAGGTCCAAACAATAACTTTGATTGGCAAAAGTGATGACTTTTGGATGTCCAATAGTTGCAAGTGTTTTTCGCAGATGAGAAAGGGCAGTATGCAATTGAATTTTAGCCTTGTCATATTCCGTATCCGGCCAGAGAATATCGATCAAAACATCTCGGTTGATAAATGTACGATGATGTGTGATAAAGAAAGCAAATAACTCTTTTACTTTAGCCGTTTTCCACTTCACCGGCTGGCCATTAGAATACACTGTAAACTCAGCGAAACATTGGATTTTCAACTCTTCATACGGAACCAGACCTGGCTGCTGAGCGGGTGTAGCCAGAAGATGCTGTCGTAAACGCAAAATGGTTTTTTGCAATCTTTCGTCCGTTAAAGGCTTTAAAATATAGTCAATCGAATTCAACTCAAACGCCTCTATCGCATAATCTCTATAAGCAGAAACGAAAACGATGCAAACAGATGGATGAACAGATAAAATATGCTCAGCTAAATCAATTCCATTGATTCCTGGCATTTCAATGTCTAAAAATGCAACGTTAAATGAGAGCTGTTGCAGACCTTCCAGTAAAAGAAGCGGGTTAGCGAATGTTTTAATGACCTCAAGATCTTCGAAAGTACGAAGCTTGTGCGAAAACAACTGCAATGCTAATGGTTCGTCATCGACTAGGATTGCCCGAATCATCCTTACTCCCCCTTTTAGGACATAACCAATGTATCCATTGTATTCTATTTCTTGTAAAATTTACAGAGTTGAAAAAGAAAGCTTGAAAATTTCATTTACTAATAAATAGCGCCAGTAATATTTAATAATGAGTAATCTTTTGAGAAAAGGGATTTGTAGCAGTTCAAAATAAATTGCATGCTATGCGGTAGTGGTACTTATGAAACTGTGATGAAACAGCAAAGTGACGATCTTCTACTAGTGTATGTAGAGGAAATGTATCTGTCATCTACAGTGCTCATCAAAAAAATTATCAATGTACAGATGGAAAGATGTTCTGTTCGTGAATGAAGTTTACAAGAGGAATTTAAAAGAGCCGTGAACCCAGTATATCGAAGCTCGTAGTATGGAAGAAAACTGGTCGACCATTAAACTAGTTTAAGACGATTAGAAGAAATAAAAAGCGACATCCAATAGGTCAAAACCTATCGGACATCGCTTTTTTATTACTTCATAGGCAAGTCGAATGTGACCGACTTTTCTTTAAATAACCTTTTGGCATTGCTGTCAGATAACGGACCGAATTGAATCTTCAGTTCCTTCAATAAATCGAACTCGTCTTTACGGAAAAGGAAGACGGCCAAAATTTCTTCCTTTTCACCAGGCTGCAAGTCACCATAGAGAGTAGGTTCTAGCATACCTTCTGATAACATGGTACCTCGGTTTTGGTCTAAAATTAACCGTTTTTGAATCAATGATTTCGTGATGGCTTCTCCGCTATCGTTCTTCACTTGGAACTTTGCCGTTAATGCAACGAGCGGGCCATCGCCGAAATTGCGGAATCGCTCAGCATGAGCTGTTGTCGGCTTAATATTGGCAAATTGTATGCCGTCAAGTGTAATGGTAACTTTATCAATTTTCTGTGTTTCATTCATATCTTCCTTTGCGAAGAACAAGTCTTTATCTGCAATGGTGTCCGTTACCATTTTATCGGCGTAAAGATCAGAACTTTTCGATGCTTTTTCTGCTCCATCTTCGTTGAATGGAATTTTAAAAATGGCTTCCTTGCCGATTCGCTTGTCAAAATCATCTTCCAGCAAGGGAATATCAACAGTGAACGTTGGGGCTACCAAGCGCTCATACTGATCCTTTGTCATGGTGTACGCTTGCATTCCAGTATATTTTCCAGGAGCGTATTGACGAACGGTATTATCTTCATTACCTTTTAGCCAATCATCCCGATCCACAAGGCTGCTTCGCATATATAAGTTTTCAGTACCATCATCGGAAAGCATCATCGTACTTGCATTGTAAAATACATCTTCATCCAAATTGTTTTCGAATCCTAGTTTATATGTAATAACATATCCTTCGTCTTCATCATCAAAATTATGCTTGGCCGATTCATTCATGTTCGTGACATGGGCAATTTGGTACTCTTCAATGGCGAGTGACACTTTTTCCGAATATGCGTGTTTCAGATTGGGATCGGTATTCGTGTAAACGATTTCTACGTCGCCGCCCGTCTCTTCTTCCAGATACGGATTTATGTTTTCTGCGGATTCGCTGTCACCGCGTTCATCAGATTCTTTGTTTTTTTCTGTTTCAGCTGTTTCGCTATCATTATTTTGATTGCCTTTTACTTCAGTTTCATTTTCAGGTAGTTCAGTAGCGGATACTTCATCTTCCTTTTCTTGCGCTTTTCCACAAGCACCGAGGATGAGAACTGCCGCCAAGATGCTGCCGATCACACTTCGTTTCATATTCATATTATTGGGCCCCCTTCATTTACGAGTCATCTACCATATTATTGTAGCAGGTTATATATTGGTAAAAAGAAGCATTTTTAGAAATAGTCCTTAAGGTTTCATATAAAGGTAATTAATACAGGTAGTCCTAAAAAAGCGACAATAAAAAAACTCTCTTCACCTAGTGAACAGGCGAAAAGAGGGAGGAGATAGTATAAACGGTATCTATCATTGAAAATCAATCAGTTATTATAAGAAGTATCTTGTACATATTCAAACTCCTTTTGGGTTATTTAAATCCTTTCAAATCTCTAAATAACCAAAGTAGTCATGGTTTTGAAATCTCTTGATCCTCTCTTGGCGTCGCGCGATACACAATAAACGATAAAATCAGTGCTACGATCGACATCGCAAACGCAATAAAGTAGACCAATTCCACGCCCGCTACGAGTGCAAGATTCATTGTTGCAGGATCTTTCGGTGTTTCAGACTGCTGCAACACATGTAATTGGCGAGCATTCATTATACTAATGAAGACGGATACGCCAATCGCTCCTGCAACCGGCTGTAGTGTCGACATGACAGCTGTACCGTGTGGATAAAGCCGCTTCGGCAATTGATTCAGTCCATTCGTTTCGGCAGGCATCATAATGGCGGAAACCGATAGCATGATCAAGATATAGCCAACGACGACTATCCATACTGGGGTATCTACTGTCAATTGGCTCATCATGAACATCGTACCGCTCAATACCAGTGTCGCTGGAATCATCAGCACACGAGGACCAAATTTATCGAATAGAGAGCCCATGAATGGAGACATAATCCCATTTAAAATACTACCTGGCAAAAGCACCAATCCAGCCGTCGCAGCTGTAAGCGCAAGAGGACCCTGCATATAAATTGGCAAAATAATTTCTGACGCGAACATAGCCATGATGATAATTAAAAACATGAACACGGCATGTGTAAACATTGGGTAACGAAATACTCGCAAGTCCATTATCGGCTCTTTTAGCTTTAATTGCCTCCACGCAAAAAGGAAGATTCCGATGACTCCAATCCCGATGAATAGCCAAACACTTGGAGTTTGAAATCCATTCGCACTCTCTCCAACGGAACTAAATCCATATACTATTGAACCAAATCCGATAGTTGAAAGGATTAACGAAGTAAAATCAATTTTTGGCTTGGTTACTTCAGAGACATTGATTAAATATCTATACGCAAAGGCAATTGAAAATAATGCAAATGGAATGACAATGATGAACAAATAACGCCAGCCTAAATATTCAACAATCACGCCTGATAATGTAGGTCCAATTGCAGGCGCAAACATAATGACAAGTCCGATGAGCCCCATTATTTTTCCCCGGCGTTCTGGTGGGTAAATCAATAAAAATACATTGAAAATGATGGGCATTAATAGTCCTGTACCGACCGCTTGAATCAATCGTCCTGTTAATAGTACAGGGAAGTTAGGGGCACTTGCACAGATGATCGTGCCGATTGTAAATACTGTCATTGTTCCCAGAAACAATTGACGCGTTGTGAACCACTGCAAGAGCAGGGCAGAAATCGGGATGACAATCGCCATGACGAGCAGGAAGCCTGTCGCCATCCATTGCACTGTTGCCAACTTAATCGAAAACTCATCCATTAGTGTAATGAGCGCAATATTCAATAACGTTTCGTTCAAAATAGCAAAAAAAGCGCCAATAATTAGCGATAACATGAGCGGCAATACTTTCACATTTGGATTATCCGCTAAGTACTCATATTGTTTGTTTTCCATTACACAACCTCTTTCATTATTACTAAAGCATTATAATTATAATCGACTACCCGGTGAGTGCAAGTTTTACGGATCATTATACGTATATAGCAGAACCGTTTGTTCCAACTCAAGTGTTTTTTCAAGGATATTCTAATGAATGTCTGCTTGCATTATACATGAAAAGACCCTTTTTCTATGGTACGTTGGGATTACTACTTTTCAAATGAGTACTTGAGTGAAAATATGGAAGGAGAGAGCGAATAATGAACCATTGGAATACACGTTTTCAATCCGAGAATTACGTTTACGGCAAGGAACCAAATGTTTTTTTGAAGGAATTTCAAAAGAAAATAGAAGTTTCAGGTGATGCACTGACCATAGCAGAAGGAGAAGGGCGCAATGCTGTTTACTTAGCAGAGCAGGGAATGAACGTCACTACATGGGATTATGCCGAATCGGGTCTTATAAAAACCAGGAAACTTGCAGAAGAACGGGATGTCAAGATCTCGACAGAGCTGGTTGATTTAAACGAAGCAAGCTGGGAGAAAGACAAATGGGATGAAATCGTGTGCGTTTTTGGTCATTTTCCGACAGAGCTTAGGCAAAAAACTCTTCAAAGTGTAAAAGAAGCCATAAAGCCAGGCGGTTATTTTCTGACGGAGGTTTATTCAAAATATCAGCTCCCTTATAAAAGTGGCGGACCACAAGATATCAATTTTTTATATAAACCCGAAGAATTTTTGGAACTCTTCGAGGAATGGCACATTGTTCACTTTTTCATGGGAGAGGTTTCGCGCCACGAAGGAGAGCTTCACAATGGACTATCCCATGTTATTCAATTTGTTGGTCAAAAACCGCTGGAGTAAAAGAATTACATCCAAGAAATATACTATGTGTAAGTCATTTCATTCTATCTGAATTCAATTGATATCCCCCACTTATATAAGTGGGGGATGAATCTGTTATTTTTCCTGCCTTATGTTAAAATCCAAACTCAACTTCCCATCTATTAATGCGAGCGCTGCATTAAATGTGCTACCATTTTGAGCGGTAAAACCTTTGATCACATTGGTTTTCCCTTTCGTACATAGCAGTTTCACTTGACTTGGGGTCAGTTTTTTCTTGAGAAATAAACCGGGGAATGTTTGCTTACAACCATTTTTATAATTACTGCAGCCATAGAAGCTTTTGCGAGCTACGATCGTTCCTTGTTTGCATGTTGGACAAGGGGCGATCTCTTGCGGCGTGTAAGAAGATCTCGATTTTTTAGTGCAAGCCGGCAGTGTCACCGTGACCGTTTGGTCTTCCAGTTGTTCCGGGACTTCATTCAACAGCTTTTGAATGAACTTGGCGATTGTATCTAAGAAATGTTGTGCCGATCCTTCACCCGTCCCAATTTTACGCAAATAACTTTCCCATTTCGCTGTCATGGAAGGACTGGCAAGTAAGTTTCCTTCAATTGCTTGGCAGAGTACGCGTCCTTTATCGGTTATCGATACTACGTTCTTCGAAACGCTGATATAGCCATGTTTCTTGATCGTTTCGATGATGTTACTTCGGGTCGCTTCCGTACCGAGTCCTTCTACTTCCTTCAAAATTTCCGTTTCCTCTTTATCCTCAATTAATTTTCCGCATGTTTTCATCATGGCAATTAACTGGCCCTCTGTGTAAGGTTTTGGTGGCTGTGTTTTGCCTTCCTTAATAGCAATCTCACTGGTAACCGGTTCGTTAAGTTGAAGCGGCGGTAAAGCTTTCTCTTCCTTTTTCTCTTCCTTTGAGGTGCCGAAAAGTGCCTTCCAGCCAAGGTCACGTTCTGTTTTCCCGACTGTGAAAAATGGCAATCCGTTAACATTCGTCGTTACTTTCGTTTCGGTATACAAATAATCCATATGAAACATAGCGAGCGTCGTGCGAACCACTTCTTCATAGAGATTACGCTCAATTCCCGATAATTTAGCAAGAGCCGCTTCAGTAGGAATCTTTTTTGTCGGGATGATGGCGTAATGTTCCTGAACCTTTGAGCTGTCCACATAGCGTTTTTTAGGTGTCAGAGACGCCGTGAATGGATGGTGAATGAGCTGTTGATATGCATTGACTTGGTCGCGCAAATAGGCAAATTCATTCGGTGTAATATGCCGTGTATCGGTACGCGGATAGGAGACAAGTTTCTTTTCATACAGTGTCTGCATCGTTTTCAGTACATTGGCAGGGCTTGTCTTCCAACGTCGATTAGCCGTCGCCTGCAAAGTAGACAATGAATGAAGCTGTGGCGGCGGCATCCGTTTGTCTGTATTTATAACAGACGTGACAACACCAGGAGTATCTAGCTGAATTTGATGTTTCGCTAACAGTTCTTGCACAATTTCGCGCATTGGTTCTTTTACCTTTGCCTTGCCTTTATACTTGCCATGTTCAGACGTGAAAAGTGCTTCCACTTCAAAGAAGGGTTCTGATACAAACGTTTCGATTTCCTGTTGTCGCTGATAGATTAAGTATACCGTCGGGGACTGAACGCGGCCGATCGGAAAGACTTCTTGAATACCTTTTGCCTTTAATAAAAGTGTGTACAACCGAGAACCGTTCATACCGACAAGCCAGTCACTGATCTGTCGTGCTTTAGCCTCTTCATAGAGCAGCAAATCTTGCCGATTGTCCCGCAAGTTCGCAAAACCTTTTCGTACTTCATCTACTTCCAAGGAATTGATCCAAAGTCGCTTAATCGTTTGATTGCGTGCGCCAGTCATGTTGTAAATGGAATAAAAGATGTTGGATCCTTCACGGTCCACATCACAAGCATTAATGACGACGTCGGTCGCGCGCATCAATCTCTTCACCGCTTGAAATTGTTCATACTTTCCCTTCGCAATTTGAAATTCATAACGTTCCGGTAGTATCGGCAAACTCCCAAGCGTCCAGCGATTCCAGCGATTGTCGTACGCTTTTGGTTCTTTTAATTCGACGAGGTGCCCGATGCCCCATGTGATGATTGCGCCTTGCGGAAAAAGCTGACTTTGCGCTAGTTCGATATGTGTTTTTTGTCGATTTTTTACATTAAAGGCTTCTGCATAGGCTTTTGCCTGGGATGGTTTTTCGGCTAAAATGACTGGTTTCATAGAAACACCTCTTTCACGTATGAGATGAAACGTTAGTTCTTATAGTTGTATTATCGCATAAATGAGTCAGGTCATCTAATATTTGGCTAGAAGCTGAAATTAATATTTAAAGAAATAATCATAACTAATTGATTGCTAAAATAATATATAATAAACTTAGTTCAAATGATCGTTTGAATGAAAGGGGCTTGGAAAATAAAATTAGGGGTGGAATAAATGGAGCGTTATGATGTAATTATAGTTGGGGCAGGACAAGCGGGGATTGCTATGGGTTATTATTTGAAGCAAGAAGGGCTTTCCTTCTTATTGATAGATTCTAAAGAAAGAATTGGAGACACATGGAGACAAAGGTACGATTCATTAGTTTTATTTACTACAAGAAAATATAGCTCCTTACCAGAAATGCAAATGGACGGCCCACCGGAAGGATTTCCAACAAAAGACGAAATTGCAGATTACCTAGAGCAATACGTCAGTCGTTACGATTTGCCAGTGCATCTTAATACGAAAGTTACAACTATAAAAAAAGAGCGTGGAGTGTTTTATATAGAAACGAGTCGAGGAATTTTAGAAGCTAAACAAGTTGTAATTGCCTCAGGTGCATTCCAGAAACCTTTTGTTCCGCAAGTTGCAGTTAATAAGACGGGAGGACCATTCCAAATTCATTCTTCTCTTTATCGTTCGCCTAAGCAACTATTGAAAGGCTCAGTACTGGTTGTTGGTGGTGGTAATTCGGGAGCACAAATTGCGGTTGAGTTAGCCCATGAGAATCCTGTAACTTTGGCTGTAAGCCGTCCATTTAAATTTTTACCTCTTCACTTTTTAGGGAAAAGTATATTTTATTGGCTGGATCTAATAGGGTTATTGCATGCTGGTATCAATACCAAAAGAGGAAAGTGGTTCAGCAAACAACATGACCCTATCTTTGGAAGTGAATTAAAGGCTTTGATGAAAGAAGGACGAGCCTGCGTCAAGCCTAGGGTAGTCAAAGTGGAAGGCAATGAAGTCTCGTTTGAAGATCATAGTGTCCAAAACTTCGAAAATATCATATGGTCAACCGGGTTTATTCCATTTTATGATTGGATTCAAATAGATGGTGCTATCTCAGAAAATAGAAAACCTGTCCATAAAAGAGGTATAAGTCCGATAAGAGGTCTATATTTCATAGGATTACCTTGGCAACATCAACGCGGATCAGCGTTGATCTGTGGGGTTAGCCAAGATGCAAAGTACTTAGTTTCTCATATTGCAGAATTTGTGAAAGAGAATACACTCTAAAACGATGCAGAATTCAATAAAACCAAGAAAATTTAAAGTACAGAATTAAAAATCTGACATAATAAGATGACAGGCTCCATAACGGCATCTCTTTAAAAATATAATGGAAACATTTGTTCTTTTATTATCGCATAGATTGGTGAGGTTTTCTAATTTGGATTAATACGGAAGAGAAAGTAGACACAAGTCAGATAATAATTCAGAGTGTTGGCTTTACATTTTCCATATCTGCAGTGAAATAATAATAGATTAAGAGACCGAGTGTATCAACACTCAGTCACGAGGATACTGATTTATCTGGGCTTTCTACAATGTCGTCAATTCATTGACTTCCTTAGCTACCCGTATTCCCGATTCAATTGCCCCTTGTATCCAACCATGTTGAGTAGAGGCATGTTCACCGGCAAAGTGGACCCTTCCTTCCGGAGATGAGATATAGGGAGATAACTCTTTTATTTGTTCGGGTTTAAACATCGTAAAGGCACCGCCAGAATACGGATTTCGTGTCCAACTAAAACTTGCACCTGTTACAAACTCATGATAGACCCGTTCACCATGAATTGCAGCTAAATTTTTCAGTGTATATTCCAAACGATCTTGGGAGTTCAAACTATCCCAAACGAGAGCATCATCCCCCCAGGTATAGCTGGCTAATATGATGCCAGATCCAGAAGTGCCAAGTCTTGTGCTCGGATATTGCGTGTAAGCAATGGGGAGATCCGTAACCGTTTGACCTCCAAATATCCCTTCTTTTTCCCAAAACCTATTTTTGAATTGAATCCCGCTTTTTGTTGAGCCTACGTAATGCAGTTCGCGTATGGCTTTCCATTTGTTTTCTGAAAAAGAGTTCCTTGGTTCAATCTCAACAAATTGTAGAACCGAAAAAGGAATGGTCACGATGGCCAGGTCACCGGTTATTTGAAATGGCCTTGAGATTTTTGTATGAGTAGCATCAATTGTAACTTGATTGTTGGATTGAGTGATTTTGGTTACTTTTAATCCGAACATGATGTCGTCTTTTAATTGTGGAACGAATGCTTTTGGAAGTTGATCATTTCCACCGGTAATCTCGAAAAATTTAATATTCGGGGTAAACAGAACCATGAATTCACGCAGTAGTTCAAGAAAAGAGAGTTCTGGGAATCCTTCTAATGAAAGAGTTACTTTTATCATTTCGATTGCGCCTGAAGTCAATCTAGTTCCAAATGGATTATGCCTTAAGTACGCATCCATTGAATATTTATCGAATTCCTGGATGATCCACGGCCAATACAACTGTGGGTTTTGATTTATTAAATCAATGACCGGTTTTATTGCGAATTGGATTAATTCGACAGCCGTTTTCCCTCTTTCATGTGGCGCAACTGGAAAGCCGAAAATTGCAGGATATTGTTCGTAAACCTTTAATCGGCTTTTAATGTTTTTTACAAATAGGATATCATCAGGAGTGCTGTTGATAAATGGATTAAGCGGGAGATTAAACTTTTTTATATATTCTAATGTCAGGAGGTGGGTGTTGGGAATTCTCATGGCACCTGCTTCAAAATACAATTCATCTGTAAAATCTGATTGTATTGTGTAGATACGTCCGCCAACCCGATCAGAAGCTTCAAGGATTGTGACACGATGTCCAGCTTCTTTAAGTAAAGAAGCTGCAACCAAACCAGCCATCCCTGCACCGATCAAAATGATTTTCTTAGGGTTTTGTGTTTTCTTTAGTCCCTCTTTAATAATTGAAATCATTTGCTGGGAAGGTATTTGCGGGAATACGTAATTGTATGTTTGCAAGACATTCCTCCTTCTCATCCAAAGTTTTACATACAATGCTCTGCGATGGGACACTGCCATTTTATTTAAATAAAACTTCGGTGAACACATCTCTTTGTCGATATAGACTGAACACACTTTGTACTATAATTTGAAATACATTTAATAGCTCGGAGTGTTTGGTTGATAGGAGCTGTATAATAAATATGTAAAGATTGGCGGAGGTATGCTAGCTAGATGTTTTCCTGTACTTCACTGCAATAAAAGTCCAACTGCACATTGCAATAGTAATAACGCCAATATAATATTTATTACTCGGAAGTATTTGAAATATGTCTTTTGGAATAATGCTCCAAAAAGTATCCAAGTCAAGGTAGCAATTGTACCTATTGTAGCAATGATTAAAACAAAAAATAAAAGCCACCCAAATGACGAGTAATATGGAACAACATATCCTGTTAGAGAAGTTATACCAAATAAGAATATTTTCACATTAAAAATTTGCAAAACAAAACCAGTCAAAAATGAAGGTTTTTTCCCAGCAGTTTTATTGTCAGGCTTACTAATGGAAATTTGGTATGCTAGCCATAAAATATAAATAGCACCTGCATATTTAAGGACAAACATTATCGGGTTTATTAAGTTCTCTAATCCAAAGATAAATACTGCGCATATTGTTTGTACAAAAAGATAACCGATAAAGATGCCGATGAATAAAGGTTTTCCCCTTTTCCATCCATAGTTAGTCATCGTATTTAATGCTAGGATATTACCAGGTCCTGGCGTGAAGGCATTTATTAGAACGTAAATAACAAATGAAGATAATGCTTGAACTCCCATATCTTAATTCACTCTACTTTCCATTATTCAACTTATTTCTTTAATTGAATATAGTATAATGAAAAGTTTCGATATAATATAATACCAAAAATATATAGCTTGATATAGATAATAACTATACCAAGCTGAGAGTTAACTTCACTTTCAGTTATAAATCCTGCGCAATCTTTTGTAATGCATCCAAATATATTTCACCAAGCTTCGTTAGTGTGACATCTCTATGCTTTATTGTTCCAACCCGTATGACCTCATCTACATTAAGAGGAACTGCAATAATTTCATTACCATGAAGAAATTTAGGGAAAACTCCAGAAGAAATGGTATAACCATTAAGACCGATCATGAAATTAACGATAGCTGCTCTGTCGCTTACTTTGATGCTTTTCTTTACACTTCGTGTACTTAAAATTTCTTCCGAAAAGTAAAATGAATTATGTTCTCCTTGTTCAAAAGAAAGGCATGGATAATCATCTAATTCATCCAAATCAATAGATTCTTTGTCGGATAATGGATGATTTTCACTAATAAATACATGGGGTTTTGTAGTAAATAGTTCAGAAAAAGTTATATTTCTTTCTCTTAACAATTTTAATATTACGGATTCATTGTAATTACTTAAATAGATAATCCCTAACTCACTTCGTAAATTCTTTACATCTTCAATTATTTCATATGTCTTCGTTTCACGAAGTGTAAACTCATATTCAGAAGCCCCAAACTCCTTTACAAGTTCCACAAAAGCATTCGCTGAAAAAGTATAATGCTGTGTTGAAATACAAAAATGTTGCTTGGCTGGTTTCTCGCCCATATATTTTTCTTCAAGCATGCTATACTGCTGTAATACCTGCCTAGCATAACCAAGAAACTTGGCTCCTTCATTAGAAATCGTAACCCCTCTATTCGTTCTAATGAATATGGTGATTTTTATTTCTTTCTCTAATTCCTTAATTGCATTCGATAAACTCGGTTGGGAGATGAATAAACTTTTTGCTGCCTCATTCATAGATCCCTTACTTGCTACCTCCACTGCATACTTTAATTGTTGTAAAGTCAGACTGAACGCCACCTTTTTAAAGACCCGAATAAATTCATAATCAAACGTTCGGGTGTTCTTCTTATACATATCCATTGCCCGCCTAAGGAAATAATTCGTGACTCATTATTAGCAAGCATCTTTTTATTCTCTTCTATTCCGTTTGAAAAGTCTAACGTAAATATAGCCTTCGATCCTTACTAAACAAGGCTTTTCATAATGTCTTGGAAGTTATACTGTAGCTTTGATCCTTGTCATTCACATAATAAGATGACAGGTGTCATAACGGCACATCTTTCAATAAAAAGATACATTAGTTCTTATTATGTAGGAACCATGAATGAAATACCACTGTTTTTCCATTGCGATTTTTCGAGAAAGTATATTGGGTGGGGGAGGGGAAATGAAAGTGAATCGGGTATTAATGGTTAGTGGAATAGTGTCTAAATTATATGGGTGATTAGTGCCTTTTTAACAAGCATACCCCCATTCTAGATTTAGAATGAGGGTGAAATAGTATTGTTTAATCAGTCGAAATCATCAAATTAACGGTAAGTGACTCAGTCTATTTCTCTTGCTTTCTGTGAATCTCTAACGTTCTTCTGAACTGTTATCGCAGCAAATATACTAAGAACAAAAGCCATACCATAAAACCCTTTTTCGCTTAAAACAATACTTCCTGCATTGTATAAACCGATGGCCATTAATAAAATAGCTATAATAAGTGCAAACCAGCTAATACCATAATAAATATTCGTAACTGGTATACCTTCTTCTTTATCTCTTACTGCTTTCTGTAAAGATACAGATGAATAGAGTCCAAATATTAAAATTGCAAAATAATATCCTTTTTCGTTCAGTTCCATAACAGCATTATACAAACCTAAGAGGTAAGCTGATACTCCTATTAGTAGTGCTGCTAAAGAAGCTCCTTTGAAAGCTGAAGTGGGTTCCCCGTCTTTTCTTTCTACTTTCCTTTTCGGATCAATACTTTTTTCCTTATCAAATAAATTTTCATTATCCGTAGTCATTGAATGTTCCCCCTTCTCTTTAGACAATCATATCCAAACGAATATAAATCGGCAACTTTTTTTGTAATATTCCATCTCTTCTTTAAATTATGCGGTCAACGTCACAAGGGTTAATGAAGGCTGAAAGTATCAACTGCTTGATGACTTGATATCGCGCATATTTTATTTTGCAAATTGAATACATAGGGTTCAGGCGATATTAGTGTAAACGATAATCATTGCAATAACAGCTATTATTGCCTTTGCGATTAATTTCAAATTGTGTTCATTCTTTTGTTTCGTTAGTAGATCCAACATCAATTCTAGAAATTATATAAGGAATGGCGGGTTTAATAAACTCTTCCGGCTTTACCCCCACACTATTTCTTCTCCATTCTACAGAAGCCCCATAAAGCCCCCAGCTTAACATGACAGCAGTAATCTTTAGGGCCTGCATATCTCCGGTTAGACCTTGTTTTAACAATACTTTATAAAAAATGATTTCAAGTTGTTCTCTAATAATACGGGCAATGGTATCTTCGTATCCGCGATGGCACCGATTGGATAATGACATTTGAAAATTTGTGACCGCCTTGAAAATATTAACTAGCATTTCTTCATTTAGTTCAATGTTTTGGTAGTGATTACAATCGAGGTTAATTAACAATACTTCCGATAATGCCTTATCCAATAAGTCATATATATCTTCAAAATGATAATAGAACGTGGCACGGTTAATCATAGCCTCGGCTGTAATATCCTTAACGGTAATATCCTTAAATTCCTTCTCACTTGAAAGTTCAATGAAGGAATCCATGATTAATTTGCGTGTGCGTAGAACTCGTGGATCCGTCTTCGATCCGGTCATTGTTATCCCTCCTACTTTTTAGACAATTTATTAAATGTGTTGTATAAACGACAAATCCAATGAATTATTGGTGTTGATTTAGATCATTAGGGCTTAGAATTTAAATGTAAGAAAAATATTATATCGTGCCCTTGAAGAATAAAGAAATATAAGATATTCAAATAAACCATATTAGGGGGGATGAATGCAATTGGCATTGTCACTTTGGAGCACGGTAGATGCAGAATAAATATAACAGAGCGATTACGGATACTATCAATTAGTTATATGTTGAACGGAACAATAGGAACGTCAAAATTGTAATTCATGGTTATACTCTTGGGGTGATAGCAGCTAGCAACTTGCGGTTAATTCTAACTGTATCAAAAGTTGCAACAGTAAGCACTCAACCGGAACTAAATCTTTTCACTGGCTTTTGAGGAAATGATCCCCTTTAATCTAGCACTATTTCATGAAGAAACGGTTTAAATAATGTTAAATGAAGTTCTAACTTGGTTGGCTGCATAGAAAAAGATTAGAAAGTAAATACAATGAATGGTTCACGCAAGGTCAAAGATTTTGTTGCCTTTTCTCAATTATTCAAAAGGGAGGAAAACGAATTGAAAAATAATATGATTTGTGATTTAGAAACAGGTGTATGTGGAGTGACTGGGGAAGAAGAAATAGAAGTGACTGATTTCAATCAAGTAAAAAAATCGGTTAATTTCTATTACGTCACGGACCCCATTTGTTCTCATTGTTGGGCCATTGAACCTGAGCTTCGTCGTTTTGTAGAGCAATACGGGGATTATTTTAACTTTCACACGGTTATGGGCGGTTTGCTGGAGAGATGGCATGACGGGCCGATCGATCCTGCAAACGGTATATATAAGCCTGCCGATGTTGCAGGGCACTGGAGAGAAGTTGGAGAACACTCAAGGATGCCAATTGACGGTACTTTAATGATTGATAATCCAGTCCAGTCCTCTTACCCGCCTTCTCGTGTATTCAAGATGATCCAAAAATACCATGATGATAAGTTAGCATATGAATATTTGCGACGTACGAGAGAAGCCCTTTTCTTATTCAACCAAAATATTTCAGATATTTCCGTGTTGATTGAAATTGTAAATAAACTTGGTCTAGATGGGGAAGCTATTGTTAATGAAGCTGAACAACCAATCGGACAAAAGTTATTAAACGAAGATTTTGGTCTGACTAGAAGCCTGGGTGCCAGAGGTTTTCCTACAATTATCATGGTCAATGAGGAAAATAAAGGTGTAAAAATTGTAGGTGGTCGTCCGTTTGAATCCTATGTTAACGGATTGAAACAAGTACTAAATACGGAAGAACTGGAACCTAAAAAACAGTCACCTCTTTCTAGTTTGCTTGGGAAGGAAAAACTTCTGCTTTCTAAAGAAATTGAAGCGATGTACGATGTTGAACGACCAGACGTTCACTCTTTTATTGAAAAAGAACTTTCGCCTGATCAATATCAAGCAAAGGAAATTCTAGGCGAATCCTATTTTACAACTACTAAATAAACAAAGGAGAGTAATTATGGCATACGTTTTACAAGTGAATTTTAAAATGAATGGCCCATTCGGGGATGAAATGGCGGAGGCCCTTACCGATTTAGCCAAAAGCATCAATGAAGAAGACGGGGTCATGTGGAAAATCTGGACGGAGAATCCGGAGATGAAAGAAGCCGGTGGAATTTACATGTCTGAAACAAGAGAAACTGCTGAAAAGTATTTAGATATGCATTCCAAACGATTAACTGGCTTTGGAGTTACGGACATCAACGCAAAAATATTTGCTGTCAATTCGAAATTGACTGAGGTTACTAAAGGGCCGATAAATAACTAGAAATCTTTATATAAAAATTTCGGAAGATGCTTATTAGACAAATGAAACCCTCAGTGAAACGTATATGTAGGTAGAACCGTCATAATAAAATCGACTTCCTTTTAGGCAGTCGATTTTATTACGTGCTACGAAAAAGTAGGGGGTTGTATTGTTACAAAAAATTGAATCGAATGATCACGTAAAGTAGTTCAGAGGTCCATTACAAATAAATATAAACCATATAATGTTTGTGGGAATAAAGCTGTGAATATTGTATTTGGCCGGTAGCTATCATTTGTACCAAAAAAATTAACCGTCCATTCCTTTGATGAGGATTCTCTTTAATTTAATATCTGTTGGACTTGCTTACCGACTCTTTACTCCATTACATATCCGTAATGTACCCATCCGACCAGATCGAAACATTCCATATAGAACCGATTCTCTTAACATCTACCTGAAAGCCTGATTGATGGTAAAACTCTGTACGTATAGGCTTCTCATATTCAACCACAATCATACCTTCCTTCTTACCAATCAGATGTGCAGTGAACAAGTTAGTGCTGGTATCTCTTTTGATTTCTACAATTTGCTCATAGCCTTTCGTAACAATATTGTGCTTCCCTATATCATATGCCGTCCCTTGCTCATACCTTGCAGAAAGTTCTTCTCTTAACGAATTCACTTCATAATAAAAATGTGTTTTCTTCAATTTCGCTTCAATTCCGTAACGTGTTTCTTTGCCGTCAGCGAAATGCACAGTGGCAATATACTGGCCGGGCTTGTCGATATCAAAGCAGATATTTACATAATCACACGATTTAAACGTTACATCATCAGTCAGTTTCTTTCCGTCCATCGTCGAAAGTGAAATAATTTGGACATCTTGCTTTTCGGGAATTTCAAGCTTTACTGCGGTCGGCAGAAAATCGTTCGTCTCCTTCATCGTCAATTTCAACTCGCCATTCTCTTTTTTTACATGTACATAATATTTTTTGTAATTCTCTGCTTCAAAGAAATGCTTGTCCGATACGATGAATGTGCCTGAACCTTCTTTTTTCGGAATCAATTGAATTTTATCGTCTCGGTAACCTTTCTTCCCTTCTACGTAAATTATATCGAATAGCCCTGGGTTCACTTCTGTTTCTGTCGTAAAGAAACGATTCCAGCCAAAATCATCCGCTCCGAGCGTCACCATATTCGTCGGTTTCGCCTCTTCCGTCGCTTTCATCATTTTGGCTGCTTGTCCTCTCGTGATGGAGAGATTTGGACTAAATGTATTGGAAGCCGTTCCCGTCGTAATGCCGAGGTGGTAGATGATTAGAATATTCTTGTAATGCGACGAATTGCCATTCCAACCGATATCTTTGAAAGGATTCTCTCCGGACTGACGTGGCAAGTCAAACGCCTTGACCAAAATTGAAGCCATCTGTCCTCGCTTGATCGGATCATTCGGTCCGTAACGCCCGTCCGGATAACCACCAATAATACCTTCTTGCGCCATTGCGGCAATCGCCTTGTAATAGCCATTCACCGTTGAAACATCCTTAAATTCAGGATTTTTGACATTTTTCGTATCCAATTTGATCATCTTCGCAATGATTGCGGCCGCCTGTCCTCTCGTAATAGAATTGCCCGGCTTGAATGTGCCATCCGGATAGCCTCCGATTATATTGCGTTCCGCCAGATCATTGACTGCTTCTGCAAAGTGCTTTGTTGGCGGTACGTCTTCAAATAATTGTTTGCTTGCTGCGTTGCCGGATAATGGCAAGCTACATGCAAGCAACAATGCACCGAATATGGTGATAAATCTTTTCTTCATTTGGTTTCTTCCTTTCTATATTTATTTATGAATCTTTGCTGATAGGTGAGCAACCTACAGACGTAGATAATCATAGAAGGTTTCAAAATATATTAATGTCCTCTAAAATAAGTTTTTGTGTGAGAAACACACCCCTACTACGTCGTGGTCTAGATTTGTATAGGGATTCCTCTATTTACATAATATGATACTGTGGTGTATTATCCGAGTAGTCCTAATATGAGCAAACGTCAAAAAAGGAGGGGGAGCGGAGGATTTCCGTGAATACATAAATGAAAAAAAGCCATGTTTTGTTGATGATCGGTTTATTACTTTTTTTATCAGGTTCTCGTATTCTTTGGATGGATACATTTCGCAACCTCACAGATACTCAAATAAAAAATGGTCAATTGGATTTACGTGATTGGCATGCACAAGAGGGCGAAGTTTTGCTGCTTGACGGAGAGTGGGAGTTTTATCCGTCACAATTGATGATGGATCCGGAAGGGCTGATGAATGCAAGTGATGGACCGAAGAAACTAGTTCAAGTCCCAGGTAGGTGGAATGAAGAGTTTCAAGATGGAAAATCGACTCCATATGGATATGGCTCCTACCGCTTGCGTCTTTATGTGAATAAAAGTGAGATGCTTAATTATAGTATATATGTGCCTAGCGTTCGCAGCTCTTCGCAAGTCTTCGTCAATGGACGGCTTTTGGCTGGATCAGGACAAGTCGAAAAAACAAAAGACGAATACACAGCAAAAAATTTGCCGTATTTATCAACCTTTACTGCAGATGAAGACGGTGTGATCGACATTGTCATTCAAGCAGCGAATTTCAAAGATGCTCGTCGTAGCGGTATTATCCGGTCAGTTAAATTTGGTTCTGAAGCGGCAATATCTAAAGAAAGAAATTTTTCTTTATCCTTGCAAGTGTTGGCTTCAGTCATATTCTTTCTACATTCTATCTATGCCCTTGTGCTATATTTCTTGGGAAATCGAGAGAAAAAACTACTCTATTTTTCTTTGCTCTTATTTTGCATAACGTTAATGAACTTAATAAGCAATGATGAAAAATTATTTCACTTATTATTTGACGTTGGATATGAGTGGGATTTCCGTCTAGCGAATATCCTCGTTCCGATCGCTGGTCTTGCGCTGGTTCAGTGCATGGATCATCGCAGTCTTCCATACTGGCGACTGATGAACCCAGTGTACTCGGTTATTGCTATGGGAACAGCCATCGTTACGCTGTTTTTATCTTCGAGTCAAATTATAATGTTGTTTCCGGTTTATTATCTGTTGGCGGGATTTGCTGTTGCTGTCTCCCTTATAACTATTTTCAAGAAGATATATAGAAATTTCACAGGGAATGTTTTATTGTTACTTTCCTTACTAATAGTTGCCCACCATTTTGCTTGGATGATCTTTTGGAGAGAAACCGGCGTAAGTGTTGTTCATTATCCATTCGACTTGATTTTGTCAATTGGTTGTTTTGCATCAATTTGGTTTAAGGATTATTTTACAATGCATGCAGAAACGGCGAAGCTCGCAGTTCAATTACAAAAAGTGAATGAGCATAAGGATCAGTTTTTGACGAACACATCCCATGAATTTAAAAATCCTCTTCATGGGATTATTAATATGTCTCAATCTGTATTAAAGAGAGAAAGAAATTTATTAAAGACTAAAAGTGTCCATGAGCTTGAAACAATTTTAACAGTCGGTCGGCGAATGTCATTATTACTAAATGATTTACTTGATTTAGCCAGCCTTAGAGAAGGCCATCCACGCATTCACACAAAATCGGTAGCGATTCAACCCATCGTAAATGGAGTGATGGATATGCTGCAATTTCTCGTTGAGATTAAGCCGATTCACGTTATTAATGAAATCTCAGAAGATTTTCCTGCAGTCATCGCAGACGAAAACCGGGTCATTCAAATCATCTACAACTTACTTCATAATGCGATCAAATACACGGATGAGGGCGAAATCTACATTCGATCGAAAGTGAAGGGTGAAAGGGCGCTTATTATGATATCTGACACCGGTATGGGAATAGATGGGGATTTTCTACGACACTTGTTCTCTCCCTATGAGCAAGCGGTCGATGCAACAATGACCGAAGGGGGGATCGGACTAGGTTTAAATATAAGCAAACAGTTAGTTGAGCTTCATGGTGGACAGTTAGAAGTATCCTCAACGCCAGGAAAAGGATCGACTTTTACGTTTTCGCTGGAGTTAGACCCGTTGGATCAACACGGCAAAACCGAAAACGCTTCATCAATGGAAGCTCAATACGCCGTACCGTACGAATTGCCCCTTAATTATTTGAAGGAGACCTCATTTGATTTGACGGATGCTGAAATCTCAGCTACTACAGATCAAATGGCATTATTGGAGGGTAGGGGAAGGCGATTGCCTGTATTGATCGTGGACGATGACCCCATCAACCTACAGGTGCTTCAATCGATTTTGTCAGTTGACCAATACGATGTCACAACTGCGACAAGCGGCAAAGAAGCTCTTGATCAATTAAACAAAAAGGAATGGAACTTAGTTATTACGGATGTTATGATGCCACGGATGTCCGGCTATGAGTTGACTAAGATGATTCGTAAAAGGTATTCGCTTACAGAACTTCCAATCTTACTGCTTACAGCAAGGAGCGACTTGAAGGATATACAAGCAGGGTTTTTGGCAGGCGCCAACGACTATGTAACGAAACCTGTTGAAATGTTGGAATTACGAGCCAGAGTCCGGGCGCTTGCGGAGATAAAAGAAGTCGCACGCGAACAATTGCAATTAGAGGCTGCATGGTTACAATCTCAAATCCAACCTCACTTTTTATTCAATACATTAAATTCCGTTATCGCACTGAGTGAAATTGACTTGAATAAGATGAAAGGTTTGCTAATGGAACTAAGCGAATTCTTAAGAAGTAAATACCAATTCCAACACATAGATGAATTGATACCCATACAAGAGGAATTGAATATCGTACGATCATATCTGAATATCGAACAGGTACGTTTCGGAGATCGATTGAACGTTGTGTGGGAGATGGATGGATGTAAGGATCTTAAAATTCCCTTCCTGTCAATCCAACCCTTAGTTGAAAATGCAGTCAGACACGGAGTTATGAAGCGTATCAGTGGGGGAACAATCACAATTTATTGCACTCTCTATGAGGGCTATGTTGAGATTTCAATTAAAGATGACGGCATTGGAATGGATGGAGCCCAGTTGCACAGCTTATTAGAAAGAAAGAAAGGCAGTCAGACAAGTATAGGTTTAATTAATACAAACCAACGTCTAACAAGACAGTTCGGCACAGGGCTTCAAATCAAAAGTACACCAAATCAAGGGACGGTCGTATCCTTTCAGGTGAGAAGATAGTGTTCAAAACTTTTCAAGAATCCAACCTTAGCCGATGATGTAGGGTGGTTCTAGACTATATTAGGAAGTGTAATTATCCAGACAAATAGATTGGCATAGCACTTTATAGAAATACATGAATGAAAAGAAATCACTAGCGGAGTAAAAGGAGGCCAATAATAGGCTTGTAAATTCACCAGTTTTCGATTACTGAATATAAGTGAGAAGGGATAGAGGGGCAGGATGGATATCTGCTCTCTCTATCCTTTTATTTTCAAAGTAATAAATCCTGAAACAAGTTATCAGAGAAATCACTGAACCTTTCAGATGAATAGATCGTCATTGGCATCTCGTAGAATTGTTCCACAAGCGCTCTGCTTTTCTAAAACTGCTTAAATCTAAAAGCAATCCGTTAAACCTGTTTAAGAAAAGATTTGATTTGTCAGCGAGAGTAGTCGTAAAACAGTATAAGCATCGTTGGTCAAAATCAGTATAACAAATTGGAAATCGCGCCAGCATTGTTTATTAATTTTGAGTAAAGGATTGAAGATTGACTCATTGTATACATTTGTATACAATGAGTTGTATAAGATGGAGGGGTCGTTAATGAGAGAAGAACGCGCAAAGAGAGAAAGTCGTCATTACGGTAGACGCTATAGTGGGGAAGAGGGGGCACGCGGCCCAAAAACGTTTCGTCGCGGAAGGGCTATTGCTTTTTTAGAGCGTATGCATCTGAAGCGTGCAACGATCAAACAGCAACTTGAGCAGCCTGAGTTTCATTCCATTCAGCCTATTTTAGTCGGAGAATTAAAAGCTATTGATATGGTCATTAATGAGTTTGTTCAACTCTTTGAAATCAATGAGGATGAGATGACGGATAGCAAACCATCCAAAGATACGATTGAGAAAGGGATTGAGTTAAATGAGGAAAATCAATGATTATATCGATACAGTATTTACGAAACAAGATGCATTGTTAGAGGAAGTGATTGCTTCGATTGAAGAAAACGGCATGCCCGCTATATCGGTGTCACCTTCTTCAGGAAAACTACTGACCATGCTGGTAACAATTTCAGGTGCAAAAAATATCTTGGAAATTGGCGCGCTTGGTGGCTACAGTGGGATTTGTCTTGCGAGAGGGTTTGGGAACGAAGGAACTTTGACATCCCTAGAATTAGAAGAGCGGTATGCAAAGTTAGCGGCAAACAATTTAGCATATGCAGGCTTTGGTGATCAAGTGTTGTACCGAACGGGACCTGCCTTGGACAGCCTTGCGCAATTAGACGAAGAAGAACAGCAATTTGATTTTTTCTTTATTGATGCGGATAAAGAAAACTATGCAAATTATCTAGAAGCTTGCATTCAGCTTGCAGAGCCAGGGGCGTTAATTGTACTCGATAATGTACTGGCTAGAGGAAGTGTGGCAGATCCGGAAGTGCAACCAAAACGCTATACTTCATTCATGCAATCATTCAATGAAACAGTAGCAAATCATCCACAATTGGAATCACTGCTGATTCCGCTTGGTGATGGGATGACGGTTGCAGAAGTGAAGAAGTAAGAATAGCGTACCGGGTTCTCGTTGTATGAGAACCTATTTTTTGTATGAGCAGCAGCACTATGTTTGCAAATTAGTTTACTTTAAAGTGGTTTTTTAAATATTTGAAACAGATCTGATGCGAGAGGTTGATTAATTTGGCGACAATAGACGACTAATTGAAATTGGATATACGAGTGGGGACCGTAGTAGAAGCAGAACCATTTGACAAAGCACGGGTCCCAGCGATCAAGATGCGAATCAATTTTGGTGAATTTGGCATGAAATACTCTTCAGCGCAAATTACAAAGAGATATGTCCCAGAACAACTGATTGGACAACAAGTAATGGCAGTGGTCGATTTCCTGGGGAGACGAATTGCGGGTTTTAAATCGGAAGTTTGGTTATTGGTGGTATTCCAGAAGAGGTTGATGTTGTTCTGTTAAAACCAGCAAAGTGGTTGAAAACGGGACGCCAATTGCCTAACCACCTTTAAAAGAATAGATTTAGTCGTTGTTGATTGTGATTTAACTTTAACTTTCAATTTACTATACGAATAATTCATTTTATGATCTACAATTATTAATGAAAACAACTATATTCGTATACTATGAAATTTGGTATTATAATAAATTTGCAGGAATAAAGCCCTTCACTATACCTGTTGGTAGTGAGGGGCGGTATATTCATTATTATAAAACTTTGTTTGTCAGTTAGTAGATTGAATTCTCATCATTATTTTACTAAAATAAAAAATAACATATTATTACCATACTAAACCTGTTAGAATATAAAGTAGGGTTGGGCATAATAAGCATCCCAAACCTGTATAGAAGGTAGCTGTGACGGCTCCATACGGCACCAATCGTACATCCGTCGCAGCTAACCCACCTGTTACACCAGAAGTTGTTCCCATCAATCCTCCATATACCATTGCAGATAACGGATTATCAAGTCCAATATATTTTGCGACAAATGGCGTTCCTACCATAACTAAAACCGACTTGATCAAACCAGCGGCAATACTGATAGCAATTACTTCAGAACTGGCATTTAACGCAGCTCCTGTTATGGGTCCGACAATATAAGTAACTGCACCTGCTCCAATTGTAGTTAAGCTTACTGCATCGTTATAGCCAAATAGTAAAGCGATCAATACGCCTACAACAAATGAAAGCCCCACTCCGATGAATAAAGAAGAAACACCTCGTGCACCTGCTTTTTTAATTTCGTCGAAGTTTGCTCCAAATGATGTAGCAACAATTGCAAAATCCCGAAGCATGCTTCCTCCTAGCAAACCAATCCCCGCAAACAAGGAGACATCCGCCAGTCCTTTAGTTCCTTCAGTATAAACACCTCCGAAGTAAGCTAAAACCAAACCTAGTACAATAGCAATTGCAGATCCGTGTACGATACCCCTTGTAAGTTTTCCTGAAATAAGATACGCAACATACATGGTAACACCGACAATGACAAAGCCAGTAATCAACCCGTTTCCTTCAAGTACATTTGTAATCGCTTCCAAAAACATGTTACTTCACCTCCTGTGTCTTCAGTGGATGGCTTTGATTGAACTCTACCGCTGATTCCCTTGCCTTCTTCCCGCTAAGTAAAGGGACAACTGTCCAACTAATAACTACTGCTGCCACCCCTGCGATAATAGCCAAGGGACCTCCCGTTAAAGCGCCAAGTACATTTTGGCTCGCTGCCATTGCGATGACAATTGGGATGTACATAGCATTCCAAAAAGCGAGACCCGATTGAGCTGGCATGCTTAACATTCCTTTTTTCTGTAGCTTATCTACAACGACAATGAGTAAAAGCATTGCAATTCCTACTCCGCCAACGTTTGAATCTACGCCCATAATCGTTCCGATAATCTCACCGAAGAACATCCCAACTACAAAACAGCCTGCCAGTATTGCCACACCGTAAATCGCCATTTAAACACTCCATTTCTTTTTTATTTAGTCGACTGTATTCTAGACTTAAGAATAAGCAAAGTCACAAAGATAATCAAGCTAAATATTAAATATTTTAGAATATTCATAGTTTTGTATTGAAAATGGTTGGTAAAGTGTTTAGTATGTTTAGTATACAGTCGACTAAAATTCATAATCTGAGGTGAAGGGATGGAGTATTTCGAAAAGTCTTTAGACAATGCTTTATCAAAAAAGGTGGCAAATCAATTATTAGAGCAAGTGTTGAGCAGCGAGCTAAAGCCTGGAGATCAGGTTGTAGAAAATAATTACGCAGAACAGTTTAACATCAGCAGATCGCCGGTAAGGGAAGCTATTTACTTGCTCACTATGGAAGGGATTATTGAACGTGTCCCTAGGAAAGGCGCTTTTATCAAGGGGTACACGATTGATGAGATGAAGGACTTGCTCGATGTTCGAAATTCTATAGAAATGCTGGCTGTCGAGCGTTTGATAAAACCGAGTGAAGAGAAAAAGTTATTAGAAGAGATGAGATTAGTCGTTCATAAAATGATGAAGGTAGAAAACTATACGGAATATACACATTTGAATTACCAATTTCACTATCTCATATTGAAACTGAGTAAAAGTAAGGTTTTGATTGATATGTACAGTAAGATATCTCTGCCTCTGCTGCGGATACAAATTATTCATTTCTCTAGCAATAAAGTGATTGAGAAGTCGGTAAAGGAACATAAGGAGATCTATAGTTGCTTAGTGAAAGATGATATTAGCCAATTGAAAACAATTTTGCGCAAACATACTGAAGATGTAATATACAGCGTAAAAAGCAAATTGTTATAGGTGATTGAAATGAAAAGTGCATGGTTATTCCCTGGTCAAGGCTCACAATACCCTAACTTTTTGAATGAACTTCCTCAGCATTCCATCATAAGCGATACATTGGAAACTGCATCGGAAATAATTAAAGAACCTATAGAAATGTTACAAACAGAAGAAGCGTTGATTAGTACAAGAAATGTGCAACTTACAATGTTAACTGCAAGCGTTGCAACGGCGCGATATTTCTTGAGCCTTGGAGTAAGCCCTCAATTCGTTGCTGGTCACTCTGTCGGGGCTTTTGCTGCCGCAGTCATAGCAAATGTCTTAAGTTTTGAGGAAGCCTTATTGCTTGTGAAAAAACGTGGTGAACTAATGGAGGAACTTCAAGACGAGAACTATGGAATGGCGGTAATTGTTGGTCTGTCAGAAAATAGATTAGAAGAGATTGTTAGCGGTTTATATACAGATGAATATCCGGTTTATGTATCCAATCGAAATTCTCCGACGCAACTAACTTTATCAGGTCATAAACGAGCAATGCAAAAAGTTATTGATGAAGTAGACGGGAAGGGAGCCAGTTCAGCTAAAATGCTGAAAGTTACAACGCCATCTCACTCTCCTTTGTTTCTCCCCGTCCAGACTGTTTTAAAAGAAGAATTAGATTCTCTTGAACTTGGACGTCCTTCGATTCCTTTTATTGCAAACCGCAATGCCAGAGTATTACGGAGGTCAAAGGATATTGCACAAGATTTAGCGGAAAGTATCGCACTGCCTGTTCGTTGGCATGATGCCACAACAGTTTTATATGAATATGGCGTGCGTCAATTTATTGAGATGCCACCGGGAGACGTTTTGAAAAGGTTGGCTTCGAGCGCATTTTCTGAAATTCATAGTTATGCCGTCAGTAAAAATGGTATAGACGATTGTCTGTATGTAGAAAAAAATAAAGGAGTGTAGATATGGTTATTATTCAACAACGATCTTGGAAGCAAAAGCTTGAACAAAAACAACGAAGAGTTGAAAGTGTAAGTCATTTAGTCAATGGATCGATTATTCCTACAGAGAAAATTGTGGATGCGCTGGAGTTGCTGATTAAACCCGGGGACCGTGTTGTACTTGAAGGGAATAATCAGAAGCAAGCCTCATTTTTATCCCAGTCTTTGGTTCTTGTAGACCCAGAGAAGGTTCATGATCTTCATATGATTATGTCGAGTGTATCGAGACCCGAACATTTAGATCTATTTGATGAAGGAATCGCTAAGCGAATCGATCTGAGCTATGCAGGTCCGCAAAGTATGAGGATTGCCCAAATGATTGAAGATGGCCGCTTAGTACTGGGGGATCTCCATACATATATCGAACTCTATGGACGATTATTTGTTGATTTAACTCCCAATGTCGTGTTAGTTGCAGCAGACAAAGCGGATAGACATGGAAATTTATATACTGGTCCTAATACGGAAGAAACACCTACAATTGTTGAGGCTGCAGCTTTTAGCGATGGAATTGTAATCGCACAGGTAAATGAAATTGTAGATGAATTACCGCGGGTCGACATCCCAAATTCATGGGTGGATTTCATTGTTGAGGCAGATCATCCATATGAATTGGAGCCATTGTTTACGCGAGATCCGCGCCATATTACCGATATTCAAATTTTACAAGCGATGATGTGTATCCGCGGAATTTATGAAAAGCATAGTGTGCAATCATTAAATCATGGGATCGGTTTCAATACTGCAGCAATTGAGCTGTTACTGCCTTCTTACGGAGAAAAGCTCGGCCTTAAGGGAAAGATCTGCAAAAACTGGGTTTTGAACCCGCATCCAACACTTATCCCAGCCATAGAATCTGGTTGGGCAGAAAGTATTTACTGCTTCGGTGGAGAGTTGGGAATGGAAAAGTATGTAGAAGCAAGAAGGGATGTTTTCTTTACGGGTAAGGACGGAAGTATGCGCTCGAATCGGACATTGGCACAATTAGCGGGACAGTATGCTGCAGATCTCTTTATTGGATCAACTTTGCAAATGGATGCGTATGGAAATTCCTCAACTGTGACAAAGGGGCGTGTTGCCGGCTATGGCGGTGCACCGAATATGGGGCATAACCCGGGAGGCCGCCGTCATTCTACAGAGGCTTGGTATAACATGATGACTTCAACAGACGAGCTTGCAAGAGGAAAAAAACTAGTTGTACAGGTTGCTGAGACATATCAGGATGCGAATACACCTGTATTTGTAGAACGTTTGGATGCCGTTGATGTAAAAAAACAAGCCAATTTAGCTGTTGCCCCCGTTATGATTTATGCGGAAGATATTACGCACGTTGTGACGGAAGAAGGGATTGCTTATTTATACAAAACGGATAGCCCGGCTGAACGAAGGGAAATGATTGCTTCGATTGCAGGAGTGACGCCACTTGGCATGGAGCATGATGTAAAGCAAACACAACAGTTACGTGACCGAGGGCTTGTTGCCTTACCTGAAGATTTAAATATTCAGAGGGGAGAAGCGAACCGTTCATTATTAGCGGCGAAGAATATCGATGAACTGGTCCAATGGTCGGGCGGTCTATATGAGCCTCCTGCGAAATTTAAAAGCTGGTAAGGAGAGGATTGAAGTGCGCCAAAAGATATGTAAGGAAATAGCGGATGAAGCTGTGGCAGCACTGCTTGAAGAGGTAGAGTTAACACCTAAACCAGGTCTGGTTGATATGCGTAATAATGGCTCACATCTAGACTTGAATATTCCAATGATGCGAGAATCTGCAATCTGTTTGCACGATACATTTTATAAGATGGCTGATCTTCATTATGATAAATCGCCGACAGTCCTTTTGCGTGAGCAATTTGGTGCAATTGGGCGTATAGGTGAAAAGAGGATGTATGCGGTTACAAATGGAGTCAACACACATAAAGGGGCTATTTGGTCAATCGGATTGCTGTGTACTGCGATAGCCCGTCGAAAAGGGGACATTTCATTTCCGCAAGTACTAGATGATGCTGCGGAGCTTGCTAAACTAACGGATCGGTTGATTCCCGTTCAACAAACGAATGGGGGAAACGTGAAGAAAAAGTATGGAATGCCCGGCGCAAGGGAGGAAGCTCAATCAGGCTTTCCGCATATTAAGAACTTTAGCTATCCTACTTATAAGAAGATGCGTGAAACGCGTACATCCACAGTGGCGAAACTGCTGACCTTGCTGGCACTGGTATCGAATTTGAACGATACTTGCTTAGCTCACAGGGGAGGATTGGAAGCATTAGACTATGCGCAGAAGGAAGCTGGTAAAGCAATTCAAAACTTCTCCGATGAAGCACTGTTTCGTCTAGACGATGAGTTTATAAAGCGATGGATCTCGCCTGGCGGTTCGGCGGATTTATTGGCAGCAACATTTTTTATTTCAAATTGGATCTCGAAAAATCAAAGGAGTGTGCGATATGGAGAAGTTGACTTATACATTTCCGGCAAATCGACCCATTCAACGTAAGACACATGTTGGAGTCGTAGGGTCAGGTGATTTGGAAATTTTGCTGGAACCAACCAAAGGCGAAGAAACGGTTGTTGAAATTCGTACTGGAATTACAGGTTATTCGGATACTTGGAAAAGAGTAATCGAACGTTTTATGGCCCAACAACAAATTCTTGCTTCTATAACAATTAATGATTTCGGAGCTACTCCCGGTGTAGTTTCAATTCGGTTAGCTCAAGCTGCGGAGGTGAGTATGAATGGTTAGTACATTGCCTGTTAGTCTTGTAGAAAGCAAAGCGAGAGAACGAGCGCAAGCCATATTGGATGAAGGGTCGGCAAGAGAATTGTTAGGACCGTTTGATCGATTTGAATCCCCGCACTTGGAAGCACAGAACATAGTACCTCAGAGTGATGACGGCATGGTTATCATGAAAGGGACAATTCACGGAAGACCTACATTAATTATTTCAATTGAGGGTAATTTTCAGGGGGGAGGGATCGGTGAAGTCTCAGGTGCTAAATTTGCAGGAGCATTGGAAAAGGCGCTTGAGGACTGCCAAAATGGTAACTTAATTTATCCGGTTATCATTTATGACACAGGCGGAGTTCGGCTGCAAGAAGCAAACTATGGATTGTTATCTATAGCTGAAATCAGCTCTGCTATAGTGGCTTTGAAAGAGTACGTTCCAGTGGTTGGCATTATTCCAGGTAAAATTGGTTCATTTGGCGGCATGTCTCTGACTGCAGGATTATGTTCTGCCCTTGTGATGACAAGAGAAGGCCGATTGGGAATGAACGGACCCGAAGTAGTAGAGCAAGAAGCGGGAATTCAAGAACTGAATTCCAAAAATAAGCAATTCATTTGGGAAATGATTGGCGGTAAAGGTCGCTTGAAGAGTGGATTGGTGGATCGGGTTGTGGAGGACGATGTACCCAACTATATAGAAGCAATTGAATCTGTATGGAGTAACCCGACATTCGCCAATCGGACGTTGCAGTATGAAGAATTCTTAAGTATGTTGCATGAACTTTCTTTAGATGGAAAAATAGATCCTTCAGTATCCAGAACTCTATTGCAAAATCGTACCAAGGTTAATGAAATAAAGTATGACACGAGCAATGGAAAAACAGCAAGTCGAGGACGTACTTGGTTCAACGTTCTTACGGATCATGCGCCATCTATTTCACCGGCACCAACAGTATTGGTTGCTGATAAAGAGCAGGATGGAAAAAAGTTTCGATATATTGCTGTCGTTCCGGACGAAGGAAATAAATTTTATCGAGCAAGACATGGTGAATTTGGATTAGTGGAAGCTTGGACAGTCGCAAAGTATGTGCGCGAAGCCGTTGAAGAAGATGCTGGTTCTAAGGAAAAAAGAGTTATCGTACCAATAGTCGATGTACCGGGGCAAGCATTTGGTTACCATGAAGAACTATTCGGTATTTATTTAGCATGTTCTGCTAGTGTAGAGGCATATGCCACTGCCCGTCAGCAGGGTCACCCTATCGTAACGTTGGTTGTAGGCAAAGCAATTTCCGGAGCATTTCTATCACATGGTATGCAAGGTAATCGTATCCTTGCATTTGATGATGATCAAGTTCAAGTACATGTCATGTCGAAAAAGTCTGCTGCTTTAGTGACGATGCGCACGGTTGAAGAATTAGAAGAGTTTGCAAAAACTGTTCCATCTATGGCATATGATGTTCATTCTTTTAAATCGCTAGGTGCGATTCATGAATTGCTTCAAGGCATTAATGCCGATCTACCGTCCAATGAGCAATTGCAGCAGGTAAAGGAATCCATTCAATCAGCTACTAATGATATATTGCAAACCACTGACCGTTCATTGCGTATCCGTCTTCAATCTCCAGAAGCAATTGAGAAAGGTCGCAAAGCTTCAATTGCTGTACGGAATGCTATAAATTCACAATGGAAGTAAAAGTGCACGACATCGTATATTTGGAATCTGACCTTGCGATCGAAAGCAGCGAATCTATGCCTGAATGGGTGTTAACAGAAAAAACGGCAAAAAACATAGCGGTTGTCCGACGTATGAAAACACTCGAAAATGTTGTCCCCATTGGATTCAGGGGAAATGAACGCACCAAGCGATTTGCTGCCCTGACACCTTTAGATAATATACAAAAAGTAATAACACCAGAACAGACGGCTTTTGGACAAATACCAAAAAGTCATGAACAGACAATTGTACATCTCAGACAATTATGTCGGGGTATCCGTTGGGGAATTGGAGGAAGTGTAGGTTTTACGATGGCAACAGGAATTCATGCTTGTACGGAAGAGAGTGATATCGATGTCATTCTTTACAAAGAGAGAATGGAATCGCTTAAACCGCTCCAACGCTTGCATGAACAAGTTCAACAATTGAATCATCAGGTAGATTTACAGGTCGAAGTTGCTAATTTTGGGGCTTGCCTGTTGAATGAACTTGTCACATCAACTACTGTCTTATTGCGTACAGGTACCGGTGTTTTTTTGGTACAAAGGGATAATTTGTTTCGCAGCAATTAAGCTACTCCTACTGTGATATGGTAACAGGCACTTTGTTGAAAAAGCCCTACAAGGAAGTACAACTCCTTGTAGGGCTTTTCAGTTAGTCTTCTTCTATTTCCATACGGTTTTTCTTGAAGAGCTTAGATAATATCTCATAAACGATTGGCACAACAATTAATGTTAACAAAGTTGAACTGATTAACCCACCGATTACTGTGATCCCAAGTCCTTTGGATATCAAACCGCCGCCACCGCCGGATCCAATTGCCAACGGAATGAGCGCACCGATTGTAGCGATTGCGGTCATTAAAATTGGACGTAGACGCGTTGCGCCCGCTTCAAGAACTGCTTCGCGCATTTTCATGCCAGTACGTTCCATACGGATAATCCGGTCCACCAGGACGATCGCGTTCGTTACAACGATACCAATTAACATCAATAGCCCCATCATGACAGAGATAGAGATGGTTTCGCCAGCAATTAATAAACCGACAAATGAACCAATTACTGCAAATGGTAACGAGAAGAGAATGGCAAACGGTGCAACCCCTTCACGGAATGTAACAACCAAGATGAAGTACACGATGGCAATAGCCGCTAGCATCGCCACAATTAGTTGTGTAAACGTTTCTGTCATATCTGCAGCAACACCTGCTACATCGACTGTTACACCTTTCGGTAAATCTAATTTATCAATTGCCTTATCGACTTCTGATGTAGCTTTTGAAATATCATCATCCAGAATTTTTCCTGAAACTGTTGCGTAGTATTCCCCTTGGCTTCGGGCAAGTTCATTGAGCGTTGTTCCTTGCTCAACTTCTACAAGTTCTGAAAGTTTCATTGTTGTACCAAGTGCCGTTGGTACTTCTGTTTCTAGTAAATCATCAATCGATTTTGGTTGAACAGCCTCTTCCTGTTGTACAATCACTTTTAATGAATTTCCTTCTTTTTCAATTGTCGTTAAGACATCTTGAGTTCTTGTTGGGTTTAACATCATGACAATTTGCCCTGTCGTTAGCCCGTACTGAAGCAATTCATCTTGCTCTACCTTGAGTTTGTACTCAACGTACGCGTCTTTTGCACTTGAAGAAACATCTTCTAAACGGTTGTTATCATTCATAACGTCTTCTACCATTTTTACGGCTTCATTTAGTTTGTCTAAATTTTCACTGTAGAAAGTGTAGCTGACTTCATTTGTAGACGCGCCCATCGAAGTGAAATCTTGGCTCTTCCACTCTCCAGTTTGGCCAATGTCGAATACATAGTCTTCGATTTCTGAGCGAGCTTCAGGGAAGTTCTTCATGTCTGGATCAAAGATGAGGAACATTAGTGCACCATTCGAACCTCCGCCCATCATTGCAGACATTGGGTCTCCCGCATCCGTGACAGATAACTGGACAATATCAATATCGTCACGCTTTAATAACTCTTGTTCTACAACTTCAATATTCGCCAACGTATCTTCCATTAACTCGCCTGTCTCGGGTGTATACGTTAGGTACATCGTTTTCTCTTCTTCACTACCCATAAAGCTAAACCCAATTAATGGTGTCAACGCCACACTTCCAGCTAACAATACAATTGAGATGATAGAAGTGATGACTTTATGATTTAGCGTCCAGCTAAGGATGCCTTTATACCAATTGGCTAGTTTTCCAGCTTCCTTATGGTTACTTTCTGTTTTCTCACCATATAGCTTTTTCCTAAATAGGAAATGAGATAACGCAGGAACAATTGTAATGGCAACAATTAACGAGGCACCGAGTGCAAATGTCATCGTTAATGCGAATGGCATGAACAACTCACCAACCATCCCACCTACAAAAATAAGTGGTGCAAATACCGCAACTGTTACAAGAGTTGAGGACATAATTGGTCTGAACATTTCAATCGTCGCTTCACGTACAAGTGCGCGTCCTGATAACTTCTCTGTTTTCAAATGCAAGCGCCGATATATATTTTCCACGACGACAATTGAGTCATCAATTACCCGACCGATCGCCACGGTAATTGCGCCGAGCGTCATAATATTTAACGTAATATCCATCCAATTTAATAGCAGTAAAGCCATGAAAATTGATACCGGAATAGATACAATTGAAATAATCGTTGATTTAAAATCGCGTAGGAAGAGCAGGATGATTAATATTGCAATTGCTCCACCAAATAACGCCTTCTCAATCATTGTTGAAACAGATTTTTCAATTGGCTCTCCTTGATCGAGTGATACGTCGACGACAAGACCGTCAATTGACTTCTCTTCTTCTTTGATTAATTTTTTTACGGCATTGACAACATCCACCGTGTTGGCTTGTTGCCCTTTCAGAATTTGAATGGCAATGGCATCTTCGCCATTTGTTCTTGAAACGGATTCTACTTTACCGACAACTTCAATTGTCGCAATGTCACCAAGCTTCACAAAAGGTGATGGATTACTTTCGGATGGTGTTACAGGAATCAGCATACCCTTTAATTCAGTTGCTGTCATGAACTTGCCGTCTACCGCAACAGCCTGCTCACCTTCATCAAATTCATAAAGACCTAATGACACCGCCAAGTCACTCGCTTGGATCATTTCTTTCACTGTATCTGGCGTAATATCCAGTTCTGCCATCTTTTTATCATCGTACGTAAGTTGTACTTCTTCAATATGTTGGCCTGTAATCGTTGCGGATGCCACGCCATCGATTTTGTTGATCTTTGGAAGTAAAATATCTTCAACAGTAGATGTTAGATCCACAATATCTTCAGTCGTACTACTTACACTTAATGCAACGACTGGCATCATATTCATGCTAAGTGCTGTAATCGTTGGTTTTTCGGCTTCTTCAGGCAAGGACACTTCATCTAATGCAGCGTCTAATGCGCGTTTCGCCTCATCCATGTCTATGCCGTACTCGTATTCTACTTGAATATTGGATACATTCGAATAAGAATTTGAATAAACGGATTTCACATGCTCGAGATTTTCGACTGCTTTTTCTAATGGCATGGAAATTTCTTCCATGACTTGCTCAGGGGTGGCTCCTGGATAGACATCCATAACCATTAAAAATGGAATTGATATATCCGGAAGTGTCTCTGTTTTCATCTTTGTACCTGAATAGATACCCGATGCAACAATGATGATTGTTAGCAACCAAACTGCTAATTTATTCTTTAGGACGAAATTGACTAAACCTTTCACTCTTACACCTTCCCTTATTTGACTAACCTCATTCAATTTCCTATACTAATGACTAATAAGTCACATGTCAACGAAAAACCTTAGGAGCGATCAGATACTCATGACAAAAAAACAGCTGATTATGGAGAAGGCAATAGAATTATTTGCAGAAAAAGGCTTTGAAGCAACATCAGTGCAACAAATAACCGATGAATGTGGTATTTCAAAAGGTGCATTCTATCTAACGTTTAAATCTAAAGACGAATTGATTTTGGCATTGATTGATTACTTTATGATGCAGTTCACCTCGGATATTGACTATGTGGTCAAAAACACAAAAAATAAAGAAGACCTTTTATATAAATTTTATTACACTATTTTCAATTCCTTTAGTAAACACGCTGATTTTGCCAAGATTCTTATTAAAGAACAAATACGATCATTTAATGAGGAATTTCTTCAAAAGAGCCATATCTACGACCAAGCAATGGATAAAATAATTTTATCGATGGTTGAAAGGCTATATGGTGATGAGATCCATCAGACAAAGCATGACGTAATGTACTGTGTTAAAGGCTTTATGAAAACATATGCAGAGTTATTTTTATTTCACAATTTACCGCTGGATTTAGATTTACTAGCCCGGTCGCTTGTGGAAAAAACAAATGTACTGGCAAGAAATATTACAATCCCGTTCATTTCAACTGAGCTGGTTCAACTGCTTCACCAATCAAAGGGAAAAGAAGCAACGAAGGATCAAATCCTTGAACTCATTGAACAAAATATAAATGAAATTGAAGAATCTATTGAAAAAGAGTCATTAATCCTCCTCAAGCAACAGTTAATCGAACCAGCGTTAAGCCCTGCGATTGTAAAAGGTTTACTTGAAAACATCCGAAATCACACCCAGTGTAAATGGACCTCTTATTTGCTTCGGGATTATTTTGAAGTACTCTAAAGGAAACAGCTAATCCATCCACCTGGCGTACTCTTTGGGATTTTCCCTTCAGTCAGGGATGCGTACTGAAAGAGAAACCCCTTACTTTTTGTTCGGTAGGGCAATGGTTTTTGCCTTGTACGTAGCTAGTTACATGATATTCGCTCTTGAAAAGATGAATACCAGCAGTCAAACAGCAACAGTGGGTAAATATAATACATTTCCAAGTTTATCAACCCTTTCAAAACCATTTCTATAATGTTAATATGAGTTGTTGGATGCGTTATTGGAAGTACATGATTACAAGTCATGTAGTGTATAAAAAGATACTACTAGAGGGTGATAATAGATGGCAGTGCAACCGGAGTTATGTCGAGTAGAAGATGCGCTTGGCATCCTGGTAGGAAAGTGGAAGCCGATCATATTATTGGTTCTACTGCATGAAGGTACGCATAGATTCAGTGAGCTAAAAAGAAGGGTGCCAGGAATCACACAGAAAATGTTAACCACTCAGCTTCGTGAACTGGAGGAAGAGGATATTATCAGTCGAAAAGTCTACCCCCAAGTGCCGCCGAAGGTAGAGTATTCCATGACGGACTATGGAAAGAGTTTAGAACCTATTTTAACAGCGATGCATGAATGGGGTACTGCACATACATTACGTAAAATGCAAAAAGTCCAAGATTAATTGAGTGACATCGTAAAAAAATAACTTTATTATTAGTAGTATACTTTTTGATACTATGCCACTTTTAAGTGCGTACTTATGTAAAAGTGGTTACCAAATTATAATAAAGATATACAGCAAGAGAAATAGATACAAGGGGAGAGTTTTGAGTATGAACATTTTAGTAGTAAAAGCAAACAATCGTCCCGCTACAGAAGCGGTTTCAAGTAAAATGTACGAAACATTTATGGCTGAATTAGAGGGTAAAGACGTCAACGTTATAACTTACGACGTTTTTGAAGAAGACACGCCTTATTTTGGACAAGAAATCTTTAATGCTTTCGGTAAAGTGCAAAACGGTGGAGAATTAACAGAAATTGAATCACGCCTTTTAGCTGCGAAACAAAAGGCAATGGATGCAGTCTCAGCTGCTGACGTAATTGTGTTTGCATTCCCACTTTGGAATCTAACAATCCCGGCTAAATTACAGACATTCATCGATTATGTGTATGCTGCTGGTTTTACATTTAAATACGATGCTGAAGGTAACCTGGTCAGCTTAATGACAGAGAAAAAGGCAATCTTCCTAAACGCTCGTGGCGGTATTTACTCAGCTCCTGAAGCGGCTCCAATGGAGATGGCTGTTAACTATATGCGCAATGTCGTCGGTGGTGTCTTCGGTATGCAAATCATTGATGAAGTGATTATAGAAGGCCACAACGCAATGCCTGATAAAGCGGGAGAAATCATTGCTTCAGGCATGGAAGAAGTAAAAGCTTCTGCTAATCGTTTACTCGAACTGACTGTTCACGCGTAATTTAAAAATGTAACAAGTTTTCACCGGAGTTACTAATACAGCATTTATTTGCAAACTCTTACCATCCGTCAAGTGCGGGTGGTTTTTTTATTGGTGCGAGGAGCTGAAATTGGTTGAACGAATAAATACTTTTAAAATAGTTATCAGAAAACTGTTGACAATCTGAAATATCCGTCGTATCATTGCTTTCAATAACACATTGCAGACCAAGAATGGAACTAGTAGAAGTGTTTGTGTCTTTTTAGAGAGCTGATGGTAGGTGAAAATCAGCAGGCGCACATTTTGAACTCATCCAGGAGTCACTCCCTGAACGTTTAATAGTAAGGGATGTCGGTTTCCTCCGTTATCGGGATAGACAGTGATAGCTGTTGATAAGTGGATTTGTCTATATGACAGGTCAATTAGAGTGGTACCGCGAGTATAACCTCGTCTCTATATTTCGATATAGAGGCGGGGTTTTTTTAATTTTACTAAAAAAGGAGTGCAGAGAAATGAGTAGAAAAATTTGGGTATTTGATACAACGTTACGTGATGGCGAGCAGGTGCCGGGAGCTAAACTGAATCTTTATGAAAAGGTAGAGATCGCACAGCAGCTCAAGAAATTAGGTGTCGATATTATTGAAGCTGGATTTCCTGCATCCTCTCAAGGTGATTTTGACGCGGTCCAAGCAGTCGCCCAGAAAGTAGGTAACACAAGTGATATAATGATTACCGCATTGGCGCGTGCAGTTCAAGCAGATATCGATTCGGTTTACAACGCGGTAAAATATGCTGAAAACCCTATGATTCATATGGTGCTTGGTACGTCTGACATCCACGTGGAGAAGAAATTCAATAAATCCAGAGATCAAATCCTGCAAATTGGCGTGAATGCAGTAAAATACGCAAAAAGCCTATTGCCGGAAGTACAATATTCAACGGAGGATGCTTCACGCTCCGAGTTTGAATATTTATGGAAAACCATCGAAGCTGTCATGAAGGCGGGGGCTACCATGATTAACGTGCCCGACACGGTGGGCTTTGCTGAACCTGAGGAATTCGGTGCAATGATTTACAAATTGAATGATCGAATGAAAAATCTGAATCCTAACGTTTTACTGAGCGTTCACTGCCATAATGACTTAGGTATGGCAACGGCCAATACTTTGGCAGCTGTCAAAAATGGCGCGGATAAAGTAGAGTGTACGATTAATGGAATTGGCGAGCGCGCTGGCAATGCAGCGTTGGAAGAAGTGGTCATGGCACTAAAAACAAGGAATGCTGTCTATAACGTAAATACACGTATTAACACAAAAGAAATTATCAATACATCGCGTCTAGTATCCAGCTTTATGGGATTGGATGTGCAAGTGAACAAAGCGATTACAGGAGACAATGCCTTTGCTCATTCTTCTGGTATTCATCAGGACGGTTTACTGAAATCAAGAGACGCCTATGAGATCGTTCATCCCGAAGATGTTGGCCTAGATGATATGGAGCTGATTTTAACAGCGCGGTCCGGACGACATGCTGTGAAAAATGCACTTGAAAATCTTGGGTTTGCCCAGTTGGCACCAAAGGATTTTGAAGGGATTTTCGAAGGTTTCCTAGCATTGGCTGATGCGAAGAAAGAAGTGTATGATCATGATCTATATGTAATCGTCGAAAATTATTATGAACAGCATGAAAAGGCGAATGTGACCAATTACAGCGACCATTTCTTTGAATTTGAAGACTTACAAGTCGTCAGCAATTCAAGTTTTCCTTCTGCAAGCGTGAAGATTCGTAAAGGCGGAAAAGTCTTCATGTCCAGTGCAGTCGGTTCTGGCCCAATTGACGCTCTTTATTCCGCGATAGCCGATATAACGAAAATTAACGTCAAGTTGGTGGAGTACGATATCAGCAGTGTTTCGCGAGGGAAAGACGCACTGGGTAAAGTGAAAATTACGATTGAACATGAAGGGGAAACATATATCGCAAAAGCAGCAGATACAGATATACTAAAAGCGAGCGCATTGGCTTACATGAATGCCATTAACAGTGTGATTGTTACCAGTCTAAAGGAAGCACCTGTGCAACCAGCCGCCGTAAATAGTTAATTTTCTCGGGGGTGTAATGGAGTCAATGAACGCAGCGGGTCTATTCTCAAAAGTCGTGGGCGGCAGTTCCAACAGATGTCTTTATAACAAGTTCTCAAACCGTTCTACGTCGGTTGAGAACTTGTTTTTATTCGTAATATAAATTAGGATCAGCTACAAGACTTTTATTCTTGTAACTTTATCCATTCTCATACGACTACTCTTATGAAAACATAAAAGGAGTTGGTTTTTTATGAAGATGAAGAAAGCTGTGCCATTCGCGATGTCTGCACTACTTGTAGGCGGAGCACTTACACCCGCTGCAGTTTTTGCAAATGAGGGAGGCAATTCAGAAGAGATGCAAGTAAAACCGTCATTTGTACAAGTTGAAGGGACGATTGAAAGTGTTGAGGTAGGCGAGCAGTCAACTCTTTATTCACTCAAAGATGGTGAAGAGACGAATGTCTTGGCTGTTATGAAAGAAACGCTAGTCTTCGATAACACCGGCAAACAGGTAGAATTAAAAAAAGGGGATAAGATTGTTGCGTACACGAATGCAGACAAACCGATGATTATGATTTATCCGCCACAGTACAGTCCCGATGTTGTTATTGTGGAAACGGAAAAGACAGGTTTCGTAGCGGTTGAGGCATTTGATGAAGACTTGTTAAGTAAACATCTATCATTGAAATTAAATGTGGATGAAAAGACGGTTCTTTCTAGTGTTTCAGGCAAAGAAGTAACTGCCGCTGATCTACCAGAAAAGGATTTGCTGGTTTTCTATACGATGACCACTAGAAGCATCCCTGCCCAGACTACACCAGAAAAAGTAGTGGTTCTTGACGGCAATGCAGATGATTCAGATTCCGAAAAGAATTCTGTTATCGAGGAAATGATTGCTGCCGACCACCACATGGTAAATGGGGTGAAGATGGTACCGCTTCGGGCACTTGCTGTGGAACTTGGATATAAGGTCGAGTCCACGGGCAAAGGGGCTATCATATCCAAAGATGCTCGTTCTTACACGATTACCCGAGGTGAAAAGGCGTATGGCTACAACAAATCACTTCGTCAATTTGACGTAGCACCTGATTTGCTTGAACGTTGGAAGACCTATGTACCTGTTGAGCTTATTGAAGATATGATGCAATGATGTTGTGCTCGCGAAGTAAGCTCAGTTACGAGTTTTGATAGAAGTTAAGAAGGAGCTGTTCAGGGAAGTCATTAAAATATGACTTTCTATGAACAGCTTTTTTATTCATATGTTAATTGTACATAGAGTGCCTTCAATCGGGAAACACGCTTAGGATTCTTAACGCTTCAATTCTTTATAGTCACTCTTCACCCTGACAATATTCACGAATTAGTCGCGAGGCTTTGGACTGGCTAATTTGAAGATCTGTTGCTACTCCTCTGGAAGATCCAAATTTCTGATAGGATCTTCTGACCATCGTTCCCGCCACATTATCCAATGCTTTTTCTAATGAATTTGAGTAGACCAATTCAGGGATATCTTTGACCTTCTCTAGAATCACTTCTGGCAGATCTTCCACTTCGATGACTGCTTCGCTTGTAATTACCAGTCGTTCCATCAGATTTTCTAGCTGGCGTACATTACCTGGCCATGAATAATGGAAGAGTACTGTTAAACACTCTTCAGAAATTATTTTGTTTGAATTGTATTTTTCATTGAACTTACTTAAAAAACTGTATGCTAACGGTACGATATCTTCTTTTCGTTCGTGCAAGGGCGGCATATGGATATCGATAACGTTGAGCCGGTAATATAAATCTTCTCGGAAAGTTTTGTTTTCGACCATTTTGAGTAGATCTTGATTTGTTGCGGCAATAATGCGGACATTAACCGTTTTACTCACATTGCTTCCGACCGGTATAAACTTCTTATCCTGAATGACTTGAAGCACTTTTGCTTGCAAAGGCAAGGCCAATTCTCCGATTTCATCCAAAAATATCGTCCCATTATCAGCTGCCTCGAACAAACCAATTTTACCTTCCTTATTAGCTCCTGTGAACGAGCCCGCTGTATATCCGAACAGCTCCGATTCCAGCAATTCCTCTGGAATTGCTGCACAATTCACATTTAAAAAAGGACCGTCTTTTCTTTTACTCAATTTATGCAGATGATAGGCAATAACGCCTTTGCCGGTACCGGACTGGCCGTGAACCAATACAGTCGAGTCTGTAGGAGCGACTTTTTCACAAAAACTTAAGATTTTACGTACTTTTTGATTGTTCGTGATAACGGAATTTGTGAATTCTGATTTTACATTATCCTGTAAATGTTTTTCCTCCGTCTTTGTTAGACGTGTAAAATCCTTGATTTCAGTTGCAGTGAACACCATATATTCAATCTCATTTTGATCATTCAATATAGGGAAACCCCTGGTCAGCAGCTCAGCGCCGATATTTGTTTGCTGCCGAATCGATACGGGCTCTTTTTTCTCCAGCACGGGCGGAACAGCGGAAGGCGTCCAGTAGCCTTCGTTAAAAAAATCGTCATTATATCTTCCTACTACATCATCTTTCCTAACTCCATAATGCTTCTCACAGATCCGATTGACATAGACAATCCTTGTATCCTTGTCCAATACAAAGATTTCATCTGATGAGTAATCCAGTATTCTCAGTAGTGATTCCAGAGATAAATTCATTTTCGGTTGTTCTGTATTATCGGCCATACGGTGTCACCTTCCTAAACATTTTGTGAGTCAGTTTTGGAAAAAACGCTATTCTTTTGAGCGGATTTTGACTCAATTGTATCAGTGTTTTTTAAAAAATACGATAGAAAACTTATTACAATGCCAATTTTAAAAGTTGGCACAATACTTGCAATAGTATTTAGTAACGTGGAAAAAACAAGGGTAATCCCTAGTTGCCTCGTAACATATCACACTATCCAAATGAATGGCTACAAGGAGGTACAACATGAATAGAACAGCTGAAATTTCCGACATCACAATTATTGGCGGCGGTCCGGTCGGCTTATTCACAGCATTTTACGCGGGACTTCGCCAAACGTCCGTTAAGATCATTGAAAGCTTACCCCAACTTGGAGGTCAGCTTGCCGCTCTTTATCCCGAAAAGTATATCTATGACATTGCGGGATTCCCTAAGGTTAGAGCCCAAGAGCTAGTAGACAATCTGATAGAACAGATGAATCAATTTGAAACTACTGTCTGTTTAGGAGAAACGGTGATGCAAGTTGAGAAAGAAGCAGATGGCGTATTCAAATTAACTACGAATAAAGAAATCCACTATTCTCGAACGATTATTATAACTGCTGGAAATGGAGCCTTCCAAGCACGCAAAATGGAGATCGAAAGCGAAGAGAAGTTTCAAGAAAAAAATATTCATTATTTTGTTCAAAATATGAATCAGTTCGAAGGAAAAAAGGTCGCATTATTCGGCGGCGGAGATTCAGCAGTGGATTGGGCACTCATGCTTGAACCAATTGCTGAAAAAGCATCAATCATTCATCGCCGCGACAAATTCCGGGCCCATGAGCATAGCGTGGAACTTTTGAAGCAATCGAAAGTAGAGCGGTTGACTCCATACGTTCCGGTTGAATTGTTAGGTGAAGAGAAAATTGAAAAAGTGCTCCTCAAACATTCAAAAACAGAAGAGCTTTTAGAGCTGGAGGTTGATGATGTACTGGTCAATTACGGTTTTGTCTCTTCTCTCGGACCCATTAAAGACTGGAGTCTTGAAATAGAAAAAAACTCTGTTGTAGTGAACACGAAAATGGAAACGAATATCGAAGGAATTTACGCAGTTGGAGATATTTGCACATATGAAGGCAAAGTGAAACTGATTGCTTCAGGTTTTGGAGAGGCACCGGTTGCAGTCAGCAGTGCCAAAGTATTTATAGATCCAACAGCGAAAATGCAGCCGCTGCACAGCACGAGTGTCATGGGAGATAAAGAAGAAGCTTCGAAGAAAGTGAAAGTCGGGGCGAACTGATTATTAAAAGTTGGAGGCGGAGATATGGCTCAATTTACGATGGTGGAGCGAAGCACGTGCATCGCTTGCGGAGCGTGTAACCCTGTTGCACCTGATTTATTTGATTACACAGCTGATGGTTTTGCCTATGCGCTGCTAGATGACAATGAAGGGACTACTGAAGTCCCTGAGGATTTGATCGAGGATCTGGAAGATGCATTTGAAGGATGTCCGACGAACTCTATCAAAATGTCCGACACACCGTTTTCTTGTCAGAAAGTAGAAGCGAGTTAATTAAACTGAAAAAATAAAATAGAAACCTAAAGGAGAATGAAAAATGGCTTATAATAAAGTACAGAATGCAACAGATAGAAAGTTTGAGAAAACTATGCCTTATAATTTATTCACAGATCCGAGTGTATTAGAGAAAGAAAAGGAACTCATTTTCGCAAAAAGCTGGCAACTGGTCGGCCATGTGAGCCAAGTGGAAAAGAAAGGTGCATTTTTTACTGCTGAGATCGGCGATGACCCAATTATCATAATCCGAGGAACAGATGAAGTTCTTCGCGCGTTTTATAATGTATGTCCGCACAGAGCGACAAAACTTGAGAAAAGTGATTCGGGCAAAAAGAAGATTTTACAATGCTCGTATCATGGTTGGACATTCAAAACAGATGGCGCCTTAAACAAAGCACCGAATTTCCGCAGTGAAGAGGATGCTGCTTGTGTACAAGATGCTTGCCTGCGTTCCGTCCGAATGGAAGTTATTGAATCTTTGATTTTCGTTAATTTGGATGATAATGCAAAACCGTTGGCTGAGTCTTATGGTGACTTCTTCGATCGACTGGGGAAATTTGAGTTTCTGAAAAATTTACAATTTACTCACCGTAAGTCTCGTCATATCAAAGCGAACTGGAAAGCATTTATTGAAAACTATCTAGAATGTGACCATTGCCACGTGGCACACCCAAGCTTCATTGATACACTTGATATGGATGATTATCAAATCATCACGTGTGAGAATTATTCGATTCAAGGTTCCATGGTGAAACCCGACAAGCAATACGGGGAAGTGAATCTGGATGAGGCAGAAATGCAAGGCGGATCGTTTTTCTGGTTGTGGCCGAACTTGATGCTTACAATTTATCCGGGGCCAGCTAACATGGCAACAATTCAATTGGTACCGATCGATCATGAAAATACTGAAATCGTTTACACATACTATTTCAGCGAAGATAGCCTAGAAAAACTAACGCAAGAAGAGAAAGACCTGATGACATTCGCGGAGCAAGTTCGCTTCGAAGATATCGAATTGGTTGAGCTAGAGCAACTCGGCTTCAAATCACGTGCGTTCGAAAGAGGGCGCTACTCTCAATCTGAACAAGCAATCGTACAATTCCATGAAATGGTTCTGGAGGCGCTCAATGAATAAACTACTTGATAAATCAACTGCTAAACAACTAATAATTAATGGAGAATATGTGGAAGCACCAACTTATGCACCTCTTTTCTCTCCTTATTCCGATGAAAAAATTGCCGATATCGCCATGGCGGATCAGGCATTGACGGAAAAAGCGATTGAAGCTGCGTACAATTCACGAAAGGTGATTGGCAATATGCCCGCATTCCAGCGGGCAGAGATCTTAGAAAACGCTGCAAGAATCCTTACGGAAAGAGCAGAGGAAGCAGCAACTATCATTTCAAATGAATCATCCAAGCCAATCATGTTTTCAAGAGGCGAGGTTTCAAGAACAATCGAGACTTATAAGTTTGCTGCGGAAGAAGCGAAGCGTATTCACGGTGAGACAATTCCTTTTGATGCCGCTTCCGGTGGTATTGGGCGGATCGGATATACGCTGCGTGAACCAATCGGTGTGGTCGGCGCCATTACACCTTTTAATTTCCCGATGAACTTGGTAGCCCATAAAGTAGGACCGGCAATTGCTGCAGGAAACTCAATCGTTCTGAAGCCGGCTTCGCAAACTCCATTGTCTGCACTTTTCATTGCGGAAGTGTTCAAAGATGCGGGTCTACCTGCGGGCGTGTTGAATGTTATTACTGGACCAGGTAGTGTGATTGGTGATGTTCTCGTCAAAGATGAACGCATAAAATTGATCACCTTTACGGGGAGCCCGAGTGTCGGCATTGGTATCAGCAATAAAGCAGGATTGAAGAAAACGACTCTAGAATTGGGATCCAACTCCGCTTTGATTATTGATAAGGATATCGACATTGATTCGATTATCGATCGTTGTGTTATGGGGGCTTTCTCAAATCAAGGTCAAGTATGCATCTCAACGCAACGTATTTACGTTCATCAAGATCTTTATGAAGAATTTACATCTAAATTTGCGGCCGCAGCAAAGCAATTGAAGCTAGGCGATCCGTTAGCGGAGGATACGTACATCTCTTCTTTGATTTCAAAAAAAGAATTGGAACGTACACTTGACTGGATTGAGGAAACAAAGAAAAGTAATGCAGAAATTCTTGCCGGCGGTTATGCACAAAATGGAGTTCTTGCGCCGACGATCATCGTCAATGCCGATCATGCGCTGAAAGTTTCTTGCCAGGAAGTATTTGCGCCGATCGTTGTTGTTAATAAAGTCGATTCAGTAAAGGTGGCAGTTGAGCTGGTCAATGACTCTCGTTTCGGTCTGCAAGCCGGTATTTATACAAATAATGTACAGCATGCTTTATATGCTTCGAAAAACTTGGAAGTAGGCGGTGTCATCATCAACGACGTACCCACATACCGGGTGGATCAAATGCCTTACGGCGGTGTCAAGGAAAGCGGAACAGGGCGCGAGGGACTAAAATATGCCATTGAAGAGATGACAGAAATGAAACTCGTTGTCTGGAATCAATGATGAAAGTGATGGATGCAGAATGAAAACTTATAACATAGCAGTTATCGCCGGAGACGGCATCGGACCGGAAGTCATTGATGAGGGGATTAAAGTGTTGAAAAAGGTTGCGGAACTGGACGGCGGTTTCGCATTCGATTTCACATACTTCCCCTGGGGCTGTGAGTACTATACGCAGACCGGACGCATGATGGCGGAAGACGGAATCGAACAGTTGAAGAAATTCGACGCCATTTACTTGGGAGCTGTCGGATTCCCGGGCGTTCCGGATCATATTTCTTTATGGGATCTGCTGCTGATCATCCGCAAGAGTTTCGATCAGTACGTCAATATCCGTCCGGTGACATTATTGGACGGCGCGCATTGCCCGCTGCAAAATGTGGAGCGCAAAGATATTGATATGCTGTTTATCCGGGAAAATACGGAAGGTGAATATTCGGGGGCGGGAGACTGGCTGTTTAAAGGTCAGGAGCATGAAGTGGTTCTGCAAAATGGTGTATTCTCCCGCAAAGGTACAGAACGAATCATTCGCTATGCGTTTGAGACAGCTAAAAAACAAGGCCGCAGCCTGACAAGTATCAGTAAAGCAAATGCCCTGAATTATTCGATGGTCTTCTGGGATCAGGTATTCGAGGAAGTGAGTGCAGATTATCCGGAAGTGAAAACAGCTTCTTATTTAGTGGACGCTGCGGCTATGCTGATGATTACAGATCCGAAACGATTTGAAGTAGTGGTGACTTCGAATTTATTCGGCGATATCTTAACGGATGTCGGTGCGGCGATTGCAGGGGGAATCGGTTTGGCTGCCGGCGCGAATATCAATCCGGAAGGCACATTCCCTTCGATGTTTGAACCGGTACACGGTTCAGCGCCGGATATTGCAGGAAGAGGAATTGGTAATCCTTTAGCGACAATCTGGTCTGCAAGTCAAATGCTTGATCATTTTGGTTATGAAGCATACGGCAAAAAGGTAGTAGACGCCATCGAGCAATTATTGGTGGAGGATGAAGTTCTCACGCCTGATATGAAAGGCAGCGCCTCTACTTCCGAAGTTGGCGACCGGATTGCAGACATCATAGGAAACTTGCAGTCAGTAAAAGCTTAAATTCAATTTAATCGGTGTTATGCAAATAACACCGATTAAAATATAACAAATGCCCGCTCGTTTGGCTGTGTGTGGGGATTCTCGGCACATCCACACAAGTGGGTCTTTGAAATAGGAGCGGTAATATGAGAGATAAAAAAACTGTGTTTTATTCTTCATTGGCTGTTAGCTTAGTTTTAATAAGTATCGGTATATTTGCACCGAAGCAGCTAGAGCACTTCTCCAATTCCTCACTTAGTTTCATCTATAATAATCTAGGTTGGTTCATTTTGGGAAGCGTTTTCATTTTTTTTGCTTTTTGTATTTATATCGGGATATCCAAATTCGGTCATATCCGGTTGGGAGATGATGACGACCGACCAGAATATAGGACGGCCACTTGGATCGGTATGCTATTTAGTGCTTCCATAGGAATCAGCCTTGTCTTCTGGGGAGTTGCAGAACCGGTTTCCTACTACATAAGCCCTCCATTTGGAACGGGTTATTCGGAAGAATCTGCAAAGACAGCAATGCAATTCGTTTTCCTGCATTGGGGTGTTTCGGCATGGGCCTGCTATGCAGTGGTCGGCGTATCATTAGCGTTTTTCCAGTTCCGGAAAAAGCTTCCCGCCTCTTTGAGTTCTGTCTTTTACCCGTTGGTCGGCGATAAAATTCGAGGAACTTTCGGAAAGAGCATCGACGTCATCGTCATCCTGTCCATTGTCATTGGGATTGCGACTTCGCTCGGCTTCGGGACATTGCAAGTCAATAGCGGCATGAATTATCTCTGGAACGTGCCGATCGGCATTTCCACACAAGCTATCATCATCATAGTCGTCAGCATTATTTATGTGGCATCGACAGTCTCGGGTCTTCAAGGGGCGATGAAGCATCTATCAAACCTGAATATGTTCCTGGCGTTCGCTTTATTGGGGTTGGTGTTTTTCTTTGGTCCGACACAGATGGTTTTGAAAATCCTCTTCCAAGGAATAGGTGATTATGCGCAGAACTTCATCGGCATGTCTTTCCGTACGGAGCCATATGGAGACGGTTCGTGGATTTCAAGTTGGACGTTGTTCTATTTCGGCTGGTGGATCGCATGGGCTCCGTTGGTCGGCAGCTTTGTAGCCAGGATTTCGAAAGGCAGAACGATAAAGCAATTCATGTTTGGTGCGATTTTCATCCCAGTATTGGGATCTTTCACTTGGTTTTCGGTCATGGGCGGCTCGGCGATTACGTTCATCCAGAATGCGGGCGCAACAGCACTAGCAACTGCGGTGGAATCCGACGTCACTTCGGCACTGTTTAAATTTTTCGAATATCTGCCGATGAGCGTATTTTTGAGTATTTTAGCCATGGTGCTAGTCATTGTTTTCTTTATCACTTCCGCAAACTCTGCAGTATTTGTACTTGGTATGATCAGTGAAAATGGCAATCCGAATCCATCACATCTGACGAAGATCGTATGGGGAGTGATCATTGCAGCTATCTCTGTCGTATTAATCATGACAGGCGGCTTAGCAGGGCTGCAATCGGCTCTCGTTGCCACAGCCATTCCAATCGCAGTCTTGATGCTTTTCATGTGCTACTCTACATTTATCGGGTTAAGAGAAGAAGCTGCAATCATTTCTGGGAGAGAAGCGAAGGAGAAGGCGGAACTTACTAAACCGGAAAAGCCGGAAGAGATGAAGAAAGAACTGGCCATCTTAGCAGAAGTGGAAGAGACGAAGAAAGAACCGGCCATCTTAGCAAAAGTGGATGAGACACGGGAAAAGGAAATGGTAGTCATGAACAAATGATTTGCTTTATCAAAAAGCAATGGGTGAGCCAGTACCGTTGTAAGCGGTGACACCGATTGGTAAAGTAAGAGATTAAATGAAAAGGGCTGTTCCGAGAATTCGTTACCAGGACAGCCCTACGTTAAAAAAGAAAAGGCAGTGTCCTCCGGGGACACTGCCTTTTCTCATGCGTAAATATAAAATAGATATTCTTGTCCATTTTTAATGGGATCCTGAGCAAAGGTATATCCGTGCGCCACTGCTTCTTCCGGAACATTCCGGAAAGAACCTGGGCAATCGGTGATGACTTGTAAAAGCTCACCTTTGTTCATTCCCTCCAGTGCCTCCAGCGTATAGATGACTGGGTAAGGGCAAGATTCTCCGCGTAGGTCGAGTGTGAAATCGGCTTCTTTGTCATTTTGCATGTATTTCCGCTCCTCTTTTTATAGTTAGCTTGTGGTGATAGCGTTTTTCCCAGTAGATCGTTAAGGTATACAGTAAACCTAGCATAACAAGCGTTGCGGCAATAGCACCGATCGGACCGATTGAATCCAACAGGTTGATCTTGGCACCGCTTTTAACCAATACATCATACACACCAAGATGATCCCATGCATAGGCAAGGAAGGTTGCACCGATAATATTGCCGGCAAAGACGGGCAGGAAAAGAACCTGACCTTCCATCAACCTGTACATCATACCGGTTTCACAGCCAGAGGCCATCACAATACCGAGACCGAATAACACACCGCCAACAAACGTGCTAAGGGCAGCGATTTGAGTGATTGGCGTCAAGTCATATACAGAAATCACAATGACAGTTAGTACAGAGCTGACAGCCATTCCGATGATAATTGCTTTTGCCATAATGCTGCGTCCAACTAGAAATAAATCGCGGAAAGCTGAAGTGAAGCAAATTTGCCCGCGTTCTATAAGAATACCAAAAGCGAGTCCGAATAGTGCACCTAAGCCTAGCAATTTTTGCCCAGTGGCGAAGAAGTAAGTTACCAGACCAATGTAAAGGACTGCAATTGTACCGCCAACATAAGGCTGGATGACACGCTTTTTGACTGTAGAAGGTTTCGCGGCACCACGGGTTAGGGAAGGACGGCCTTTCCACCAGCGCATTTTAGTTAACTTTGCCCCGAAAAAGGTTCCGACTCCTGTTGCGACAATAAAAATCCAGGAGTGAAAGGAAAACTGAGGGACACCTGTAAAGAATGCAGCCAAGTTGCAGCCGAGTGCCAAACGCGCTCCGAATCCCGCAATAATACCCCCGACAAGTCCTTGAACGTAGCGGCGCTTCTGTTGTGGGAGGCGAATTTTAAAACTATTACTTAATAACACCATGATTAGAGCGCCAATGAACATTCCCCAGACAATCCAACCATCGGGGCGGCTCCACGTTGTTCCTTTCAAGTGCACCATGTCGAAATACTGCCAGCCGGAAATATCCACTCCAAAAAGTTTCAGGAGATCTCCCCCCAACCGAGTGAATTCACCGGTCACTGCCCAAACAGTTGAAGTCAGACCAAAATATAAAGCACTGAGAATCCCGGCAATCAATAGGACTACATAGGGGTTCCAATAACGTTGTAATGTCGTTTGAATCATTGTTTTCATGTCTTTTTGCTCCTCATAGAAAGACCTTTTTCTAGTTTAGTCTTAATTGAGGAGAAATCAAGAGAAATTATAATCCAATAGTTAAGTCGGACAAAAAAACTCTTAAAAGATTTACAGTCGTATGTCATTCAGAAAGTTGAGAACGAAATGATCAGACTCATCGTAAATAGCAAATTGGTATCCTTGTTCTTTATAAAATTTAATAACTTCAGGAAGTGCAGCCAAAGTTTGAGTCTTTTCATGCATCAAGACAATTTCTTTTTCATCCTTTGTACCAAGTTTAATATTTTCTATTATTTGATTTGGGTTGTCTTTTAATTTCCAGTCTTGAGAATCAATTGTCCAATCCCACACTTTTATTTCAGCATCAACAAGTTGTTGGCGAATTTGTTCATTTTTCAACCCGGGCGCCGAACCATAAGGGGGGCGAACTAATTGCGGGGATTCACCAGTAATATCCCGGATCAATTCTAATGTTTCTCGCATCTCAGGTACAAATTGGTTCTCTTTATATAATTTTTTAAAATCATGCGTCATGCTATGCGCACCGATATAATGTCTTTCTTTTACTGCGCGTTTTACACTTTCTTGTAAGTATTCTTTCTTCAGATTTTTTCCTTGCATGAAAAACGTTGCTTTCACATCATGCTCTTGTAAGACGTTCAGAAATTCGTCTGTCAGTTTGCTGGGGCCATCGTCAAAAGTGAGATACACTACCTTTCCTGTGGGCTTTTCAACTGCACTAGTTTCTTCTTTAGATTGCTCTTCCTCTTTAGGCTTTTGCTCCTCTTGAACGAGGGGAGCTTCCACGTCTTCTATTACTTCGGGTTCGATAGGTTTTTTGGGAGCAGAAAATGATTTCCCTACAAAAAAACCGGTAAAAAAAATAGGGATGAGCAGTATGAGAAGTAAGATGAAAAATCGCTTTTTATTTCCCTTTCTTTTTTCGGCATATGTATCTTGTGACACATTCATTGTTATTCAATCCTCCTGGGGCTGTCTTTCTCTTCTGACTTTATATTGAATGAGGGAGTACCTCATTCTTTATATAAAGAGTTAAAAAATCATTATGTACAAGTGGCATAGCAGACAATGCACCGTCCGCTACGCCGCCGTGTAAAGCGCTTAGTTAATATATGTGTCACTGACCAATAAGTTTCCGAGGATCGATGAAGGAATTTCGAACGTCACGACGCCCATGAAACCGGGTGCGACTTCGTAATCGTCAAATGAAATCACAAGTTTATGATCAGCAGTAATATAGAAGTTTTGATCTGGTTGAATTGACTCAAAGCCCGATTCTGATTCATCGGCTAAGAAGTAAGTGATTTCTTCATCTTCTGCCATTTGCCTTTTCATTTCGCTTGCGATATATGAACTAATAACATCAATGTACGCATTATCTTTAAAAAGGCTTGGCAGCGTGATGACGATGTTTTTCTGCTTATCGATTGTGTCATATTTCATAGTTGTCGAAGAAGAGCCGATTGTGTTTTCGACATAGCGGGCAATCGAAAGGAGCTGGTCGGTATCGGTTTTCACCTCATAACCGGTACTGATCCCCATATGACCATTGCCTGCTTTTTTCATCTCCTCGACTTCCTTTTCGAATTGTTTGTAGAGTTCCTTGTTTTCTTCAATATATTTTTTGTTCAATGAAGTTTGCAGACCTTCGTTTTCCAAACCATTAATTGCGGGTGCAGAAAGGTCAGCTTGATAGGTGTCTTCATCCAGCGTTAAGTTTTGAACGGTGAAAACTTCAACAATCGATCCTAAAACAGGAACGTTTACCATTGCCTGCGCAAAAGTCGAACTTACATTGATACTACCGACAAATAAAGCTGCCGCTGCTGCCGCTCCAATCGACCATTGTTTAAGAAAAGAGCGCTTCTTTTGTGGTGCTTTTGCCTGTCGAATTGACTCTTTCACAACATTCTCCAATTCATTTGGAATCTCTATTTCCTCATAGTCTTTTTTTAACTTATTCATATCTTTCATACTTTAAAATCCTCCCCGACTTTAATGCGTAATTTGTTTAATATCCGATATAACCTTGATTTAATCGTATTGATGTTATCGTTCATTACTGTTGCGATTTCATCGATTTTTAAATCCTCAAAAAAGCGAAGAATAATAAGAGTTTTATCATATGGAGCTAACTGATCGATGGCATCACGCAAATCCATGTCGATTATTTCATCTTCTGCTTGAGGTAAATGCATACTGAGAATATCATCATCCATTACGGTCATCCGTTGATGTTTTCTGATGAAATCAATTGAAGTATTTACAAGAATTCGATAAAACCACGTTTTTAAGTAAGTAATTTCTTCGAGACGATCAATTGATTTCAATGCTTTAAATATAGATTCCTGTACAATATCGAGGGCATTTTCTTTATTCCTAACATAGCTGTAAGCAAGTCGATAATGCGCTTCTCGATTTTCCACTATGAAGTTTTCTACTAGCTCGAATTTTTCTTTTTTTGTCATGACAAAAGATCCACCTTCTTCAGTTTTCAACACGTCGCGAACACGTCATAATCATTTGACGGACGATGTTCTAAAAAAGTTTTGATGATTTTCAATTAGCAGAGGGGAATGGAACCCACAGTACACCACGTCTCTTGTTTGGATCATTACGTTAGTTGGATGAATAAACTGTTAGGAAGTAGACTTAATATTGCATGTGGAGAGGATGGAACAGTGGGTAGGCTGGTTACGAAGTCAACTGCGGCTTTATTGTTCTTAGTGCTCATTTGGGGTGTTAGCTGGCCGATCTATAAATCGTCCGTAGCCTACGCACCGCCTCTATTATTTTCGGGTATGCGTGCTCTGCTGGGGGGATGCTTGGTTGCACTTTTTATTTTTAGGATGCGGAAAAAATTAAAGTGGCGGAAAAATTGGCCTAAATATTGTATTTCTGCATTTTTCAATACGATTCTCTTTTTTGGTTTGCATACAATGGGTCTCAACCATTTACCTGGTGGGCTTTTTTCGGTGTTGGTCTATTTCCAGCCGGTACTCTTAGGGATATTTGCTTGGATATGGTTAGGAGAAAATATGAGTTTTATTAAAGTGATGGGTCTCGTAACTGGATTCATTGGAATCATTGTCGTAAGTTTGGATGGTTTAACTACCCACATATCGGTTGTTGGAGTGGTACTCGGCTTACTGACTGCTCTTTTCTGGACACTTGGGGTGATTTACGTCAAGAAAGTTAGTCATGAAGTTGATGCTTATTGGATGGTAGCTATGCAGTTTGCAATAGGCGGTATGGTTTTTCTTATTGCGGGCTCCTTTACAGAAAGTTGGTCTGCAATTGAGTGGAATGGTATGTATTTATTCGGCCTTATATTCGGAGGAACAGTGGGAATTCCCGTGGCCTACGTAGTTTATTATAGTCTAATTAATGCAGGAGAAGCGAGTAAAGTTGGTGTTTTCACTTTTCTTGTCCCGGTTATATCGGTATTCATTAGTACGTTTTTTTTAGGAGAGCCACTTACTTACAAGCTCGTTGCGGGGTTAGTATTAGTCGTAATCAGCATTTACTTTGTGAATTATCGAAAACCATTAAATAAAAAGCAATCTTTACCTTAAAATTAACGTAAGGTACCTATTATATTTGTTTCTTACATAGGTACCTTAACGCGTTATGGGTGATTACAATTCTACATACCATCTTCGAGCTGCTTCTACTTCTTCAGCGGTCAACTGATGGCCATTTTGCTCCCAATGAAGTGTGACGTTGGCATTTGCCTGTTGCAATAAGGATTGTAAATCTTCTGATTCAGATGGAGGACAGATGGGGTCATTCGTTCCAGCTGCAAGAAATACAGATGTACCGGCCAAATTGGGCAAAGCAATACCTCTTCTAGGCACCATCGGATGATGAAGGATTGCACCTTTTAATGCGTCTGAGTAGTGGAACAATAAGCTTGCTGCGATATTTGCTCCATTAGAATAACCAATCGCCATAATATTATTTCTGTCAAAGCCGTATTTCTCGGCAGCCTCATCTAGAAATTGATTCAATTCTTTCGTGCGGAATATCAAATCTTCTTCATCAAATACTCCTTCGGCCAGTCTTCTGAAGAAGCGGGGCATCCCGTTTTCTAATACATTTCCCCGGACACTTAAAATAGAGGCTTCGTCATCAATTCGTGCGGCAATCGGCAATAGATCTAATTCGTTTCCTCCTGTTCCATGTAGTAATAGAAGTACTGGTTTATCCGGGTTTTTCCCTTGGGTAAATAGATGTTTCATAGTAAGTCTCCTTCCAAAACCGAATTTCCAATTAGGATTGGATTCATTTAAAAACTTTGTTGTTTCCAAGATTATTATGATAGCTCTCTTACCTGAATAGGAATCAAACGTTGCTCCAGCTGTTCTCTAAACTTTTCATACTGCATAGGTAGCATTAACTTTTCGCCCATTGTCTCTCTTGATTCATCAAGAGCAAATCCAGGAGGATCTGTAGCAATTTCAAATAAAATTTCTCCATGTTCTCTAAAGTAAATGGCATTAAAGTGATTTCGGTCCTGCACAGCAGTGACACCATAGCCTTTGGCTGCAACATATTTTTGCCATTCTATTTGCTCAGCATCATCTTGGGCCCTCCAGGCGATATGGTGAACGGTCCCGACACCCGTTTGGCCTTTTTCTGTCGGTATGGATTTTAAGTCGATAATATTGCCGATATCAGCAGAAGAACGGAATCGGATTAAGTCTCCTTCTTCTCCGAGAAGTTCTAGTCCCATTACATTTTCTAATAGTTCAGCTGTTTGGTTGGGGTGAGAAGAAAATAGCGTAGCTCCACCAAATCCTTTGATTGATACATCCGGACTGATACCACCAAACACCCAAGTATTAACTTTACCTTCTTCTCGTTCAACGATTTCCAAGTGTAAACCATGCGGATCATCAAATTTCAAACACTGTTCACCGAAGCGCTCAACAGGATGAAAAGGTATTTGAAAATCCTCTAATCGTTTCTTCCAAAAAGCAAGTGCTCCTTTGGGAACAGCATAAGAAGTAACACCCACTTGACCGTCTCCAACAATTCCTTGACGAGCTCCTATCCATGGGAAGAATGTAATGATAGTTCCTGGGCTCCCGCCCTCATCTCCAAAATAGAGGTGGTAGGTGCCCGGGTCATCAAAATTCACCGTTTGCTTCACTAAACGCAAACCTAGAACGCCAGCATAAAAGTCTATGTTTTCTTGCGGATGACCAACAATTGCCGTAATATGATGAATTCCACTTGTTTCTAGTTTCATTGAAATTTACTCCTATAGTATCAGTTGAATTGATTGAGGTTAATTCAAGTTAATTAGGTAGAATTTATAGTTTCTCTGCGTAATACCCTAGTTTTTTGAGCTGTTGAATCATCATTTCTTTTTCACTTGTATTTAAACCTGCAAAAATTTCTTTAATATCTTGTTTATGTTTAGGGAATACCTCATTCATTAACTCATTACCGGCTTCTGTGATCGCTGCATAGGTGACACGCCGATCTTTAGGGCATGGTTTTCTTTCGAGATATTTTTTCTTTTCGAGCTTATCTACTACGTACGTAATACTGCTGCTCGCTATCAATACTTTTTCACCTATTTTTTGTATTGGTTGCTCGCCTTTGTTATAGATCAACTCAAGAACCGCAAATTCAGTTGGGTTTAAACCTAAATTTTTAATATCTTCTTCCGCACGCTTTTTTATGGAATTCAAAGCACGAGTTAATACGACAAATAGTTTAAGGGATAATTCTTCTTCATTCTGAATCTCACTCATATAGCTCACACCTTTTCAATATCTTGAATTCGAGACAATTATAGTATTGATTCATGTTCTTTGTCAATACTATAGGTCTACCCGGCGCAATGCATAAAGCATCGCAATTACACTGAAACGTAATCGCTTGACGAGAAAGCATTGCTCATCTATACTTGTAATTAATATATCTCAAATACGAGATAAACAAATTCAAGATAGGGGACAATGATAATGACAAATTGGATAGTAGACAATTCACATTCACACATTGGTTTTTCAGTAAAGCACATGATGGTTTCAAAAGTAAAAGGCACATTTGAAGACTACACTGCAACTGTAGAAGCGGAAGACATGACGGATTTGTCAACAGCAAATATATCGTTTGTAATTCAAACTGCATCTATCAATACAAAATCAGAGGACCGAGACAATCACTTACGTGGAGAAGACTTTTTTGACGCAGAGCAATATCCGACGATTACATTCCAATCAAAAAACATTGAAAAAGATGGCGATGATTATAAAATAACGGGTGACCTAACCATTAAGGATGTAACAAAACATGTAACATTTGATGTTTCATTTAACGGAAAAGGAAAAAATCCATGGGGCGTAGACGTCTATGGGTTCGAAGGCGAAATGAAATTGAACCGTGAAGAATTTGGTTTAACATGGAATGCTGCGCTTGAAACCGGTGGTGTCCTTGTAGGTAAAGACATTAAAATTGATCTCGAATTACAAGTGAATCCAGCTCAATAATTAAATAATAGGAAAAAGCACAAGTTCGAACTCATGAACTTGTGCTTTTTCCTATTTACTTTGATTCGCAGGGAAGCGGAGTACAGGATTAGGTAACAGGATAAAATAATGTGTGTATTCCAAGATAAAATGTGGTAAATTAAACGTCTGTTTCCTCATACTCAGTTAATCTAGCCGTTCAAAACCTGGAAGCAATTATGCCTCGACATAATTGATCAGGAAATGGTTCATCCGAAAACGAATGACTGTAACGAAAAAGGGTATAATATTAAGAAATATGGTTATGAACGCTATTATTGAAAGAAGTGATCACATGAATTCAGTCACAAAACAAAAGAACAATAAACTTAGGATGGTTTTCCAAGGAGTACTAGTTATTATCGGGTCCTTAATAACAGCGTATGGACTTGAATCGGTGTTAATCCCAAACAATGTATCGGATGGTGGGATAACGGGCTTGAGTATTGTTGGTTCGCAGCTGTTTGGGTTTCCTCTAGGCCTTTTGATTGCCTTACTGAATATCCCATTCGTATATTTAGGGTACAAACAGATCGGTAAAAGTTTTGCTATATATTCGGTGATCGGCATTGGTTCATTGGCGATCAGCACTAGTCTGATGCACCATATACCAACGATTGTTCAAGGGGACACTCTGTTAGTGACCGTGGTAGGTGGTGTGATCATAGGTGTAGGGATGGGACTTGCCTTGCGTAATGGCGGCGCATTAGATGGGATTGATATGTTAGCCGTACTTCTTTCCCGAAAGTTACCGTTCGGGACAAGCGATCTGATCCTGTTTTTGAATGTTTTTGTTTTTATCGTGGTTTCGACGGTATTTGGGCTTACAGGAGCTATTTTATCTGCGCTTGCTTATTTCATTGCTTCCAAAGTAATCCATATTATTGAAGAAGGCTTAAGTGGATCAAAAACCTTCAATATTATTACAGACCAGCCTGAATTAATGGTAGAGACAATTCGTGAACGTTTGGGACGCAGTGCAACATACCAGCTTATTCAAGGCAGTTATAGCAATAAAGAATACAAGGAAATCACTTGCGTCATCAATCGTTTGGAAGATAGTAAAATGAAAGAGATCATTCGGGAAATTGACAAGAATGCTTTTGTTACCGTATATGACGTTGCGGAAGTTAAGGGCGGCAGTTTTACCAAGAGTGACATTCATTAAAGTGTCTGCCTAAAAAAGTTATTTGTACTGTGGTCCGGCATAGCAATAAATCAAAGCGATTACCACTCCTGTCAATTAGGGAGCGGTAATCGCTATGTTTAATTATCTATAATCGTTAATAGTTCTCGAATATCTGTACGATCTTGTGGTTCCGGTATATGTTTTGGATAGCCAATCATCAGTGTAGCGACGACTTTCTCGCCAGGTTTTACGCCGATGCCTTCCCTGAATACTGGATCGTATATCCAATCATTTGATCGCCAAATCATCCCAATGCCACGTTTCCAAGCTGCAAGTTGAAAATTTTGAATCATTGTGGAGACTGCTCCATAATCCTCATCCCATCTTCTTTGTCGCGGATCTTCCGGCATGATCACAACGAGATGAAGGGGAATATTTCGGAAATAATCAGCTTTCCGATTTACTCTTTCGGGTACTTCGCCGTCTGTTTTTGGCTGGGAATCTATATAGGCTTGTACAAACTGCTCTTTTCCGTTACTTGTATATAATTGAAATCGCCAAGGTTCCGTCAGCTTATGATTCGGTGCCCATTTGGCGACATTGAGTAATTCAATGAGTTCCTCCACATCCACTGGATCGGTTTTAAACGCCTTAATAGACCTTCTGCCAATTATGGACTTTTCTACTTCGTTTTTTGCTGCGTAACTCATGATAGAAAACTCCTCTCCTCTCCTATAATACTAATACATGCAAATGAAAATCATTATCAACTACTATCATACCATGTGTAAGGAAAGTGATAAACACAAAACGCTTACGGTTGATGGGTATAGAAAAAACCACTGAACGTAATGTTCAGTGGTGAGTCATATTAATTCCCATAATAAATCGGAGAGCCAGGCCCTAAGTCGATTCCGAGAAGCATCCAAACGATGAGAGTTAAACTCCAGAAAGCCAAGAAGAACATAGAATAAGGGAACATAACAGAGACTAGTGTTCCGATCCCCATTTTCTTATCATACTTCTGTGCAAATGCGATAATAATCGCAAAGTATGTCATCAAAGGAGAAATAATATTGGTTGATGAATCTGCCACCCGATACGCCATCTGTGTTAATTCGGGTGAATAACCGAGCTGCATCATAATCGGCACAAATACCGGTGCCATCATAGCCCATTTTGCAGATGCACTGCCGATAAACAAGTTGATGAAAGCAGCAATGAGAATGAATAACAGCAGCAATGGAATACCTTTTAAGTTGATGCTATCAAGGAAATTAGCTCCATACACGCCTAAAACCAATCCCATATTCGATTCAGAGAAAAATGCGACAAATTGACTCGCAGTGAAAGACAATACGATGAACATACCCATTGCAGACATCGTCGTTGACATCATTGCAGCCACGTCTTTATCATCGCGAATTAATTTTGTTACTTTTCCATAGACCAAACCTGGCACGAAGAATAGGAATGCGATAATTGGAACGAGTGACTTCATGAATGGCGATTTAATAATCGGCATATCGCCTTCATCGCCACGTAATGGAGCACCTGGGAATAGAACGAGTAATGCAACTAGAATTCCAGCAACAATTACAGAAATACCAGCCCATACTAAACCCTTCTTCTCAATAGCAGTTAGCTTCTCTACTTTCTCACGATATTCACCATTATATTCGCCAAGTCGTGGTTCGACAATTTTCTCTGTCACCCAAGCACCAACAACTGTCAGCACTAATACCGAAAAGGCAATGAAATAATAATTCATGGCAATGTTCATACCGTCCGCATACTCGGGGTTAATGATTGCTGCAGACATAATCGTCAATTCACCAAGAAGCGCGTCCGTACCAGACAGTAGTAAGTTCGCACTGAACCCGCCCGAAACTCCAGCGAAGGCAGCGGCCAGACCCGCTAATGGGTGTCTGCCAAGTGCCGCAAATAAAACAGCTCCAAGTGGCGGCAATACAACATAACCTGCATCGGAAGCTACGCTAGACATAACGCCAGCAAAAACCAATCCGAGTGTAATCAAGCGTTTCGGAACAGACATCACAAATCCACGCAGCAATGCACTGATCAACCCAGAACCTTCTGCAACTCCAATCCCTAGCATCGTAATTAGCACGACGCCGAGCGGAGCAAAACCAATGAAATTGTCCGTCATATTCGTAATGATGTAATGAATTCCTTCCCCGCTAAGCAGGTTATGGACTTCGATCATTTCCCCTTCTTTTCCTGGATGGGCGGCACTGATGCCGAAAGAAGAAACAACTGCAGACAAGACGATAACTAAAAGAGCGAGCAACGCAAACAACGTTACCGGATGGGGCAATCGGTTACCAGTTTTCTCGATCATATCTAAAAACTTTTGGAAAAAGCCTCTTTTTTCCGTATTCATGAAGATCTCCTTCCGTCTATAAATTACTATTCATTATTTAAAAAAATAAATAATTTTTTAAACTTAGTACAGTATATATAAGATAGCTCCCCAAATAAATACTTTAGTGAAATAATTAAATTGGAAAAAGGTTTCGACTGTTATGACGAGGGAGAATAGTTAAAATAGATTTTTAGAAAATGACCTTTTTATGTATATAGATATTAAAATGCCCACATTCTACTTGACGGAGGTGGGTTGTTTTTCATCTATTGTCATCTATTCTGCGTCAATAAAAATTCCTTTAAGGCGAGGGTCTCCATCGTCATTTTTGCCATCATAAGTTCCGTAGACAGTGACCGTCGTGCCTTCTGGAATTTCTGTACGATCGCTCATCCGAATGTCGTCAACCCATACTACTTCATTGGAAGAATCATCGGTTTTGCTTTTTAATTCAAATGTTCCTTGTTCGAATCTCAAAACGATTCCAGTAAATTTCACTTTTGAATTAATAGGAACTTTGTCTTGAGAAAGGGAAAGATAATCTTGTTCAGTGGTTCCCGCCTTAAGCCCTTTTTCCATACCCATATTGGTTTGTTTATCGGCAGCAGGAGTTTCTTGTGTCTCTGGAGTATCAGGTGTTTCTTCATTGCTACAGGCTGCTAACAGCACTGCAGTCATCATGAAAATGATTAGCTTTTTCAATCTAAATCGCCTCCTTATGTAATCATAAGTAAATTGAAAGGAAAAGAAAATAGTTTACTGTAATAACCATGATAGTTTCTGCTCTAACTGCACAAATGTTTTTGAATTGTTATACTACATACATCAGAATTTTTTAATTAGGAGTATGGGGATGAACTCAAAATCGACGTGGCGCCAAATATTACATTCTGAAGCTGCACGCATTGCCGTCATTGCGATCATTACGGCGCTTACTGGTGAATTGAAAGTGCTGCCGTTCGCGGATGAGACGTTCCGTTTTGCGCTGGGCGGGATTGTGTTCTTTTTGCTGATTCTTATTTATCCGCCAGCTTCCATGCTGCGGACTGGGTTTATTACAGCGGTTACGGTTGTGCTTTTTCGGGTAGCTGAAGAGACGTGGCTTGGCGTTGCGCTAATTGATAGTTTGCAGATGCATGTTCCGGTTTTTCTGTTTTACTTTATAGTAGCGGTTGGCTGGCATTTTGCCGATTTGGAGAAGTACAAGTCTTTGCCATTGCAGCTAGGGGCATTGGCTTTATTATTCGAAGTGATCGGCAATACGTCGGAGCATGCACTTCGGAATTGGTGGATGGATGATTCACTGTTAAATATGAAAGAGTGGGGTATCCTTGTGGGAGTAGCGTTGCTGCGTAGTTTCTTTACGGTCGGACTGTATAGTTCAGTAGCTTTATCGAAAGAAAAACAACGTATGGAGGAAATGCTCGGCGTAGGGGCGGAGTTATATGCAGAAGCGCTCTATTTACAGAAGTCGATGAATCATATTGAGCAAATTACAGCTTCCAGCCACGATTTGTATCGCAAGTTGAAGAAAGAGGATAAACGAGAGCTCAGCACACAGGCGCTTCAGATTGCCCAAGAGATCCATGAGGTGAAAAAGGATTCACAACGGATTTTGGCGGGGCTTTCGAAATGGGCAAGCCGACAAGAAGTGGCGGCCTTTTATCTATCAGATCTACTTGAATTGGTCGTATCGGCAAATGAAAAGTATAGTGAATTGATAGGCAAAGACTGTGTCATTGAAAAATCAATCGCCACTGACTTTCAGACGGACCAGCATGTACCACTTCTGGCGGTCCTTAATAATTTGACTTCCAATGCTGTAGAGGCGACGGAGCGGAAGGGTATTGTGAAAATTAGTGTCGACAGTGACGCAGAATGGGTCTGTTTTTATGTGCAAGATACAGGCAGAGGGGTTCCAGCAGAGCATGAAGAAGTGATTTTTGAGCCGGGATACACGACGAAATTCAATGAACAGGGAGTGGCGGCAACGGGTATCGGATTGTCGCATGTGACGGCAATCGTCGATGCGATGCAAGGCGAAATTCAAATGCAGCGTCTGGATGTCGGCACATTATTTGAAGTGAAAATTCCCATGCAATCCATTAAGAAGGAGATACAGGTATGAGATATTTTATCGTAGATGATGACAAAGCGAGCCGCTTGATGCTGAAGAATATCCTGGAAGGGCAGGAACTCGGTATGGTCATTGGTGAGGCGGATAGCGGTGTGAAAGCCATCCCTCAAATTTTGTCGCTGACGCCGGATTTGGTGCTGATTGATTTGTTGATGCCGGATTTGGATGGTATTGAGACGATCCAACAGCTGAAATCGCAAGGATTTAATGGACAATTCATTATGTTGAGTCAAGTAGTCAGTAAAGAGATGGTGGGAGAAGCCTATCAAGTCGGGGTGGAGTTTTTCATTCATAAGCCGATCAACCAAATAGAAGTACAAAGCGTATTGCGACGAACGGCGGAACAACTGCGTTTGAAAAATTCCCTAACCACAATTCGTGAATCGCTCGCTCTGATTGGAACGTTGGATCAGCCAAAAGTGAAACGTACAATAAAGGAAATTGTGCTAGCTAAACTTCATGACATGGGGATAATCGGGGAAAGCGGCAGCCGGGACATTGTGACAATTGTAGAAGTGCTCGCAGAACAAAATGCCGCTCAATTGCCGCCATTGAAAGAGCTTTACGAGGCGGCATTACATAAGATGGGTGTCCAAGCGAAGGAAATACCAAAGGAAAGCAAAGCGATGGAGCAGAGGATTCGCCGATCCATCTTGACTGCGATGGATCATTTAGCTTCGCTCGGAGCAGTAGATTATACGATTTCGGAGTTTGAGTATTACGCGCCACGATTCTTTGATTTTCAGGAAATTACTCAACGGATGAAACAAATTCAAGAGGAAAGCTTTGGGATGAAGGCAGTCAAGGTCAATAGTAAGAAGTTTCTTCAAGTTTTATATATCGAGACGATGGAAGAACAAAAAAAGAATTTGTAGGATGGTGTAGAATTTTGTAGGATTCTTTTATGATAATCCTAAGTTACTTCGAGAAAGCGTTTTCAGGAGTAAGCTAAAGGAGGATTATCTATGAAAAAGAAATTTAAATTATCTTTAGCCTATCAAATATTAATCGGGCTTGTTCTCGGTATTGCAGTCGGTGCCATTTTTTATGGTAATCCTAAAGTGGAAACGTATTTGCAGCCGATAGGCACGATGTTTATTAATATGATCAAAATGATTGTAGTTCCAATTATTATTTCTACATTGGTTATAGGAGTGGCAGGCACAGGAGATATTAAGAAACTAGGGAAATTAGGCGGTAAGACGCTTCTATATTTTGAAATTGTCACAACGATTGCGATCATAGTCGGTTTAATGTCTGCTAATATTTTCAAACCAGGCGAAGGAATCGATATGTCTTCTCTTGAAAAAGGAGATATCTCGCAATATGTTGAAACGACGGAAGAAGTGCAGAATGGCGGTTTCATGGATGTCTTGGTTGGTATCGTACCGAGTAATATCGTGGAATCCATGGCAAACGCTGATATGCTTCCAATTATTTTCTTCTCTGTTTTATTTGGGCTAGGCGTTGCAGCGATCGGTGAACGCGGAAAGCCGGTGCTTGAGGTGTTCCAAGGAGTCGCGGATGCGATGTTCTGGGTAACAAATATGATCATGAAGTTTGCACCATTCGGGGTATTTGCGCTAATTGGCGTAACCGTTTCCAAATTCGGTTTGGAATCGCTCATCCCAATGGGCAAGCTGATGATCTTGGTATATGCAACGATGGTATTCTTCATTATTGTCGTACTTGGCGGAATTGCGAAGTTGGTCGGAATCAATATTTTCCATCTGATGAAAGTATTGAAAGACGAATTGATTTTAGCTTATTCTACTTCTAGTTCTGAAACAGTACTGCCAAAAGTGATGGAGAAGATGCAGAAGTTCGGTTGTCCGAAAGATATTGTTTCTTTCGTAGTGCCGACAGGCTATTCGTTCAACTTGGACGGTTCCACACTGTATCAGGCTTTGGCTGCGATGTTTATTGCGCAAATGTATGGTATTCAGTTGAGTATTACGGAACAGATCACCTTGGTATTAGTGTTGATGATTACGTCTAAAGGGATTGCGGGCGTACCAGGTGTTTCATTCGTCGTACTTTTGGCGACACTTGGAACGGTAGGTATTCCACTTGAAGGTCTAGCGTTCATCGCGGGGATCGACCGTTTGTTGGATATGGCACGTACGGTGGTCAACGTTGTTGGAAACGCACTTGCGACAGTTGTTATGTCGAAGTGGGAAGGCCGTTTTGGTACGGAAAGTGTAAAGGAAGAGCAAGAACCACAAATGGTGTTAGCGGAAGAAAGATGATTTGATGAATTTGAAGCTGTCCTCTTGATGGGGGACAGTTTTTTTGTGTTTATGCTGGGGCTGCAGGGCTCTATGAGCGAGTGTAGGGTGTTTATGATCGTGGACAGAGAGGATATGATCGCTTGGCGGAGGTGTATGAGCAGTTGTAGGGTTTCTATGATCATCTGCGAAGGTTTATGAGTGCCTGTAAGAAATAGGATTGATTTCCTACACACTGCTTATTACTTGTTGTGGGGATTCAATTGTAGGAATGATGGATTTGTTATATGATTAGCAATATGGAAGCTGAACAAGAGCGCTTTTTTTCATTAAGGAGGAAATTAGGTAATGAGCAATCAGCAAAATGATTTTACGAAATGGTATATTGACACAATCCAGAAAGCGGATTTGATGGATTATACGCCGGTGCGTGGCTGTATCGCATTTAAACCAGACGGTTTTGAAATATGGGAGCATATTAAAGATGAAATGGATCGCCGTTTCAAAGAGACGGGACACCGTAATGCGTATTTCCCAATGCTGATCCCAGAATCCTTTTTCCAGAAAGAAAAGGATCATATCGAAGGATTTTCTCCAGAACTGCCATGGGTGACGGAAGCAGCAGGAGAACAGTTGGAAGAACGTTTAGCGTTGCGCCCGACCTCTGAGACGATGATCGGTCATTTGTATTCAGACTGGGTAAAGAGTTATCGTGATTTGCCGTTATTGATCAACCAATGGGCGAACGTATTCCGTTGGGAGAAAAAGACATTGCCGTTCATTCGGACGTCAGAATTTTTATGGCAAGAAGGACATACAGCTCACGTCGATGAAGAGGAAGCGCGTACCGAAACGATGCAAATGCTTGAGATCTATAAGGAAGTCGTGGAAGGCTTGCTAGCGATTCCTGTATATGATGGCCAAAAGACGCCTTCTGAACGATTTGCCGGTGCTGTGGATACGTTCTCCATCGAAGCGATGATGAAGGATGGCAAAGCAGTTCAAGCCGGAACTTCACATTACTTAGGAACAAAATTTGCGGAAGCATTCGATATCAAATATTTAACAAAAGAGAATAAGCATGAGTTTGTCCATACGACATCTTGGGGAACTTCCACTCGCTTGATTGGATCGGTTATCATGGTGCACGGTGATGAGCAAGGTTTGGTATTGCCTCCACGTATTGCGCCGACTCAAGTGGTGCTCATTCCGGTCGGACCGTGGAAGAAGAACCCGGCAATCATGGAAAAACTGGATGAAATTTTTGCCGAGCTGAAGGCAAAAGGTATCCGTGTACGTTTGGATGATTCCGATCAGTCTCCGGGCTTTAAGTTCAATGAATGGGAATTAAAAGGTGTTCCAGTTCGACTGGAGCTTGGACCGCGTGACCTAGAGAATAATCAAGCCTTGATGAAAGCGCGTGACGGAGAAGAAAAAGTGGCGGTGGACTTGGCGCAAGCAGTGGCGAGCATTGAGAAAGAACTGGAAACGATGCAAACTCGCTTGCTCGAAAAAGCACGTGCATTCCGCGAAGAACATTCTCACACGCATATAGACAAACTGGATGAATTGAAGAAGCATATTGAAGAAAGTGCTGCGAAGGAAGAGATTCCAGGATGGATTCTTGCCGGTTGGTGTGGAGACGATGCATGCGAAGAACATGTGAAAGACGAAACGAAATTTACGACGCGTAATATTCCGTTCAATCCGCCTGCGGAGAAGACCACTTGCATTAATTGCGGTAAAGAAGCGAAACATACTGTTTGGTTTGCAAGAGCTTACTAATTAAAATAGGTGCCAACACGCATTGTAACGTGTTGGCACCTTTTTGAGTTTCGTTAAGCCAGACAGCTGATACCTTCGGATGAGGCTATGGGGGGAAAGCGCCAAAAACATGGCGGAACGAACCAAAAGTTAGCACAACCGCGCCAATCAATACGAATACCGCACCAAAATAGCTGTTGACCGAGCCAAATCGACTAAGACCCACACCAAACTGCCGGCAGACCGCACCAAAGGCATTCCGTCAATGTCCATCAGTCGTCCAATTTCAATCCTTTCAACGCATCTGCGAACGGATTATTGACTGGTTCGTCATCGTTGTTCTTCTTTAAATATTTCTGGACATCGCGTTTATTCACTTTGCCTTTGGATTCCTTTTCGCGGCGAGCTTTGAAGGAAGATAGTTTTTCGCGATAGCCACATTTGCACGTGAAGATTTGGCCTTCTCCTTCTCCGCGCAGCTCCATCTTTTTCTTACATTGCGGACATCGCGCATTGGTGACGCGGGAAACGTTTTTGCGGTGACCGCATTCACGATCCTGACAAACAAGCATTTTTCCATGTTTGCCGTTCACTTCGAGCATCGGCTTGCCGCAGTCCGGGCACGATTTAGTAGAAATATTATCATGCTTGAATTTCGCATCGCTCGCTTTGATCTCTGAGACAATTTCTTTCGTATAACCTTTCATTTCATTAATGAACGATTCTTTTTTCAATTGTCCTTTTGCAATTTTTTCTAACTTTAACTCCCATTCTGCAGTCAAGGCAGGGGATTTCAACTCGTCTGGCACTAACTCGAGCAATTGTTTTCCTTTATTGGTCACGTGGATGTCTTTGCCGCGCTTTTCAATCAGGAAGGAATTGAATAATTTATCGATGATATCCGCACGTGTTGCCACTGTCCCGAGTCCGCCTGTGGATTTCAATGTTTCTGCAAGCTTTTTATCTTGAGCTCCCGCGATATATTTCGCAGGGTTTTCCATCGCAGATAAAAGTGTTGCTTCATTGAAACGGGCAGGGGGCTTCGTCTGACCGGATGTCTCTTTGACGAATTGGATGCTCAGCGAATCTCCTTTTGAGAGCTTTGGTAAGAGCTGTTCTTTCGTGTCTTGCTCTGCTTCTTCCTCATCAAATTGATTGTTATAGACTTCTTTCCAGCCGGGTACTAAAATCGTTTTTCCTCGTGCGGTGAAGCGTTCATCTGCAATTTTTGCGTGGATGGTCAGTTGTTCATATTCATGTGCAGGGAACAGAACGGCCATGAACCGTTTCACGACTAAGTCATAGATTTTCCGCTCTTTGTCGGACAACTTATCACGCAGGACGATTTCTTCAGTTGGAATGATCGCGTGGTGATCGGACACTTTGCTGTCGTCGACAAAAGATTTATTCGCTTTGATCGGTTTCTTCAAGATTTTATTTGCAAGTGAACGATATTCACCGATACCGCAGGATTTCAAACGCTCCGGCAGAGTCGCGACGATATCGCTCGATAGGAATCGTGAATCGGTCCGCGGATACGTCAGCAGTTTATGTTGTTCGTAGAGCTTTTGCATGATGTTCAACGTTTCTTTGGCAGAGTAACCGAATAGTTTATTGGCATCGCGCTGCAGTTCTGTCAGATCGTAGAGACCTGGAGAAAACGACTTTTTTGCTTTTTTATCAACATTTTCGATAATCGCTTGTTTGCCATCTACTTTTTTGACGATAGTGGACAGTTTTTCGCGGTCGAATGAACGTGTATCATTAGTTTTCGCGTCTTGCCATGTCAATTTTAATTTAGAGTCGGTCTGTGCTTCGATGCCGTAGTAAGTTTTTGGGCGAAATGTGTTAATCTCTTCTTCGCGCTGTGCAATGATTGCAACGACAGGAGTTTGAACGCGACCGCAGTTTAATTGGGCATTGAACTTTGTCGTCAGTGCGCGAGTCGCGTTCAAGCCGATATACCAGTCCGCCTCAGAACGAGCGACTGCCGCTTCGTAAAGGTTTTCATACGCTTTACCGGGTTTCAGCTGAGCAAACCCATCCTTGATTGCTTTATCGGTAACGGATGAAATCCAAAGTCGTTTGATCGGTTTATTGACTTTCGCTTTCTCGATAATCCAGCGAGCGACCAGCTCTCCTTCACGTCCGGCATCTGTCCCGATGATGATATCGGATACGTCAGAGCGAAGCAACTGGGACTTTACGGCGTTATATTGCTTGCCTGTTTGCTTAATGACCGTCAATTTCAAGTGATCGGGCATCATCGGCAAGTCTTCCAGTTTCCATGTCTTATACTTCGTATCATAATTCTCAGGGTCTGCGAGTGTCACTAAATGGCCGAGTGCCCATGTGACGATATATTTATCGCCCTCTAAATAGCCGTTCCCTTTTTTATTGCAGTTGAGCACGCGGGCAATATCGCGTGCAACGGAAGGCTTTTCCGCCAATACTACACTTTTTTTCATATAATTGAACTCCTTTGTATACGTACATGTCAAAAAACTCCCACGGTAGATAAGGTTACAAAGGCCTTATGCTATCAAAAGGAGTTGCTTAGTAAAAAGTGTAAACTAGTATAGAGGTTTCGTCAATTCTTCGGAGCCTTGTTCAAAGGTGAGATGAGCAGATGAAGGAGAAATCTTATATGAGATAAAAAAGACGACTGAGAGCATGATTATTTTGTATACTAGTAGTAATACTTTAGAAATGAGGGATTAGGATGTCGCAGTTAAAAGATCGTTTGATGGCAGATATAAAAACGGCAATGAAGGAAAAGGATCAGATGAAAAAAGGTGTGATCAATTTATTGCGTGCGGGTCTGCAAAATGAGGAGCTGGAATTAAAGCGTGAATTGACGGAAGAAGAGGAAATCAAGATCGTTCAGCGTGAACTCAAGCAAACGAAACAATCCCTTGAAGAAGCACAAAAAGCCAATCGTGAAGATATTGTGGAAGCAGAAAAAGCAAAAGTAGTAATCGTCGAATCCTATTTACCGAAGCAGATGAATGTGGATGAAGTGAAGGAACTGATCGGCACACTCGGTATTGCGAAAGACACGCCGATGGGGCAAGCGATCGGGACAGTGATGAAAGAAGTTGCCGGACGTGCGGAAGGTAAGACAGTTTCCCAGGCTGTAAAAGAATACTTGCAGAACTAAGGAACCTCTTTATACGAGACTACCTAGACGATGAGTTGACTTGTCGTCTAGGTATTTTTTTATTTCTTAAATGAAGCCTTCAATAAATACACTACGTCATATTCTTTTGCCTTCAATTCCTCCAAATACCCTTCCTTTTGTTCATAGAAATCTACAGATAAAGAGCTGGTTCCAACGCCCTCAGTTGTACTCGTGTGGATGATGCTGGCTAGAAGCATTTCTTCTGACAACGGCAAGCTTTCTTGTGGATTGGTACCCCAAAGCATTGCCAGGTTTTCTCCATTTGGCATCGTATCTTGAGTTTGTATTCCACTAAATCCATCTGTATCACCAACGTTTGTGAAAAAAAGTACTTGCTGGTCCGCTGTATGTACTACAGTGAACACAATGCCGCCGCTTGTTAATTTACCTGGCAGGGAGGTAGAAAATTGGCTAACCGGTTCGGCTGTTTTCTTCCCTTTTTCATATTTCTCCAACCAGATAGAGACGTCTTTGTACTTTTGGTCAGCGGTATAATCAAATACGAATGCTTGGTTAGATGTGGTCCCGAGTATTTGCTTTTCACGGTCTGTTAATTCAGGGATTGTCAGTTGATTCGTATCAGTGTTTGCACAAGCACCAAGAACTAGTAGGCAACTAAGGCACATCAAACCTACCCATTTTTTCATCGTCTAGTAACCTCCTTATTTTAGTTATATTTTTATAGTGTAGCAGTTTACTGAACTTTCCGTTACGTTTCTAAAATATATTTTCGTAGAAGTGAGATGTTTTCTGACTTCGTCTCGTTATACTGAATGAAATAGAAAAACGAGACGTGCGCATGGTCGTTTTATCTGTCTCTAAATAAAGCCTCCGGCGGATGTCAGGGATTTTGAAATTCAAAATCCCGACGCAATTACGCCGAGGTGTAATTGATTAAGGAGGCCGCTATGGAAGAGGATCTGCAGTGGGTGCGTGAAGTATTGGCTGGAAATAAGCAAGCTTATGCCCATATTATCAATAAATATAAAAATCCGTTATACGCGACAATTTTAAGAATGACGAGAAACCCGCAGGATGCACAGGACTTCGTGCAGGATGCATTTTTGAAAGTATATCATCAGTTGGGTAAATATAAAGAAACGGGATCGTTTTCCAGTTGGCTGTATCGAGTGGCGATCAATCATTGTATGGATGAGTTCCGTAAAAAACGGTACCACTCGACGCAAGTGGAACTCGGGGAAGAACAAGTAATAGACAGCAATCACCCGGAAGTCGTGTTTTTGAAAAAAGAGAAACATCGACAACTGGAACGTCTGCTTGCGACACTTCCAGAAGATGAGCGATTGATCATGCTATTGCGATATGCGAATGAGTTAAGTTATGACGAAATCAGTGAGCTGACAGATGTTCCGTTGTCTACTGTTCGCAATAAACTTCACCGCGCAAAGAAAAAAATGAGGGATACGGTGAAACGAGAAGGAGGATATTTTCATGAACTGTCCAACGATAGATGAATTATCTAAATATGTGGATGATTTATTAACGGAAAAGGAATCGGATCGGGTACAGGTGCATGTGGAAAACTGTTCACATTGTCAAGAAGTTGTAGCGGCGTTTTTGGAAGAGCAGAGATTTGTCGTGGAAACGCTCCAAAACCCTGAATTGCCGGATGATTTTGCGGATAACGTATTGGAACAGCTGGAACCGTATGAGCAAAAAACGTTCAGACGGAAAGCGCCTTGGAAAAAGGTGATGTTATCCGCTGCGGGTGTAGTGTTGGCTGTAGGTTTAAGCGCTGCGCTGAGTCCGAGTTTTGCTCAATTGATTGGAGGCTTCTTTTCAACTGAACAAGCGGATGAAGGGCTTCGTTTGGCAATGGAAGAGGGGCTAGCCGAACGAGTGGATCTGGCGGTAGAAGACCAAGGGGTTACATTGAAAGTGGAAGATGTAATGGCGGATTCCTCTCGGATTACTCTATCGTACCAAGTGTTGAAAAATGGAAAGACGAAAAACACGTATCTTGAGGAGGGGGACTCTGCAAATCGTGTCATCGCGCTCGATAGTAATGGAAATGAGATAGGTCAGCTTGGTTACAGTTGGTGGGATGGAGGCGATTATGGTGTATATGAATTTTCATTGCGTGATCAGGAGGAACTGGACCAGTTGACTGTCCGATTTGATATAGTTGAACTGAATGGAGTAAGAGGGAGTTGGAAGTTGGATGTTCCGATTGATCTGAAAGAGAAACGGCAATTGACCAAAACACTTGCATTGGAAGATGCCTCCATTACGACGAATGGTGTAAAAGTTGATTTGCAAAAAGCTCAAAAGGCACCTTCATCTACAGAGTTGTTTTATGAAACATCCTTTTCAGAAGAAGAACTCACGAGGGTTGAAAAGGCGAGAAATGATTTCGTGCTTCGATTCGGAGCGGAAAATGTAGAAGATCTTGTCTATCAGTACGAGACGGCGATCGCGTATCATTTGGAAGATGAGAGTGGAACAGCATTATATTCCTGGAATACGTGGACAGAAGAAAAAGGGCATGCTGTGGACACAGGTATGCTGCAAGGCACCAGCGAAAGATTGGGGACACTGGGACACCTAAAGTGGGTGAATTCATTTGTTCCGAAAAAAGAACAGCCTAATGTAGCGTTTGTGCTGGATGGCGTGTATAAAACGGAGCCGGTTGATTTCTCTGTTAAAATTCGGCCGAATGAGTTACGAAAGAAGCCATTTTCATTTGAGTTTGAGGGCAACCATTTGACTGTCGTCAAGGCGAAAAATGAAACAAACTTTTATTTACGTAAATCGCTGATGCCAATTGCGAAAGAAGAGACTTTTGTTATTGAGATGGAAGGCGGGAAAGAAGTGGGAGCCAGTGAGTTAGGCGGCTGGTTGATTACAGATGATAAAGGGAATGTTTACTCGTCGGGATTAAGTGGTTCTATATTGGATGAAAAAGACGAAAATGGAGACTTTAAGGTCGGGATGCAATTGACTCTGCCTAAATTGAAAGAAGTACCTGAGGAATTGATCTTGCACCTTTTCTCCGTAAAACGTTATGAGCCAGTGGTAGAACCGTGGAAAGTGCCTTTATATTAAAAAAATAGCCAGCTTGCTCCAATATCTTTTGGAGTGGGCTGGCTTTTTCTAAACAGAAGAAGTTAATTTTTTCTTTTTGATAAAGATGGGAGCAGAAATCAAGAGTACTATCGGTGCGAAACCGATATATGAAATAGGTGGGTTTCCGGCCAGACAATATAGAGAAACTGGCAACATGATGATTAAACAGGCGATTACAGTAGTCCAAGTTCGTTTGAAGATGAGAACCAGCAGAGCGATTGGCGATAGTAAGATTGAAGCCCAGATTATTAGCCCAACCAAGATACTTAGCAATGTACTCACTCCTTTGAAGTTGTATGATTTTCCTCAATTATACAGGTTATTAGGTTAGAATGGTGCGGTATGTAGCTGATTTGGTTCAGAGTGGCTTGAATAAGGTGCGGTCTGGAGGAGTTTTGGCTCGGTTCAGTTATACATTAGTGCGGTGTAAAGATACTTTGGTGCGAAATTTCTGCTTTTCTTGATTGACCACGTGAGAAAAGGGTGTCACTGAAGGATGTTTTATAAATTCAGAACAACTTCAATGCAGTGATCTATATCACTCTTCTAACATAAATTTTAAGCAGGAAAAAGTCGTCCGAAGTCGGTTGAAATGACTGTCAAAGACGACCTTTTACAGTTGATTTATCTGCTTGAACTTCAAGCATAAGAATGTAATCCGGCAATTACGAGATTGACGAATACTTGGTTGAATACAATTAGGCCAAAACCAATGATCGACATCCAGGCAGTTCGCTTACCTTCCCAACCTTGAGATGTTCGTAGATGTAAAAAAGCTGCATAAAACAACCAAGTAACGAGCGCCCAGACTTCTTTTGGATCCCATCCCCAAAAGCGCCCCCATGCCAGATGTGCCCAAATCATCGCAAATAATAAACCTCCTAGCGAGAACAAGGGGAAGCCTACAACGACAGCTCGGTACGATATTTCATCCATAACCGTAGAATTCACTTTCTTTGTTAATGGTTTTAGTAATTGTATTATTTTCTTTCTCGTTAGCATGCGAATTATCAGGTATAGAGCAGTGCCTATCAAAAATGCCCATAGAATGGTGTTGCTCTTTTTCGCATCCAGCATGTTGGAAATTTCTATGACTCCGATTGATTGTCCGCTATCTACAAGAACGGCATCTTGATTTACGATAAGCGCAGGCATAATATATGCAGCGTTCTCTACTTCCTGTTCTCTATTTTCAAACTGAATGAGTTTTTCTTCCGAGGTGAACGAAAAAAACATTGAACTCGAAATAAATCCTATTAACACGACTAGACAATACATAACGAATTCCAAGCTTCTCGTATGAACTGTCTGCGTCTCGACATCCAGAGTACGCAACAAGTAAATAATACCTGTTGCAAACGCTATTGAGAGGATTGCGCTAGAAAAAGCGACAGTAATCACATGTATAGATAACCAATTACTCTGGAGAGCGGGGATTAGAGGTGAAGCATCTCTCGTGAAAACTCCGCCAAATCCCATGATAATCAACGAGAACGGAATTGAAAATAATACAACCACAATTTGTTTGTATAGCTGGTAGAGTAGTAATGCGCTTGCTAGGAGCATGATGCCGAAGAATGTCATAAACTCGTACATATTGCTAACTGGTGCGTGACCGATTGCAAGCCATCTAAGCGCAAAATAAGTCAGTTGCAGTAATAAGGCTGCGATCGTTAAACTCATGCCTAGTCGTTTCGTCCGCTTGTTTTTTGTGGTAACCGAAAGCGCAACGGGAACGATAGCGACTAGTAAGAAGATGAACGCCACACACAGCGATTGATTGCTTATTGTCATTAGACTTTCCGTATTCATATAGTAACCTCCCGTATACCGTAACGTACTAATGAAAATAACTCAGGTACGATCAAACCTCATTATAGTCATGGTAGAATGGTTTCGGGCGATTTTATCATGATCGTCTACAAATACATCTTGAACGTAACTACTAAAGACATAAACAGCAAAATATAGAGGTGATAAAATGACAACTTTGTTTTTCCTCTTTGGTTTATTCAATTTCTTTATCATATATGGGTCTCTGTTTTATATTATGAATTTACAATTAACGATAAAGCGATTGATTTTATGCTTGGTTGTTAACACATTTGTCACCGTTTTGGCCGCTATCTATCCACAGTCACTTTGGCTTTCAATGGTTGTCAGTGTCGTTTTAATTGGCGGACTATTTTTCTTGTTTTCTAGACAGCAAATGGTCTTTTTTCATTTACTCTTTATCCATCTTTGCAGCATTCTAGCAGAATATACTGCTCTATTTTTAGTGTATACCTTTCATTTATCGCTAGTCACTCATATTGGGTTAATCGTGGTGCAAATTGCTGCGATTGTTGTGGTGTACAAAAAGTTTTTAACTCACTACGAACATCGAATTATTCTATCTAAGAGTTCTCAATTGGTATTATTACTCGTTGCGGTTAGTACCAGCATAGTCTTTTATGTTTTGGTGTTTTTGCCTGCAGAAAAAGACGATATCCAAATTTCTGCAACGAATTTAGTAATTCTGCTTTTTTATTTTGTGATTATGATAAGCCTTACCAGAATTGTTTTACATACGATGGTGAAAGATCAAGACATAAACGAAAAGCTAATAGAGCAGCAACAGTTCACTCAATACATGAAATCACTTGAACAAGTGAATCGAGACATGCAGATTTTCCGACACGACCACGCAAATATACTGCTTTCATTGCGTGGCTATATTGAAAATGAAGATGTAACAGGGCTAAGAAAATATTTTGAGGAACAAATTATAAAAGCAGAGCAACGAACCTTGTTTAAAAATCAATTGTTTAGCCAGCTCGACCGTTTACAGATAATTGAATTAAAAGGACTGATTTCCACCAAATTATTGCTTGCTGATGAATCGTCGATACCTATTTCTGTAGAGGTTCCAGATGTGATTGAAGATATATCTATGAATCGTCTTCATCTGTCGCGAGTTTTGGGAATTCTCTTGGATAATGCAATCGAGGCATCGACCGCTTTAGACTCTCCTCAAATTAACTTGGCTTTTCTATCCGTGAATAACCAGGTCGTCATCGTGATCGAGAATAGACTGTCAGATAGCGAGATGAATATTCAACAAATATTTGCAGAGTGGTATTCAACGAAAGGGGAAGATAGAGGAATGGGCTTGTCTTCCGCTAGGAAAATCTTATCCGATTATCCGAATATTACTTGGAATACGCGTGTTGAAAACCAATGGTTTATTCATGAAATTATGATCGCAGGGAGGGATATGAGTGCGGGTTATCATATGTGAAGACAATCCAGTTCAGAAAGAGTTTATCTACAAAGAAATTATGAACTATGCAAGTTTTCACGAACCAAGTATTGAAGTGGTCTTGTGTACAAGCACGCCGGACGACGTACTAACTTATCTTGATCATTATCAGGCTGACTGTTACTTTCTGGATATTGAGTTGGATCATCATCTGGATGGGATGGACTTGGCCGTAACTATTCGGAAAAAAGATCCGTTAGCCACTATTATTTTTATTACAACTCATGCGGATCGTTTGAAACTTACATTTACTTATAAATTGGCAGCACTTGATTTCATTGTGAAAGATACACCCAATCAAATCGCCTCACAAGTTAAAGAAGCATTAGAGAGCGCATTTGTAAAATACACGCAACTTGGTGAAGTGGACTCATCAGAAGTTATTCAAATAAAAATTGGGGAGCGCATTAAAAATATAAGGCTTCAGGATATTTATTATTTCGAAACCTCTACGATTCCACATAAGATTACCGTATATGAGAAGAATGGATATTATGAGTTTTACGGCAGATTAAAAGATTTTGAAGAAGCGAGCACTTCTTTTTATCGGTGTCATAAGAGCCTTCTGATTAATCTGCAACATGTAAATGAATTGGATAAAAAGAAACGTACAGTTACGATGACAAATGGTGCTATCTGTGACATTTCGTTTCGAGCATCCGGGGAATTGCAAAGAAGAATAAGAGACTAGTGCTGATTGTGATGTGAATATTAATTTATTTGTTAAACTGACCAACCATAGAGCTATCCGAGAAGTCATTTTTATCTCGGATGGTTCTTTTTTTATTGGAAAACTATAAAATTAATAAATTGATCGTATTTATAATACGGACGCTGAGTATACAGTTTAAGTTAACATTAACAGATAATTATTTAAACATTGAATCTTTACTATTACGTAAAATATGATAAAGTAAAAAGAGTAGAGCTAGCTTTTCGAATAACTAAATAGCAAGTTAATGAAAAATTGGAGTGAACATTTTGGTGAAAATTAGTGTAATGGAAAAAGAAAAACAACAACAGGGAATCATGGAAATACCACAATGGTGGACATGTCCAGAAGGGCATGAAGAGTTACAGAAAGCAGCACATGTACTAGGAGAAAAAGAACTGTTGCCCCGTGCGCTCGTTTCAGATCAAGAGAGAAAGTATCCACGCGAAAGTTTACGTGAGGTTGCGAAAGCTGGCTATTCAGCAGTTACCATACCGGTTGAGGCGGGTGGTCTTGAAGATGGATTCACAGCATTTGCAGTACTTTCGGAAGTTTTTGCACAGTATTGCCCATCCACTACGATGTGTTGGGTGATGCACATGACAACTGCTCATACAATCTACGAGGCTGGAACTGAAGAACAGCGTCAGCGTTTGTTACCGCGCTTGCAGGCTGGACATGTCGGAGGATTGGCGTTTAGTGAAAAAGCAACTGGTGGACACTTCTGGAACGTTGGCAGTGAGGCGAAACGGAATGAAAGCGGTTACTCGTTGGATGCAGAAAAATCTTTCGTGACGAGCGGGGGAGAAGCGGACTTTTATTTGGTTGCGACTACTTCTCCTGAAACAAACGATCCGGATAATCTGATGTTTTTATTAGTCGAAAACGATCAAAAAGGTGTGGAAGCTTTCCCATTCGATGCAATGGGTTTACGTGGAAATGCTAGCGGGCCGATGAACTTTAAGGAAGTTCAAGTCTCTCTTGAGAACCGTATTGGTGGCGAAGGCGGTATGGGTTATTTCAACGACAACACGATCGATCCTTTATTCTTACTAGGTTCAGCGGCGTGCTGGGTAGGGATCGCGCAAGGTGCATTGAATATGGCCATCAACGGAGCAAAGCGTACCGTTCACGCGGATACAGGTTCTTCCGTGGCTGATTATCAAGTAATTCGTCATGAGCTGGCTAAGGCGCAAATCAAGATCGATAGTGCGCGCAGCATGTTGTATCGAACAGCGGAGGCAATGGATCGCTGTCAGAAGGAAGGCCGGGAGTTATCAGAATGCTTATATCCATTATGGCAGCTGAAGACACATGCAGCAGATATGGTCATTGACGTGACAAATGCAGCGTTGCAAGTGTCTGGCGGTCGGGGTTATATGACGGGACAAGTGGAAAAATTTGTGCGGGATGGACGCGCGGGTGCAATTATGGGCCCAACTAATGAAGTATTGCGTGAGTGGGTCGGACGTACGTTAATTGAAGTTCCTTGGCTGGATTGAAGTTAGAATCTTATAGCATTCTATAACCCTATTTATGCAAGCCAGAAGACAGTATCGCGCAAGTATAACTTAAGCATAATTAAAAACAGGCAAAGGCAGTGTGTTCACTGCTTTTGCCTGTTTTATGATCCACCATTAATCTGTACAAACTATCAATTTACATTAAATAAAAGGTAAAATTACTAAGAATCAGTAGGAGGCAATGGATGAAAATTCTTATAGCGGAAAGAGATGAACTTGAACGAAAAGGGATCAGATGGGTTTTATTATCAAACCAGATTTTAATAACACAATTAAAAGAAACGGACAATGAAGAAGAGTGTCTTGATATTCTTTTCGATTGGAAGCCGGATATTTTAATTGTAGAACTTGAGATGCTTACCCATTCACGAAAACAATTAACAAATTTACTGAGGGAATTGGAGATAAAGACAATTGTCCATACGCATCATAAAACATTTGAAGCAGCTGAGCAGTCATTAAATATGAAGGCGGAGGCTTTGTTTATAAAGCCCTATGATACAAACGAATGGTTACATACGATGAAAAATACAGTAATTAATTCACATAAAAAAACTAGTGAAGACAAAGAAAACTTTATCCATCATGGATGGGCATACGACCTTTTATTTGGAAGAGTATTCAACGACTCACTCATTTTGGACCAAGTCCGAACTTGGGGCTATCAACAAATTCCCACACTGGTTGTAGCCCTTAGCCTTGATAAGTCAAATCAAGGAGAAGTGGATCTGACCAAGTTAGTCCATTTTATCAATAGTGAATTTCAATCTTACCGCCCTTTTGTGCTAATCGTAGAAGATCATCTCGTCTTGTTATTTAGTGGAGAATATTTGGCTTCTGATCAAGAGCCAATTCATTCGTTAAGACGAATATTAGTGTACTTTTGCCAAAAAGCGAAAAGTGAAAGAGGTCTTTCCTTTTCTGCAAGTATAGGGAAATGGTATAACAACCCGAAGATGGTACACCAATCGTATTGGGAAGCAAAACGTGCCCTGTTACGCCGATTCTACTTTGGAGGGAATCACGTATTTCCTCCGATTGAAAACTTAGTTTTAACCGAAATAGATCCCTTTCTTTCCCCTGAGGAAAGCGATGAATTTATGAAGCACTTGCGGAATATTGATCGTGAGATGCTGAAAAATTGGCTTAATGATCAGGTAAATAACTATTCAATAACAGAAGAAAGTTTCCCGGATTCTGAAAATGTCCGTATTCGATTAACAAATATTCTATCTCATATAAGACGCTTCATGTTAGAAAAAGTATATCTGCTTGAAGAAGAACATCTTTATAAAAAATTATTTAACAATATATTATCAGGCGAAGTATTATTTGACATTATTCATAATATACTATCGTTTTGTTACCGATTATGCGATCAAGTCGAAAAAGAAGAAACTTCCTATAATTCTATTCTAATAAAAAAGGCTATTCAATATATCAACGAAAATTATGCTACTTCAATTACTCTTGAAGATATTTCGGCTTTTGTAAACCGAAATAGCCAGTATTTCAGTTCGATGTTTAGAAAACAGATGGGCTGTACATTTACAGATTATTTACAAAGGAAACGTATTAAAGAGGCCCAAGTGCTTCTTATGGGAACTACGATGACGGTTTCTGAAATAGCCGAACAAGTAGGATTTACAGACCCGGGCTATTTTAGTAGGGTCTTTAAAAAAGTCATAGGCTATTCTCCGAGCTTTTGGAGGACACATAATAATCCTACTATCTAAAATCTGTCCATATAAACTGGATAGATTTTTCTTTTTGTCGTCTAATTATTTTATATTTTCCTAAAGTTATATATATTGTCCATAGCGTGGTAGGTTGCAAAAAGAGTAGGATTAATCTAACGAACAAAGAAAGCGCTTTCCGTTAGGTTATTAGTGATTAAAGGAGGTGGTCCAGCTACAGGATTGGTGCAATAAGAAGCTTGTGAACTCAATTTATTCCATAAATATCATATACACTTAGGAGGAAAATACATGAATTATTCACCAAAGAAAGGCGAACATCACGGTTTGCCATATGACCCTTTTAAAAGTAGTGCTATACCGCGCCCGATCGGATGGCTTTCAACTCAATCAAAAGATGGAGTAGACAATCTGGCGCCTTACAGTCAATATCAAAATCTTACGTGGGACCCGCCGATGGTTATGTTTGCGGCTAATCAGTCGATATTAGGCGGAAGAAAAGATACCGTCCGGAATGCTGAGGAAACGGGCTGGTTTGTTTGGAACATGGCTACCTGGGATTTACGTGAAGCAGTGAATATTTCCGCAAAGGCTTCTACAGATGACGTTGACGAATTTGAAGCAGCAGGAGTAGCAAAGGAAAGTTGTATTGAAGCACCTGGTGCACGTGTGGCCGGATCACCGGTCCAATTTGAATGTGAGTATGTACAGACGATTAGAATACCAACTGGTAATGAAGTCTCCACAGTAGATCTTGTTATCGGACGAGTAGCCCACGTGCATATCGCTGATGACATCATTCTTCCAAATGGAAAACTGGATATCTTGAAAATAAAACCGATCGCACGTCTAGGATACTATGATTATACTGTGATCAATGAAATATTTGAAATGAAGGCACCAGCTGCCTCAGCAGAGGAGTTAGCCGGTTTAGAGGGGAAAAATGTATAAAACGAACAGTATATTCTATTGAATTTTGAGATCAGAGACATAAGGCTATGTTGAGTAAAAACTGCACATACCTTGTGTCTTTTATATCTTGAACTTGCCAATAATATTTTTTTGCCAAGAGAATTTCGAAATTTTAAAAAGCTGTTTACAAAAAAGGAGGTAACATACTGTGCCAAATCTTCAAACAACAAATGTAGAAGAGAATCCTAAGCTTCAAGAACAAACCATGAGTAATGTGCCCAATATCTTAAAGTTTGTCGGCTTTAGTTTGATTGGAATATTTATTTTTTTCGCTCCAATCAAAGTTGATGGAACATCATCCATTCCTCTTGATCACATAGTTACATGGATCAACACAACTTTTCCATCTCTTACTCCGATATACGCTTTACTTGTTATATTAGGAGGAGTGATCTATCCATTTGCAACAAAAACGTGGAATAAAAGCACATTTAATTTAGTTTTTACATTACTGAAGATAATAGGTTTAGCAGTAGGAATTATCATCTATTCAAAACGAGGTCCTGATTGGTTAATGAATGAACATGTAGGACCGTTCCTATTTGATTCACTAGTAGTCCCTGTCGGTATAATGGTTCCGTTGGGCGGGGTTTTTTTAGCTTTATTACTGGGTTATGGACTTTTTGAGTTTGTTGGAGTTCTTTTTCAACGGGTTATGAGACCGATATGGAAAACTCCGGGACGTTCTGCTGTAAGCGCTATGGCATCCTTCGTTGCAAGCTTTGCTGTAGGTTTATTAATTACAAATCGGGAGTTTAAGGAAGGTAAGTATACAATAAAGCAAGCTGTTATCATTGCAACTGGGTTTTCAACTGTAACTGTTGCTTTCATGATTATTGTTGCTAAAACATTGGATCTTATGAGTGTTTGGAATTTGTATTTTTTTGTGACGGCCTTTGTAACATTTTTCGTGACGGCTATTACCGTAAGGATTTGGCCGATCAGTAAGTTACCAGATGAATATTATAACGGTATGACAGGGGAACCGGAAACACTTATCACGGGTAACTATCTACAGAATGCTTGGAAACAAGCAATGGAAGCTTCTAATAATGCAACAAATTTCGGAAAGAACCTTTGGGTGAATTTACGTGATGGTATGGTCATGACGATGAATATGTTACCGACTATCTTATCTATTGGCTTAATCGGAATACTATTGGCAGAGTATACACCCATTTTTGATTTTCTAGGATATATTTTCTATCCATTTACTGCTTTAGTGCAATTGCCGGATGCATTCCTAGTTGCTAAAGCGGCTGCCATTGGTGTCACCGAAATGTTTCTACCGGCATTATTAGTCGTTGAGGCGGCAATCGTATCAAAATTTGTCGTTGCTGTCGTCTGTGTATCATCCATTATATTTTTCTCGGCGAGTATCCCTAGTATTTTGTCTACAGAGATTCCAATCAGTATTCCAAAGCTTCTTGTTATTTGGGTACAACGTACAATTTTAAGTATTCTTGTTGCTACACCACTGGCCTATCTTTTATTATGAGATAGACATAAAGGACATAGTGCCCTCACTACTTTTTACAAGGTTTACTGTACATTAATAAAAAACGAGGCTGTCCTGAAAGTCATTTCTGACCTCCGGGACAGCCTCGTGCTTATGTGAAGTAAAATGCAAGAGGGGGAATCCTGTCATTACATCACGTAGCATCCATTAGGAATTATTGTTTTTGTTTGAGTTATTGTTGTTTTGTCTAGCGCGAGCTTCTCCGCCTTTTTGGCCGATTTCCTCGTAGAATTCTTTGTCATGGTTTCGAGCAGTGGCTTCTCCGCCCTTGCGTCCGATTTCTTCATAGAACTCATGGCCATGATTTTTAGCTGTTGTTTCTCCGCCTTTTTGACCTGCTTCTTCAAGGGACATTTTGCTACGGTTGTTTTGGTTCTCCTGGTTGTTGTTACGTTTTGCCATAATGAAAATCTCTCCTCGTTTTTTAGTATTGTTCGTTACATCCTCTGTATAGCCCGCTCACATGATTTTAAACTTTTTAACTTTGAATCGATCACTAGGAATGGCTTGCTAGGTAACTGAAACAACCTGGGATCTCTGAGCTGGTTGCGGATCAAAAAAATAAAATTAATTTAGTAAATTGTTCTCCTGCAAGAAGGTTTCCGCCACTTCCTTTGCACTTATCTCTTCTACGTTCACCTGATAATTCATCTCACGCATTTCGTCATCAGTCACAAGACCCGCGAGTGAATCGAGTACCTTCTGCAATTCAGGATATTGTTCGAGCGTCTCTTTCCGTAACAGGGGAGCTCCTTGGTAAGGAGGGAATAACTCTTTGTCATCTTCCAGTACCGTTAAATCATATTCTCGAAGCTCACTATCCGTAGAGTAAGCGTCCATCAAATTAATTTCTCCTGCTTCTATCGCTTGATAGCGCAATTTCGGCTCCATTTTTTGGACGGAAGGGAATGTCAGACCGTAGAGCTTTTGGATGCCTAAGTAGCCATCTTCTCGGTCATTGAATTCTAAAGTGAATCCAGCTTTTACGGCTTGTTCAACAGCAGCGAGATCTGATATGGTCTCTAGATTATATTGCCGCTGGAAAGTTTTTGAAACGGCAAGCGTATACGTATTGTTATAAGACATAGGTGATAATAATACTAGGTCAAATTGATCTTCCAATCCCTTTTTAGCTTGCCGATACACTTCCTCGCGATCATTACTGGCCGCTTCCTCTTTCAAGAACTCAGATAAGGCTGTACCCGTGAATTCAGGATAGAGATCGATGCTTCCCGACTGTAAAGCATTGAAGACGAATGAAGTTTTCCCAAGTCCGGGTTTTAATTCGACTGTCAGTTCGGTCTGATCCTCGATGAGCAGTTTGTACATATTAATGAGAATCTCAGGCTCAGCACCAAGTTTTGCACCTATTACGAGTTGGTTTTTAGAACTTCCACCAATCAAAGGTGCAGCGACCATTAGGATTGCCGCTACGGTAAATGCCGCAAAGGCGATGATGGCTTTTTTGAATGAAAGGCCTTCAAATATCTTCAGTAAATAATCGAAAAATAATGCCAGCAGAGCAGCGGGGATTGCACCAAGCACAATAAGCGAAGGATTATTCCGATCAATCCCAAGCAGGATCAAATCACCGAGACCGCCTGCTCCAATCAACGCCGCAAGTGTTGCCGTTCCGACAATCAGTACCATGGAAGTACGTATCCCCGCCATCATTACAGGCATAGCAAGAGGCAACTCGACTTTCATCAAGCGTTTCCATGTATTCATACCCATTGCAGTGGCCGCTTCCTTCAATGAAGGATCGACTTCCTTAATACCCGTGTATGTATTACGTAAAATCGGTAGCAAGGCATAGGCAACCAATGCAATGATTGCCGGTACTTTCCCGATACCAAATAAGGGGATGAGAAGACCAAGCAAGGCAAGTGAAGGTATTGTCTGCAGTACGGCACTTGCTCCGATGACCGTTTCCGCTATTTTTCGTTGATTGGTTAAATAGATACCGATAGGAATAGCGATTACTACCGCAAACAATAAGGAAATCAATGAGATTTGAATATGTTCCAAAAGAGCTTCCAGCAATTGACCGCGCCGATCTTGGAATACTTCCATGAAATTATTCATTCGGCACCGTCCCTTCAAGTGATTGTTCCGCTAAAAAGCGGAGGATGCCTTCTCTCGTGATAAAACCGACAATCTGTCCTTCCTTCTCAATCGCTATTCGTTCATTAGAAGCTAATGATTGCACCAGAGACCCCCACTCGCTATCGAAGGGCAGAGTGGAGTGAGCAGAAAAACCATCTGGAACTGGCTCCAAATTTTCCACAATAGAAAACTTCCTTGCTACAGCCGTCGCAGTAAATTCTTGGACAAATGGAGAAGCGGGACGCGTTAGTATTTCTTGCGGAGTAGCCACCTGTTCGATTTTTCCATCATTCATAATGCACACACGATCACCCAATTTAAAAGCTTCCTGCAAGTCATGCGTCACAAAAACAATAGTCTTTTGAATAGTGCGCTGTAGATCCAAGATATCATCTTGTAACTTAACGCGACTGATTGGATCAAGAGCGCTAAATGGCTCGTCCATTAATAAAATGTCTGGATCTGCAGCCAATGCTCGTATCACACCTACTCGCTGTTGCTGGCCTCCTGACAGTTCTTGTGGCTGGCGATCACGGTAGATGTGAGGGTCAAGTCCGACCATTTTCAGTAATTCTGTCACTCGCTGCTGTACTTGCTCTTTTTTCCATCTTTTTAACTCGGGAACGATTGCAATATTTTCCTCTATGGTCATATGCGGAAAGAGCGCGATCTGTTGTAAAACATAGCCGATTTGCCAGCGAAGTTCGTGGATCGGGTAGTCGCTGATTCGTTTGTCATCGAGCCAAATTGTTCCCTTTGTGAGCGGGATCAAGCGATTGATCATCTTAAGGGTCGTTGTTTTTCCGCAGCCGCTTGGACCAACCAGAACAAGAAACTCTCCCCGCTCGATCTGCAGATTGAGAGAATCTACTACTAAACGCTCGCCATCATAAGTTTTCGAAACATTTTCAAATCGAATCATCTGTATCACTCCTTCAATATTTCGATTTTCACATAATGAAATGTGAATAGGAAATTATATCCCTTACCATTCGCTGTTTTTCAACTTAACGAATTGTAATGTCCAGTTCATCCTCCGTTCATCTTCGCTGGGTAAGATAAGAGCATAAAGAAAAACACGGAGGCGGTATCCATGAAGATTGCATGGAAAGAAATGAAGAAGAGTAAAGCAAAGTTTTTAATCTTAGGGTCGATTATATTCCTAGTAAGCTTCCTGACTTTTATTATTTCGGGACTTGCCAATGGATTGTCACAAGACAACGCAGCGTTGATCAAAGATTTACCGGCGGGACAATTTTATTTAGATGAAGATGCCAATCAAACGTATAACCTATCTAAAATAGATGAAGACGTACAGAAGAAGACATTGGCAGACAACCCGGATGCAACGGCTTTCTCAATCCAAATGGGATTTGTCAATGATGCGGAAGATAAACAGCACAGCGTCGCATTCGTCACTTCTACAGATTCCGATCTGTTCCAAAACGTTAGAGAAGGCGAGATCATTCTCGATCGTACGCTTGAAGATGAAGGAATCAAAGTTGGCGATGTCTTGACCAACAACCAATTTAGCGGCGAGTTCGTCGTCAAGGGATTTGTTGATCAGCAGAAATATAGCCACGCACCTGTTGCGTTCATTCAAATGAAAAATTACCAAGAAATCTACCGCGTGATGGAAATGCAGGCAATCTTCATTCCAGGTAAAGACGCACCAACAATCAGCGGGGTGGAGTCTTTTTCTAATAAAGAATTCTTAAACGCGATTCCAAGTTATAGTGCGGAACAGATGTCATTGAACATGATCGTTTGGTTTCTCGTCATCATCAGCGGAATGCTATTTGCGATTTTCTTCTATATGATGAACGTCCAAAAGATCGGATTGTACGGTATTTTGAAAGCGATTGGTATGAAAACATTATCGTTGTTCAGGATGATCTGGTACCAGATGATTGTTATTACCGTAGTTGCATTAGCGCTTTCCATTGCGCTCAGCCAAGGGTTCAGCATCGTTGCTCCTGAAGGAATGCCGTTCCACTTGACTCTGGATACTGTCTTTATGTTGTCTGGAGTATTTTTAGTTGTTGGTTTCATTGGAGCAACGATTTCAGGTTTCCAAATCAAAAAAATCGAACCGCTTCAAGCGATTCAACAAGGAGAGATGTAAAATGTCTGCTTTTACTATTGATGAAGTGAAAAAGACGTTTACGAATGGTGAGATTGAAGAGGAAATATTGAAAGGTGTCAATTTGACATTGAAAGAAGGAGAAATTACCGCTTTGGTCGGTCCTTCTGGTTCGGGCAAATCTACAATCTTGACGATCGCAGCCGGTTTGCAAAGTGCATCTGGCGGAGAAATCATCTTTGAAGGAAAAGATATGACGAAAATGAGCCAAGAGGATATTCGGCATATACGTGCCACCGATTTCGGCTTCGTCTTCCAGTCCTCTCACCTAGTACCTTTCTTAACGGTAGAAGAACAGTTGCAATTAATGCTCGAAGTGTCTGAGACGAAAACGAGCAAAAAAGAACAGTCAAAAGCTATAGAGGAGATATTGAAACTAGTGGATATGGAACACCGTAAAGACGCATATCCTTCTTCCTTATCTGGAGGAGAGCGGCAACGGGTGGCGATTGCGCGTGCAATCATTCACCGTCCGAAAATCCTATTTGCGGATGAACCGACAGCAAGTTTAGATACGAAGCGTTCAAAAGACGTCATGGAACTGTTGCAGGAATTGACACGTACACTGCATTTAACTACGTTGATGGTTACACATGACGAAGAGATGTTACCTTATGCAGATCGCATTATCACGATGAGAGATGGATATATTGTGGAGTAAACAGATGGCGGTATTTTACCGCCATCTGTTTTAATGTGTGCGTATATAAGTTCCGCGACCTGATATAAAAAGAATGTAGAATCTGTTCCATTTTTTGTCGAATTTCAGTTAGATAACGTATAGATCTATATTTCCATTTATGGTAAATTAGAAGTGTAGTATACTGATAATATAGAAAATATGGGTACAAGGAGGGGTTCACATGAAACGAACAACAACGCTCACCTTAGGTTTTATTGTCGTAGTTTGTCTGGTCGTTATTGCTCTTATGGCCAATCAACTCCGAAGCAACAAGGATCAAGCGGCAGAATCTCCTGAAACAGAAGCTCCAACTGAAAAAGTGGCTGGTATTCAGCACAATCCGCCTTCAATGGAAGATGTACCAGACGGACCAGAAGGGGAGGCAATTAAACGTGGTCACCTGTTATTCGATGATACATCCAATGTATTACGTTCAGAGGCCGCTTCCGTAGAAGATGGAATTGCACGTGTTAATGAATTATCCTGTACTAGCTGTCATGCCGGTGCGGGAACAGATGAAGGAGTTTCTTCCATGGTTGGTATGTCCGCAGTTTATCCAATGTATATTGGCAGATCTGGACAGATGGTCACATTGGAAGAACGAATTAACGGCTGTATGGTAAGAAGTATGGATGGACAAAAATTTGCGGCGGATGATGAAGATTTAGACGCGATGGTTGCATACTTAACGTATATTTCTGAAGGTATTCCGGTAGGAGCCGAGTTAGAGTGGCGCCACCAAAACACAATTGATGATTTGCCGACTCCGGACGTGGACAACGGTGAGAAATTGTACCAGCAATCATGTATTGCGTGTCACGGAGAATCGGGAGAAGGAACAGGTTCGAATACAGGACCGAAATTATGGGGTGACGGTTCATTTAACGACGGAGCAGGGATTGCCCGTATGACGAAAATGGCAGGTTATGTTCAGAAAAACATGCCAGTGGGTCAAGAAAATACATTATCTGATCAGGAAGCTAGCGATTTAGCAGCATACATTTTGTCACAGGATCGTCCCGAGTGGGGAAATCATGACAAAGATTGGCCGGATGGCGGGCGTCCCAATGATATCATGACAAAAGAACGCCGAGACCAAGTGAAAGATGGAACGATCAACTGGGATGAAGTGTTAGCGAAACCTGAAAAGTAATCGAGTGAAGACGTCTGCTGCTTACCGTGGCAGGCGTTTTTTTGTATGGTAAACTATAGAAACAAAGAAGAGAAAAGGGGAGAAGGAATATGCAATCACCATTTACGTTTACGCATACAGCACCAGCAACGGATATAGGGAAACAACCAGCAATATTTTTACTTCACGGCATGGGAAGTCATGAAGGAGATTTGCTGCAACTCGTCGGTGAATTTAAGGAAAGCCATCATATCTTCAGCTTGCGCGGACCAATCGTGCATGCTCCGGGATATGCATTCTTTACAATTGAAGAAGAAGGCAAACCGGATCGCGAAGTGTTTGATAAAGTATTAGTTTACATTCAATCGTTTATTCGCGAGGCGATTACGGAGTTCGATTTGGATCCTGAACATCTGACAGTTGTAGGATTCAGTCAAGGAGCAGTGCTTTCGCAGGCGCTTGGTTTGACCATGGTACCTACTCTTAAAGGAGTGGCCGCATTAAGCGGTTACGTACCAGATTTCGTCAAGAATGAATATGCGAAGCAGCCGGTTGAAAGTCTACAAATCTTCATTTCACACGGTGATTATGACTATGTTATCCCATCCCAATGGGGAGCGGAAAGCAAGGAGTATTTTGAGTCATTAGGGGCAACTGTGACGTTCAAGACGTATAGCGACGGTCATGGTGTGGTACCGGAGAATCAACGTGATTTGGTGACGTTTTTGAAAACGTTGTAAGGAGTGAGTGGATGAAGATTAGACCATTCTGGGTCATTCTAGTGCTCACAGGAATATTGTGGGTTGCCAACCTTGCTTATGCACAGTCTCAAAAGCTCGATCAGCCAATCTTTGTCGATCATTATGTAGATATGTGGTGGGAAGAGTCTCCTTTTTTGCAGTTTTATTATCTGGCAAATAAAGAAGATCGTTCAATTGTACAATCTGTAGAACTTGGGGATTGGCTGGGCAGTCCTGAATGGGGAATAGACAGCGAAATTGCGGAAGTGGATCAATTTGGCCGCTATTCCCTGCGTAGAGTGACGGTTCAATTCAATCATTTACCGGAAATTCAAGAGCAGCAAATATTCCATGAGGTGACTGTCCATTTTTCAGAAAGCCCTTCAACAGTAGCGCAGATCGGGAGAATTGTAGTGCATCCTCCTTCGGATGGGACGTCACCGTTTAATGATAACACTCATTCGAGCGGAGATTATGACAAATCCCAGTTGATACCTGGAGAAGTAGTGACAGTTGAATCAATACATACTTCATTTGATGATCTGCTTCAAAATCAATTTTTTATGAAGGCTTATTCACCGAAACTTAGGTTGTTGTCAAAACCGCTTGCGGATGGAATGAGGGATTTCAAAGAGAAATACTGGCAGGAAGCTCCAGGCGTTGATGTGCGAACTGTAGAGTTTCCGTTTGAACTCCAACAAGGAGAGCCGTTGATTGTATCCAGTACTGCCGATCTCAAATTCAGAGCCGTAATGGATATCGATATTGAGATAATAGGAGAGACAGCGACAAAGGAGCCTTTTAAGGAGAAAGTCGGCTATATCTCGTATCCGCAGTTTACGAAACAAGAGATTCAGCAACTGATCGAGAAGAGAACGAAGGCGGTGCCGAATGAATAAAGCACTGCGCCTGATATTCTGGGGCTATCTGTTCATCTTTTTCCGCATCCAGATCGGCATCGATTTGCTGGCCGATCCAATTGGCTACTACCTCATTTATTCGGGTGGCCGGCTGATGACGAAACATTTTCATGTAGCAAAGAAGGTGGAAATTGTTGCCTTTATAGGGATGCTGATCTCCTTGCCGGGTGTCTTTGTGAATTTATCTGAAGCGATTGATGTAGGATGGATGTCTTACACTCAAGGTCTGTTCGTCTGGAAAGTGATTGTGGTCTATTATTTACTCGGTACATGGAAGTCGGCGATTCAAGGGCAAGGGTATACACTGTTGCGTGATCGGTTGAAACAGGTCTACCTATTGTATATGGGTGTTCATTTTGCCATGATGCTGTATATGGCGTTTTCCTTCAATATAGGCGGCGGTTCCTGGTCATCTGTATTTTTAACTATTAGTTTTTCCGTCATTGCGATGGATATTGCGCTGCTCGTGTTGATTGCAGCATTACGTAAAGTGGATTGGAAAGATCCTATGGAAATTAAGTCCTCACGATAGAATGTGAGGACTTTTTTTGTTAGGCGTGAGAATAATAGACGAGCTCATTCGTTGTAGTAAATAAGAACAGATAATCAAGGAGACGTGCAGATGAAATCTACAGAGAAAAATTTTATCAGGCGGTTGAAACGGAAGAAAGAAGACGCCATTGAGTATGTGGTAGATACCTATTTGCCCATCGTTAAAGCAGTAGTGTATAAAGTGCTTGGTCCGCTGCAAACAGATGCAGATATCGATGAGTGCATCAGTGATGTATTTCTGTCGGTATGGGAGAATGGCGATCAGTTTGAAGGAGGGCCTGCAGATTTCAAGAAGTGGATTTGCATGGTGGCGAAGTATAAAGCGATTGATCAGTATCGTCGGGTGGGGAAAAAAAGAAATCGAGAACAGGGGATGGATAATATGCCATTCGTCAGTGAAACCAATATCACCGGTATTGTCCTCGCGAAAGAAGAGCAGGAAGAGCTGTTGGTCGCGATGAGCAAGCTGAATGAAATGGATCGGGATATTTTCACAATGAAGTATTTCCTCGATATGTCGAATGGCGAGATTGCAGAATCTCTTTGTGTGACGAAGGCAGCTGTTGACAATCGACTGTATCGGGGAAAGAAACAACTTTCGGTTCTGATAAAAGGTGAATGGGAGGAAGAGTACATATGAAAACAATTTATAAGCGACTGAACGAATTGAATGTAGACGAGGAAATGGAGCCGATAGAAATTTCGGATGACGAAAAAGAGGCGATGAAGCAGCTTGTGAGAAAGAAAATCCATCGAAAGAGACGGATCCCGAAACTCTGGCGCAATGTGGCGGCAGCGGCTGTTATAACAATGGCTTCCATTACGACGATTGGAATTGGATTCCCGACGCTTGCCAGTCAGATTCCAATTGTGAATAATATTTTTAGTTATTTCAATGACGAAGAGGATGGATTTTATACTGAATATGAAGAGTTTGCGACTGGCATTGGTCAAGTTCAGACGAGTAATGGCATAACGATGGCAGTGGACCATGCTGTTTATGACGGGAAGACAATAACACTTACGTATTCAGTAGAAACCGAAAAGGAATTAGGGAAGAATACAGGAGTGAATGCACCTGTAGAGGTGAAATATGAAACAGGTGCTACCGGGACTTCCTCTTCATTAAAAAAAATAGGCGATACCCAATATGTCGGAATGATTACATCAACCCCATTCTTTGATTCCAAACAAGACGTTGTCACGGTCAAATGGCGACCAAGAAGTATCGTAAACGAAGAGACAATGAAAGAAATAAAAGGCGAATGGAATTTTGATTTCATATTGAGGGAAGTGAAAGGAGAAGTCCAGTCAGTCGCAGATTCGACTTCTAAAGATGGAATTAAAGTGACAATAAATGAAATCCGTTCGACAGATATTTCCACTGTTATTGAATACAGCCAAAAAGTCGATCGCTCTGTAAGTGAGATGTGGGAATGGGTCACTGCAGAATTATTTGTTATGGATAATTTAGGGAACGAGTATAAAGTGAATGGCAATGGCGGTCATAGTGAAAACGAGCAGGACTTCTATTGGAGTGCTACGATGGGGAAAATTAATGAGCAAGCGACATCCCTGTTTTTCACGCCTGAAGTGATTTTGAGCGAAGGAAGCGGGCAAGGTCATGAAACATTGACGTTAGATCCGATTGAAGTGAAATTGGAGAAATAAAAGAGAGATATGTCCGCGTTCGCGGACATGTCTCTCTTTTATTGCAGATGTTTTAACTGCTGTCTTCTATGCAATGAAAAACGCTGCAGCATCGCGGGTAAGGTCATCCCGAACAGCACGAGCAAAATTCCGAGAAATTGCAGTAGGGTCAGTCGTTCACCAAGCAATAACATGGAGGCGATAATTGCAACTGGCAACTCCATGGCACTCAAAATAGAGGACATGCCAGCGCCGACTTTTGGAACACCAATGGAAAATAAAAAAATCGGAAGAACAATGCCGAAAACGCCCAAAATAGCTCCATACAGCCAAAGACCTTCACTCAATTTTCCATTCCAAATGATTTCAGGAGACTGGAAGAACGTAATTGCAATGGCAGCGTAAAATGACATGAGAAACAATCGTGTTACGACGCCCATTCCAGGTACCGGCTTTTGATTGGCCGTAACGAATGCAGCAAAACTAAATGCTGCAGCCAGTCCCCACGCCCAGCCTTGCCATGGAATTCCACTGACATCTACATCAATAAGCCCGGCTGCTAAAATCGTACCTCCAAATAAAAATATCAGCGATACTACTTCTGTTTTCTTAGGAAGTCGTCTAGCTGCTACGCACTCGTATAACATTCCAATCCACGTGAATTGAAACAGCAGCACGACTGCCAATGAAGCAGGCATATACTCGACAGATTTCCCATACACTGTTCCTGTTATAGCTGTGAATAATCCTGCAATCAAGACAGGAAAACTGCCTCGAAGCTTTGGCATACTTCGTTTAGCGAATAAAAAAATAATAAGAGCTAATAGAAATCCCGTATAGTATTGTGCCGTCACAGCTTCCGAAGCTGTAAAGCCATCGTGGATTGCCAGTTTGATAATTGTCGACAAAATGCCGTAGCAACTTGCACCAATAACGATGAATAGCGGATACATCCATGGTTTCATATGCATTTAACCTCCGTTCCTATCGAACATTAGTATATCATGGAAACTTTAAATCGGATTATAGAAATCGAGCGTACATTTCCCGGGAAATATCGACAATTTGGGTGAGTAAATGAGGAAAAGCTACACAGTGTGAGGGTTCACTGTGCAGCTTTTGATTGGGAAATTACATTGGAGCGCCGTAATCGGAGGAACGGCTTCCGCCACTATAGCGGGGGGAGTGGTTTATTTTTTCTTTCATCTGAGCTTTCCGCTGATCAGGCAAAGAAATTGAATCGACTGTTTGCATATCTTCATGCAAATCGAACAGACTAACTGTATTGGTATTTAAATTTTCAGGATGTGTTTGAATTAATCGATAGACGTCTGGATTTTTTGGAGCAGGATTTTCTTGAACACCCATTGCTTATCGCTCTCCTTTTATGCTTGACGAACCATCTTCAGCAACATATGTGCTAAAGAATGTTGTTCTTCTTTGGAGCCTGAATCCCATAATTCCTGTAATAAATATTGCTCTCGGTTTCGAGGTTCTTCATGACGTGATAAGTAGTTCGCAATAAATTCGGTCGTTTTTGCGAGTTGTTCATCATTCAAGCCTAAGTTTTCGCCTTTTTCTACTTTTTCTGCCAAAAACCCTTTGAAATGGTTGAAGTTTTGAAGGATTTGTTCCTTCTTATCTTCCTTCATATTCGAAATTTCGGACTCCACTTTGTTTTTCATTTCCACTGTTTCAACACTCCTTTCCATTTGATACAAGTAGCGTGTGTAAGAGACGAAAAACTATACGTGGCGGATTGGTGAATGCCATCCAGCTCAATTAAGGTGTAAAAGAAGTAGGCAATGGGTAGAAGTAAAATATAATGTACGTAAAGGAGGTGCGAGAATGGCGAGTAAACAATATGCAGGTACATTCCATTCGGTAGATAATGTTCTTTACAAAATAACAGAACTTGAGGCGCAAGGGTACAAGAAGCGTCAGATGTGTGCCGTATCCAACGTCCGGGACGATCTGAAAATATTGGAAGATGATTCTGAAATAGAATTGGTTGGAATTGAGGAAGGTTCGCTTTGGGATCATACGCGGAAATTGTTCAATAGCAAGGATGAAATGTTGACCATTTTTATTAAAATGGGATTCTCGAAGCAAGAAGCCAAGACCTTTTACAGTGATCTGAAGGAAGGTGGAATTGCATTATTTGTGGATAAATTGACTGATAAAGAAAGAGCGGATTCCATTGATCCACATGACAGTTCGTCCCAACAAACAATTAGTGGTGAGAGTTTGGAAGGTGAACCCGATCAAGAGCTGGTTAATCCAATCCCCAATAGTCCCCGAATCAATACTGATCAGTTATAGAAAAGTAGGATCTTCCATTGCCGTGGGGATCCTTTCTTTTTTAAACGTAAAAAAACCTGCTGTTAGACAGCAGGCTCCTACTAATTTGAGTTTTATAAACGATCACGGCGCGCTTCTGAATCACTGAAGTGTTCTTTTGCTTCACCGATTTTCTGTTGGGCTTCACCTTTTGCTTTGTCTACTTTACCTTCTACCTTCATTTTCGTGTCATTCATAACATCGCCGGCAACGTCTTTCATGCTGCCTTTAATTTTATTTCCGGCACCTTTTAATTTATCTTCTATGCCATGATCTTTGTTCTCCATGAAATCTCCTCCGTTTCTGTAGTTGGTATATAAATACCCGTTTTGAAAAAGAGAAAACATCTACTTATTGTCGTAGAAGCTGCAATACAGATTGTGCTTGCTGCATATGAAGTGATAGTACGTATTGTCCTGCCTGCAATAAAATATTTGCTTTTGTTAAAGCCATCATTTCTTTTGCGATATCCGCGTCCCGAATTCGTGACTCGGCGGCAGTTAAGTTTTCTTCCATAGTCTGGGCATTGCTGTAGGCGTGTTCCAAACGATTTATATAAGCTCCCATACGCGAACGCTCAGAAGATACTTTAGAAATGGCTCCGTCCAATAAGCCCAGTGCTTTATCTGCATCCTCACGTGTTTCAATCGAAGCGCCATCAATACCTAAACTCGTAGCCCCCATGTCTCCAATTGAGAAATCAATGGACTGGCCTGCATTCGGTCCTACTTGTGTCTTAAATGAATCTCTGGAACCGTCAAGCAAAGGCATTGTGTTAAATTCGGTGTCTTTTGAAATGCGCTGGACCTCTTTTTTCAACTCTTCGAATTCCAAGGCCAATTGTTTTCGATCATTATCCGTCAATGTGTCACTAGCTGCTTGGACACTCAATTCCCGCATTCTTTGCAGTATATCATGCGTTTCGTTCAATGAACCTTCGGCAGTCTGGAACATCGAAATGGAATCTTGAATATTTCGCTGCGCCATTTGAAGACCGCGGATCTGACCACGCATTCTCTCGGAAATCGCCAATCCTGCTGGATCATCCGCTGCTCGGTTGATTCGCATTCCAGACGATAAACGCTCCATCGATCGCATTGCTTGTTGGTTATGGATATTCATATTGTGCAAGATATTCAAACCTAATGCATTCCACTGACCTAGCATGTCATTGCCTCCCCTGGTAATATTCTGTATCTTTATTATCGGCTAGTGGTAAAAATACTGAATAGTCGTATAGCAAGTATAAAAGGGGACACTTTAATACCCAAGAAACTCTATAAAATATTAGCCCGAAAAAAAACCGGAGACCTCTAGAGGTTTCCGGTTTTGGTGTGTCCAACAAATGTCTGGCATTACTGAGAATCTTTCATTCCTGCAAAGTTGTTGAATTGCTCCATGAGTTTTTCTCGTGACTGCTTGTTCCGCATTAGAAAAAGAGCGCCAAGTCCTAAAGCTGTCATCGCCATTTTATTCATTCGTCTTCCACCTCCAATAGGTAAGGTGGCATTCTTTGAGAAAATTATACGTATTTCCACTAAAACACATTTTGATATTCAGCCTAATTTTCAGAAGCACATGTTAAATGCTCTTTATAATGCTATAATTTTATTATTCGAAATTTAATGACGGGAAGTGGCATCATGAGTTTACCTACTAAATCTACGATTCGAGAAGCTCGTTTTTGGCGAATTATTATCGGGCTTGGTATAGCTTCGGTGTTTATTTTCGCTGCCATGTATGCCATGCAGCCGCTTCTTCCTATTTTAACTAAACAATTCGGCGTATCCGTAGCTACGGCAAGTTTAACCATGTCCATCAATACAATCGGCTTGATAATCGGACTTATAATTCTAGGATTCTATTCGGATCGGCTAGGGAGATCAGTTTTTGTTAAGACGTCGATCTTGCTGACAGCTCTTTTATTTATTCCAATGTTTTTAACTCATTCGTTTGCAGTAATTTTGGCGTTGCGTTTCCTTCAGGGTTTTGTAATGGCTGGCGTATTGGCAGCCGCGCTAGCCTATATCAATGAAGAGATTCATGGGCGTGTAGTCAGCATGGCGACCGCTCTCTACATATCATTCAACAGCACTGGCGGGATGTTCGGCCGCTTCGTGACAGGATATATAGCAGAGCGCTGGTCATGGGAATTGTCCTTGCAATTATTAGGGATAATTGGTGTGGTGGTCTTTTTCATGTTGCTATTTGTACTGCCGAAGTCAACTAATTTTCAGCCGAGTACTGAGACAATACGAAAGGATATGGAGGGATTTGGTTTTCATTTGAAAAATCCTGCATTATTGATCGTATTTGGGCTTGGCATCGTCTTGCAGCTATGTTTTACAGGGATGTGGACGTTTCTTCCCTTCCATTTGACGGCTTCACCGTTTTTATTAACGCTGGATGAAATCTCTTATATTTATTTTGCTTATGCTTTCGGAATTATTGGTGCACCTTTAGCTGGGGTACTGGCAGCGAAGTATGGGTTAAGAAAGGTGCGGCTGATCGCAATTGTTTTGCTAATGGCAGGTTGTCTGATTACCATCCCGATGAAGCTTCCTTTGATTGTGATTGGTTATTGCGTCATCTGTCTAGGGTTTTTCTCTGCGCATTCCTTGACTGCAGCTTCTGTTAGTAAAGAAGTGACACATCATAAAGGGAGCGCGTCCAGTCTTTATCTGGTTTCCTATTATGTTGGCATGGCGGCAGGAAGTACGCTAACTAGTCCGCTTTGGGAGGTGGCTGGTTGGACAGGGCTTACTTTGTTCTCAGCGAGTGTGCCTATTGTGTATGTATTGTTAATTCGGCTGCGTCAACGGAAGTTAGGCGTGGCGCATTGAAAAATGTAGAAAAACAGGTTCCGGAGAAGTCTCCAGTACCTGTTTTTTATATGTTAACCTTTAAAAACTTCGGGTATCGTATTCAAGTCGATTCCCCATAATAGTGGAAGTAGGAAGTAAATACAGAGTGTCACAAGTACAATGCCTAGTAAATTGAGCACAAAACCTGCTTTGGCCATATCGGGTATCCGTAAATAGCCAGAACCGAAGACAACAGCATTTGGCGGGGTGGCAACAGGCAGCATGAAAGCACAAGATGCTGCTACACCCGCTGCGATCATTAGAGCGTATGGGTGGAAGCCTAATGCCAATGCCAATGAAGCCATGATTGGGTACATCATTGAAGCGGTGGCAGTGTTCGATGTGATTTCTGTCAAGAAGATGACAAGCCCCGTGACAATGAGAATGATGACGATCAATGGGACTCCCTTCAGCCCAATCAACTGGGTTCCGATCCATTCGGACAGACCGCTGCTTACGAAACCGGCTGCAATTGCCAGCCCGCCTCCGAATAAAAGCAAAATGCCCCACGGAAGTTTGACAGCTGTATTCCAATCCAAAAGATGATCTCCTTTTTTATTGAAAGAAGGAATGATAAACAGAATCATCGCAAAGACTATTGCGATCAGGCCATCACTTAGCCCATCTATAAATTTAGATAATAGGAAAGAGCGAGTAATCCACGAAAATGCTGCTAGGACGAAGACAATAAATACTAGAATCTCTTCAATAGAAGGACGACCTAACCTTTTCTTTTCCTGGTCAATTACTTCACGACCGCCTGGCAATGTCTTCACAGGAGATTTGTAGACAATCTTTACTAAGTACCACCATGTCAGAAAAATGAAGACCCATGCAAATGGCACGCCAAATAGCATCCACTTTCCAAATGATAGCTCAATTCCGTAAATTTTATTTATAGCTCCGGCTAATAACGTGTTCGGCGGTGTCCCGATTAGTGTTGCAATACCGCCCAATGAAGCGGAGTATGCAATCCCAAGCATCAGTGCTTTACCGAATCCAAAGTTTTCTTTGGACGTGTCGATAGACGGATTATCTTTTAACGCAACCGTGACTTGTGTGATGATGGCAAGTCCAATCGGAACCATCATCATAGCGGTAGCCGTATTGGATATCCACATGGAGAGAAAACCAGTGGCTACCATGAAACCTAAAACAATTCGGTCCATATTCGTTCCGATGGCAGAAATTATAGTTAGGGCAATCCGCCGATGCAAATTCCATTTTTCAAGTGCAAGTGCGATCATAAAACCGCCCATGAATAAGAAGATGGTTTCATCACCGTAAGACGAAGCAGCCTCTTTCATTTCGAGCCCGCCTGTCAGAGGAAACAGTACGAGCGGCAACAGGGAAGCCACCGGAATCGGTATTGCTTCAGTAATCCACCAAACTGCAATCCAAACTGTGCTAGCTAGGATGGCGACGCCTGCACTTGATAAATCGGCAGGTTTAAAGAAGAGCAAGATCAAACAAAATAATAATGGGCCAAGGATGAGGCCGAACAGTTGTGTAGCGGAATAGCTGCGCGAATCTCTGCCGCCGCCCTCATTTTTGACGCCGATGGGTTTTCCACCGCCACCGCCTTTTACCATCTCTGAAGAATCTGGTGCCGTAAAAAAGCGGAATACGTCTTTGACTTGATCATGTAATGACCAAAGACGATTCCAAGTCTGTTGTAACATAAGATCCCTTCTTTTCTAAGTTGTATACCTTGGTAAAGTGACATTCTTTCCAAGACAAACCTATTTTACCGATGATAGGCTGAAGGAACAAGAGGGATTTTGATTCTTTCATATTTTAAAATAATTTAAGTTGGTATTTAACGAAAGATTTACTAGCCTCTGCCTAACTAATTACGAGATAAATTTCGACAGGAGCAACTCAACCACGTATACTAAAAATAACTGTATAATTGAATTAAAAAGAGGTGAGGATTTGACGAAAAAAGTATGGTTTCAGTTAGGTGTTGGCATTCTACTAGTACTTCTGATCACCAAATATTTTTTAGAAGTGAATTATATTTTTAGGCCAGTTGGTATCATCTTGCAGACCATCATGCTGCCGCTGATTTTTGGTGGCCTGCTGTATTACATGACCGAACCGATTCAACGTTTGCTTGAAAAACGCGGATTGCCTAGATGGGGCAGTATTATATCGGTGATCCTTGTTCTCGTGGCTGCTATTTGGATTTTAGTTGCGCTCATCGGACCGATTGTGACCAAACAGGTAAACAATCTAGTGGACAATGGACCCGCCCTTACTCGGCAGTTAGATCAATTGAAGAATGAAGTGATCAATCAAAAGGATAACTTTCCGTTACCGGATGAGCTACAGGACACGCTAAATTCAGCAGTGAACTCAATCCAGTCTTTTGCAGTGAAATTTGGTAAGTGGTTTGTTCTATTCATCCAGTCTTTCGTGCAGGCAGTCGCCTTACTGCTGCTTGTTCCGTTCTTCTTTTTCTTCATGCTGAAAGATCACGAAAAGTTTGCGCCGCGGGTCTATAATCTGTTTTCCGGCCAGCGTCGCGAATGGGTGAAAAAGACACTGGGGGATATTGACAATGTACTGCGTTCTTACATACAGGGACAATTGTTAATCAGTGCGATTCTCGCAACGATCATATTAATTGGTTATATGATTATTGGGTTGGAATATGCGTTGCTATTAGCCATCCTCGCTCTTTTCATGAACTTAATCCCGTTCATCGGTCCGTGGATTGCTGTCGCACCCGCTTTATTGATCGCTTATTTACAGGAGCCGAAACTTGTCATTTGGGTGGCATTAGTGACATTAATCGCTCAACAGACAGATAGTAATCTCATCACGCCGAATGTTATGGGGAAATCGCTTGATATTCATCCGCTCACCGTTATTACGGTTTTATTGGTGGCGGGAAGTCTCGCTGGTTTCCTTGGAATCTTGGTAGCGGTTCCTGCTTATGCAGTCGGAAAAGTGATTGTACAAAATATTTATGAACGGCGAAAAGAAATTCGCCGAGCGGCTACTAAGGAAGTGTAGTTGCGGAGCCTCCTGGTCTTATGGCTGGGAGGTTTTTTTATTGGGTTTGAGTGGCAAATTGTGTGACGAAAAAAATGGATAAACGGAGTCTTTTCGCACATTCTAATTAAAAAGAAAGGATGAATGCCATGTTAACAGAGTTCCCTGTAATTCATACGAATATATGGGACGCGGTTTGGGCAGTACCTGTCGTTTTGGTAGTCGTCCTCTTGGCTACGTGGATATTTCGTTTGCCTCCCAGCTGGTTGTCGACTTTGGCTACCACATTAGCATTGGGCTTGTCCGTGTTTATCAGTCATCCGGGTAATTTATCAGCTGGGATTTTCATGGGATTTTTCTATAGTGGAGCTGCGATGGGTACCATTTATTCTGTGAAGCAGTCCTTTCGTGCATATCGACAGAATTGAAAAACAGGCTGCCGCATAGGTGCGAGAGCCTGTTTTTGTTCGACTTATTTTAGTGGGCAGAATCCGCATTGCATCAAACCGGGGACATCTTTTGAAAAACAGCAAGTCTTGCGCACGGTTGTGTTCAATAAAACGGACGGTTCGTAGCCGTTCAAATAGCTGGCGAATCTGGAATGAGTGGAAATACCTGTCCATAGTGAGTCATCTTTTAGTGTCTCTACATCTTCTCGTGCTTCGATTTGTGTGGAAGGATCTGAAAGCAGGACATGGTATTGCCATAACCAAAATCCGAAAATATTTTCCCATGACGTCAATGGTGAAATTGGGACAGCTGTCCGAAGAGATAGGATAATTGCATGCGCCATTTCCAAAATGCTTCTAATTCTCGTTTGTCGATCTTCTTCCTCTACCGTCTGCCAATCGGATGCATCTATGAATATACTGATGGTTCGATTGCCGAACTCTACCACTGCACCAAAGCGTAAATTATCTGGTGGTCCTTTCCACATCTCATCGTAGGCAGCTAAGTTGTACAACTGCATAGCAAAAAACATTCCGATCCTACGCATGAAAAATGAAGCTGCAATGACGTCATTTGGACTTTGGCTCACCGTCTTCATCACTTGAATTAAATCCGAAGCCTTCGAAGGATCCTGTAGATCAGTCAAGGTGAATACCGGATGCTCAGGCTCGTTTACATAGATGCTATAACTATTCAATTCTTTGATTTGGTTTGCTGTAAGAGTATTCATACATTTAGTATAAGCAAATGATTTTGTAGAGGCAACTTGTTGGTGTTCTATTCACAGTAAAAAAGACAGAGTACCAGCAGGGGAGTGCTGATACTCTGTCTTTTAGAGAGTCAAATTATATTTTTTCATATTCCATTGCACTGTATCCCTTGTTTGTTGAAGTAAAGGTATAAATTCGGATTGCTGTGTTTTATTAATACGATAGGAAGGACCCGCTACGGTAAGAGAACCAAGAATATCACCATCAATGATCAAGGGAACAGCCATTGCGACAACGTCAGGGGTGTACTCGTTATGGCTAATTGCATATCCATTTTTTCGTATCTGTTGAAGATCTCTTCGTAAATCATCTGGATTGGTCATGGTATTTTCTGTGTACTTGATCAATTCACCTTGAAGTATATCTTCAATTTTATTTTCTGGAAGATGTGCAAGAATGGAGCGATACGAGGCACCAACATATAGGGGAGCCCGACTTCCAGCAGTGACAGGGAATTTCACTTTATTTTCAGGTTCGATGACTGTCAACATTAACGTTTCATTTCCATCTAAGACCGTAAAAAATACAGATTCGCCTGTCTGATCACATAACTTTTGTAAATGTGGATTGATCATCTCTTGGACATTCAAATTTTCATAGAAAATGGTGCCCAATTCCCAAACAGCGGAACCAAGTTTATACTGTTTGGTGATTGGGTCTTTAGACACGAATCCATTTCTCTCTAGAGTCTCTAATATTCGATAGACATTGGTATGGTTAAGTCCCATTTCAGCCGCCAATTCTCTACCGCCCCAGACGGTCTTTTCACGCGTAAACATCTTCAGAATGGCTAACGCCGAGTTGACTGTTTTAAGCATAGTTGACTCCTTTTGATATATTATTAACTATTTTCCATATAAGTAAATAATACTAATTATTATGAAGGAAATCAATGGCGGCGGCTGCATATACCTTTGCACAGCGTACAATATCTTCTACTTGTACTTTTTCATTATATCCATGAATGCTAGGCAAATAAGCAGGTCCATATTGCAAGACAGGAATGTTATGATCACGGAAATGTCTCGCATCACTGCTTGCCCACTGCATAACACCGTAAGCCTCTTTTCCTGTTATAGCGCTAATATTGTCCACAATTGCACGACATACCGGATTTTCTGCAGGTGTATAATTGGCTTCGCTCTTAAAACCGAATAGTCTAATAGAGTAGCGAATATTTAAACTATCTAATTCTTGCTTTAAGTAGTCAGATACTTGCGCATGTGTCACGCCGAATGGTAATCGGCAGTCAACTTGTACTTTACAGCTTTCAGGTATGACATTGGATTTCGTACCACCGTTGATTGTGCCTACGTTTACTGTAATTTTTTCTAGAACTGGTTGATACTTAATTCTATCTTTTTCTACCTCTTCCATATAGCGTTTTGAAACTTCAATTAAGGGCTGTATTTCTTTCGGAATATGTATATCTAACTCCCATAATCCCTGTATTTTTTCAATAGCCTTGATTGCATCTGTTATTGCATTGTTACCTGCGAGTGGAGAAAGACTGCCATGTCCGGGTTCACCGAAAACTTCAAGTTCGAACCAATAAGATCCCTTTTGACCGATAGTAGGATTTAAAGGGGAGGAGGGTTCCGCGATAAGAGCGCCATCTCCAGTGACTAACTTTCTTTCAAGTAACCAAGGTACACCATATTCTCCTCCTGTTTCTTCGTCAGGAACAATAGCGAGTGTTAATTTTCCCGGCAGCTCGATATTCAATCGTTTGAACAAACCAAAAACGAAAATCAATCCTGCTAATCCTGCTTTCATATCACTGGCGCCACGACCCAACATCCATCCATCCTTGATCTCCCCAGAGAATGGATTGAAATCCCATTTCGAAAGATCACCAGCCGGGACTACATCAGTATGTCCGCAATAGACCAGTTCCTTGCCGTCGCCGGCACCTTGAGAAGCTAATAGGTTATACATCTTGTCAGCAGACTCATGCCAGTCTAACTCAACATTGGATTCTTTCAAGTAATCTGCAATGAATTGACTTATTTCTGTGGAATCTCCAGGGGGATTTTCACTGGGGATTTGAATTAATGAACTGCATAGTTGCAGCAGCTCATTTTTATTCTTTTCCACTTCATCAATTACGAATTGTTTTAAGGCTTCCAAATTAGTCATTAAGCATTTACCTCGTTTCCTTTAGTTTGCAAATGGGTCATTTTTCCGTAAAGGGCTTCAAGATGCTCAAATTCTTTCTCGTCAAAAAATGAACATTTTCCTTCGCCATAATACTTTGCAACTTCAATGGCATAGCGGACAGCTTGTTCTACATCTGTTGGGTGTGTTGCTCCTGTTGAACAGCCTGCCACAGCGGTTTGAGTTGTTAGTGCAACCCCTACTACTGGACTTGTGGTAGCAACTGCTGGTTGTAAGATGCTGTTTACATGGTATACGCCGTTGCCGTATGGTGTAATATCTTGTGTTGTAATTGGTAGTGTGACGGGTAAAATACCAGCAGATTGAGTATATAAATGTAAAAGGTCATTACTGACTTTTAAGATATAGCCTTCTTTCACAGTGGGAGTGATTGCAAATCCTTTATGATTCGTAATCATATTTCCTTTTGTTGTGTCGATTGAAAGAATTGCATCCATTTCTTTTGTTACTTCATGCTGGTTCATCTCTAAAATGTCTACTGGCGATCCCATAAATGGAACCGGGTCATGTGGAGAAGTTGGAGCTACGGGACAAATATGAGTCGTTAAAATAACATCTCCTTGTAAACGATCCCCTTTATTACTCATATCTAATAATTTTGCTGCTGTCGACATACTGGCAAGCGCCCCATCTCCATCTGATACAAAGCCAGTCATTTCAGGACGAGCGCCAATACCACCTAAGCGTCCGATAATACCTAGTGTTTTCGCTGAACCACCGTTTGTTTTACCGTTTACACCGGGAATGGTCACCTTAATGAAGTCAGTAGATCCTTTTTCTCCAAATACAGTTTGAACAGAAACAGTGGCAGACGGCGAAATTTTTTGTAAATAGCTTTTCACCTCTTCGCCTGAAACAGAATGATCATCCATAACCTCTAATAGTTCTACTACGTGTTTTAATGACATTTATTATTCCTCCATTTTTAATATAGGTGACAAGAAACTTTGTTGCCTTCATTTAATTCTTGTAGTTCAGGCCGTGTATTTTTACAAATATCCATTACAAAAGGGCAGCGTTTGTGAAAATGGCAGCCTGTAGGTGGATTTACAGGACTTGGAACATCCCCTTTTAAAATAATCCTTTCTCGTTGCTCAAAGGGATTCTCTTTTGGAATAGCAGAAAGAAGCGCCTTTGTATAAGGATGTTTAGGATCCTCATAAATTTCTTGGAATGTACCAGTTTCTACGACTTTACCTAGATACATAACCGCAATTCTGTCACACATGTAACGAACAACATTCAAATCGTGCGAGATAAATATATAGGTTAAATTGAATTCTTTTTGAAGGCTTTTCAGCAAGTTAATAACCTGTGCCTGAACGGATACATCAAGTGCTGAAACAGGCTCATCACAGATAATGACATCAGGATTTAAGGTCAACGCTCTAGCGATGTTGATCCGTTGCTTTTGACCACCCGAAAATTCATGCGGATATCTGCTGGCATGATAACTACTTAAACCTACAATTTCCAATAGTTCATGCACACGTTTTCTGCGACTTTCTTTCGTACCAATCTTATGAATAACTAACGGTTCAGCAATTAATGATTCAATAGTTTTACGTGGATCTAATGAAGCGTCGGGATTTTGGAATACCATCTGAATGGATTTCCGGGCGCTGCGAATTTCTTTAATGCCAAGAGAAGCCAAGTCTTTTCCTTTAAACTCGACAGATCCCGAAGTCGGACTGATGAGCTGATTAATCAATCGTGCTAGTGTCGACTTTCCGCAGCCTGATTCACCTACGATTCCGAGAGTTTCTCCTTTGAATACATCGAAACTTACCCCATCTACAGCTTTGACGCTTTGTGTAGATTTTTTAAAAGGCATTGGATCCAAAATAGGGAAGTGTTTCTTTAAATTTGTCGCTTTAATAATTGTCTCAGTCAACGAACATTCCCTCCTTCTTCTCCAATCGACTTGTTTCATGTTGAAAATGGCAGGCAGCAAAGTGTCCTGGCTCTACTTCGATATATTCAGGTTTTTTCGTGTGACAAACTTCCTCACTGTAAGGGCAACGATCTACAAACGGACAGCCAAGTACGGGTTTCCGCAAATCTGGCGGACTCCCTGGAATCGCCGGTAATTTTTCATTGTGCTGAACGTCTGTTGTGATTTGTGATTCAAGCAGTCCCCACGTATAAGGGTGTAATGGATTCTTGAAAATAGTTTCTACTGATCCAGATTCCACCGTAGTTCCGGCGTACATTACAATGATGTTGTCACACATTTCCCAGACAACACCTAGATCATGAGTGATCATGATGATGGCTGTATCGTTTGTCTGTTGCAGATCTTTCATCAGCTCTAATATTTGCGCTTGTACCGTCACATCAAGTGCTGTTGTTGGTTCATCAGCAATCAATAACTTGGGATTACAGGATAAAGCAATTGCAATCATAGCCCGCTGACGCATGCCGCCAGAAAATTCATGCGGGTACATATCAATGCGTTTCTCGGGTTCAGGTATACCAACTGTTTTCAACATCGCAATGGCTTCCAGTCGGGCTTCTTTCTTAGATATTTTTTTATGCTGTCGAATAGCTTCGATAATTTGATTTCCTACTGTGAAAACAGGATTTAAGCTAGTCATCGGATCTTGGAAAATCATAGCGATTTCATTTCCACGAATAGATCTCATTTCTTTTTTGGACAATGTTAATAAATCGATACCGTTAAATAGAATTTTACCGTTGCTGATCTTGCCTGGAGGTGAGGGAATGAGTTGCATCAAAGCAGTAGCTGTTACACTTTTTCCTGATCCAGATTCCCCTACAATTCCTAACGTCTCTTTTTTCTTCAATGTCAGATTCACCCCGTTTACGGCTTTGACAGTAGAAGAGGAAGAGCGGAATTCTACATCTAAGTCTTCTATGGATAGCAAATTTTCCGACATTTTAATTCCTCCTATCAGTTACACTCGCATCTTTGGATCAAGAGCATCCCTTAAGCCGTCACCAAATAAGTTAATACCTAAAACTGTAATCAGAATGGCGAGTCCTGAGAATGTAGCCATTTGCGGGTTTAATACTAAGAAGTCTTTGCCGTCTTTCAAGATACTTCCCCATGAAGCAGTAGGGGGTTGAACGCCGAGACCCAGGAAACTTAGCGCAGCCTCTGAAATGATGGCGCCTGCCACACTCATAGTTCCATAAACGATAAGCGGTGCTAAACAGTTTGGCAGCACATGCTGAAATAAAATTCGTGAATGGGTAGCTCCAAGAGAATGTGTGACTTCGATATATTCTTCTTCTTTCACACTAAGTACTTGTCCCCGAACGATTCTTGCAAAGCCGGGGATATTTGCAATACCAATCGCGATAATTACATTCACAAGTCCTTGACCGAGTACAGTCATTAGTGTAATTGCTAGAAGAATGAATGGGAATGCGAACAGTCCATCCATTGTACGCATAATGATGGAATCGAGTTTTCCGCCAAAATAACCGGAAATCAAACCTAGAAATGTACCTAAAATAGCACCAAATAAAACAGCTGATACTCCAACGATTAATGAAATTCTAGCTCCATATACTAGACGACTAAATAAATCACGTCCGTAATTGTCTGTCCCTAAAAAATGTCCGTCAGCTCCTATCGGTTTCAAAGAGTTCCCAACATTCATTTCGTTCGGTGGATGCGTAGCAATGAAAGGTGCAAAGATAGCTACAAGAATCATTAGTATGGTAACAGCCAAGCCAATCGCAGCTAATTTGTTTTTCAATAACTTTTTTAAGAATACTTTTTCGTTAACAGGTAAATTTCCTTCTTCTATAGCAATAGTTTCAGGAGTATTCGGTTGGACATTCATCATTACTGTCCTCCTCCTTTGCTAGATTCATAATTGACTCTTGGATTTACAACTTTATATAGGATATCGACGAGTAAGTTCACTAATACGAAAATAATAGCAATGAATAGAACGGTCCCCTGAACTACGACGAAATCACGTTTGTCGATTGCATCGACGATAAGTCGGCCCATGCCCGGCCAGCTGAAAATTGTTTCTGTTAGAACAGCACCACCTAAAAGCATGGAGATTTGCATACCTAGGACGGTCAAAATAGGTGTTAAGGCATTTTTTAATACGTGTTTTGAAATAACCCAAAACTCGGCAACGCCTTTTGCACGTGCAGTCTTAATGTACTCTTGTGAAATAACTTCCAACATGCTCGATCGGGTGATTCTGGCGAAGGTTGCCATAGGAATCGTAGCAAGAGTAATACTCGGGAGTATGAGGTGCTTTATATATGAAAGTAAACCATCGTCGAGTGTCCCCATTCCTGTTGCGGGGAACCACCCCAAGTTCACACTGAAGAATAGAACCAGCATAACTCCTAGCCAAAATATTGGCATCGAAACCCCAAGTAATGAGACAAGCATGACGCCATAGTCTAGCGCGGAGTTTTGACGTGCAGCTGAGATCATGCCAGCAGGAATCCCGATGAGTAACGCAATGACCAATGCAGCTAAAGCTAGAATCACGGTATTCGGAAAACGTTCCATTATTAATTGGGCAACAGGTTGGTTATAACTTAAGGAAGTTCCAAAGTCACCTTGTAATAAACCCAAAAGGTAATCAAGGAACTGTTTATAAAGCGGTTGATCCAGTCCTAGTTGTGTAGTTAATTTTTCAATATCTTCTACGCTTGCTGTTGGTCCTAACATTACAGCAGCGGGATTACCGGGGATCAGTCGTGTAATGATGAATACAATTACTGCTACTACAAAAACTGTAGGAAGTAAGTCGAATAATCGTTTGATTATATATTTCCCCATGCGCCTTCACCTCTGTTTCTAAAATTTGAACCACTGGTTCACAATGTGAATATTCGTAATTCTAGCATTGTTAGAATTGAAAGTAAATAGTAAATTTTCTGTTCCTGTAATTATGTTGTTAAGTTTATGAAGGATCAGAATATTTGAAATTACCTCTTTACACGAAAAGATCTCTGTGATAGATTATTAACTATCTTAATCGGTGAATCATTGGTTCACAATATGAAACAGAGGGAAGTGGGAGAGAGATGAGGAGAAGAGTACTAGGATTATTTTTACTCAGCATGGCTTTATTGTTAGTACTGGGTGCTTGTTCGGGAAAGAATTCTTCGACAGACGGAGAGTCATCGAACAGTGGAGATTCAAATAGTGGAGAACCGCAAGATGGTGGGGTGTTACAGATTGGTTTATCCGCTAATCCACAAACCTTAGATCCTGTAAAATATACGGGTGTGTATGAATCTCAAGTTATGAGATCTGTGGCTGATACTCTTGTAGTTTACAGTAAAGATTTATCAGAAATTAAACCTTCACTTGCAACAAGCTGGGAAATCTCAGACGACTTGTTAGTGTATACGTTCCAGTTGCGTGATGATGTCTATTTTCAACCTGGTGAATATCAAGATGGACGTCAAATGACAGCAGAGGACGTCAAATATAGTTTAGAAAGATCCGCAAATGAGTCGGTTATGAATCGTTTGCGCGGAGTGACAAAAGTAGAAGTAACAGGTGAAAATGAAGTAGAAGTACATTTAGAAAAAGCCAACGCTGCTTTATTGGCAGTATTGACAGATGCAGGGAATGTCATTGTTCCGAAAGAGGAAGTAGAAGGATGGGGCGATAACTTTGGTGCAAACCTAGTCGGAACCGGCCCATTCAAAATTACAGATTGGCAGAAAGATCAACAGCTTACACTAGAGCGTTTTGATAAATATTGGGGTGAGAAGCCTCACGTGGATTCTGTGAAGATGAAAGTAATTGCGGACACGAATATGATGACAAATGCTTTGCGTTCCGGCGATATTGATATCGCGATGGATGTTAAAGGACAAAATCGTGCATTAGTTGAACAAGATGAGAATCTTGAGTTGCTTACACAACAAGCTTTATCAATTACGTACTTAGACTTAAATAACAAGAAAGGTCCGACTGCCGATCCGAAAGTACGGGAAGCCATCTATAAAGCTACGAATGTTGATGAGTTAGTAGAAGGGGTAAACCAATGGGGAGGAGCTACACGCTCTTATCTGCCTCTACCCCCAGGCTCATGGGGCTACGATAAAGAGTTGGAAGAACTCGTGCCAACTTATGACCCAGAAAAAGCCAAAGACTTACTTGCTGAAGCAGGTTATCCAGATGGATTTAAAACAGAAATTTATGTAGCAGAAGCACGTGTCCCATATGCGACAATCTTCCAGAACCAAATGAAAGAAAACTTGAATGTGGATGTGGAGATTAAAGTAGTAGAATGGGGAACTTACAGTGATACAGTGTCCAAAGGAAATGCGCCAATGTCAATTGGAGGTTGGTCATGGTATCCAGATCCATACTTCTTCTTATACCAATTATTCCATACGGATCAGTTGAATGCATTGGGTAATGGTAAAGGTTATGAAAATCCTGAAGTAGATAAATTATTGAACAGCGCACTTTCTGATACAGCAGATCAAGATGAGCGTGCCAAGTTGTATCAAGAAGCATTGAAAATCATCTTAAAAGATGTACCTCGACTTGAAATTGATGTTCAAGAATCAACTGCTGGGGTTAATAAAAAAGTACAAGGGTTTGATGTGTCACCAGATAACTCTATTCAAATTGTGCATCCGAACGGTGCCAATGTTTGGTTGAAGCAATAAAATATGAAGCAAAGGAAAAAGTAGAGTACTCGTAGCTCTGCTTTTTTCCTTTGATATATGAAAAGTGAGGCGATAACGTTGAAAGTTTTGATTCGTAATGGGTTTGTATTTGACACTAATCATAAGGCTTTTTTAAAAAAAGATATTTTGCTTGAAGACCATTGGATTCGTGAAGTGACAGATGAATTAAAAGATCAAACAGTTGAAATATCGATTGATGTGAATGGAATGTATGTAACACCTGGATTGATAGACACATGTTCTTCTGTTGGTTTAAAGGAATCAGGGATTGGCAAGGAAGGTAATGACAGTTATGAACCGTATGCCGGGAAAGGAATGATCTTCCACGTTCGCGATGGGATTTACCCTTTCGATACTTCGTTTAAAGATGCACTGGAAGCCGGAGTAACTGCAAATCATATTATGTCGGGCCCGGAAAGTGTTGTTGGTGCGGTAACGGCTGTTATCCATTCTACTGGAAGTACGTTTGAGGAAATGTGCATTACAGAAGGTGGAGGTATATCATTTTCAATGGGTGATGTGCCTAAGCAGGCTTATTTTGATGTCACCGCAAAGCCGCTGACTCGAATGGGAATTGCTGCGGAGATGCGAAGAATGATGCATATGCTTATTCAATCTTCAGACCTGAAGGATAAACGAATATTTATCCGTTGCCATCGAGCAGACGACATAGAGACAGCACTGCGAATTGCGCAAGAAGTGGGTGTATCTATCACGCTCGTCCATGCCACAGAATATCCCCTGATAGATGAACGTTGGTCTAGTCAAGTTCAAGAAATTATTGCAGGGCCTGCTTTTCAACCTATAGAACGTAACGAATTAATGAAACTTCACCCATCGATGTATCGGGTCTTACATGAACAACAGAAAAAATTTGTCTTTGCATCAGATCATCCAAAAAGCGGTGCCTCCAACTTGAAGTTGGAAGCGTCACTAGCCATTCGGGAAGGCGTACCTGAGAATGAAGCTCTTTATGCCTTAACAAAAGGAGCAGCCGAACTTTTATCTATTGATCATATAACGGGAACGATTGAAACTGGAAAGTTTGGTGATCTAGTAATCTGGGATCAGCACCCAATGAATATAACGGCTACGGTACTGAAAACGTTTATAAAAGGTACTGAAGTTTATAGTAAAGGAGATTGCTAATGCTTACAGTTTTACGTAACGGTACAGTATACACAATGAACCAATCAAATGAAGTTTTGCAGAATGCCGATATTTGGGTATGTGAAGGGAAGATTACAAAGATAGGCAAGAACACAGATTTACCTTCGGATGCACAAGTCATAGATTGTACAGGTCAATTCATTACGCCAGGATTAATCGACGCGCATACGCATGTTGGATTATGGGCAGAAGTTACGGAAAGACAAAATGATGCCAATGAATATTCAAGTCCATGGACCCCTTTAATGAATGCAAAGGATGGAATTGATCCACGACACTTTTCATTTGAACAGGCTGTAATGGGTGGTGTTACAACTGTCCAAACCGGTGCGGGAAGTGCTAATCCAATCGGCGGTGTATGGAGTATATTAAAAACAGCAGGTGCTTCTTTTGATGACAGGATACTCATAGAAAGAAGTGGATTAAAAGGAGCATTAGGAGAAAACCCTAAAAATGTGTTTGGTAATCAATATAAAACGATGCCGATGACCCGAATGGCAGTGGCTCACTTGATACGCAAAGGCTTTAACCAGGTGCTACAGCTAAAAGATAGTGAAAGAGACCAGCTATCTAAGGATAACTCAGCGTTAGCGCCGTTTGTGGAAGTATTGGAACGAAAAATGCCCCTTCGGTTACATTGTCATCGGGCCGATGATATAGCAACTGCTATTCGGATTGCAAAAGAGTACAATGTCAAATTATCACTTGAACATTGTACGGAAGGTATGTTGATGCTTGATACCATCAAGGCGAGTGGTGCTACCGTAACACTAGGTCCTTATATGACCCCGGCAACAAAGTATGAAAATCGTTTTTCTACAGCAAAGAGCCCGAAACATTTCCATGAAACAGGGATCCCTTTTGCTATAATGACAGACCATCCATTTATCCCAATACAGTATCTCTATTATTGTGTCGTAGAGGCAGTAAAAAATGGATTGGATGAGTTGGCGGGGCTTGAAAGTATTACATGTGCAGCAGCTGCTATTATGGGAATAGCCGATAAGGTAGGTTCTGTAGAAAAAGGAAAAGATGCCGACTTTGCAATTTGGTCTCACAAACCCTTCGAGACAAAAGCGAATGTTCTTGCAACTTATATAGAAGGAAAAGAAGTATATCGCCATGAGGGGATGATACGTTGAAAACATTATGTGTCTTAACGATTGGTCAAAGTCCGCGAGAGGATATGCATGAAACCTTCAAAAAATATATTCCGCATGTGAATATAGTGGAACGTGGAATTTTGGATTCGTATAAACCTGATGAAATTGAGACACTAGTCTCTTCACAGCCGGGACAGACGCTTGTTTCTCGATTGCGCGATGGTACAAAAGTACGGCTGGAAAAGAAATTTGTAGATCAGGAACTGGGTAAATTGGTGGCTGCTTGTCAGGACGATCATATTGATGCTATTTTAGTTGCTTGTACTGGGAAGTTTGAGTTATTTACTTCGACAAAGCCCATTTTGTACCCCGATTATATAGTAAGTCAAATCGTAAAAGGTTTGTTCCGCGAAAAGGAAATTGGCGTGGTTGTCCCCCTGTCCGAACAACGAACCGAAATTTTAGACAAGTGGAATGAAGCTGAAATAGATTGTATGCTTGATTCTTGCACACCGTACCAAGTAGAGTGGACGGAATTTCAGAAAGTAGCAGAGCGTATGGATGAGTGGCCTATACAAGCTATCATCCTTGATTGTATGGGGTACGATGACAAAATGAAACAGTATATGTCCCGGTACACTGAAAAACCAATACTACCATCGAGAAATTTAGTGTTTGCTGCGGTTGCTGAAATGTTTTAGTATAGTTACAAAAATTGATAAACACATGAAAGGATGTTGAACATGTCTCAGTTTGCAACGATTGTAAAAGGCCTTATAAGCACAAACTTTTCATTAGATAAATCAGCGTCTATTCTGGTATTGACAGATCGAAGTACTGAAAATGTTGGTCGTAAGTTTGAAGGTGCATTAAGAGCGGATGAATGGAACACGGATCTGTACGTAATGGAAGATCGAACTAAATCAGGCGAGGAGCCACCTAGTGAAGCCGCGAATCGTATGTTGAATTTTGATATGGTCTTTTGTCTTACCAAGCATTCCTTGACACATACTGTTGCACGTAAACAGGCGAATGCCAAGGACATTAGTGTAATTACAATGCCGGGAATCACAGAAGATATGTTTTTAAATGGTGCTTTGCGTGCGGATTACGGAAGAGTAGAGCGGGAAACAAAGGAAATGACAGGGAAACTGAATGCTCATCAACAAGTGACTATTTATACTGGCGAAAATCATAAATTAACCATACCAATAGGAAAGAGACAAGGTATCGCGAGTACTGGAGTGTTTAAAGAAAAAGGAATGTCTGGAAACTTACCTTCTGGGGAGGCATATATCGCTCCATTAGAGGAGAAATCCGAAGGAACTATTGAAATCAATGGCTCCATTGCTGGAATTGGTTTGGTTCAAGAACCCATTGTCCTAACAATAAAAAAAGGTCGATTAATAGACGCAACTGGGGGAGATGGAGAAAAACTGCTAGCTTTATTAGGCCGAGAAAATGGAAGGCTGCTGTGCGAACTAGGTATTGGAACAAACCACGCCGCGCGCATAACCGGAAAAATTTTGGAGGATGAAAAAGCCTACCAGACTGTACATATCGCTTTTGGTTCTAACCACACATTTGGTGGAACCATAGAATCAAATGTTCATATCGACTGTGTAACAAAACATCCTCGGCTTGAGTGGGATAAATAATTTATCTTGATTAAAATGATGTTAAGGCAATTTTATTGCCTTAACATCATTACTGAAGTTTAAATACGGCTATATCAAGTCGATCCCCAATCAACTACAATTACTCACTGAATTTCTTAAGCAAGTATTCCAGCCCGTCACCGTCATAATAATTATCATCGCTTATGATTTACTCAACCTCCAACTGAACATCATTCATAACCGCAATTTTCCAATCACTGTCCAGGAACAGTGATTCCTACCATAATGGCTTCGCCTCTTACTTTTTAGAGTGTATAAAAATATATTGTTTCTCACTAGCTTATTTAAGAAATCGTTTAACTTTTTGTTTTTCCCTCTCCCTAATTCCTAGAATGACAACTGGCTCTTAGTCTTTTTTAAACTTGAAGACTCTCAATATGACTGCATTACACTTTACCTAAGCCCAACCATATCACTAGGCGATCACATACTATAGGCAGTGAAGAGGTGGTGAAGAGTGGAGAAGCAACAACTAATCCGTGATGAATCATTTGAGGTGGAGCAACGGGAGTGGAAGGTGAGGCAGCGCAAGGAACGAGGGAAGCAATTGCTGACAATTGTCTCACCTATATTTCTCTTGTTGCTATGGGAAGTATTATCAAGGACCGGAATACTGGACATTCGATTTTTCCCTCCACCAAGCACAATTGTTCAAACATTTTATGACATGATCGTCAGCGGAACGATGGCCCAGCATGTAGGCGTGTCGCTGTACCGGATTTTCATCGGATTTTTGGCAGGCGTGATCCCGGGTATCATCATCGGTTTGCTGATGGGCCTGTATTCCCCAATACGGCACTTTGTCCAGCCAATTGTCATGGCACTCATGCCGATTCCAACACTGGCATTGCTTCCGATTATCATTATTTTATTTGGTATCGGAGATTTATCGAAAGTCGTAACAATTGCGGGGAGTGTATTTTTCCCAGTAGTGATCAACACGGCGGCTGGTGTGCTGAACATTGATAAAATTTATTTGGATGTCGCGAATAATTACCAAACGAGCCGGCGAGATTTCTTTTTCAAAATTGCTCTTCCCGGATCGCTGCCAGTTATGCTCGAGGGAATCCAAATGGGGCAGGCGATTGCACTACTGACGATTGTGGCAGCAGAAATGATGGGGGCCACTTCGGGAATCGGTTATTTGATCTGGACTTCCTATAAGGCCTTTCTATTGCCCGAGATGTATGTCGGTCTGATCCTTATCTCCTTTTTTGGCTATTTATTTTCGCTCATCTTGCGCGCCCTTCAAAATAAGTTATTGCCATGGAGGTGAATGAAATGGAGGGGAAGCCTAAAATTACCGTGGAAGGACTCATGAAGGCTTTTTACAAGAAACAAGGAAGTGTTATTGCGCTCGAGAATATTTCGCTGACCGTGGAAGAAGGTGAGTTTGTTTGCCTTGTTGGTCCTAGTGGTTGTGGTAAGACTACACTTCTGCGTATATTAGCCGGACTGGAACAACCGAGTGTGGGGAGTTTTACGATTGCGACGGAACGAGATGATCGGCCGTTGCAATCGATGGTCTTTCAGGAACGAGGTGTCATTCCTTGGTTGACGGTTCGTGAAAATGTTGCCTTCGGACTAAAAATGCGCAAATTACCGAAAGCATTCATTGAGGAGCGAACGAACTTTTATTTGAAGAAAACGGGTTTGGAGCGGTTTGCTTCTTTATATCCCAAAGAACTGTCAGGAGGTATGAAGCAGCGGGTGAGTATTGCGCGAGCCTTTGCGAATGATCCCGAGATCTTATTGATGGATGAACCGTTTGGCGCGCTTGATGAACAGAATCGATTCATTTTGCAGGAAGAGTTGCTGAGTATTTGGGCAGAAACGAGGAAAACGGTACTATTTATTACGCATAGTATCGATGAGGCGCTCTTGCTCAGTGATCGCATTTTATTGATGGGGGCGCAACCGGGCAAGATCATTGATGAAATCATTATCGATAAGCCGCGGCCTAGAAAGATTGAAGACATTCGGAAAGATCCTGAAATGGCAGCAAAGTTTATTGAGATCTGGCATCACTTACAGGAAGAAGTATTGAAATCCAGGGAATAAACGATAAAAGGAGAGATGGTGTGGGGAAGTGGATGAAGAAGGCGGGTTGGATCAGTATCCTATCAGCGGTTTTGATCGTCGGGGCATGCTCGCCAAAAGAAGTTGAAAAGCCGGCGTCAGACGATGGTAAGCCGAAGTCTGGTGATTTGACGCCGCTTGAGAAACCAGCAAAAGTTTTCATAGCGGAAGACGGAGCGGCTTCAGGGGCGGGCTTCTATATCGCGAAGGAAAAAGGATACTTTGAAGACTATAATATTTCCGTTGAGTTTGCTGACTTTGCCAATAGTGATGACATGCTGCCAGCGTTGGCTGCAGGAGAAGTAGATATTGCAGGCGGTGTATCCACAGCGTCCTTCTTCAATGCGATTGCACAAGGGATCGACGTCCGGATCATTGCGGATAAAGGACATAATATGCCTGGAAAGTCGTACTTCAGCTTTGTTATCGGCAATCATATGGTAGATGAAATTAAAGAATATAGTGATTTCAAAGGCAAGAAGATCGCGGTTTCTTCGCGTAATTCAATAGACGGATATATTTATCAAGAGATGCTGAAGCATGCGGGCTTGACGGAAGAGGATGTAGAGTATGTGCACATAGCAGATTTCGGCGCTATGCTTGGGGCAATCGACTCGGGAACGATTGATGCTGCGCTTAATATTGAGCCGCTCATCGCACAAGGAATTCACCAAGGCTTTCATGTACGTTTTGGGGATGCGACCGATTATGCGCCAGAGTCACAGATTGCAATGGTTTTGGCTTCTCCACAGTTCATGGAGAAAGAGGAGTTGTCGCTACGTTTCATGGCTGCCTATCTGAAAGGGGTCCGTGACTATAATGATGCCTTCTTTAAAGAGAAAGGGAAAGAAGAAATCATCGATATTATGGTGAAGCATACGGCGCTGAAGGATCCTGAGTTATGGGAGCGAGTATTTGTGACAGGGCTGGATCCAAACGGCAAGATGTTTGTGGATGATATTAAGAAACAGTATGAGACATACAAAGCGAATGGTGCGATCCGTGGGGAAATCGATTTCGACAAGTCTGTAGATCCATCGCTAGTGGAACGGGCGATTAAAGAAATTGGTGTGTATGAGGAATAAGATAAGTGGAGCTGTCCGAGAAGTCATTTTCACCTGACTTTTCGGGCAGTTTTTGTTTCCAGTGATTGCGGGAAGAGGAAATGTGCGGTGCGCAGATGGTTTGGTGTGTTCTGTAGACGGTTTGGAGCGGTGCGTCTTGTTTAATGTTCGGAACCAGGAGTTTTTGGTTCGGTGCAACAATGCTTTCGTTCGGTCTGTCGGCATATTGGTGCGTTCCTCTGGCTTGCTTAAACATGTTAGAAACTACTATTGCTGACTTTTACGAAAACTTTATTTTATAAAGATTACACTTCTTGAAATTTGAAAGTATTCTATAATAGCCACAAAAAACATGCTAAACTGAAAAGACTGATAATCAGAAGAATGGTGGATGAAATGAAAAGATACATAGGAGAAATCGGACTGACAATTACCGCAATCATCTGGGGCAGCGGGTTTGTCATGAGTGCGTTGGCGCTCGACTACTACACCCCATATCAAATTTTGGCGGTACGGTTTACGATCGGAGCAATTTTATTGGCTTTGGTGTTCCATAAGCGCTTGCGTAAAGTAGAGAGAAACGTTTTATGGAAGGGTGCCGTGCTCGGCTTTTTATTGTACGCAGCCTTTGCGCTTCAGACAGTTGGATTGCAATTCACGACACCTTCAAAAAATGCTTTTTTGACAGGTGTCAATGTAGTAATCGTGCCATTTATCGCCTTCATTTTATATAAACGGAGGCTTGATACGTTTGAATTGTTCGGCGCGGTTTTAGCGCTGCTCGGTGTAGCGGTATTATCACTGCAGTGGTCTGCCGGTGTGAATTTCGGAGACGTGCTGACACTCGGATGTGCTGTGCTGTTTGCCTTCCATATTTTCTACACAGCGAAGTTTGTGCGGACAGTGGATCCGATATTGCTGACGCTTTTGCAGATGGCGTTCGCAGCAGTGATTGGTTGTTTGACTGTCATTGGATTAGGCGAAACGTCATTCTCGATGGTTTCATCAGGAATTGGAGCTGTAGTCTATTTGGCTGTATTTTCAACGACCATAGCGTTTTTAATGCAGACGATCGCACAAAAGCATTTATCGGAGACGAAGGCAGCAATTATTTTATCTACCGAATCGGTGTGGGGGATGGCCTTCTCCGTAGCTCTGGCATATGAAGTCCTGACCTTCCGCATGTTCCTAGGTGCATTGCTCATATTTGTAGCCATTTTATTATCTGAAACAAAGCCGCAGTTTTTTAGGAAGCGTAATGTACAGCACGTAAACGAGCGGAAAATATAAAAAAGGGCAGAACTGTCTAGCAAGTCAGCGCAATGTGACTTCTGTGACAGCTCTGCTTTTATCTTTATTCAGCAGAAGTCTTCACCTCTTTAGGCGGTGTGATGAATGCAGTTTTATTTCCTGTTCAGCGGGTATTCTAACGCCTGCTGAACAATAGAAGTACGCAGGCTAAGATCGCCACATCCTGTGGCAATGCCTGCATGACCTACTTCCTGTAGGCCTAAGCCTCCGGCGGATGTCACAGATTTTGAAAGGAGTGAATCGAGCACGATCGATTCAAAATCTAGACGCAATTGATTATTTTGCGGCTAATGCCGTCTGATAACTATGCAAGGACATACCACCAATGATGACCAGTACGCCGACCAATGAAAGCGCACCTGGCAAGGGCAAGCTGAGAAGTACCATTTCACCAAGCATCGCGAAGATCAATTCGACGGATTGTGTAGCTTCGACGGCCGCGAGCTTGCCCTGATCATGCTGTACCATATCGGTAGCCATGAAAAAGAGAGAGGTCGCGATGACACCTGAGCTGACGGCGACGATCACTGACTGCACAACTTGGCTGGTGGAAGGAAGCCCTACGGTTGCCCATGCATAGAGTGCCATGACAAGCCAAATTGGCAGTGTCATCAACGTCATCGCCAGAACACGTTGGAACATATCAAGTCGGCTGCCGAGCAAATCCATCATTTTCCGATTGCCGAGCGGGTAGGCGAAAGCGGCCATTACTAACGGTAACGTACCGAGCAAAATAATTTTGGTCGATACACTGTTCGCGTGTGGAATTTGAATTAACACTACGCCGACTAGTATAATCAATGAAATAATTAAGGAAGCCTTTGGAATCCTATGACGGATTGTTCGGAGATCACCAGTTTCGGTTTTCGCTTGAAAGGTGAAAAACGGAGCCAGCAAAACACCTGCCACAATGGTCATTTGCCATGTCCCCGCTACTAACCAGCCCGGACTATACCCTGCTGAAAACGTCAGTGGGCCGTAAAAAAGAACAAACGCAACAAAACTCCAAATAAAAAAAGGTCGAGGAGCGGCAGTCATTTCGCGTTTCATTCCAGATAATCCGCCACGCATCGCCACAATGACGAAAAGAAACGGCACCATGAAGAAATAGCGCAGAGCAGCACTCCATAACCAACTGCCGCCATCGAGTTCCATGGATCGATTCAAGACAAACGTCACAGCAAAAAAGAGTGCGGATAAAACTCCGATGCCAATCGCTTTCATCTGATTAACCGCGCTGTTCTTGTAGTTTCAAAGCTTCGATGATGACTTGAGTGGCTTTTACCATCGTGTCTGCCGAAATGAATTCATACTTGCCGTGATAATTCTCCCCGCCTGTGAAAACGTTCGGAGTGGGCATGCCCATATACGATAATTGAGATCCGTCCGTGCCGCCGCGGATTGGTTCGATTTTTGGCTCGATTTCCAAATTGCGATAGGCATCTGCCATGATGTCGACAATCTCGATAACGGGCTCAATCTTTTCGCGCATATTATAGTATTGGTCAGTCAATGAAAGCTCTACTGCATGTTTCCCATATTTCTCTTGAAGACGGGCCGCAGTATCTTGAACCAGCTGTTTTCGAGCCTCGAACGCATCCCGATCAAAGTCGCGGATAATATACTGATAGGTCGTCTTTTCCACAGTGCCCTCTGCTTCCATTAGATGAATGAACCCTTCATAATTCGCTGTTTCTTGTGGGATTTCATTCTCAGGCATTGCTTCTTGGAACTCTGCAGCGATCAATAGGGAGTTGACCATTTTTCCTTTGGCGGTGCCGGGATGTACGTTGGTTCCATGGAATGTCAGCAAAGCCCCCGCAGCGTTGAAGCTTTCATACTGCAGTTCTCCGAGCGGACCGCCGTCCATCGTATAGGCGAACTCTGCGCCGAATCGCTCGACATCGAATTTATGCGGGCCACGTCCAATTTCTTCGTCCGGCGTGAAACCGACACGCACTTTACCATGTTTGATTTCAGGATGCTCCACTAAGTATTGCATAGCAGTCATGATCTCTGATATACCTGCTTTGTCGTCTGCACCAAGCAAAGTCGAGCCGTCGGTTGTGATGAGCGTATGCCCGAGGTAGTTTTTCAACTCAGGAAAGGCTTCTACGGTCATGATGGTAGCTTTATTTAACTGGATGTCTTTGCCGTCATAGCGATCGATGCACTGTGGGCGTACATCCTTGCCTGTATAATCTGTCGCAGTGTCGACGTGCGCCAAAAATCCGACTGTTGGGAGTTCTTTTTCCGTATTGGCCGGTAAAGTGGCGAATAAATAGCCGTTTTCATCCAATGATATCTCTTCTAAACCGATCTCCGCCAGTTCTTTTTCAAGCATATGCAATAAATCCCACTGTCCTGCCGTAGACGGTGTCGAATTAGAATCGGCATCAGACTGCGTATCAATTTTTGCATAGCGAATTAAACGTTCAATCAATTGTTCTTTCAATAGACAAACTCCTCTCTAAATTGCGAATGCTTTCATTTTAACAGAAGGTCTAGTTAAATACGTAGGAAATGAAACAAAAAGAACCGGACAACTCGTCCGGTTCTTCTGACATTAACTAAATATATTAATCGTCGTGATAATGATAGGCATCGATACGACGTCAATCAAGAATGCGCCGACAATAGGCACGATCAAGAACGCTTTACGTGAAGGACCGTATCGTCCTGTGACCGCTGCCATGTTGGCCATGGCATTAGGCGTCGCTCCCAGACTATGTCCTGCAAAACCAGCGATCATGACTGCAGCATCGTAATCTTTTCCGAGTAAACGGAACAAAACAAAAATCGCAAATAGTACAACGAAGAGTACTTGTACGAAGACGATAACCAGCAATGGCAAAGCCAAACCAGCGACTTCCCATAGTTTGATGCTCATCAATGCCATAGACAAGAAGATACCAAGAGATACATCACCGATCAAGTTGATGCTTGTCATATGAACCGCATCTTCCTTGAAGCGATCGACTATATTACGTACAATTACTGCGACAAACATTGCACCGACGTAGCCAGGCATAACAAAGCCAGTTAAACTGGAAAATAAATCACCAATAAATGTTCCACCTGCGATACAAGCTGTGATCAGCAACACTTGCGTCAAGAAATTATCCGTATTGATCGGTGCTTCATGCGCTTCTACCGAATAGGCGGCTTCATGCTCGACTTCTGTAGATTTCAAGTTGTGTTTATTGATTAAGTATTTGACGATTGGCCCGCCGACGAGACCGCCAGCGACAAGACCAAACGTAGCGGCCGCAATCCCGATGGACAGAGCGGAGTCAATACCGAGACTTTCCAGTGTTTGTCCATAAGCTGTTGCACCACCGTGGCCGCCTTCCATCGAGACAGCGCCTGCCATCATACCGATTAGCGGATGCAGATTAAATAAATAGGCCATTGATACACCGATGACGTTTTGCACCAAAGCTAAAAAACCACATGCGATCCAATAGACGATGAGTAATTTCCCACCAAGACGAATCAGGCTGAAACTTGCACCTAAACCGACTGTCGTGAAAAACGTTAACATGAATAAATTTTGCAAAGAAGTATCCAATTGGAAGCTCAAAAGGTCAGTTGTCTTCAAAATAGTCGCAAAAACGGCAAAAAGCAACCCGCCTACGACAGGGGCGGGTATGCAGAATTTTTGGAGAACTCCGATTTTACGTACTAGGAGAGTTCCGATTGTTAGAAGTGCTAAGGCTAAAAATAGTGTCGTAATTTGATTTAACTCAATCGTCATGTAATTCTTCCTCTCAGCAATGCAACGATTGCTTCATTAGTTAAGTAGGCACCCAGTTTGACTGTTTGGTTTTGATGGTCAAGTGCTGGATTGATCTCTGAGATGTCGAATGAAAGGGTTTTCTTATGAGACGCTATGGTTTGGATAAACGTCCGTACGATGAGAGGATCCAATCCAAATGGAGAAGGAGCACTCACCCCGGGAGCATAGGCCGAATTCAATACATCAGAACACAATGTTAACAAAACATAGTCCTGCTTTTCAATGAAAAAGCTGATTTTCTGTAAGATTTCGTCCATAATACCCGATGTGATTTCTTGTTCTGTCACATATGACACGCCTTGTGCGTCAGCTTCGTCAAATAATATATCTGTATTTCCAAACTCCTGAATGCCGAGCACCAAGTATTCAACGTTTTCATCCGTGTCAAGCATTTGTTTGAACATCGTTCCCGAGGATGGCTGCTCGTCATAGCTGCGCAAGTCGAAATGCGCGTCGATATTAACGACGCCTAGTTTCGCATCAGGACCGATAAATTCCCGAACGCCTAGGTAGTGTCCGTATGCGGTTTCATGGCCGCCCCCTAAAATGACAGGGCACGCATTTTTCTCCAAGCTGTCTCGAACGGCGGCACCTAATTCAGCTTGTGCCTGTTCGAGTTGATTACCTTCACAAACTATTGTACCCACATCCATCAGCTGGCATTCAGCAGGCATGCGCCATGGGAGTTTTGCCAATTCACTACGCAAGGCATTTGGCCCTTCTGCAGCTCCAAGTCTGCCATTGTTGCGTCGTACGCCTTCTTCTGAAGAGAAGCCGATCAGCGTGCATGTCTTATTGTTGACTCTTTCTTGAGGAGCGGAAAGTTGTATCACTTGATGCATACGAAATGCGGCTCTGTTCGTCTCGCTGTCAGTTCGACCTGACCAGAATTTTTCATTAGTTTGAATTAACAATATACTTCATCCTTTCGGGCGTGTTACTCTTATTATAGTGGTCTGCATTTATAAATTCTAATACATCTTTTTCATGAATTCATGCTTTAAGGCTATAGGTGAGAAAAGAATGAATGAAAATTAAGCAATCACCGTATTGGAATGCTGCTCGGCCGTATTATAGAAGTCGTTGCAAAAAGACGTCCTATCTATAAAGCGGATGGAAAGGAATTGACTCTATGAATAAATTTTTGTTTGGCTTTTTAGTGGTTGTTACGACTGCGTTGATGGGATCTTCTTTTGCGATCGGCAAAATTGGGTTGGAGTATTCCTCACCTTTACTATTGGTTGCCTTGCGCTTTTCCATTGCGGGAATCATTATGGCAATAATCGTAAAAATACTAAAAAAACCACATCCCAAAACGTTTGGAGAGTGGAAGTGGCTGGTGCTGATTGGTTCGTTACAGACGGCTGCTGTGATGGGGTGTATTTTTATTGCGTTACGGACAATCACTTCCGGTGAAACTTCTATCTTGACGTTCACCAATCCGCTTCTAGTTGTGGTGATCGGTACGCTTGTACTGCGAATTCATTATCGGCTGCAGCAATGGCTTGGCGTAATTTGCGGGTTATTTGGTGTGTTTATTACGATGGGCGGACATTTGGATCTGAAGGTAGGTACAGTGCTTGGCTTCTTATCGGCTGTGGCGTGGGCGTGTGCTACACTCATTGTCAAAGTGCATGGCTACCGTTTTGATACCTGGGTGATGACGGCATATCAAATGCTTTTTGGGGGGCTCATCTTATTTGTCGCTAGCTTTTTATTGGAAGAGCCATTTTTCGAAGTGAATGCTTTATCATTAGTGATTTTAGGATGGCTGGCGATTGCTGCCTCCATTGTCCAGTTCTCGATCTGGTTTTATTTATTGCAGACCGGCAATCCTGAGCGGACGAGCGCGTTTTTGTTTCTTGCACCGTTTTTCGGTACATTGACGGGCTGGTTATTGTTGGACGAGAAGTTGTCGTTTTCATTGATCGTCGGTGGATTGCTAATCTGTCTAGGGATTTTTCTTGTAAACTGGAGGAGTAAGCGAGAATTGGGCAAGTTGCCGACTTAAGGGGCTGTGGGTTTATGGATAAAAAATAGCCTTGCATAGTAAAGATGCAAGGCATGAAAAATAGATTACTCTACCGTATAATTTTTGTGTGCAACAACAGTCATATTGGAAGCAGCGCCAATTTGTTCCGCGTCTGCCTCAGAAATTTTGACGATGACGGAGTTTTCGAGAATCTTGTGTATCGTTCCGGAAACTTCATGTTGATTGCGGTTAAAAGATATGACTTCATCTACATATCGCGAGGCCACAAAATCAGAAATCGGACGATCTTTACGAGGAAATGCCAATCGAATCAACTCCTTCATTAGTGAGGGTCTCATCTGTCGAAGACTTGTCTCTGACAAATGGAATAAAACGTACAATAGCCTACTAGAACTAGTATAACACATCGCGCAAAAAATTTCAGAATAGTAGAAACCTGTCGATTGATAAAGCATTTGGTTGACAGTATACCACTCAGGGTATAATCTATACATAATGCGAAGGAAGGTGAGACATATGGAGTACGATGATAAAGTGAAAAATCGGTTGAAACGTATAGAAGGTCAAATTAAAGGCGTGTTGCGTATGATGGAAGAAGGTAAGGATTGCAAAGAAGTCATTACCCAATTATCGGCCAGCCGTTCTGCGATCGATCGCACAATAGGTGTTATCGTGAGCTCTAATTTGATTACCTGTATGCAAAATCTAGAAGAAATGGATGATCGTTCCCACGAATCGATTATTAATGAAGCGGTGGATTTGCTTGTAAAGAGTCGCTGATAAAATAAGCTTGACTCTTTTTTTTATAAAGTGTAATATACCCCTATAGGTATATAAAGTTTTGAAAAGAAAGGGATGAGAACATGACAGAACAAAAGAAAACAACAATCGTGCTGTTTAGCGGCGATTATGATAAAGCGATGGCTGCTTATATTATCGCGAATGGAGCGGCTGCATACGATCATGAAGTCACGATCTTCCATACATTTTGGGGATTGAATGCATTGCGAAAAGATGAGCCAATTCAAAGTAAAAAAGGGTTTCTTGAGAAGATGTTTGGTAAAATGATGCCGCGTGGCGCCGATAAAATGGGTCTTTCCCAAATGAATTTCGCTGGGATGGGTCCAAAAATGATTAAACATGTGATGAAGAAGCACCAAGCTATGCCATTACCTGAGCTGATTGACCTGGCCATAGAACAAGACATTAAATTGATCGCCTGCACGATGACGATGGATTTGCTTGGTCTCAGTCAGAAAGAATTATTGGAAGATGTGGATTATGGTGGTGTAGCTGCTTATTTAGGTGAAGCACAAGATGGCCAGGTAAATTTATTTATTTAATAAATTTTTTCAAATTAATATACCCCATGGTGTATAGGAGGAATACTATGATACAAACAGACAGAATGTTGGACGCGAAAGGTCTAGCTTGTCCGATGCCGATCGTCAGGACGAGAAAAGCGATGAAAGACATGTTAGAAGGGCAAGTGCTTGAAGTGCAGTCCACCGATCCGGGCACAGTTGCTGATCTGCAGGCATGGGCGAAAAGTGCAGGGCATCACTATGTGGGAAATGTACAGGAAGCGGATGTCTGGCATCACTACGTTAGAAAAGCAGACAATGGCGAACTGCAGGAGAAAAAGTACCCGGTTACGATTATGAATGAGCAGCTTGCGGATAAATTGCGAGAGCCGAATACTGTTCTCTTGGATGTGAGGGAGCCTACTGAGTACGCCTTCAGCCATATACCCGGCGCCCTATCCGTCCCGCTTGGACAACTAGAAGAGAAAGCTGCGTATTTCGATAAGAATCAAAATATATTTGTGATTTGCCGTACAGGAAACCGAAGCGACATGGCTTGCCAGACGCTTTCGGAAGCTGGTTTTGAGTTTGTTACAAACGTGGTTCCCGGCATGTCGGGATGGAATGGAGATACAGAAAATACAACAGGGGGTACGAAATAATGAGAGCCATTCAAGCAAGTGAAGTCGCTAAAAAAGTGATTCGTGAAGAACCGTTATTTATTCTCGATGTACGTAATGAAGATGCGTTTAAGGATTGGAAGATTGATGGGAAGCAAGTACGCCATATGAACGTCCCTTATTTTGAATTGTTGGATGGTATTGAAGAAATTGAGGATTCACTTCCGAAAGATCAGGAAATACTTGTAGTGTGTGCGAAAGAAGGATCTTCCATCATGGTGGCGGACATGCTCGATGAGGAAGGGTATTCCGTTGCGTATTTGCAAGGCGGAATGAAAGCTTGGAGCGAGCATTTAGAGCCGGTGAAAGTTGGAGATTTGAAGTCTGGAGGAGAGCTTTATCAATTCGTAAGAATCGGTAAGGGCTGCCTGTCCTACATGGTCACTTCCGATGGAGAAGCGGCAGTCGTGGATGCTACGCGTATGACGAATGTATTTTCGGAATTTGCTGATCAGCTTGGAGTTAAAATTACACATGTCTTGGACACCCATTTGCATGCAGACCATATTTCCGGTGGTCGCAAGTTGGCGGAAGCAGCGGGTGCAACATACTGGTTGCCGCCGAAAGACGCAGAAGAAGTGACATTCAATTTCGCAGCATTGGAAGAGGAGGCTTCTATCCAGATCGGTAAAACGAAAATTGATATCCAGCCGCTATATTCACCTGGACATACAATTGGTTCTACTTCATTTATTGTGGATGACAGCTATTTGATGACAGGGGATATTTTATTCATCGATTCGATTGGCCGTCCTGATTTGGCAGGGTTGGCAGAGGATTGGGTAGGTGATTTACGTGAATCATTATACAGCCGTTACCAAGAGTTATCCGAAGAACTGATCGTACTTCCAGCGCATTTCATGATTATGGATGAGCTGAATGACGACGGTAGTGTTGCAGAGAAGCTAGGCGTGTTATATGAACGAAATCATGGCTTGAATATCGAGGATGAGGAGCAATTCAGGGAATTGGTGACAGGCAATCTACCGCCACAGCCAAATGCGTATCAAGAAATCCGCCAGACAAATATGGGCAAGGTCCAACCGGATGAAGAAACACAACGCGAAATGGAAATCGGACCGAATCGCTGTGCGGTGAGATAAGGTGTTGTAATCGAACCCACTTCGGCGCTTGCGGATGGCTCCCGCAATGTGCCGTTCTGGAAGAACGCCTGCCTGTCACATCGCTCCGTATACCCGCTTGTGAGGCGCCTACTTTTTTTGAGTGGGGGTTAACCGATGTGTTTTTCTAGCAAGACCATTTCAGACTAGACATCAGACTCGGAATTGCCTACTTTAAACACAACATAATGATACCTACCCATTCCAGCGAAGCCGCAACTGCGGGGTCGGCCGTTGCCATGAGACTGCTAGCATGAACTTCGCTAGCTGGCTCGTGGCGTAAGGCAATTCCCTAGCGGCACAGCGGTGCCAGTGAACTTTACTCTGCCAATGGAAGTCGAGCGACGGGACAACAAACTGTAATTTTATTTTCAATTAAAAACGATTCAAAAGGAGAAGATACAAATGAACACGACAAAATTTTTAGATGCTAAAGGATTGGCTTGCCCAATGCCGATCGTACGGACAAAAAAAGCGATGAAAGAACTAGAAGCAGGGGATATCCTTGAAATTCATGCAACGGACAAAGGATCTGTAGCAGATTTGACAGCTTGGGCCGCATCAGGAAATCACAAGGTAGTGGACCAGCAACAAGAGTCCGATGTCTTTAAATTTTGGATTCAAAAAGGATAAACTAAGCAAAGAGGGTGTTCCATTGCCCTCTTTCATTAGGAAGGAGGGAGAGAGAACATCATGAGTTTTACATTTATCATCACCATCTTCCTCATTGGATTTGTCGGCTCATTCCTTTCCGGCATGATGGGAATTGGCGGTGCCATCGTCAAATATCCAATGTTACTTTTCATTCCTGCATTACTTGGTTTTGAAGCTTTTTCATCGCATGACGTCTCGGGTATTACGGCAGTTGAAGTATTCTTTGCTTCTCTCTCAGGTGTCTTTGCTTATCGCAAGAGCAATCTAATCTTGAAGCCACTTGTGTTGTATATGGGAATCAGCGTATTGATCGGCAGTGTAATCGGAGGGGCAGGTTCCAGTCTGCTGTCGGAAGCAACCGTTAACATTGTATATGGTGTATTGGCCGTGCTGGCAGCCGTGATGATGTTCATTCCGCAAAAAGGTCTTGATAACATCCCCGTGGAAGAAATTGCGTTCAATAAATGGATAGCCACAGGAACTGCATTGCTAGTTGGGTTGGCTGCAGGAATTGTAGGGGCAGGAGGGGCGTTTATCCTCGTACCGATCATGCTTGTTGTATTAAAAATTCCTACACGGGTCACGATAGCCACTTCGCTAGCAATCACTTTATTGTCTTCAATCGGTTCGGCGTCAGGAAAACTCTTCACAGGGCAAGTTCCCTATGAACCGGCGCTTGTCATGATTATTGCGAGCGTGCTGGCGGCCCCGCTTGGAGTGAAGGTAAGTCGCAAAGTCAATACGAAAGTGTTGCAAGGAATTCTCGCTGTATTGATCATGGGCTCTGCAGTGAAAATTTGGTGGGATATTTTTTAGAAATCACAATGATTTCTAAACATTCTACTAATAACCCTTGCATTTAGTTGGTATTGGCTTTATACTATTTTTCAAGATGGAAAACGAATAGACAAACTCTTATCAAGAGCGGCGGAGGGATTAGGCCCTATGATGCCCGGCAACCGGCTAGTTATGCAAAGGTGCTACTTCCTACAAACTGTTGACAGTTTGGAAGATAAGAGAGGTATGAGCGAAAGCAAAGCCCTCTTCTTATTTTTAGGAAGAGGGTTTCTTTGTATACTCACTAGGCTCATTGTCTAGCTGCAGAGGGCAGCTGCTCGGGACGTTTCGGTCTTTTCGAAAAAGGGGGAGAGCACCCTTTTACGATAAGCCCTCCAACGTCTGTCACGACAAAACGCCCTCTTCTGCTTTTCAGTATTCCATCAGGTAGACTAATAAATTCGGAGGGGAAATAGTTATGACTAAATTTCAGCCAGAAACTGTTTTATTGCACGGAGGACAGCAGCCAGATCCTGTAACCGGTTCACGTGCTGTGCCGATTCATCGTACGACTTCATATGTTTTCAGAGATACAGAGCATGCACAGAATTTATTTGCTTTGCAAGAAGCAGGCAATATCTATACACGTATTACTAACCCGACTGTCGCAGTTTTTGAGGAGCGTGTGGCGCAGATCGAAGGTGGATCTGCAGCAGTAGGGCTATCATCCGGAATGGCGGCAATCGCATTTTCGATCCTGAACATTGCGGGCGCGGGAGATGAAATTGTGGCGGCCAGCAATCTGTATGGCGGCACGTACAATTTATTCGCTGTGACACTGCCGCGCTATGGCATCACGGTGAAGTTCGTGGATGCATCTGATCCGAAAAACTTTGAAGCGGCAATTACAGATAAGACGAAGGCGTTATTCGCAGAGACGATCGGTAATCCGAGCCTGCAAGTCCTTGATGTAGAAGCGGTAGCGAAAGTCGCGCATGACAACGGTATTCCATTGTTGGTGGATAACACGTTCCCGTCTCCATATGGCTCCAATCCGATTGAGTTCGGAGCAGACGTAGTCATTCACTCCGCAACGAAATGGATTGGCGGGCACGGCACGACGATTGGAGGCGTGGCGGTCGATGCAGGGAAATTTGATTGGACTCAAGGAAAATTCCCAGGGTTCACAGAACCGGATGAATCGTATCATGGGTTGAGATATGGCATCGATACGGCAGGGGCTGCATTCGCAACGAAGCTGCGCGTTCAATTATTGCGTGATTTCGGACCTTGCTTGGCGCCGGACAGTGCATTTAATTTATTGCAGGGGCTTGAGACGCTTCATTTGCGTGTGCCTCGCCATAATGAAAACGCACAGAAAGTCGCAGCATTCTTGAAGGGACATCCGGCAGTGGACTGGGTGACGTATACGGGTCTTGAAGAACACCCGACGTATGAGTTGGCGCAAAAACACTTGAAGCACGGCTATGGTTCCATTATTGTTTTCGGCATTAAAGGTGGCCGGGATGCAGGTCGTAAAGTGATTGATAATGTGGAAATCTGGTCGCATGTAGCAAATGTTGGCGACGCGAAGTCGTTGATCATTCATCCGGCATCTACTACGCACCAGCAGTTATCTGCAGAAGATCTGAAGAATTCGGGTGTGACTGAAGAGTTGATTCGCCTGTCTGTCGGGTTGGAATCAGCAGATGATATTATTGCAGATTTAAAACAAGCGATTGAGAAAGCGGTCGAAAAGGCTGTTCATTAATTAATAGATAAAAGCAAAAAAGTCACCGAGTCCGGTGACTTTTTTGTATTTACCGACGTTTCACTTTCCTTCGTTCTTCTTTCAATGACATGAACAACGAAGTGACCATCATGATCAAGATAACGGAAAACGGCAGGGCGGCGATGATAACTACATTTTGCAGCGCATCCAATCCACCGACAAACAATAAAATAACAGCGATCGAGGACTGAATCACTCCCCATACCACCTTTAAATTATTAGGTGGTGTCAGCGATCCGTAAGATGACTGCATACCGAGTACGAAGGTAGCTGAATCTGCAGAAGTGATGAAAAATGAAATGATAAGCAAAATGGCGATCATGGATATTATAGAAGACCACGGCATGCCGCTGAACATCTCAAAAATTGTCAGCTCAGTTGCAGTGGAAGCTAAATCAATAATCCCGGCCTTTTGTGTTTCAATTGCTGTAGTACCAAATGCAGAAAACCAGATCATACTTAACACGGTTGGTACGACGAGTAAACCGATCATAAACTCCCGGATCGTTCTCCCTTTCGAAACCCGGGCAATGAACATACCGACAAATGGCGACCAAGCGATCCACCAAGCCCAATAAAATATTGTCCAATCATTAAGCCATGCACGATTCCCAACATCAAGAGGGGCAGTACGGAAACTCATGCGAACAAGATGCTCTAAATACCCACCGATCGAGTCGGTGAACATATCGAAAATAAGCAATGTGGGTCCTAAAGCAATGACGAAAAATAATAATGCAATAGCAAGGACCATATTGGCATTTGATAAGATTTTGATCCCCTTGCCGAGCCCGCTCCATGCAGACACCAAGAACAAAATCGTTACTATGATGATAATGATGAGTTGCGATAGGAAACTGACAGGAATACCAAAAAGGTAATGCAGCCCCGCATTGACTTGGACAGCGCCAAGACCGAGAGATGTGGCAACGCCAAACACTGTAGCAAAGATAGCAAATACGTCAATGACAATACCGAGGGGCCCATTGACGCGGTCACCGAAAATAGGTTTCAAAGTAGCCGAAATCAATCCCGGTTGGCCTTTACGGAATTGGAAATAGGCCAGTGCAAGAGCTGTCATCCCATAGACAGCCCAAGCATGGAAGCCCCAATGGAAAAATGCTTGGCGCATGGCTTCTTTATAAGCCTCCGCTGTTTCAGGCCCCGCAGTAGCAGGATTGACTGCATAATGCGATAGGGGCTCAGCAGCACCGTAAAAGACAAGTCCGATTCCCATACCGGCGGAAAAAAGCATAGCCAGCCAAGATATTAAAGAGAATTGGGGACGATCGCTGTCTTTTCCTAAACGGATTCTGCCGATGGGGCTAAAGATCAGATAGACCGAAATGAAAAACAGCATGGATACCGTCAACAAATAGTACCAGCCAAAGGAAGAGGCAATCCAATTTTTAACGTCGGAGGTCATCCTCTCGAAGTGGTCCGGCGCAATCACTCCATAACCGACGGCTATTATGACGGCAACCAAGGTGATATAAAATGTTAGCGAGATTTTTTTCATAATTCCTCCTAAAACTAATGTAATGTAGTGAAGAGGTTGATTGTGGAAAGAATGTTTTAAACGATAAGGCAAGATTGCTTATATACACTTAGTTGTACCCAATAATCGTCGATACAAACTTTGGTACGATCAGATAAATTAGCATTTTTGGAAGGGTAAAAGTGGAAGAAGATGAGACGGCCTATTCGGCATCCGTCTCACTTGATAAGTAGTATCACGCCAGTTTTAAAAGTATCACTTTTTGTGAATGGTGTGCATATGCGGAATCCTTATTGCAGTGATGGCAAACCTGTTAATTATAATGTATAACCCAGTCAATAGAATCGGAGGATGGAGCAGGTTGTTTAATTCTTAGGCATATATGTATACTGTAGCTGGACAAAATTACCACACGCTATATGAGGACAAAATGTTTACAAATACAAAAAAAGGAAACTTGGCTCTTTCATAACTATATGATATAGAGGATCTGCTCACAATCTATCATTCGAAGTATTCTTCTGATTGTCTTTTAGGAATACTAAGGTTTACCCAAGTATTATTTTTTAATTGTTTGCCTATATATACGATTTGCCCTATGTGGGAAGCATAATGGGTCAATTGTCTTTCTAACGCTTCGAGCACGATAGTGCGTTTACCACGAATATATACATCCCTTAACAAATGTTCACCTTCTAGTTCTTCTAATGTTTCAAAAAGAATACTCCAACCCTTTTCCCAAACTGCGATCATTTCATGTTTGGTTAGAGAATCCTCTTCGAATTCACTATCTCGTTTCCTATTGGGTTTTTCACCATCTGTGGTTAAAAAATTTGTAGACCTAGATATCATGTTTCCGCTTATATGTTTTGCTAAGACAGCAATACTATTTGAAGCCTCGTTTAAAGTCCAATGAATATCATCCTCTGTCAATTGATCTATTGTATCATCCCCAAGGCGTTTAATGCCATTAAACCTTTCTTTGATGACATTCAGATAAACATTTTCTAAGTTCATGGATAATCCTCCTTGATTTATATTGTTCTACGCCTTGTTAATTAGTTTCTTCAGTGGAAAAGGATTCCACTTCCATATGTGTTCCGGCAACTGTATGTTAGTGCATGTTATAAATTCATGGGGTGCGGAGACCTGGCCAAGTCTTCGCTGATTTTCTGAGCCGTCTGCAATAAAAGAGGAATCAATTTCTCTTTTATTTCCTTTCTGCTATTTCTTCCAGTGTGTGTCGATATATTAATGGCGGCAATAACCTCGCCATTTCGATTTGTAATTGGTGCAGCCACTGAGCTCAATCCCTCTTCGAATTGTTGTTCTGCCAGCGACCAGCCGTTCTTTCGGATTTGTTCCAGTTGTTTTATTAATTGTTTCTTGTCGGTGATAGTGTGATTTGTATAGCTGGATAATATAGCCTGTTCAAAATACTCTTCCAACTCCTCGGATGGTAAGTGCGCTAGCAGAACTTGCCCCATTGATGTGGCGAATGCGGGCAAACGGGAGCCGACGCCTAACGACATGGTCATTATTCGCTTTGTATGAATGCGTGCTACATATACTATCTCGTCATGGTCTAATACAGAAATAGAAGTAGATTCACCTGTTTGTTTGACAAGTTCATCCATAGGGTCGTGTGCAATTTCCCATATGTTTTTTGATGAAAGATATGCATAACCCAAGGAAAGTACCTTAGCTGTCAGTGCATATCGTCCATTGTCGGACGTTAGATAGCCTAGACTTTCGAGCGTTAAGAATATACGACGAATGGCGGGTCGACTTAAATTGGTAATGGCTGCGGCTTCACTGACCGTTAATGTTGAATGCTCAGTAGAAAACGATTGGATGACGGATAGCCCTCGCTCCAACGATTGTATAAAGTCAGCACTTTTGATTAAATTATTAGAATATTTGCTTGACATTGATTGTATCCTCCTTGTTATAATAGTGTTGTACGATATATGTATATTTGTACGTCAATCGTACAATGATTTTTTTAATAAAGCAAGAAAAAATAGAAAGTTTAATAAAACGATAAGGGGAATCAGTCATGGAACATTCAATTAGGAAAATCAGCACGATAATTGTAGACGTACCGATCAAGAGGCCTCACCAATTTGCGACTGAAATAGTCTCGACTAAGAGCATGTTGCTTGTGAACGTGGAACTGGCTAATGGTCTAGTCGGCGTTGGTGAAGGTACGACGCCTGGAATCTGGTGGAATGGAGAAAGTGTTGAAACGATGAAGGTAGTCATTGATCAATATTTCAGTCCCTTATTAGAAGGAAAAGACCCGAGGTATACAGAGCAAATCCTTGAACTGATGGACATTCACGTGAGGGCCAATCCATTTGCTAAAGCAACCGTAGAAATGGCGCTTTATGATGCAGTAGGTAAGGTATATGAAGTGCCGGCTTATCAACTGTTAGGAGGGTTATACCAAGAGTCTATTGAGGTGAAATGGGCACTTGCCACGGGGGATGCTAATGGAGACATCGAAGAAGGAAAAGAACTGATAGAGAACAATAGGTACAAAGATTTTAAAATAAAAGCCGGGAAATACAAGACTGCTGAAGATGCTGAACGTGCAATCCAAATAGCAAACGGTCTGCGTGGTATTTCAAGTATAGGCATTGATCCGAACGGCAGATGGGATCGTTTGACAGCCATTCGTTATATGGATCGTCTGAATGATGCGGACATTGACTTTTTGGAACAGCCATTATCTCCATTGGATATTGAAGGGGCGTCCGAACTTTCCGCTATGAGAAAGGTGCCTGTAATGGCAGATGAAGGCTTAGCGACAGTGCAAGATGCCATGCGATTGATTTCTGCTAAAGCTGCTGATATTTTTTCATTGAAAATTCATAAATCCGGTGGAATGCGGAACACGATAAAGATTGCTGCCATTGCCGAAGCGGCAGGTATTCCTTGTTTCGGAGGGACATCATTGGAAAGCTCTATAGGGACTTCGGCGTGCCTTCATGCTTATGGTACTATTCGTAACTTGCAATATGGCAGTGAACTATTTGGACCTCAGTGGCTTGCAGATGATTTAGTGAAAAATCCTTTAGTTTGCGCAGAAGGAAAAGTACAAGTACCAACTGGACCGGGATTAGGCGTGGAATTAGATGAAGAGAAGGTAGAAAAATATAGAAGGAAGAGTGAGTAAACAATGAAATACTTTGATGCACCCTCATTGTCATTCTTATGTAATTTGGAATTAACCGTTGAAAAAGCACACTTGCCAGGTGTGACGCCAGTCGGTAACAGAAGAATTATCCGAGTCGAAGGTGGGTGTTTCTCGGGTGAGCAACTTAATGGGAGAGTGATACCTGGGGGTGATGATTGGATAACTGTCAGAGAAGACGGAACCATTATTCAAGATGTTCGCATTTTGTTAGAGACTGATGACAAAGAACTCATTTTACTGACATACCGGGGAATACGGACGGGTAGTAAAGAGGTACTTGCAAGGCTTGATAACAATGAAAAGGTAGATCGTGAGGAATATTATTTTCGGACAAATCCAATCTTTGAAACTGCTTCTAAAAAGTATGATTGGTTAAACAAGAAGATTTTTGTTTCGATAGGTGAAAGATTGCCGACTGGAGTTAGATACTCCGTGTATCAAGTTGATTAAGAGGAAGGAAGGTGTCCGATAATGGCAGAAATACATCATCTGACTGATCATAAAAAGTTAATGTTTCATGAATCAGACGGCACAGCAGGAACTATCATCGCAGTCCATGGGCTGACTGGCAATCATAAGACATTCTTACATTATGAACAGGGACTGGAAGAGAGCTATCGCTTCATTAGTTATGATTTGAGGGGGCGCGGGGATAGCAGTCCAGCAGAAAATCAAACATCGATTTTTGAGCATACAAAAGATTTGCTACTGTTTATAAAACAAAAAGGAATAGAAAATCCTATCTTGATGGGGTATTCAATGGGTGCTTATATTTGTGCTCTCGCTGCAAGTGAAATTCAAACGAAAGGACTTATCTTACTAGATGGTGCAGGCATAACTGAAGAAAAACAAAGAGATTTAATTGTCCCGTCTCTAAGTCGCTTACAGAAAAAGTATGCTACAAAAAATGATTATGTCACACAAACGAAGACGATTTATGAGGGCTTACACGTTGAATGGGATGCGATTGTCGAAGAGATTACAAACTACGAGGTACACCAGACTGCTAACGGATGGCAGCATAAATCGGATGCACTAGTGATGGAGAAAGACTTTAATAGTTTCTATGCATTTAAACCTAAAGAAGTGTTTCTGAAAATAAATTGTCCAATCCTGCTTGTGATCGCTTTGGGTCCGTTAGGTCAAAAACCACCCCTTTTTACGAAGGAAACGTACGAACAAACGATTGAATATGCGAAAGATATTCAAACGATTGAAGTCCACGCGAATCATTATACGTTGATGTTCGAAAAGCAACCGTATATTGAAAGTAAGATTTTGGAGTTATTAAACAGAGTAGAGAAGGTGACTCAATGAAGTCGATAAAAGAGACTTCTATTCGGGAAGCGGTTCAGCATATAAAGTCGGATCATACGCTTATGGTAGGGGGATTCGGATTAGTGGGAAGCCCGCTATCCATTATTTATGATCTAATCGATTATGATGTAAACAATTTGACTGTGATTAGTAATAATGTTGGTGAGCAAGGAGAAGGGTTAGGAAGATTGCTTCAACAAGGTAAGATTAAAAAGGCAATCGGCTCTTACTTTACTAGTAACCGAGATGTTGCTAAGTATTACAATCAAGGGAAGCTTGCATTGGAATTGCTTCCACAAGGAACTTTAGCAGAGGCCATACGTGCTGGCGGCGCAGGGATTGGCGGTTTTTACACGAAAACGGCAGTGGGGACCGACCTGGCAAAAAACAAAGAGACGAAGATGATTAAAGGCGAGCAGTATTTATTTCAAGAAGGACTCAAGGCGGATGTGGCAATTATTCGTGCTTGGAAGGCAGATACATTAGGAAATCTCGTTTACTATAAAACTGCTAGAAACTTTAATCCCGACATGGCAACTGCTGCGTCGTTTGTAATTGCGGAAGTAGATGAAATTGTAGAAGTTGGAGAACTCCCTCCGGAAGATATCGTAACGCCGCATTTATACGTAGATGTCATTGTCACGAGTAAATGGGTGTTAACGAAGGAAGGAGTGAAATCGAGATGAGAGAATTGATTGCCAAGAGAGCGGCCGTAGAACTGACTTCACACTCTGTTATCAACTTGGGGATCGGTATCCCTACATTAGTTGCGGATTATATTACGGATCCCACCATTACTTTGCATACTGAAAATGGCATGCTCGGTGTGACGGCGGTAGAGCCTGAAAAAATTGACCCTTTAATCGTCAATGCGGGTAAGCAGCCGGTTGGGGAAGGGGGAGGTGCTTCTTACTTTAGTAGCGCGCAATCGTTTGCGATGATCCGTGGTGGGCATGTCAATACTGCTATATTGGGTGCGCTACAAATTGATGAAAAAGGAAGAATTGCCAACTGGGCAATCCCTGGAAAAGATATAATTGGCGTCGGCGGAGCAATGGATTTATTGGAAGGGGCACAAAGGATTATCATTACAACGAGCCATACGGCAAATGATGGCACTCCGAAAATCGTGGAGAGCTGTACGTTTCCAATTACCTCTAAACGCGTAGCAGATATGATCATTACAGAATTAGCTGTATTTAAATGGAATGGATATATATATGAGTTAATTGAATTGGTAGGAGATGCTACTCTAGAAGAAGTCCAAAATAAAACAGAGGCGAGGTTTAAGATCAGCGAGGGGATAAAGGGGGAATCATTTTGTTCAGAGAAGTAGTTATAGTGGACGCTGTGCGGACTCCGATTGGCAGATACAACGGACAATTAAAAAATGTACGTCCGGACGATCTGGGAGCAATTGTCATTAAAGCATTAATGGAGAGGAATCCTGAACTTCCTGTCGATACAATTGACGATGTCATTTTAGGAAATGCCAACGGAGCAGGTGAAGAAAATCGAAATGTGGCCAGAATGTCTTCACTGTTGGCAGGACTGCCTCAGGAAGTGAGTGGGACTACGGTCAATCGTTTGTGTGGGTCAAGTTTGGATGCAGTCAGTATTGGTGCGAGAGCTATTTTATCAGGAGAATGTGATGTGATCATTGCAGGTGGTACAGAAAGTATGTCACGGGCACCTTTTGTCATGGCGAAACCCGAGCGTGCTTTTCCGCGAGGAGATCAGACATTGGCAGACACAACGATTGGGTGGCGGTTCATCAATCCGAAGATGCAACAATTGTATGGAGTGGACTCTATGCCGCAAACAGCAGAAAATGTAGCTAGACGATATGAAATATCACGTGAGGAACAAGATGCCTTCGCCGTGAGAAGTCAACATTTGGCGGGCGAAGCGCTAGCAGCTAACAAGTTTCAAACCGAAATTGTGCCTGTTGTTTACAAGGATCGAAAAGGGATTGAACATAGTATAGATATCGACGAACATCCTCGACCTGATACAACAATTGAAAAATTGAATTCGCTTTCTCCATTATTTGAAGGGGGAACGGTAACTGCAGGAAATGCAACGGGGGTCAATGACGGAGCTTCAGCTATGCTCCTCATGGAAGCGGAACGGGCCAAAAGTTTGGGTCTCCAGCCGTTAGTGAAATTTATCGGTTCGGCTGCAGCCGGTTTAGAACCTTCCGTCATGGGACTTGGTCCGATTTATTCTACAAGAAAACTTATGAAGAAGTATAGATTGAACACCGATGATTTTGATTTAATGGAAATCAATGAAGCCTTTGCTTCCCAATCTATCGCATGTATTCAGGAATTGGGATTTGAGATGGATAAGGTAAACGTTAATGGAGGAGCGATTGCCTTAGGACATCCCTTAGGTGCAAGTGGGTCACGGATTTTGACTACTTTAATTTATGAAATGAAACGACGGCATTCAAAACGAGGTCTTGCGACGATGTGTATTGGGGTTGGGCAAGGAATATCGGTTGCTGTTGAAAATATAGAATAAAAACAGTCTCCTACATGGTAATTTTACAAAGTGGGAGACTGTTTTGACGCCACGACAAGTTATTTGTTGGCATCATTTTGATAGAAACTATTAACTGATTGTCCGCATAGTAACAGTATTCGAAATTTATGAGCTTGCTATAACACTGTTTGTAGTATAGTAACTTACAAGTCAAACCATTCTCTGATATAAATGTTCTTTTTGCACTGTGAAATCGTCTTGCGGTTAGTCTAGGATGTGTAGCAAAATATGTTTAGGATAGGAGTTGTCCTATCAAATGAGATTTGGCTTTATTACCTCTGTAATCTGAGACGAGATACTTTATTTGAAAGAGGTTCCAACGGACGTATACGCTACCCGGAAAACCTGAAATTGATAACGCTTTCTATCTTGATTCCTGAACTCATCGTCATTTCGATACCCGACCAGCTGAAAAGAATTGCTGACTACATGTTTATAAAATCCTGTGAAGAATGATCACATTAGAGAGGAAGTGTAAGAATGGTAATGAAGGCAAATCACTTATTATTGCAAAATGTACTTGATGTCAACCCACGAACAGGAGTTATCCAACTGCACGACAAACGTATGATGCTGATGTCGGTTGAGGCATTAGGAATTTTACGGTCAGACTTGATCACGACACTAGGTTACGAAAGAGCAAAAGGGTTTTTAATGAGATATGGATGGTCATGTGGATATAAAGCCGCCGAAACGTTAGAATCCCAGTACGAGTGGAAGTCTTTAAGAGAACTTATATTTGCCGGACCTGCCATGCACACGCTTGAAGGAGTAGTAACAGTTGAACCTGATTACCTTGAAATTTGTGAAAATCATTTGGAGTTTGGTGGCTATTGGAGAAATTCGTACGAAGCAGACGAGCATATTGAAAAGCATGGGATTGAGCAAGGGGCCTCCTGCTGGACGCTGGTTGGTTACGCAAGCGGGTACCTTACAAAAATATTTGGTAAACAAATTATTGCCCATGAGAAATATTGCCGGGCTAATGGAGACGCCTATTGCTATTTTGTCGCACAAACCGTGGAAAAATGTGATGAAAAACATTTACAAGACTTACGTTACTATCAAACAGAGTCTTTGCAAGGGGTACTAGAAGATGTGTATGTAGAAATGCAACAATTGAATGAAGATATTATGGAGTCAGAGAAAATTCAAAATGAGTTGACGGAGCTCTTTCTGGAAGACAAAGATCTGAATGAAATTACCCAAGTAATCGGAAAAAAATTAGAATGTAGCATAGTGGTGGAGCATGCGTCTGAGATTTATTCATCCTATTATGAAACAGGAGAGGATGAGAAGCGTATTACCAAATGGTTCGAGGATGAGCAGATGGAAATGGACCGAGTAGTGGAAGTCTTCAATGTTAAAAGCAATAAAAAGAATTTGGGTAGAATGATTGTACTTGACAAAGAGAAACTTTCTCATAAAAAACAACTGATCATTAATCGGGCCCTTATGGTGTTAACTATTCAAATGTTTCATTACCGTAAACTTATGGAGTCGAAATGGAAACAGAAAGCTACTTTTTTTGATGATATTATTCAAAATAAACTGTTAGACCCATCCACAATGCAACGGCAGGCCGCTATGTTTGGTTTCACAAAGAATCAAGTGAAAAGAGTCATTGCTATGAAAGTTGAACCTTTTGAGAAAACGGAGGAGGTACTCAGTTATCTGATACAAAAGCATGTAGGACAAGACCCGTTTTTAAAAGATGGCCGTGTAATTATGATTGTCAGTTTGAATGAACAGAATTGTGTAGAAAGATACGCTACCCGATTGATTCAGGAATTGCATAAATCGTTTCCTAGAGTGAAGGTACATTTAGGATCCGGACGTGCAATAAAATCGATTGATCTGATGAGAGACAGCTATTTGGATGCTACGAGAATTTGTGATTTTATCTATTTGACGCATCCCATGGAAAGCAAACAAGCAGACTACAAAGAGTTGGAACCAATTATGATTTTGTTGCAAGGTGCGGATCAAAAAGAAATGATTCGTTATTATACGGAGACACTGGGAGAAATTATAGACTATGACTCAGAAGGCCAAGGAAACTTGCTGTTTACTTTGAAAGCATTCTTAGATAATAACGGAAATTTACAACAAACAGCCGATCAGCTTCATCTATCGATAGCAGGGCTACGTTATAGGATTGAACGGATTGAGGCATTAAGCGGAATTGACTTGAAGACTGGGGCTGGAAGGTTTAAGGGCCAGTTGGCCACCCAAATCTATTACGCTTTGCAAATTATCAGTAAACACAACGGATCATTCAATTGATTCGTTTTTTTATTTTGTATGAGTTTTATTTTTTGGATATCTGCTGCCATACTGCAAAAAGTGCTAGTGAAAGGGCTTACATTACAACTTATTTACAGTTACAAATATTCAGAATATAAATTAGTATTATAAGTAGAAAGAGATTACATTTGAAGGAGGCATATACATGACAAGCAAGCAACAAGAAGCTGTGAAGAAACCAATGACTGGAGAAGAGTATTTGGAAAGCCTACGGGACGGTAGGGAGATTTGGCTGCACGGCGAGAAGGTAGAAGACGTTACCACTCATCCGGCCTTTAGAAATAGTGCACGCTCTATCGCCAGATTATATGACGCCTTACATGATCCGGAACATAAAGATATATTGACTCGGGAAACAGACACAGGAAACGGTGGCTATACACAAAGATTTTTCCGACCAGACAAAACAGCTGAAGACTTATTCAAAACAAGAGATGCTATCGCGGAGTGGTCTAGACTGACTTACGGACAAATGGGAAGATCACCAGACTACAAAGCATCGTTCTTGGCAACGCTAGGTGCCAATCCTGAATATTATGGGAAATATGAAGCAAATGCTAGACGTTGGTATAAGGAAGCACAGGAAAATAACTATTATTTCAACCATGCGATAATTAATCCTCCAGTAGATCGGGATAAGCCAATTGATGAAGTAAAAGATGTTTTTATTCGTTGTGTAGGAGAGACTGAAGAGGGGATTCTAGTAAGCGGTGCCAAAATGGTAGCTACAGGATCAGCATTGACAAATTATAACTTCATTGCGCATTATGGTGCCTTGCCTATTCCAACGGAGGAATATGCACTAGTTTTTGTTGCCGATATGGCTACTCCTGGAATTAAGTTAATCAGTAGACCTTCTTACGAATTAAACGCAGCAGTGACAGGGAGTCCCTTCGACTATCCGCTCAGTAGTCGGTTTGATGAGAATGACACGGTTATTGTATTTGATAATGCGTTGATTCCTTGGGAGAACCTTCTTGTATATAAGGATGTTGAAAAAGCAAATAGTTTCTTTGCCGAAAGTGGTTTCTTGCATCGCTTCACCTTCCACGGTGTCACTCGTTTAGCAGTAAAGCTCGACTTCATTTCAGGGCTACTCATGAAAGCATTAAGGGCAAACGGTACGGATAAGTTCCGCGGCGTACAAGCGAATATTGGAGAAGTCCTTGCCTATCGAAATATGTTCTGGGCGATGAGTGATGCCATGGCTTTAAATCCAAATGAAGGACCAAATGGAACAGTCCTTCCAAACATTGACTATGGTTTATCGTACCGGGTCTTCATGTCTGAGGGTTGGCCACGTGTCAAAGACATTATTGAAACGGTTGTGGCCGGAAGTTTGATTGTACAGCCATCAAGTGCAAATGATTTTAAAAACCCTGAATTACGTCCATATATAGATAAACTTTATCGTGGTTCAAATAATATAGAAGCAATTGAAAAAATCAAGGTTATTAAACTACTTTGGGACGCTATCGGAACGGAATTTGGTGGGCGGCATGAGCTGTACGAGCGGAATTATTCAGGAAACAATGAAAACATTCGCTTGGAGAACCTAGTGATGGCGCAACAGACGGGCCAAGCAACTGCTTATGAGAAATTTGCACAGGAATGTATGGATGATTACGATTTGGATGGTTGGGTAAACCCAACGTGGATTAATCCGGATGATGTTAATGTGACGTTGAAAAATAAAATCAAAACTACTAAAAATTAAAAATGGGGGTAGTGATTATGCAAACTGAAACTTTAAAGAAAAACGAAAGAGTAGAAGAGGTTTTCAACCTATTTATTAAACATATCCAAGGATTTCTGCAAGAAGCAAAACTAAATCACGAAGAATATACAAACTTTGTAGATTGGGCAGATCGACTAGGGCGTAAAGGAGAGCTACCTTTATTCGCGGATGTATTTTTGGAGACCCACGTGTTACGTGCGATGTATACCGATAAGCCAGGAACTCAGCCATCTTTACTCGGACCCTATTTCGTCGAGAATTCTCCAAAAGTCGAAGCGAAAGACGGGGATGCTTATATCTTGACACAACGACCAGACGAAAAAGGAGAGATCATGTATTTCAAAGGAAATGTAAGTAGTACAAACGGAAAACCGCTGGCAAACACAAAAGTGGAAATGTGGCAAAATGATGCGTCAGGAAAATATTCTTCATTTGATTCGGACGCACCAAAATATAATTTCAGGGGTCACTTCTTTACTGACAATAATGGCGATTTTGAAGTGCGTTCTATCGTGCCGCTTCCTTACTCCATTCCTACAGATGGGCCAACGGGAGAGTTCCTAGACTATACGGAGCAACACCCAATGCGTCCTGCACACTTACACCTCATGTTTGAAGCAGAAGGACACGAAACACTTATAACTCAAGTGTTCTTTGAAGGAGATGAGTGGCTGGAGACGGACGTAGCTGACGGTGTTCGTTTAGATCTTATGACAACTCTGCGAGATGAAAACGGAGTGAAAAAAGCGGAATTAGATTTCGTAATGCGTGAAGAGAACTAAATCCAAATATGTTCTTTTGTAAATACAACCAGAAATGAGGTGCTTCCCATTAAAGTATATCGAGATGGCGAACTAGAATTACCACAATCAATCATGACAATCGGTGCATTTGACGGGCTGCACCTTGGACATCAAGCACTAATTAATCGGGCAAAGTCGAGAGCGGAAATATATGGAGTACCATTCGTTGTATATACATTTGATCCACCGCCCAAAGTGTATTTTCAAAATCAATCACTTTTAACTCCTTTTGCGGAAAAAGAGAAGTTTTTACGGAATATGGGTGTGGATTATACCATAGTAGCTTCTTTCGATGAGCATTATGCTTCTCGAAGTGTCGGCGAATTTTTGGTTGAACTGAGGAAAATACATCCGCAAGAAATATGGGTAGGTCCGAATTTTTATTTTGGAAAAGGCAAAAGCGGAACAACACAGGACTTAAATATGATTAGCAAGACATTCGAACAACCAGTTGTTCGATGTTCCAAAGGAGAAGTTATTTCGTCTACAAGGATTCGCAAATTGTTTCAAGGTAACGAGGCAGACCAGGCCTATTGCTTGCTTGGAAGACAGTTAACGAATGAATAGGTCTGACATAGAATGCTTTGCAACTAGTTGGGGGGTTATATAAATGGATAGTCGAGAGTATCGAAATTGTATGGGTCGCTTTGCTACGGGGGTAACCGTGGTAACATGTAAAACTGACAACCAGCATCATGGCATTACGGCAAACTCATTTACATCCGTCTCATTGGATCCGCCTTTAGTTTTGGTCTCCGTGGACAGAAAGGCAAAAGCGGCGCAACATTTACATACAAAACCATTTACGGTAAATATTTTAGCAAGCCATCAAGAAGATGTCGCCATGCATTTTGCGGGGCGTCCAAAAGAACAGGAGCCCTTTAGTTGGACGGAAGGTGAACATTCCGTAAGATTTGAGGAGTCGCTTGCGTTTATTGAATGTACACCATGGGCTGAATATGATGGTGGGGACCATATTATATTCGTAGGTAAAGTGGAGAACTTCGAGTATCAAGATAAGGATGCATTAATATACTACTCAGGAAAGTTCACTTCTCTAGTTAGCCAGGCTTCGTTGGAGAATGTATCCAAATGATCTAAAAAGCTTCGTTCTATTTAAAGAACGAAGCTTTTTCTTGTGTTCAACATAGCGGTAATGGAGTTAACGAGGGCTCTGAGTCTTGTAGACATGAGCAGTTAGGTTTGTGCAAGGAGTGTATTCGTTAGTTTGAAAATGAGGTTAAATCAATTTTCCGAATTGCAACCGTTTATTGAGAGCCTGCATAATCGGAATTCCAATTATCATGACTGCACATTCTCCAATCGCCACGTATAACCAAGTTAAAAGAAATGGAAGATGAAGCACGATGTTTAATTCCCAAGCGATTAAAAACATGGTGGTCGTGAAGATAAAGGTGTTGAAAATCATTCGTGCCAATAAATTGGTCGTGAAGCGAGAGAAGAGAATTGTCAGCGATAATGCGAGTACAGATTGACCAACACCAAAAACCAGATCGATCGGTCCGAGTTCTGACAGTAATAAGTTGGAGACGAAAACTCCGACTACGACCCCAAAAATATAGCGTGGATTAAAGACCACGAGATGATTGAAGATCTCCGAAACACGGAATTGGACATTCGTAAAGCCGAATGGAAGAATGGCCAACGTAACGGCTGTATAAAGAGCAGCAATAATTCCACTGATCGCAAGTGTTTTAACATTCATTCAGAATACCCCTTTAAGTGAAGATAAGAAAACCTTATACAGTATACCTGACAAGTGACACTTTTTTCTAGGCGGACGGTTTATTACCGTTCCTCACTTAGTTTTGTAGGTCTGCGTGGTATACTAAAGTAACTAAAGAGATGAGGAGGAATTTTTCATGCAGTACTCGCAAACTAAAATGGTAAAGCTCGTAAAACAGAGCCCAGAGTTAAACCGACAGTTGAAGGCCATCATGAAAGAGCATGAACTAGAGAAAAGTTTCGCCTTGAAAGCTTTGTATCATGCGGAAGTGAAAGACGGAGGAACGTATCAGAGGGATTATCAGGAAATACGGGATTAAAAATTTCAGGTTGTCTGGCAGTTCATTGGGAAATGACTTCTGGACAACCTTTTTTTGTGCGTGATAATTATTGCGTTTCTAAAAAAGGTTTTTCTTAAATACATAACTGACACGATCATAGTCCATTTTATTCTCATAAAAACGATGCGCGTCGTGCCGCTGCAGTCCTGATGATAGGGCAATACTTGTGTAGTCATTGTCACGCGCCCATTCGTGAATGAAGGTTAGCAGCGCTTCACCATAGCCGGCAGACCGTTTTGTCTCATCGGTTACTAGATCGCAAACCCAAACAAATCTTCCGTAATATAGTGTGATCATCGGTTTGAAACCGGTGACTGCAACAAGTTCTTCTTGGTCGTATAGTGCATACATGCGATACTGATCTTTTTCGCGTGCTTCTGCTGTTAAAGTGAGATATTCCTGTTCATCCAAGTGGCTTCGCAGTTGTTTCATGACAGGGAAGGCCTGTAAAATTTCAGTTTCTGACTGAAGTTCTTTTATGGTTAGTGTGCTCAATGAACTCACCTTCTTTACTAGTTTCATTTTCTATTCCACATAGTGTGTACATTTTCCTTCTGCTGCTTATGTAAATGACAAACACCCATTTATAAAGCGATGGGTGCTTGTCCAAGGTTTATGGGTTGGTAGTGTAATCGTCACCTGTCTGTAGGCGCTTCTTATCCTTTTGGGAATTGGCATTGTTTTTCTTTGCTGCGTCATTTTGTCCAATCACATCAAGGTCATCCGGACTCAGGTCATAACCATAGCCGTACTCTTCCCTCATCTTGTCGTTTTGTTTGCGCTTATCTTTATTCGGCATTGTCGTCACCTCCATTATAGAAGTGTGGTCTTTTTTATAGGGATTATACGATGGCTATGAGTGGTCTGAGAGATTTAGGATCGTTAAAACAGATTAATGAGTAGCTGTAGATTCTACTTATGGAAACCTTAAGATTTTCTTCATATTTATCCTGCTTCTTTGTTAAGAGTTGGGTGGTAGAATTGAGTTATTAGTGAGATGGGGTGAAGGAAGTGGCGGAATTTACAGTGTTGGTTGCCGATGATGATAAGGAAATTCGAGAAGGCATTGAAATTTATTTGAAAAATGAGGGCTATAATGTGCTAAAAGCGGAGGATGGTCGCCAGGCGTTAGAGCTGCTCGCTTCTAATGAAGTGCATTTACTTATTTTAGATATTATGATGCCGAATATGGATGGCATTACGGCGACGTTCAAGATTCGGGAAGCGCGGAATATCCCGATCATCATGTTGAGTGCGAAGGCGGAGGACTCCGATAAAATTCATGGTTTGTCAGTCGGTGCCGATGACTATGTGACGAAGCCGTTTCATCCGCTTGAACTAATGGCGCGTGTAAAGTCACAACTTAGGCGTTATGTGCAACTTGGGACATATGATGTGCAAAAAATGATTGAAGTCGACGGGCTCGTCCTGAATGAAGAGGCGAAGGAGCTGTCGGTGGATGGGACACCGGTTCGGCTCACACCGATCGAATATAAGATTACGGAGCTGTTAATGAAGCATCCAGGACGCGTGTTTTCAATTAATGAAATTTACGAGCGTGTGTGGAACGAAGAAGCGTATAACGCGGAAAATATCGTCGCGGTGCATATCCGGAAAATCCGGGAGAAAATAGAAGCGGATCCGAAAAATCCTCGGTATGTGAAGGTGGTGTGGGGCGTTGGATACAAGATCGAAAAATAAAAGTGGAGTAGGCCTGTCACTCGTTGCCATTGCCCTCGCAGTCATCAGTTTAGTCTATTGTGCGTCATTTGCGGTTGATTTCTTCGTAAATGGATGGGAGCGCCTAGGAGTGGCTGTCGATTACTTCGGACGAATTGTAAGAGGAGGAACGATCCAATGAATAGAAAAATACAGTTAGGCATTTGGTCGGCGCTCGTTACGCTTGTCCTGATCTCATTACCGTCCATTTTTCATTATGCGCAGCAACTGGTGGGGAAGTCGGTTATCGACCAAGAGAACTTTTCTTGGCAGATGGAACGGACATATGAAAACTTAAGTGCTACTGTGCTGAATCCGATAGACCTTGAAAAAGCATCGCAAGAGATTCCTGTTACTAAGGAGGAAATTGAAGAGTATCGCAATTTGTACGGAACACTGTCGGAGCAATTGAGTAATATTCAAGAGCAATACGCCGAACGAATTGCGAATGCGAAGGCAGAAAATAATGAGACGTTATTGCTGGCTTTAGTGAAAGAGCGGGATACAAAGCTAGAGGACATCCAGCAGAACTTTGAAAGCGATGAGCATGTAGAAGATAAAATTCTCAAACAGAAAGCTCGGCAATTGGCGCTGTATGAGGAAGAAAAGAGAAATAGGCGTACAAATAATCTACCGATATCCTATGATCTTGTGAATATCGATACAGGAGAGCGTTTCAAAAAAGGCAATATAGGTGCAGCGGCTGCCTATAAAAAGAAGTTTAATGAAGCGAACGGCTATTTAAAAGCAGAATCATTCATGGATGATGTCAATAATAATGGTTTCTCCTGGTACGAAGGCGATGCTGCTGTGAACATTTCACATGACGATTTTAATAGTATCAGTAATAAACCTCAATTTTTCGAAGGTACCGTAATTGTTCCAAAAGAGGCGTTAGCGTCAGGCGGCTTGTATGAAGAAAGCCAAGCTTTTACACGTGGGAAATACAGCATGTATGCGTTTTGGGTAGTTGGCATTCTGGCGCTGGTCGCTTTGTTGACTGTGGTGCGATTCCGACGAGAGTGGGTGCTGTTCTCACGGTTTACTCCTGTCTATGCTCGCTTGCGGATAGACTTCAAAGCTGCTATTTTGCTGCTCACTGTACTTGTGCTCGGTACCTATATCCAATCTGAAATCTATCGTAGCTTGAATCAGTTCACTTACTTTACACTCGGGACAGCCGGTAATATGATTGTAAGTTTTCTGTTATTCGGTGTATTATTTACAGCACTTCTAGCATTCCAAGTAGTCCATTTAATTGAGCAATTGCGTCAGCCGGGCTATGCGGAACAGGCGTGGCGTGAAAGTTATACAGCTAGTTTTCTACAAAACGTAGTCGGGATGTTCAGTAATCGGACGGTTGGCATCCAGCTATTCATTTTGCTAATTGGATTCTTTTTAGCAGGTGTCGGTTTTGTCGGACTCTTTTTGGGTGGATTTACTTTCCTGATTTATGTGGCGTGTGTCTTCTTTCTTGGTCTTCCTGTATTGTTTTTATTCGCCAGCAGAGGGGCGTATTTAAACCGAATTTTATCTGCAACAGATGCGATGGCGGCAGGATATTACACAGAAGCGATTCCGGTCAAAGGAAGGTCTCCGCTGGCAAAACATGCGGCGAATTTGAACAATTTGCGTGAAGGTGTGCGGGTTTCCATCAATGAACAGGCGAAGAGTGAACGTTTGAAAACGGAACTGATCACGAATGTCAGCCACGATTTGCGGACACCGCTGACTTCTATTATTACGTATACAGATTTGTTGAAGGATGAAACGTTATCTGCTGAGGAGCGGGCGAAGTATGTTGCGATTTTGGATCAGAAATCACAGCGGTTGAAAACGCTGATCGAGGATTTGTTCGAAGTATCGAAGATGGCAAGCGGTAATTTGGAGATAACAAAGCAGCGCGTGGACTTGAATCAGTTGATGCATCAGGCGTTGGCAGAGCATGCGGAAGACTTTGCGGAATCGAATTTGGATGTTCGGATTACGTTGCCGGAAGTGCCGATCTTCGTTATGGTCGATGGGCAGAAATGGTGGCGCGTGCTAGACAATTTGCTTATCAATGCGCTGAAATATTCACTGCCGGGAACGAGAGTGTATGTGAATCTTCAAAAAGTCGGCACCCAAGCACGAATTACGGTGAAAAATATTGCGAAATATGAAATTGGCGACAACACCGATGAATTATTCGAACGATTCAAGCGTGGCGATGAATCAAGACAGACGGAAGGTTCAGGTCTTGGGTTGGCAATCGCCCAATCGATTGTCGAGTTACATGGCGGCAAGATGGATGTCGAAGTCGACGGTGATTTATTCAAGGTGACGGTTGAAATTGCGGCTGGGTAAATGGATTCAGGGAAAGACAGGCGGAAATTCCTGTTTTTCTCTGAATTTTTAGTTTAGTGAAGGAGAAAGTTTAGTTTTTGACGAATAGGGGTATATGTAGGATGTGCAGTCTCTATATCGAATGCACAGATGGCATGAAAGGGAGGAATGGTAATATGACAATCGTTGACGGTAAATATCCTAACAAGAAAGATTTAGAGCCGAAAGTAAAAGATGAAATTCATAATGGCAAGAGGGTGTCAGCTACAGACGAACTTCCGTTAGCAGATCCAGCCGATTCAGATTCCACTGCGGTATTCCGAGAAAATGCACAAGACGATACAGGTAAACATCAACCATCCGCGTACAGTCAAAATAAATCGCCGAGCCAAAATTATCATGACCTGAAGCCGGGCGAACAATTTCCTTTTGGTGATCAGGAAGAATTTAACCGAAAATATAACCATGAAGCGCATAATCAATGGAACGAACATAAAACAATCAACAAAACGAACGATCAGTCTTAACATCAGCCCGCTGACATGCGCGGCTGTTTTTAAATTGATATAATAGAGAAAAGTGAAAGGGTGGATGAAATGGGAGCAATTCAACAAGCAGGTCTAGCAAGAGGATACACATTAGGTTTGCTGAGGAAAGCAAATGAGGGTGCATGGGACACTCATCCCGACGGGTTTTCCAATACGATTCGTTGGAATGCGGGGCACATCTATGTATCTGCAGAGCACTTTTTAAGTCAGGCATTGAATGAATATGAACCGAGCCATTCCGAGTGGTTTCCGTTTTTTGCTACAGGCAGCAGTCCATCGACTTGGCAAGGCACTCCGCCGTCTGCCGATGAATTAATCACGGCGTTGAAAGAACAAGGACAACGGATTTCACAAGTAGGAGAGAGCAAATTGGGTCATGTGCTCGAGACACCAATCTCTCTCGGTGATCTGCTGACGATGAAAACAGTTGATGATGTCATCCGATTTAATACATGGCATGAAGGAATTCACGCCGGATTAATTGATGGATTAGTACGAGCAAGCCGATGAATGCAGACAGTCAGAGAATGTTCTGACTGTTTTTTTGTGCGGAAAAATGAAAATGGATGAGTGAACCGCGCCGAACTGATCTTCTACGCTATCAAATCAGGTCTTACCTCCCCCTCAGCCTTAAGTCTGAGCAAGAAATCCGCTATGGGACCCTCGGTGAGATGAGGAATTCATTATAAACTAGAGTTACAAATGAAGGGAGGACGTAAACATGAAAAAATTTGGACTAGTGGTGCTCGGCATCATAGCAGGCATAACGTTGGTGGCGAATCTTGGACCAATGATCGCACTTGCCATATCAGGGGTGATTGCTTTTTTCAGTTTTCATTACTGGAGAAAGAGTCAATCGACGTTTGCAAAAGTGTTTTGGATGATCGTGTTGGTTTGCAGTTTGATCAGCTCGGTTTCGAATATACCGGCATTCATTGGAATCATCGCGTTGATCGGGATGTATTATGTGTGGCGGAAGTGGAATGAGCGGGATAAGAATCCGGACATTATCACTGAATCGGATGATCCGTTTAAAAACTTTGAACGTCAATGGGATGAACTTACTAAGTAAAGGAGAGATGGACAATGAACGCATTCTGGCATCGTCTAAAATATACAGTACAGGAAGATTTGAATAGTTTGATGGAAAAAAAGAATGGGAAAGAAAACCCGCTTGAACAATTGAATCAATACTTTTTGGAAGCACAACAGCAAACGGCAGAAATCGGTAAGCTGCTCGAACGGCAAGGTCGTTTGAAAGAAGAACTGGAAAATGAACGGCAAGATGCAGATTTGATGGCTATGAAGCGTCGCCGTCAGCTGGAATTGGCAGAAGCGACGGGTGAAGAGGAACTGATTTCATTCGCAAAATCTGAAGTTGAAGCGTATGAAGGACGTGTGGCGCGGTTGTCTGCAAGTATTCAGGAGGCGACGCAAGAGCTGCTTTCATTAGAGAGAAAGTTCGAAGAGATGAAGCATCGAGTAAAAGATATGCGTGTTCGTCAGTTGCAATTAATGGGCAAAGAGAATGTGAAGCGGGCAGATGAGAAGATGAATCGTTTTGTCACGCCAGAAAATATATTTTCATCGCTTGATGATTTGCATACGTATATTGAAAATCTTGGAGGAACGACACGTACGACACAGTCTGCTTCTTCAATGGAACAGCGTTTGGATTCATTAGAAAAAAACAACGCAAAATCGCAGGAAATTGTGTAAACTAGAGGAGGAAGCATTGGGCTTCCTCCATCGAGAAGGGGGAGAATGAAATGAATAGCGAAAGCTCCAATAAAGTTGCGATATTCGTGCTCGGTTTTCTGGCGCTTGTGTTCGTGGAAGCAGTGTTCTTTTCAAACGGTAACTTCATCTTCCTCCTTCTCGGTGGAGGATTTATCTACTATGGTTATCGAAAAAGAGAAAAGTGGACAGCGATCACCGGTCTATTTTTTATAGCAATCGCATTATTGACATTGTGGAGTTTGCGAATGTTAATTCTGGGTGTCGTGCTGTATGTGCTGTGGAAGATGTGGAAAGGCACGCCTTCTAATGAAATTTTCGGGTCACTTCGCACGCCAAGGGACGGCGCGTCGGATAGTTTATGGAAAAATCGCTTATTTTCTGTCCAATCCACTCCGTTTTCGACGTATGAGTGGGAAGATGTGCATATGCAAGGATTCTTCGGGAATATTCATGTCGATGTGACGGATACGGTGTTGCCGAAAGGAGCTTCTTTCATTTCTATCCGTCAAAGTGTCGGTAAAATAACGATTGAGCTGCCGTATGATATCCCGGTGCGTATCCATTACGCCACTCTTTACGGCGAGGCATGTGTACTCGGGCAAGCACCGAAGCGTTTGCTGAATGAAGCGTTGCAAGTAAAGGATGGTTATGAAACGAAACAGCCGAATGATCCAGAGCTGATTATTTCCCTATTTACATGGATTGGCGATGTGGAGGTGCGCAGGAAATGAAAGCAATGATAGGTCGTACAATTTCCCTGACACTGCTTTTTAGCGGACTCGTCGCTGTTTTCTTCTATGTATTCATCAATTTGTCGTTAGAGGAGTATGGAGAGTTGCTGCTCACGACAGAAGCGGCGGATATGCCGTTAGTTGCGTGGCTGCTGATGACCATTTTCGTGGTCAGTTTAGTCATTGCGGGGTGGATGACTTCCAATAGCCGCGCAAAAGAGAATTTCATCACGAAGAAGCTGGAGAATCTTTACTCGAAGCAGGAGTTCGTTCCTTCGAAAAAGATGAACAAACAAACCAATCATTCAATTGGGCAATTGTATGACGTTCTTGACGCACAGCGCAACAGCCTGCGGCGCATTACGGATGAACGGGTCGAGGCGCAGGATAAGATCATTCAAGAACGAATTGTCCAAGAGCGGCAACGGCTGGCGAGAGAGCTTCATGATTCGGTCTCTCAGCAGTTATTTGCTGCTTCTATGTTACTGTCCGCCATTACGGAGCAAGCGGAAGAAGGCTCACAAATTGAAAAACCATTGTTGCAAGTAGAGAAAATTGTACAGCAGGCCCAGCTCGAAATGCGCGCTTTACTGCTGCATTTACGCCCGGCTGCCTTGCACAATCAGACGCTCGCAAAAGGTTTGGAAGAATTATTACATGAATTGAAGGAAAAAGTGACGTTTGATATTCGTTACCGTTTGGAAGATATGGAGCTCTCAAAAGGAGCAGAGGATCATTTATTCCGAATTGCGCAGGAAACCCTGTCGAATACGCTAAGACATGCAAAGGCGACGGAAGTAGAAGTGTTATTGATTGAACGAGATCATCTGGCCATTTTACGTGTGCAGGATAACGGGGTCGGATTTAAGCAAGACGATGGAAAGGGCGGTTCGTATGGACTACAAAATGTCCAAGAGCGAGCAATTGAAATCGGTGGCAGCTGCAAGATTGTTTCAGTGCCGTCTCAAGGAACGATTGTGGAAGTGAAATTGCCAATTCAGAAAGGGGAGATGGCAGATGATTCGAGTATTGCTAGTGGATGATCATGAAATGGTGCGCATCGGAGTATCGACCTACTTGCAAATGCAGCCTGACATAGAAGTGATCGGGGAAGCCGAAAATGGTCAAGAGGCAGTAGAAAAGGCACTGGAGTTGCGTCCGGATATCATTTTGATGGATATGGTCATGCCTGTGATGAACGGAGCCGAAGCAACTGCCGCCATCATTGCGAAGTGGCCGGAAGCAAAAGTGATTATCGTCACGAGCTTTCTTGACGATGATAAATTGTATCCAGCCCTCGAAGCAGGGGCTGTCAGCTATATATTGAAGACGTCTAATGCAAAGCGTGTGGCGGATGCAATTAGGGAAACGATGCAAGGGCAAACTGTGTTGGAACCGGAAGTGACATCAAAGATGATGAACAAGATGCGCAGCGGTCAAACTCACGAATTGCACGAGGAGTTGACAGATCGCGAGCTGGAAGTTTTATTATTGCTGGCGAAGGGCAGATCCAATCAGGAAATCGCCGATGAATTGTTCATTGCACTGAAAACAGTCAAGACGCATGTCAGCAATATTCTATCAAAGCTCGAAGTTCAAGACCGTACACAAGCGGTCATTTATGCGTTTCAGAAGAAATTAGTAGACTGATTCGTACTAGTTTTGAGCAGGGAAGCATATGAATGAATAAAATGAGATGTGGATAACCATCAAAGGATAAGCTGAGTAATCAGAAATTACGAACTTTTCCACAATCTATCCACCAGTTAATGTGTATAACTACATTTGGACAGATTAAAGAAGAAAAGTATTCACATGTGGATAATTAATTGAATGAAACTTATCCACTGATTCAGGCGTCATGGTAGTGTTATATTTAATAGAAAATAGAATAGGTGAAGGGCGGCCTTCACGGAAAGAGAGTCAAATGGAATTATTCGATTTAATTAAAGCGTTAATTTTAGGATTTGTAGAAGGAATGACGGAGTTTGCACCGGTCTCCTCGACAGGCCATCTTATCATTGTCGATGATATGTGGCTGAAGACGGAAGAGTTTTTGGGGAAATACCCGGCGATTACATTTAAGATCGTTATTCAGCTTGGTTCGATTTTGGCTGTTGTCGTCGTGTTTTGGAAACGATTATTTAGTCTTGTAGGTTTGTACAATGTGGAGAACGGCGTCAAGATGAGTGAACGTTTCAACTTGCTTCATGTCATTGTCGGGATGTTGCCGGCTGTTATTCTTGGGTTTGCATTCAAGGACTTGATTGATGATTATCTATTCGGAGTCGAAACGGTCATTATTGCTTTAGTGGCGGGTGCGTTGTTAATGATTGCGGCGGATCGGTTCGGACCAAAACACCCGCGCGTACAGACGTTGGATCAAATTACATACAAACAGGCATTCACTGTCGGACTCGTTCAATGTCTTTCGTTATGGCCAGGGTTTTCACGTTCAGGCGCGACGATTTCCGGAGGCGTTTTATTCGGGATGAATCACCGGACTGCGGCAGATTTCACGTTCATCATGGCGGTGCCGATCATGGCAGGTGCAAGTTTAGTGTCGGTGCTGAAAAACTGGGAGTATATGTCGATGGATCATATTTGGTTTTATGTTGTTGGATTTTTGAGCGCATTCATCTTCTCGCTCATCTCGATCCGTTTCTTCCTGAAACTAATTTCCCGAATTAAATTGGTACCGTTCGCGATTTATCGAATCGTCTTAGCTATTATTTTAGCGGTGATTGTGTTTTTATAAGAGAGAAAACGACCTTTGCGCTGTGCAAGGTCGTTTTTTTACGTCATAGGCTATAAAATTTTCCGACTTCCGCAATTTCTGCTATCCCGGCGAATGTAGTTTGAGCTGCTTGTAAAATATCCTGCAGGTCACCGTGATGCGGCAAATGAGTGAGTACAAGTTGTCCGGCGTTTGCTTCACTCGCGAGTTTTCCTGCCTGACTGCCGGCTAGATGGCCCGGCGATTTGCCGATATGCTCTTCATATAGATTGGCTTCGCTAATCAGCAGATCGGTATTTTTTGCGAATGAGACGAGTTGATCTGCCCATTCTGTATCTGCTGTAAAAACTACGGACTTGTCTGCAACAGTAAATTTCATTGCGAGGCAATACACTGGATGAACGGTTGGACAAAATGAAACAGTAAAAGGTCCGATTTGTACGGAATGCTCCTCCGAAATTTCAATGCCGTGCGTTTGCTCTTTATACGTTAGCTTGGCAAATTGTTCTTCGTCTTTAGCATGTCCGTAAATCGGCAAGGCGGGAGACGGGTGTCCTAAATAATACTGAATTAAACGACTGTACTGCAAACTGCCGATATCCGCGATGTGATCGGCATGATAATGGCTGATGACTACTGCATCAAGCTGGTCAAGCGCTATGTAGTTCTGAAGTGAGGCCAACACGCCGCTGCCGCAATCTACCAAGCAATGAAAATCATCATGCTCGAGAAGAAAGGAAGATGTGGCGCTATTTGCTTTTGGGTAGCCGCCCCAAATGCCGAGAGGGATAATATTCATGGGAATTCCTCCTGTTCGTCTGGTTGATCTCTATAAGTGTATCCTTTGTTGTATTTGGATTGCAATTGAGACTGAGAAATAGTGGAATTGTTTAATGGTTTTTTAACATATATTGTAGGATCATAAGTCAAAGCTTTCATAGTGGTGGAAATGTGCGGTTCGCAGTCAGTTTGGAGCGTTTGAGAGGAGAATTGGCTCGTTACGATAAGACTATGGTGCGGAGCGTCAATGGATTGGTTCGGTTAGGTAGCCCTTTGGCGCGGTTTGAGAGTGTTTTGGTTCGTCCGTGTGTTTCTATTGATTGAGTGGATGAGAAACGTCTGTCGTAGCCACACGGCGCCTTTCACATTTGCTTCATCCAGGGTCTCGGGTCATAAATCAGCCTGGTCATGAGGCAAAAAGCGTCTCAAGTCCAGTCCGTCTTATGCCTGTCGCCTCTATGCGCCACCTTTCACTTTTGCTTCATCCATGCGATAATAAGGAAAATACATTCTAAGGATGAAGATATGAGTAAATTAGTTGAAATACAGTTAAATGCACAAGGGACAGTGGCTTTAAAGAAGGGTTATCCGTTGATTTTGAAAGATGCTGTGATGACGAGTGAAGTTCATGCGGAGGAAGGCAGTTTGCTGCGATTGACGGACCGTTATCATAAATTTTTGGCGAAGGGTTATTATGGTAAGCAAAATAAAGGTATCGGCTGGGTGCTGACGGATAATGAAAATGAAGAGATCGATTTTGATTTCTTTGACAAAAAAATGACTACAGCATTTGAACGTCGTGTATCGTATATGGAAGATCCCGACACTACTGCGTTTCGTTTATTCAATGGAGAAGGCGATGGAATCGGCGGGCTGACGATCGATTATTTTGATGGCTACTATATGGTCAGCTGGTATAGCGAAGGAATTTACGCGTTTCGTCACCACGTTTACAATGTGCTCGACAAACGAGCGGAATACAAGGCGGTTTATGAGAAGAAGCGCTTTGATTCGAAAGGTCAGTATGTGGAGCAGGATGATTTTGTTAAGGGAACACCAGGTGATTTTCCGATTATTATCAAGGAGAATGGCATGCAGTTTGCAATTGACTTAAATGACGGTGCGATGACTGGGATTTTCCTTGATCAGCGAGATGTCAGGGAAGCGATTCGTGATGAGTATGCGGAAGGTCGGGAAGTATTGAATACTTTCTCATATACTGGTGCTTTTTCAGTGGCAGCGGCTTTAGGCGGTGCGACCAAAACGACGAGTGTGGATTTGGCTAAGCGAAGTGTCGCAAAAACGATTGAACAGTTCAGCGTCAACGGTATCGATTATGAACAGCAGGACATCAAAGTGATGGATGTCTTCGACTATTTTCGTTATGCCAAGCGTCATGACATGAAGTTCGGTCTCGTCGTGCTTGATCCGCCTAGCTTTGCGCGATCAAAGAAGTATACGTTCAGTACAGCGAAGGACTATCCGATGCTCATGAAGGAAGCGATCGCGGTAACGGAGAAGAATGGCATCATCGTAGCATCCACGAACAATGCGAGCTTCAGCATGAAAAAATTCAAAGGCTTCATTGACCAAGCATTTAAAGAGACGAATATGCGCTATAAAGTACTGGAAGAGTCTTCATTACCGAAGGATTTCCGTACCCCGCGTGACTATCCTGAGTTCAATTACCTGAAAGTCGTTATTGTGCAGAAATTGAAGTGATTCGTTAGATGGAACCGTCACAAAACCGTCGGATGACAATGACAATATTTCCTAGTACGCTTGTGGTAACAAGTTGTGAAACGGGAGGTAAATTAGATGAAACAGTTGCTTGCGTTACTGTTCTCAACGGGTGTGCTAATCGTTGCGGGTTGCTCCAATGTCTACAGTCAAGAAGACGGTTATCGGATGGCGGTCATAAATCAGGGTTTTCCTGTACCGAAAAATGCCTATGAAGTGAAGCCGGAAGATTGTACCGATGAAATTTCAAAAGCAGCGAAATACAAGTTGCAGGGAATAGGCGATCAGGATGGCAATCCACCCGCTCATTATCTGGAAACTATTGAAGAATGGGGCTGGACAGAGCTGGTCGATGAGCGCAGAGGAACGATTCATTTCTATGAGAAAAACGGCAAAATTATGTCATTGAATATTCATCAGGATGTATTCGATGTCTTTGAAATGACGAGCAATCCGGAGTCATAAGCGAGGGAGGTGACGGTGTGGAGACAGAAAAACCGAAATTGAACATACCGAAACCAGGTTTTGCGAAGGCCTTCGATGTGCTGACTGTCGCGTTATTCGCAGCGTGTCTAGTCTATTTACTTTTGCATTGGAATCGCCTGCCCGACCAAATTCCGGCCCATTTCGGCGCAAATGGAGAAGTGGATCGATGGGGTTCTAAATTCGAGCTATTCATCTTGCCAGCTATTGCCATCTTTTTGTGGATCGGTCTGTGGGTTTTGGAAAAATACCCGCATTTGTATAACTACATTAATTTGCGCCCTGATAATGTTGAAATACAGTACCGCTACGGCATGGTTTTTATGAATGTCACGAAAAACATGTCCACGCTTTTGATGGTGTTCATCATGTGGCAATTGACTGACATCGCATTGGAACGAACCGAGTCCCTGAACATGCCCATTTTCATCGGCATATTGGCTGTCTTGTTCATTTCGATTGGGTATTATTTTTATCGAATGATGAAGCTATAGGCAATCTATGAAACCTACTCGCACCTCTTACCGTATACAAATGGTAAGAGGTGATTTTAATGAAATGGAAACTTCTACTTGTTGCTTTGCTCACATTCATTCTATTCCCCGCGCCAGCAGGAGCAGTCGACTTTACAATACCGAATGTGCAAATCAACGCCCAATTGCAACCGGACGGCACTGTGCTGGTAAATGAGCAACACACCTATGAATTCGATTCGAAATTCAACGGAATCATCCGTGAAATCAAACCGATAACCGGCGCTTCTATCGTACAGTTTGAAGCCTATGAAAATGGCAATAGACTAAAAGTCGAGAAAAAGAATGATGAATATCGAGCCCACCGTAAAGGGAAGAAAGAAACGATTGACTTTGAATTGCGCTACCAAATTAAAGATGGAATGAAAAAATACGAAGATGGGGCGGAATTTTACTGGCCGTTCTTCGATGACCGCAATGAAACAGACTACGGCAACATGACGATCAGCGTTACGCCTCCTGACCGTGCAAATAATGCAAGTTTTCTCGGCTATCATAGCGCGGAAAACAAGGGATCTCTTCAAGAAGACGGCAGTGTGGTATTTGCTCTCGGTGAAGTGGACTCGGGAGAAAACGGTGATATTCGTGTCGTCTACGAATCTTCTTTATTTCCAGGGATGAAGGCGATGGATGGAAAAATCCGGCCGGATGTCGAAGCAGATCGAAAGCTTCAGGAAATCGAACGAGCAAAATACGCTGCCAACAGAGAACGGACAAAGACATTTGGAGGCATCACGTTAGGAGCGGGGCTTCTAATTGTCGTATTGATCAGTGCAGTGGTCAGATCTAGAAAAAACAGATATGTTAAGGACGCTCAAGCGCAAATCAGTTCCCATGGCTTTTTCGTTCCTGCTTATGACATGAGCTTGCCAGCCACTCTATTCTTCAAAAAAGGCGCGGCAACTGTCGAATTAATGTCAGCGGCGCTATTAGATTTGGTCCGCAAAGGCTATGTGCGTCAATTGTCAGACGAAAAGTTTGAGTTAGTGGACGCCAACGTGGACCATGATCATGAGCAACAACTGATTCAGCTTTTGTTCTTTCAAGTGGGCAGTAATGAGCGTTTCACATTGTCACAGTTGAAAGCTTACACGAAAGACGAGAAAAATTATGATACATTCCAAAATTCATTTACGATTTGGCAGCAATTACTGAAGCATGAAATGAAGCAATATGACTTGAAAGAATCGAGCGCAAGGCTACGTTGGATCCTCGCCCTACTAGGCTTGGCAGGCGTTACACTCGCTATCTTTTTCGGAGCGTATGATCTGTATATTCTGATGTTCACGGCGATTATCCTCGCCTTGTATAACCTAGTATTCATTTTATTCTATAGTCCTCACAACTTTGCAGGTATTCTCATGCTTATGGAATGGATGCAAGTAGAGAATTGGATGAATGATATGAACACGGAAAAATGGGAAGCGCTATCCACCGATGATAGGTTTCGTGTCCTCGTCTATGGAGTCGGTATAAAACATCCTGAGCTTGAATCCTATTATGAAGAGTTTGCAAGTATTCAAAAACGCCTCAACCAAAATCAGTATGCAGATAACGGCATTGGAGGCAGCTTAGTCTACAATCCTGTATTCTTGTCGGGATCATTCAATCAGGCTTCTTCTAACGTATCTTCCAACGCACCAAGCAGTTCAAGCAGCGGGGGCGGTGGAACGGGTGGCGGCGGAGGAGGGTCAGGAGCTTTTTAAGACCTAAAGCAGAAGGTGGCGTTTAGGCACGACAGGTGTTGGAGATCCTGTCATCAACAGCCGAATGAAGAAGGAGAGGAAACATGGGGAAAACAATCGTCTGGTTCCGGAAAGATCTGCGCCTGCATGACCATCCAGCATTAGTAGAGGCGGCAGCCCATGGAGAAGTGGTGCCGGTTTTCATTTTGCCGGAATCACGTCAAGAGGCATCGGACTGGTGGCTGCATCATAGTTTATTGGAACTGCAAAAGAAATTTGCGGAACGTCAAATACAATTGATTGTACGTAAAGGGTCTCCTGTTGGACAGCTGCTTGCCGTTCAACAAGACAGCGGAGCGGAAGGTATCGTTTTCAATGAACTTTACGATCCGGCGAGCCGCCGGCAGGAACAGGATGTGCTGTCTGCTTTCTTGGATTTAGAAGTGCAGGTCCGTTCCCATCAAGGGACGTTGCTAGTACCGCCGACGTTGATTCTCAATAAAACATGTGAACCGTATAAAGTTTTCACGCCCTTCTGGAAACGTCTGCGTCAAGAACGAGTGGAGCAATCATTGCCAGTTCCCAACATGCTGCCATCGTCCACGTTGCTTACTTCTTTGCCTGATAGTAAATGGGATTTGTTGCCTGGACCGTCTTGGCATGGAAAGTTTATACACTACTGGCGTCCTGGAGAAGCAGCCGCTATTGAATGCTGGAAAACGTTCAGCGGGCAAGGATTGAGTTCCTATAAAGAGGGAAGGGACATCCCTGCAAAGCCTCATGTGTCCCGGTTATCCCCCTATTTGGCTGCCGGCAATATCAGTGTCCGCTCGTTATGGCATGCGGCTCTTCATCAGGCAGAATTTATCGGAGATGATCAGACGGAAGCATTTTTACGGCAGTTGGCATGGCGAGATTTTGCTCACTACCAGTTGCTTTACTTTCCGAAGATGCTTGACCGGCCTATACGTCCTGAGTTTGATCGCTTCCCTTGGCAAGAGGCGGGTGAACACCTGGCCGCCTGGAAAACGGGGCGGACCGGCTATCCTTTAGTGGATGCAGGCATGCGGGAACTTTGGGAAACAGGCTATATCCATAATCGTGTGCGGATGGTTGCCGCTTCATTTCTGGTCAAACATCTACTGGTGGATTGGCGGGAAGGACAAGCTTGGTTCGAGCAGACACTGGTGGATTGGGATGCGGCCAATAATGCGATGGGATGGCAATGGGTGGCAGGAAGCGGCTGTGATGCTTCGCCATATTTCCGAATTTTTAATCCGACAGTACAAGGCGAAAAGTTCGACGGGGCGGCTGGGTACGTGAAAAAATGGCTGCCTGAGTTGGAGAGTATGCCGGAGAAATTTGTGTTCCGTCCGGCAGAAGCCCCTGCGGATGTCCTGTCAACGGCAGGTGTAAGGTTGGGAGGCAACTATCCTCTGCCGATTGTCGACCATCAAGCAGCCCGCGCCCGTGCATTGGAGGCATATGATTTATGCAGGAAGCCTGCCGGTTCTTAAACTTCATCGATGGATTCGATGAGATGTATATGGGTCAGTTTTAGTTGATCGGATAAAAGAAGGGATCCGTGTCCCCCTAAATAAAACTTGATATCGGGACAGCTTCCTGCGAACCGATCCAGTTCTGCAATAAAACCTGGATGTGTTTCAAAAGGCAAAGTGGTGGAAGCGGACAGCAATACTTTGTCAGGACGAATTTTTTCCACAAATGACTGAATGGCTCCGAGAGCAGGCGAGGCGCCGATCATGACGGTCCTCCAGCCGCGGAGCATTAATTGCAGCAAGATAATATGGACAGGAATTTCGTGTAATTCAAATGGCAGACAAGCACCCAGCAGTATAGGAGAGCCTTCTCGGTATTGGAAGTTGCGTCGTACCTGAACAAGCTGATCTCGTACAACCAGACTGGATAGGGCTTCCTGATATTCGCTCCACGTACCGCTTTCCCAGTTATCGCCGACTTTCTTCAAAAAAGGAATGACGATTTGTTGCAGATATAGCTCCAATCCTAATCGGTGGTAAGCCGTTTGCAATAAAAGATTTAATTCCAATTCATCGCAGTTTGTGCCGTGATGCAGGAGTTCGCGCAAAATGGTGTCCTGGTATGTGTCCTCAGGTTCGGATTCCTGGGCGGAAGTCCGTTTAGATTTTGCCATTTTTGCCGCTTGAGAAAGAGCGAATCCTTCTTCTGAGTAGCGTTTCATCAGCAAAAAGAGCTGAACGTCTTCTTCGCGGTAGACACGGTAGCCGTTCACCAGCCGCTGCGGCACCACGACTTCATAGCGCTCTTCCCATTTCCTCAGGACTTGCCTCGACAAGCCCGTTCGATCCGCGACCTGTTTAATTGTATAGGTAGGTTTTTCAGATAAGGGCTTCACAGCAAACAACCTTTCTTCAACTAGTGATTATCTAGGCACCGTACATTTCTCTCTTTATAACATTATACATAGATTTGACGATGTGAGTCAAACCTGCTAGTTTTACTGCATAGGAAGGTGTCTAAATGAACAGTAGAATAGTTATGGAAGCGACATGGATCAGCTTTCTATCCGGTATGGTAATGGCACTTTTTCTGGGAATGATGCAGACCGTCACGGGTCATCAGGTATACACACTTCTCTTGAATGTTGATTATATACCAATAATGAAAGAGTATCATTTCCCTGAATCAATTGAAGTGCTTTTCCACTTGATTGTTTCTGTTATATTGTGCATCATACTGGCAATCATTTATTCAAAAAGCGAGAGGATTCCCAAGAAACGCATAATTTACTTTTCTCTTATCGTAAATGTGGTGATAGGTCTTCTATTGTATCCTACTACATCCTTTTCTGAACGTACACCAAGCATAACGAGTATATCCGCATGGTTTTGGTGGACGGTTGCACATGTGATTATTGGCGTATTAGTGGGTATATTATTAAGAAGCCGCATAAAGTAAATAGAAACTTACTCTGATCTCTAGCATTTTTCTCCAGACCTATGTATACTAAGTTTCGACAAACATTATACAAAGATTGAACAATGTATAGATGCGTTTAAGAAAAAGGAGAGTCAGCCCCATGTGGATCACGAAAAAACATCAACCGCTTTCAATAGTACCGTCTATTTCCACCATCCCTATTAAACTGCAAGTATCCACCAGAGAAGTTCAGCTGCAGTTGGATGCTATTAAGTTGAAAGAGCGTGATCTGCAGCTATTGCGGGCCTTGAAAGAACCAATGCAAAACCGGGTGCATGATATTGTCAATGCTTTCTATGAAAGTGTAACGGCTGTCCCGCATTTATCCGATACGATTCAGGAGCACAGCAACAGGGATTATTTAAGCAAGACATTGGCAACGCATTTAGGCGGCTTATTTGATGGAGTCATTGATGAAGCGTATCTGGCCAATCGGAATAAAGTCGCGCAGTCTCATTTGCGTATCGGGTTGGAACCGAAGTGGTACGTTGCAGCGTTCCAGAACTTGCATGCGACGATGCTGGACATATTGTTTTCATTGGAATTGGAACGAAGTGAAGAGCAGGAAATGATTGTGGCTTTAAGTAAAATTTTGAATTTCGAGAAGCAGCTCGTATTGGAAGCATTTGAGAAAAGTACGAATGAAGCGATGCGCATGCAGCAGCAGGAAATCAAAGCGGAGGTGAAGAAGCATATTGGCAGTATCGCGTTGGAAATTGAGGAGAAATCCGAGTCTACGTATTCGGTCGTGCAAGATTTAGTGGAGCGATCTGCAGAACTTGACAGTAAAATAAAGGAAAGTATAATTCGCTCTGAAATGTCAGCGGTTCAAGCGCAGTCGGGAGTTGAGCAGATGGGGCAGCTCGTCTATACATCGGAAACGATTGTCAAAGAAACGAAAGGAATGGCGGTGCTGATTGACGAACTGAATCAAGCCTCCATGCAAATTGAGGAAGTTGTACGATTGGTGAAAACCATAGCGGATCAAACCAATTTATTGGCCCTCAACTCGGCGATTGAAGCAGCACGTGCGGGAGTTCACGGAAAAGGGTTCGCCGTGGTGGCGGATGAAGTGCGAAATTTAGCCGACCAGACCAAGCGATCCACTGATACGATTTCTCAACTCGTAGCGGAATCAAAGTCGAAAACGCTGGCTGTCCATCAGGCGATCGAGAATGTGACAAAATTTGTGGATATGGGGATGAGAGAGACAGAGTCATCCAAAGAGACTTTGCAGAACATTACGGGTACCGTCCATATGACGATTCAAGATATCAACCATTTTTCCGATCATATGAAAAGCCTGCGCGAAGTCATCACATCAATCGGCGGCGTGTCAAAAGAGGTAGTCTCGACATCTTATGAATTGGAAGAAGCAATAGACGTTTTATAAAGGAAGTGAAAAGCAGATGTTTTTAGCATGGAGCGAAATCAAACGAAATAAATTGAGATTTTTATTGATCACTTCAATTTTATTGCTCGTATCCTTTTTAGTGTTTTTCTTATCAGGGCTCGCCGCAGGGCTGGCGAATATGAATAGGGAAGCAGTTGATAAATGGCATGCGCAAGCAGTTGTACTGACCGAAGAATCGGATAAAAGTCTTTATCAATCTTCATTGGATAAGGGAGAAGCTGACGGACTGGGTGCGAAGGAAACAGCAGTCATCGGTCAGATGGGCTCCATTGCGGATAATGGCAAGGTGAAGAAAAATGTCGTTCTATTTGGGATCGAGCCGGAAGGTTTCATTATGCCGAAAGTGAGCGAAGGGGAGGTAGCGTTTTCCGTAGAAAACGGCGTCATTGCGTCGGATGTATTGAAAGACGAGGGCTTTGCGATCGGCGACACGCTTGAATTGTCATCGTCCGATACGAAGCTTGAGATTATCGGATTCACCGATCAGGCACGTTTCAACGCAGCACCTGTACTGTATATCGACTTAGATGATTTACAGCATCTCAAGTTTGGAGATGCTGCAGAGATAAATGCCGATTTAGTCAACGCAATCGTTGTGAAAGACACCAATTGGAGCAAATTAAAAGTGCCAGAAGACTTGGAAATCATCGAAGTAGAAAATTTCATTAAAAATTTACCGGGCTATACCGAGCAGAACATGACGTTGACGTACATGATCTACTTCCTGTTCGTCATCTCTGCTGCGATTGTGGCGATTTTCCTCTATGTGCTAACAGTGCAGAAGATCAGCATGTTCGGATTGATGAAAGCACAAGGTATTTCGAGCGGCTATTTAGCGAAATCTGTTGTCGCGCAGACTTTTATACTGGCGACAATCGGTGTCGTGGTCGGATTCGGATTGACATGGCTTGCGGGAAGTTTCTTGCCGAGTGCGGTCCCTGTCCAATTTGATTTGCAGACGATGATCATTTACGGACTCATTTTGATCACAGTAGCGATCTTAGGTGCAGTTATATCGGTCTGGACGATCATTCGGATTGATCCGCTTGAAGCGATAGGAGGGTAAACGATGGTACTGGAACTACGAAATGCGAAAAAGACGTTTGGCGAAGGGAATACATTGGTCGAAGCGTTGAAAGAGACCAATTTCAAAGTGGAACGAGGCGAGTTGGTCGCGGTTATCGGGCCCTCCGGTTCTGGAAAAAGTACATTCCTGACTATAGCAGGCGGGCTGCAGGCACCAAGTGAGGGCCAAGTGATCATCAATGGCAATGAATTGTCGAAACTCAATGAAAAACAGCGCTCCAAAATTCGTCTGCAGGAAATTGGCTTCATTTTGCAGGCATCCAATTTGGTGCCGTTCCTGTCAGTCGATGAGCAACTTGAATTGCTGAATAAAGTGAAGAAAGGCAATATGCCAAATGATGAACGGCAACAGCTGTATAAAGACTTGGGTATTACGAAGTTGCGTAAGAGTTATCCTTCCGATTTGTCGGGCGGGGAACGGCAACGTGTTGCAATCGCCAAGGCGTTGTTCAGTAATCCAGCGATTATTTTAGCCGATGAGCCGACCGCTTCACTCGACTCAGATCGAGCATTCGAAGTGATGGAACTGCTGCAACACGAAACAAAATCGAAGCAGACAGCAACCATTGTCGTGACGCATGATATCCGGCTCATTAAGTATTTTGATAAAGTTTATCGAATGACAGACGGTGTGCTGGAATTGGATATGACCGCTTATGAATAACCGGAAATGTTCATAAACTATATTGCACCAATAAAAAAAGCTATGCATCCAGCACGGATGCATAGTTTTTTAGCGTTCGGCTTTATTCTCACGGTGGTATTCAGAAATTTGCACGACTCTTACATTGCTAGTGTCCAGTTCATGATATATTTCGCGGCTGTCAAAAAAAGCAACATACTGCCCGCGCTCGTCGTGGACTAGACTTTTTGCTTCTTCAAAGGAATCCAAATGAACAAATCGTCGAATGTAATGATCTTCGTCAAAAAAGTACGTAATTTTGAACTCTTTCATTTACCTGGCTCCTCTTTTTTTACTCGTCATCCCAATAAACCTGCCGCAATCTTCCGGGCTTCTGTGATATCTTTCGTGCCGTGGATTAGCATGCGGCCATCGCGAAATAAAACTAGTCGGTGGTCATTGTATTCACAAGATACCAAATAGGGATTATGCAATAAATTCGAGACCGTCTCGCGTATCGAGTCAGCAAATGGAGCGAGTTCCACTTGCCGGTTCTTAGGCCAAGTCAACTGTACAGTGTCGCGTCCGCATAGCACGGCTGTTCGAACGACTTCGGAAGCTGATAAAAACGGATAGCTTGGCTGTGCTGAACAACTTGGACAACTAGATTTCTTCATGTTTTTGACTTCCATCGATGCACGTTCATCTGTCCATAAATCCGTGGATTCCAAGCGTGGATCCAATTCCGCTCCTGTCACATACTTCAGCAGCTGTGCAACTTGGCGTGCAGCAGTCGTCACGACAATCGGGCTGATTACGCCGACAGTGTCACAAGTCAAGGACTGTGGGGGCAACGCTTCGAGCAGACAATGCAGGCAAGGCTGTTCCTCGGCAACTCCGATAGGAAACGTCAATCCATAGCTTCCCACACAAGCGCCCATAAAAAAAGGAATATTTAATTGCAGACAAGCGTCATTTGCGAGTAATCGCGTTTCAATATTATCTGTGCCATCGAGCACCATGTCATGGCCTTCAAATAACTCCAGCACATTTTCTGGCGTCACATCTGCTACGACTCCTCGGATTTTCACATCACTGTTGATCTTGCACAGTCGTCTTTCCGCAGCGGCGGCTTTCGGTAATTGCTCGACAACGTCTTGCTCAGCGTACAACTGCTGACGATGCAAATTGGACCATTCCAAAATATCGCGATCTACAATTGTTAATTCACCAACACCTGCTCGTACAAGCATTTCGGCTCCCGATGAACCAAGTGCCCCAGCGCCGAGGACGAACACCTTGGCCCCCCGTATCCGCAGCTGGCCGTCCGCTCCAATGGATGTAAACAGCTCTTGGCGTGAATATTTACTCATCAATTTGGCACAAGCCCCTCTAGCGGACTGCTCGCGACGCCATAGTCTCTTACCGGCATGCGCCCTGCTTGATAGCCAAGATGTCCCGCTTCAATCGCTAATTTCATCGCTTCTGCCATTTTAACAGGGTCTGCAGCTTCGGAAACCGCTGTATTCAATAGCACGCCGTCTGCTCCAAGCTCCATCGCGTATGCCGCGTCTTTCGGTGATCCAATGCCCGCATCCACAATGACCGGTACATTTGATTGCTCGATAATTAGAGAAAGATTCAACGGATTCAAAATTCCGTGACCTGAACCAATCGGTGCAGCGCCCGGCATGATGGCATGAACGCCTAATTCACAAAGTTTCCGTGCCAGCACCACATCATCCGACGTATAAGGCAGCACGATGAAACCTTCTTCAAGCAGCATTTCAGATGCACGCAACGTTTCCACTGGATCAGGCAACAAGGAATGGCTGCAGCCAATAATCTCAACCTTTACCATATCACATAATCCCGATGCTTTCGCCAGCTTCGCGATATGCACCGCTTCCTCCGCTGTGCTTGCGCCTGCTGTATTTGGCAATAATGTATAGTGCTCTAAATCCAGTTGCTCCAGGAAATTCGGCTGAGACTCTTCGAAAATGTTCATCCGTCTCACCGCAAATGTTAAGATTTCTGTCTCTGATACCGCAACTGCCTTTTTTTGAGTCTCAAATGAAGGATACTTCCCTGTGCCTAACAATAAACGTGAAGAAAACCTTTTATCTGCTATTTGTAACATCCTCATCCGCCTCCAACAAAATGTATGATTTCAATTTGATCTCTGTCCATAATTGGTGCATCGTAACTGTCCTTCTGCAGAATTTCCTTGTTCTTTTCGACGATCAAAATTCGATTGCCAAGCTTCAAATGCTCCAGTAACTGCTGAACTGTTTCCACCTCAGGTACAACCGAATACGACTTACCGTTCAAATCAATTGTTTTGCCCAATGAACACCGCTCCTTTGCTATGAATCTCTTGCACGTGCATAATCTCTAACTGCGCTCACTGCGTCTTGACTGCTGATGGGGGACAGGATTGCTGCACCTCTGACGCCGTGTCTTTTAAAAAACGGCAGATGAACTGGCCGAATTCCACCGATTGCATAGACGGGAATCGTGCATGATAATGCAATCTCAAAAAGCTCATCCGTACCCCGCGGAGCCAAGCCTTTTTTGGATGATGTCAGATAAATATGTCCATACAATAGCCAGTCTGCTCCAGCAGCTTGTGCTTCTCGTGCCTCTTCCAATGAATGGATGGAAGATCCTAATCTCAGCGACGGAAAAGTGGTACGTGCTTCCTTCACCGACATTCCATAGCCTGTCAGCTGACAGGCTATGGACAGCGAGTTTGCGAGGCTGGGCCGTGCGTGTACAATTATTTTATCCAATGGAAACCCTCTAGTAGAGAGACGTGAAATCAATTCGATCAGCTGTACATCCGTCTTCGACTTTTCACGTAAGATAAATTCATCGATATAAGGCTCCGTCTCCAGCAACTTGAGCAGCAGTTCATCAACAGAATGACAATCATCCGTGACACCGACCAATTTCATTTCCAGTTCACCTCCAAATGAAAAAACCACTTCCCGAATCGGAAAGTGGTTGGATGTGTCGGCATGTATGAGAGTACGCCAAAACGACTTGCCACTTCCCTCCGCAGGTACGAACCTGTTCAGGTGATAAGGGTTTCAGAGTCGCACTCTTTTCTCAGTCCTTGTGAAGGATTCCCCTAATGGTCAAAAGATTATGATATTCACTTACAGCATAGCACTTACCAGATTGAAAGAAAAGAGGGATGTCAAATTTTCATCTCTTGCTGAATTTCATATAGCCATTATATGAGTAATAAAGAATCTAAATCGAAAATCTCTACAATCTTAGAACCGGTCTGGCGTATCCAGCCCCGTTCTTCGAATACGCTTAATTTACGACTGATTGTTTCGGGTGTCGTGCCAAGATGGGAAGCTAGATCTTTTCGGCTCATCGGCAGTCGGATGGTCAATTGTTGCTGTTCCTCTGATAGATCCGCCAAATACAACGCAAGTCGAGTTTCAGCAGATTCCATGGCGATTCGGGCGGCTCGCAGCTCTGTATCCGCGAGTCGGGAAGAGAATTCCGTAAGCATCCTCAATGAAATTGCAGGGTGAGATTGCAAAAGTTGCTGCATCTCGTCCCGTTGGATGATACACAGTTCAACGGCTTCCAAAGTTTCCGCATATGCGTCATGAGGCTTTGCGTCGAACAAGGAAAGCTCGCCTGTGAATTCTCCTGGTTTCAGGATACGGACGAGTTGTTCCTTGCCATTCTCCGATAGACGATAGACCTTGACTCGTCCTTTATGCAATATATATAAACCTTCTGAGCGATCACCGCTATGGTAAATCATTTCACCGCGAGGGTAGTTTATGCTGCGTGCAAGCGCGACGATTTTATCCATTTGCTGCTTATCCAAGTGATTGAAAAGAGGGACGAGCGAAACGCAGGAACGGTGAAGATCGTTCGTGCTTAGGTCACAATGTGATCCTTGGTTCATCCGATATCACCTCACTTTGTTTTTGATTCGATGGCTTGTCGTTAGTATAACGTATTAATCGAATGGCGTTCAGGATCACCAGAAGTACGCTCACTTCATGGACGAGCATACCGGAAGCGAGGAATACTTTGCCGAGTAATACACCGAGCAACAGAAGGAATACGGTACCGACCGCAAAGAAGGTATTCTGCTTCATGTTCTGTACAGTTGCTTTCGCTAAAGCATAGGCATGGGAGAATTGATCGAGCCGATCTGCCATCAAGACGATGTCCGCTGTCTCCATTGAAATATCTGTTCCGCCTTCTCCCATGGCGAGCCCAATATCCGCCGTTGCTATGGCGGGTGCATCGTTGATTCCGTCGCCTGCCATAGCAACTCGGTGACCTTGTTCTTTCAAACTCTGAACTGCCGCCACTTTATCTTTAGGCAATAATTCCGCATAGATTTCGTCAAGGCCAAGGTGTTCGCCAACTAGTTGGGCTGTATGTCGATTGTCGCCTGTCAGCATGATCATTTGCTTGATGCCATTTTTCCGCAATTTGGCCAACGCTTCGGCAGCTTCCGGACGAATTTGATCGGCGACAGAGATGATTCCTGTGATTTCCCGGGAAATACTGACGAAAATTGCCGTATTTCCAGCTTTCTCACGTTGTGATGCATAGTCTTCCATTTCAGAAGGAATCGGGATCTTTTGGTCTTCCATTAGTTTGCGATTGCCAACTGCGAGATGCTTTCCTTCTACTGTAGCCATTATTCCATTTCCTTTAACCACTTCAGCGTCTTCCGGTTGATTGGACAAATGAATCGCACGTTTCTTCGCTTCTTTAACGATAGTCCGGCCTAGATGGTGTTCTGAAATCATTTCGGCTTCGGCTGTGAGACGCAGTAACTCTTCTTTCTCTATACCTAATCCGTAGACATCAGTTACTTCAGGTCGCCCTCTTGTCAATGTACCTGTTTTATCAAAGACGATCGTATCAATTTTCGCTAGCTGTTCCATTACTTCACCGCCTTTTATCAAGACACCGTTTCGGGCTCCGTTGCCAATTCCTGCAACGATCGAAACCGGTGCGGAAATGACGAGGGCTCCAGGGCAAGCGATGACGAGGAAAGTTAACGTCATTTCGATGTTCCGTGTTAAAAGATAAACGAGCACGGACAAGAGCACAATGGAAGGCGTATAGATAGTAGCAAAACGCTCGAGAAACTTTTCGGTTTTCGATTTGGATTCCTGCGCTTCTTCCACTAATTCAATAATGCGGGCGAAAGTCGTGTCATTACCAACTCTTACGGCAATCACTTCTATATAACCATGTTCCACTAGTGTACCGCTGAATACTTGATCATCCAGCATTTTGCTGGCGGGAACCGATTCACCTGTGATAGCTGCTTCATTTAGTGTGGCGGTCCCCGAAATAATTGGACCATCCACAGGAACTTTTTCTCCTGATCGAACGATGACCTGATCGCCGATTTCAACATTGTCTACTGAAACGGTCAATATTTCACCATCACGCATGACGCGTGCTTCTAGTGGAGCTAAGTCGGTAAGAGCTTTCAGGGAAGAGCGAGTCTTTTCCATTGTTCGTATTTCCAGCATCGCCCCGAATAAAAATAGAAACGTGACGACCGCAGATTCTACATATTCTCCAATGAATAATGCACCGACAACCGCAATCGTGACGAGTAATTCTATGCTGAACGCTTTCATCCGGATAGCTTTAAAAGACTTGATCGTGATTGGAGTCCCGGCTATCAAAGTAGAAGTAACCAACGTGATTTGGCGTGCATCATGCCACCCGGCAATATGCATGATGATCGCGGCTGCTAAGAGAATAGCAGAGATGGCAGTGACGCGTACCGTTTGTTTGGCATTCATGTGAGTTCCTCCTTTTTAAGCAACTTTTAGGCTGAGTACTGGATAACCGAGCTTTTCGATGAGTTCTTGCAAGTCATTCGCAGCTACGATGGCTTCGTCAAACTCAACGCGTACTTTGTTTGAGTGGAATAATACTTTTACTTTTTGAACCCCATTTGCTCGGGCTAAGGCACCTTCAATTTTCTTGACACATGACGGACAGCTGAATGGCTCCATTTGAAATACTGCTTTTTTCATTGTTCTCATCCTTTTCGTTTGTATTTGTTAACTTAAGTATAGAGGGGATTTGTATTTTGCACCTTGACCTCCATCAAGTTTTCTGTAATCTATCCTTTTTCTTCAGAGCAAAGTGCATTATACTTAAAAAGTAGAACAATAATTACGAAATGAGGAGAATCGTTCGTATGAAACTAACTTATTCTGGTAAAACGAAAGATGTTTATCAATTGGAAGACGGTCATGTGCTATTAAAATTCAAGGATGATGTGACAGGGGAAGATGGTGTATTCGATCCTGGCGCCAATACAGTCGGATTAACGATAGAAGGTGCAGGGAAATCGGGTCTTCGCATGACGCAGTATTTTTTCGAAAAATTGGCGGAGCAGCAAGTGCCGACACATTATATCGATGCAGATTTAGATAAAGTAACAATGACGGTCAAGCCTGCAACAGTCTTCGGCAGCGGTCTGGAAGTAATTTGCCGATTTCGCGCAGTCGGAAGTTTCTTGCGGAGATATGGTAAGTATTGTAAAGAAGGACGGGCACTCGATGCCTTCGTGGAAGTAACATTAAAAGACGATGAACGACAAGATCCGCCGATTTCGAAAGACGCATTGGCCCAGCTAGGAATCCTAACGCGTGATGAATACGATATCTTGGAAGAGTTGACGAAAAAAATCTCTGAACTGGTCAAGTTTGAAATGACACAAAAAGGTTTGGATCTCTATGATATTAAGCTGGAATTTGGACGTGATTCTGAAGGAAACATCATGTTGATCGACGAAATTTCAGGTGGGAATATGCGCGTTTATCAAGGGGATAAGTATGTAGAACCAATGGAGTTGGAAACGATTTTATTTTCATAACATGAAGCCGGAAACGAAAAAAGTTTCCGGCTTTTTTAATTCGTGCTGAGGCTATACGCTGTTTGACTTGATGACGCTTTACTTTTTCATTAAACAAATAAAATGATATATATACTGTTGACAACGTTTTCATAGTTTCCTATAATAGCAACCAGTGTCAGAGGAGACACATTGTTTGCTTCTTCACCGACGTTTTTGTACACAAGAACCGTGGTTGGATGAATGCGTATGGCAGTAAATTCAAGATAATGAAAGTGTCTTTCATATCAGCGAATAATTGATAATATTAGCTGTTTTTCATGAACAAAAGCTCCCTGCTTTTGTAAAGGCGCTCTTTTTTGCTCTTCATACCGCAAGGCAGAAAGTTAGCACCCAAGTAGCCAGCACCAATCTCCATTTGGCTTTTCTACGTTAGTATCCTTGCTAAATCCACAAGATTCCTTAGAGAGAATCTGCCGAGTACTCGTGCTCGGTCATTAAAAAAACCTCACGATAATGACGATTCAATGACTTTAGTTTGATGTGACCACGTTGTCGGGTAAGAAGTAAACATGCATCCAGAGAGTTTCAGAGAATGAACATTTGTCTATTATGACAAATGACTAGACTTGGAGGAAAAATGTTTGCAGAAACCTCACATGTATTCGATTGCAGGGTACGATCCGAATGATCCTTACATCTTTCGCACCCCCACTCTAGATGACGGTAAGTCAATTTGGAAACTTGTCAAAGATACCCAAGTCCTAGATTTGAATTCTTCGTACAGTTATTTACTGTGGGCAGATCAATTCAGCGACACCAGTATCTTAGTGGAAGATCACGGGAAAATAGTAGGCTTTATATCGGGTTTCATTCAGCCGAAAGCGCAAGATACGTTATTTATCTGGCAAGTAGCGGTCGACGAATCAGCACGCGGCCAACGTTTGGCTTCCCGCATGCTGCAAGCCATTTTGCAGAGCCAATCATGTCGGAATATTCGGTACTTGGAAGCCACTGTAACGCCATCTAACATTCCGTCAACTAAGCTTTTCAAAGGTTTGGCACGTGATTTACAGACTGAGTGCACAATCACCGATGGCTACACGGAAGATCAATTTCCAAGGGAAGGACACGAAGCAGAAGAGTTGTTTCGCATTGGGCCATTCTGAAGAAGGGGTCGACTGTCGCAACTTGACACGGAAAATACAGAAATACTACGGAGGAATTAATTAACAATGGTACTGACAAAAAGTCAGAAGGTAATGGAAGTCTTTGAAAATCATGAGTCGCAAGTGAGAAGTTACAGCAGAAGTTTCCCGACAGTATTCGAACGAGCAAAAGGCTATAAGATGTGGGACACGGAAGGCAAGGAATATATCGATTTCTTTGCCGGCGCCGGTGCTTTGAACTACGGCCATAACAACGACAAAATGAAGGAAAAGTTGATCGAGTACATCCAAGACGACGGAATTGCACATAGTCTGGATATGGGGACGACGGTCCGAAAAGAATTTCTTGAACGATTTAACGAAGTGATCTTGAAGCCGAGAAACATGGACTATAAAGTGATGTTTCCTGGACCTACTGGGACGAATACAGTGGAAAGCGCATTGAAGATCGCCCGCAAAGTGACAGGACGCCAAAATATCATCAGCTTTACGAATGGCTTTCACGGCATGACGCTTGGTGCATTGTCTGTTACAGGCAATTCATATAACCGCGGCGGGGCTGGAGTACCGTTGAACAATACGACATCCATGCCATTCGATACGTTTTTGGAGGAAGGTCAATCATTAAATTTCCTTAAAAAGTATTTAGCTGACGCGAGCAGTGGATTAGATTTACCGGCTGCAATGATTTTGGAAACGGTCCAAGGAGAAGGCGGCATCAATCCTGCAAGCTTCGAGTGGTTGCGCGAAATTGAACGTCTCTGCCGCAATTACGATATCTTACTGATCGTTGACGATGTGCAAGCGGGGTGCGGCCGAACTGGTACGTTCTTCAGCTTTGAACCAGCCGGCGTCAAACCGGATATTGTCTGCCTGTCCAAATCCATCGGCGGCTATGGCCTGCCGTTAGCCTTGACACTAATCAAACCTCAATACGATATGTTTGGTCCAGCTGAGCATAACGGAACATTCCGCGGCAACAACTTGGCGATTTTGGCAGCGACAGAAGCGCTGTCGTATTGGGAAACAGATGAATTCGCTAAATCGGTACAAGAAAAATCCAAGCTCATCACAAAGCGTATGGAGACGATTGTCGAAGAGTATCCGCAGCTAAAAGCAACGACGCGCGGCCGCGGTTTCATGCAGGGAATCGTCTGTGGTGAGGGCAAGGAAGATTATGCAGATAAGATTTGTGCAAAAGCTTTTGAAAAGGGCCTGATTATCGAGACATCCGGGCCTGAAGGGGAGGTCGTCAAATTCCTCGGTTCATTGATCATCGATGAAAAGGGAATCCAACAAGGTTTTGATATTTTAGAAGAAGCGATTGAAGATGTCGTTAAGAATTAAGGGGGATTTATAGTGATTGTACGTACATTGGATGAAATTATTGGCAGTGAAAACGAAACAAAAGCAAAAACGTGGGCAAGCCGCCGTTTTTTGCTACAGAAAGACAATATGGGCTTTTCATTCCACGAAACGATTATTTATTCTGGTACAGAAACACATATCCATTATCAAAACCACTTGGAAGCAGTCTACTGCGTGGCGGGAGATGGAGAGATAGAAACGACAGCGGATGGGAAGGTTTATCCGATTAAAAATGGCACGATGTATGCACTGAATGAAAATGATGAGCATTACTTGAGGGGCGGTCAGGAAGACATGCGTTTGATCTGCGTTTTCAACCCGCCGCTCGTTGGAACGGAGACACATGATGAGAATGGCGTGTATCCGTTGTTGACAGACTGAGATGAAGCTTCAAAGCAGGGGATCGACCTTGCTTTGAAGTTTTTTGTTTTCATTAGAGTGATGAGAATACTATGGACCATGCCAACCAGCGTCTGCAACGCACCAAACCCATATTCATTGATAATATACCAGTACATTGAATAGTTCGCAGTGAATTGGCAAGAATGGTGAATAGCATGAACAAGGAGGCAACAACTATGTGGAAGTTATCGGGTGCAGTAGTGGCTGCTGTTTTGTTGACAGCTGGCTGTAGTTGGACTAAGGAAAAAGTTCAGGTGAGCGGAGATGAGGCTACCGTGAATCAAGGGGATACGTCAGAGCCTCAAATCATCACGCCAATCATCAACACGGATGGCGAGGAGATTGGGGAGGCGAAATTGACAGCAGATAACGGCGGCGTGTCCATCGAGGTGAAAGCATCTGGCCTGACGCCGGGGGAGCATGGTATCCACATTCACGAGCATGGTGTTTGTACGGCGCCTGACTTTAAAGCGTCAGCTGGCGGACACTTCAATCCGACCGGCAAGGAGCATGGCTTCGACAATCCAAAAGGGTATCATCTTGGAGATTTACGTAATCTAGAGGTCGACGAAAAAGGTGAGGTCTATGCCCAGATGGCAACCGATCAAGTGACTCTTGAAAAAGGGCAGGAGAATTCATTGCTTGATAATGACGGAACAGCGCTTGTCATCCATGAAGGTGCGGACGATTATAAGACAGATCCAGCAGGAGATTCGGGGAAACCGATTGCTTGTGCAGAAATCACGATGAATCAGTTAAAATAATTTAAGGTAACGGCTTCTCTTGAGTGACGGGGAGCCGTTTATTTTTATGCAATAAAAAAGACGCTCCGCATAAAAGGAGCGCCTACAAATTATCGAACAATCGCAATGATGCCTTCGTCGTCATCCAGCTTTAACTGAATGCCGGCTGCCATCGGATCCATGTCGAGATACTGTTCAACCCAAAGACGAAGTGCTTCCACGAGTCGCGTCGTATTCAACTGATGTACGTTGCCGTTGAGCTCTGCTTCTGCCGAGAAACCTTCGTCGTCATCGTAAGCCAACTCCACTTCCACGTCGTCAGGCATCGCACGTGCTTCTTTCGCGATCAATACACAAACGGCATTTGCCACGTCTTGTTCATAAATTATCTGTTGTTCCATTGATTCATTTCCTCATTTCGCTTACGTTCCTTCTCTTTGAAGATCGCGAAAATCTTTCGTACCATGAAGATGATGAAGACAATCGCTAGAACATTAATCATCAATCCGAGGATTGAACCGAGCATACCCATATTCGCAAATAAGCTACCGAATAAAAGACCAGCCAATCCGCCGAGCATTAAGCCTTTCATCAAGCCGCCGCCCGTACCAGGTTTTTTGCTGGCAGCTGCTTTGTTGTTGCTTTGGTTCGTATTATCTTGTTTCTTTTCAGCTTTATTCGGTTGCACGCGATTCGGTGTGCTGAAGCTTTTCTTTCCGGATTTATAGCCACGTGCCTCCGCTGTGATCTCGTCTTGGAAAACGATGTTCCCGATCGGCGACAAAATTAACGTCGCGGCCAAGAAAAATGCTGCAAGTTTTTTCAATTCGTATTCTCCTTTAATGCTTAGTCAGGACTCCCTAAAGTTCGTAGGCCTTCCTTCTATTTTAATAGATAATGCTGCGTAATGAAAGGAAACCCACTCATTTAGCGAAGAAATTTTCCGTATAATATGGCTGTTCCTTGTCATTGAAATCCACGCCGATCCCTAAAAACTGATAGTCGCGAATCAATATATTATCCCGGTGCCCTTTTGAGTTCATCAGTCCCTCATGTGCAAAGATGCTGCTTGATTGGCCATACGCAAGGTTCTCCCCAGCACTGACGAACTTCACCCCGTCTTTTTTCATCCGATCGAATGGGGATTCGCCGTGTAAATTTTCATGGCTGAAATAATCATGCACAGCCATGTCCATACTATGTTTACGTGCAGCCACAGCTGCCTTGTCGTCCCACGTAAGGATCGAGCGGCCGTGACGCACTCTCGCCGCATTCGTTAAGTCGAAGAGCTGGATTTCAAAACCTTTACGCATGGCATCGTTCTGCGGTGCATACAAAGCGGTTTTCCGTTGCTCTAGTTGGTCCGAGATGAGCTGGACGGCCGTTACTGTATTGTTTTGATGCAAATCATAAAAGACGTATATATAGACGCCATCCGAATGGAAAATATCCATTCCTTCATCATCTTGCAGCTTATAGATATTCGTGCCTTTGCGAATTTCGGTGATCGGCTCTCCATTAACAGCACGGACATCCGCTTTCGCTGCACCGTATTCGATTCCTAATGATGAAGAAATCAACCGGTCATTTGTATAGACCGCATTCACACGCCGCTTTATGTCATAAGACAGCATGACAAAGTTCTGATAATCCTGATGAAAGGTCAGCCATTCGGTACCGTATTCATTGACCGACTTGCGCATTGGTTCACCGAGCTTTGATTTCACTTCGGCTTCCGGCATGCCAATTTCGATATTGTGTATGGATATCAAACTTTGCGTCGGTGTTTCAAGCGCTGGTTGAGCAACTTCATCAGGAACCCGTGATTCTGCGGTTTTATTTGAAATGAACGAGACAACTTTTGCAATCGATTGTTTTGTATAATCAAGCACAGATCCAATCAATTCTTCATCGAGCACCGTTTCCACACGTGCGTCCAGCGGGTCTAGAAACGATAAGTCCACGTATTTGGATACAGGGCCTTCCCATAACGGCTTGGCCGCGTATAAAATTACGATGAGAAATAGTAACTGAAAAAGGCGTTTAAACATGTGACACCCACTCCTCTCATTCATTGTACTCTTTTTCTATCGTGGCAATACAGCGGAAACTATCGAATTGTTGAAATTTATCCGCCAGGAAAGTCGGAAAAAGGGTATACTAAAAAGAATGGAAAGTCTGGAAGGGGTGGATGGCATGTTCGGCGGTGTAAGCAGTGTACCTTCCTGGTTTTATATAGTCGCATTTGCAGTCGTGTTATTACTAGTCCTGTTTATCGAATGGAAAACGAGATAACGATAGAATTTAAGAAGAAAGAAGGAAAAGCATGTTAACATTTGAAGAGAAACAACAGATTATAGAGGGATTTCCCGAACTTGTGAAAAAAGAAGTATCAATGAAGCGTTTAAACTATCATTATGAAGAGTCACTTTTTGATAAAACGGTCGTCGTGCAACATTTGCACCCGAACGGAAATGGCTTCGTCTACGTGGCGGATGTCAAAGGATATGAGCCGGATGAACGCGGCCTCGTCAATATCCGGGAGTTTTCTGCGGATGAATTGCGGACAGTAATCCAAGCAGCGATCGAAGGGCTGGCTACAGAAGCGGTCGAAGAAGAAATGCTTGAGGAAGTTTGGCAAAATGCAGCAGGACAGACATTGACACTTCTCGAAGAAGATGACTTTTTCAACGTCTATCATGGCTATAACTTGGAAGAGGGCTTTGGTGATTACGCGGAAGCGGCCGGCTATCTGAAAGAAGAAGGTTTTTCAGTCAAAACGAAATGAAGGCACTAGGAGTGAAATCAAATGAAAGGTAAAACAGTTGCAATCGGTCTAATTATTTTTGTTATTGTGGTAGTGGGGGCTGTGTATTTTATGGTACAAGCAACCTTCAAAAACAATCCAACACAAAAAAATCATCAATCGGTCGAAAACCAGTCGTATATAGAACCAGGAACATATGGCTGGCAATTAAAATAAAAAAACAGCAGTACTCGGTGATCAACCGAGTACTGCTGTTTTTTGTTGGAACCTTGTGTGGAATTCATGAATTTAATTTTCCTTTACGAAGCATGAGGTGTAAAAGATGTTTGACAGACTATACATCTTATTTTATACTGGTGTCAAATAAGTTTTACACCAACTAGAAATTAAGGGTGCTGTTTGTATGGAAAATAAAATAAAAGAATATCGTGAAAAAAAGGGGATTTCTCAAGGAGGTTTAGCAGATCTATGTAATGTGAGCAGGCAAACGATTAATGCAATTGAGAATAACAAATATGATCCCAGCTTACAATTAGCTTTTAATCTTGCGAAGACTTTAGGTGTTACAGTCGATGATTTATTTTTGAGTGAAGGGGAGATTGAAAAATGAAAACTCGAAAATTAGGCGCCATTATAATTGGAACTGCTACTTTGATTGTGGTCGGCTATTCCATTTTTAAATTTATTACCGAGAGAGAGTTTGGGTTCAATGAAGTGATAACAATCGGGGCGTTGTTGATGATGTTTTTCTCTGCAATTACTTGGGGGAATAAAGAAGAGAAAGACGGAATATTGCCAGAGGAAGAGCTTGGGCAAATGATTATGGAGAAAAGTTCAAAAGTAAGTTATTTTGTTCTAGTATTCTTTATTTTGATAGCCGTGGCTGCCGATAAAATGGTAAATGGTACAGTGAATATTTTTCTATTAGGTATTTTAGGTTTAGCGATGGTGATCTTGCCGTTTGTTGAATTTTTGATCGCCAAAAAATACCAATGAGTCTGTTAATTTATGGATAACTTCATTTGATTCTCATAGTTTTGTATTTAAATGCTTATCCATATAAAGAAATTTTTGTTTTACTAAAATTGCAAATATATTAAAATGTATTGACTTTTCTAATCACTCTTTGCTAAGTTATTATGTATACATAATAATCAGTGACGAGAAAGAGTAAGAGAAGAACCCTGTTCTCCAGAGAGTCGGCGTTTGGTGAAAGTCGATGGGCAGATCTTATCCGAAAATCATCTCCGAGATGCAAAGTTGAAAATAGTAAACTTTGACGGTTTTCCACCGTTAAATGGAGCGCGTATGATAGTACGCTGACTGAGAGTCGGATTGTTTCTTTTTAATGAAACGTGCGGAATATGGGTGGTATCGCGAGCATAAACTCGTCCCTATTTAGGGGCGGGTTTTTTTATGTGAAAAATAGAGGAGCGGTGCATCATGATAAACAAAGACAACATACGAGGTGGATTAAGTTGAGTAGGAAGAATGTGTTTTTTGCTGGGTTTATGCTTTTTTCTTTATTTTTCGGGGCGGGAAATCTTATCTTTCCGCCACTCCTTGGTTTAGAATCGGGGAGCAATTTTGGACCAGCGATTGCCGGTTTTCTCATCACGGGAGTCCTGCTTCCATTCATGGCGATCATGGCAATTGCCTTGTCTGATAACGGATTACTATCGATGGGAAGCCGAGTACATCGTATGTTTGGCATGGTTTTTGCAATTATTATCTATATGTCAATCGGGGCTTTTTATGGTATACCAAGAGCCTCCAACGTAGCGTACGAGCTGGGTTTCAAACAAGTCTTTCATGCCCAAGGATGGTTCCCGCTGCTTGTGTTCTCCTTGTTATTTTTTGTATTGACTTATTTTATCAGCTTGAATCCTAAGAAAATCGTTGATCGGATCGGTCAGCTCTTAACACCTATTTTATTGCTAGTTTTAGGTGTGTTAGTTGTTCAGGCTTTTGTTAAATTCGATAACATCGCCTCTTCACCAGAAGGGGATTATGTATCAATTCCATTTGTTAAAGGATTCTTGGAAGGATATTTTACAATGGACGCGGTCGCCGCTTTGGCATTCGGAATTGTTGTGATCAATGCCTTGAAAGATAAAGGTGCGAAATCCAAGTCAGAACTGGTTAAAGGTGCATTTGGAGCTGCTTTCATAGCTGGACTTGGACTGGCTATTGTTTATTTCTCCCTAGGATGGATCGGCAGAGTGATACCGAAGAATAACAGTTTTGAAAATGGTGCAGAAATCTTAACCGAAGCTGCAAATTTATTGTTCCCAAGCGGCGGTGGTTTTCTATTTGGTTTAATTGTAATATTGGCATGCCTGACGACTTGTGTCGGTCTGATTAACGCTTGTTCGAGATTCTTTAATGAAATATATCCAAAGCTAAGTTACCAGGCATATGTCGCTATTTTCGTATTGACCGGCTTGGTCGTGTCTAATTTGGGATTAAACTTAATTCTTGAATTGGCAACGCCTTTATTGGTGTTTATTTATCCGATTGCTATAGTCTTGGTTATACTTTCTTTATTTCAGCATTTTGCGGGTGGAGGCAAGATGATGTACCGGCTTTCGGTAATCGTGACCTCAATTTATGCGTTATACCAAGTATTGATCAGTCTCGGTTTTAAACTTGACGTCTTAACTAGTTTGCTGGGAGTAGCCCCATTCTTTGAACGAGGGCTGGGCTGGGTCTTGCCTGCGTTTGTTGCTGCCTTGGTTGGATATGTAATGGATAAGTCCGGCCGGCAAGTTCGCGAATGAAATGAAAGAACCGATTGGAGTAGGAGGGCCCTAGTTTATCCTTCCACAGGTTTATATTGTGGATTTTTAAGTATAGATGAAGCCTGCTGTCTCAATGTAATGCAAGATAGCAGGCTTTTATCAATTACACGTGTGCCCTACTTTATTTATCTTCTAAATAAACATCAAATTCTTTAACATACACTGCGTTTCCTGTTATTTCAATATCGTAGGACTCATTGTTTTTCGTAACATTCACCATGACCCTGCCGTCTTTTTCAATTTCATGACCTTGTTCTACTATAATATTTAGGGATTCTTCAAATCTGTCGCTTTTTATGTATTTGGCAAAAAATGCACCCATTACCCCCGAAGCAGTGCCTGTTACTGCGTCCTCCACAGTACCTGAAAACGGCGAGGAGAAATGTCGAGCATGCATATCAGCATCAGAGTCATATGCTTCCGTACAAAATGGATGAACAGAGGATTTTGGTATTTCTTTTAAGATAGCAGGAAAAACATTATTATTTGGTTTCATTCGTTTAAATGCCTCAAGATGTTTTATTGGAATTAATAGCGTCCAATTACCTGTGCTGCCATATAGGATAGGTAAGTCTCCATCGATATCTGATTCATTTAATCCTATTGAACTAGCTAAATCTTCTCTGGAACCGTTGAATTCATTAAATAGGGGAGAGGCTTGTTTCATTGTTATAAAAGTTTCACCTTCCGTAGATAATTTAACGTTTATTGGTAAAATTCCTGCATTTGTTTCAATTGTAAAATTCGTTTTTTCATCTAATAAACCTTTTGATATTAATGAATAAACAGTTGCCATTGTCGCGTGACCACATAAGTTCATTTCGTGTCCGGGTGTAAAAAAACGTATTCTAAAGTCAGCAACTTCCGATTTAACCGGAAATGCTGTCTCATTAAACCCCACTTTGAAAGCAATTTCTTGCATTTGAGCATCCGTCAATTCATCCCCGTTTAATACTACTCCCGCAGGATTCCCTTTATTAGGCTCCTTACTAAACGCATCGTAATGATAAACCTTTATAGATTTCACAACACATTCCTCCATTAGTAATATTAAAATTCTTTATTTTTTGCCATTACTACTTTTTAAATTATTCTTCTCTTGTTTACAATGATTGTTATCGGCTAAGGTATGTCTTGGATTAGTATTCAATCCCATGTGATAAAATTAGCGAATAGCACCTTATGAAGAAGGGAGAAAGGCCATCTTTAACCTTCCTCCCTAGTTATTTTCTGATTACCCAATTAGTTTACTTGCCTGCATGTCGGTTCTGACCGTGGGAACGATATAATCCTTTGCCAAACGGCAACCACCAATTCCATTTGCCGAACAGCTTCATTAGACTCGGTACGAGCAACAATCGGATGATTGTCGCATCGATCGCTACTGCAATGGCGATTCCGACACCGATCTGTTTCACTGGCATGACATCCGTAAAGGCGAAAGCTCCAGTCAAAACGATCATGATGAGTGCAGCTGACGTAATGACTTTACTCGTTGTTGCGAGTCCTTCTACAGTCGATTTATCGTTATCAAATGAATAAGAGAACTCTTCCTGCATCCGCGAAATTAAGAATACTTCATAGTCCATGCTCAACCCAAACACTAAGCTAAAGACGATGACCGGAATAATGAGCGCGACCGTTCCAGGGTGCAAGCCGAAATGGCCGTACTGGAAAATATACACGAGTATTCCGAACGTAGCGGACAACCCTAGAATATTCATCAAAATCGCTTTGATTGGGATGATTAAGGAACGGAAAGCGAACATCAAGATGAAGAATGTTGAAACTACAATGATGAGCAACACATAGACGATATGATCTGCGATTTCATCGAAGATCTCCTGATTGAAACGAGGCTCACCGCCAATCAATAAGTTCCAGTGCGTATCTTTAGCGGACCAGTTCCGAACCCAATCTTGTGCTTCATTGGAACTGCCGGAAGCATTCAGCGTAACAGGAACGAGCAATCTGTTGCCGTCTATAAAACTTTTCATGACAGGATTCAGCTGTTCGTCCATCCCCGGTGCCATCATCGACTGCTCCCATTGATCGGGGGTTTCGATGCCGCTTACCGTGAAAATCGTTGAAACATCTTGGACTAGAGGGTCTTCCGTCACTTGTTCTTCGAGTTTCTTCAAGTCAGCCAGTCCGTCTGAATTCTCCCAGCCGCCAGAACGCTCAGCCAACAAGAAAACTGTACTTTCATTATCCAAGCCAAATGTTTCTTGTATCTGTTCAAACGCCAGGCGTGTATCGAATGATTCCGGCAACGAATCAATCTGCGGAATCGTAAGCTCCATATTGCGCACAGGAATTAACGCGATCGCCAATAGAACAAAGGCGACAATTGCAATCGACACAGGTCGTTTAATCACTGCATTCGCAAATTTGCGCCAACCGTTTGCTTCTTCACCGCGATCCTTCAGCAATCGTCCTTTATGGATACGATCACCAAGCATCAATAGTACAGAAGGTAATAAAGTGAGCGAAGCAACGACCGCCATGCCGACAACGATCATCCCGCCAAGAGCGATATTTTCAAAGATATCGACTTTAATGAGCAACATTGCACCAAGTCCGATGAACACACAGACGGCAGAGAAGATAATCGAACGTCCTGCGGTCCGAATCGTCATGATCAAGGAATCGGAAAAGCTCCGCTTCTTCAACTCTTCCCGATAACGGCTAATGAACAATAAAGCAAAATCAATACTGAGCGCGAGACCGAGCATCGGCACGATATTCAGCACAAAAATAGACAAATCGACTTGATTGCCAAGTAGTGCGAGCACACCAAGCGAAGAAACGACCGTTCCGATCCCAACCAATAAAGGAACGACAGAAGCAACGACCGTCCCGAATGCAAACAGCAAGACGATAATGGCAATCGGCAATCCAATGGCCTCGGCAGTCATTAAGTCACGCTGACTTGCTTTGTTGATATCGTGTTCAAACGCGCCTCCGCCGGTTAACGTAATTCCTTTTTCGCCTTCGAATGATTCTCGAATATCGTCCACCACTTGCGGCATATCTTCGGGTTCTTTCTTAAATTGCAGCATCGCGTAGGAAAGCCCTTCTGAATACTGATCCTTTTCGTCCAAAGGAGAGACAATTTCAGATTTAATGTCAAGTGTGTCCAGCTTTGAAAGAGTGGATTTGATATCTTCATCGGACTTTTCGTCAAAAACTAAAAACAACGTCTCCGCAGGCAACCCAAAGTCCTCTGAGACAATCTTCATAACTTTTTCATGTTCACCGTCTACTCTGAAACCATCACCCGCGAGTAAACCGGGCAGTTGGATGGCGAAGTAGGTCATTACGCCAAACAGTAAAACCCAAAAGGCGAGAATCCATTTATAGGACTTCGTCACGAACTTTGCAAAGCTATGCACGATAATTCCTCCTATCTGTTCAAACCAATCTATGTAATGATCGATACGAGCCGAGATTGTAAGTTCAATGACTATCATAACGAAGAACTGCATGAAAGTCTTGCGTGATTAGTTGGAGAAACACAAAAAAACCACTCCCTAAAAGGAAGTGGTTTGTGAAGTTAAATTAGTTTTTAGTAACGTTAGTTGCTTGAAGTCCGCGTTGTCCTTGTTCGATTTCGAAAGACACGTCTTGACCTTCTTCAAGAGTTTTGAACCCGTCGCCTTGGATAGCGGAGAAGTGTACGAATACATCGTCGCCATCTTCACGTTCGATGAAGCCATAACCTTTTTCTGCGTTAAACCATTTTACTTTACCTTGTTCCATGTTTGTTTCCTCCTCGTGTACAGTTGTGTACACATTGTATTACTATCCTTGCTCAATTCTTGAAAACGGTCGAGATGAAATCGTAGACCAACGTCGAACAAAAATAATTCTTCTTTATCATAACAGGAAATATCAGACATTGCAAGTTAAAAGTTTACTTATAAGAAAAGCGCTAATGTTTTATAAACAATGGCCGCGACGACTGCGGAGATCGGCATGGTGATGACCCATGTCAAAACGATTGTTTGGGCGACTCCCCATTTTACACCTTTCAAGCGCTGTGCAGACCCAACCCCCATGATGGATGAGGAGATGACGTGCGTCGTGCTGACAGGCAGGTGAAGGAGTGTAGCTCCAAAAATGATCGCAGCTGAGTTCAAATCTGCCGCAATTCCGTGAATCGGCCGGATTTTCATGATTTTACCGCCGACCGTCTTGATAATTTTATAGCCGCCAATAGATGTTCCGATTCCCATCGAAGTGGCCGCAGCAATCCGTACCCAGAGCTGGATGTCATCTGATGTTTGCAGTTCGGCCGCAATGAGTGCCATCGTGATGATCCCCATCGCTTTTTGCGCATCATTCGTACCGTGCGTGAACGATTGGATCGCGGCGGTCCCGATTTGCATATAGCGAATTCGTTTATTTGCTTTGAATAAATTACGGTTCTTCAACAAAGCCCGCAGTATCGTCATGACGATAAAACCACCGACTAATGCAATGACCGGGGAAAGAATGAGCGCTTGGATAATCTTGATGAATCCACTGTAGTTCAGAATACCAAAGCCGGCTGCTGCAATGGCGGCGCCTGCAATGGAGCCGATCAAGGCATGGGAAGAACTGGAGGGTATTCCGAAATACCAAGTCACCAAGTTCCAGATGATGGCGGAAACGAGAGCCGCCAGAATGACAAGGGAACCATTTTCCAATAAAAAGGGGTCTACGATATCTTTCGTAATGGTTTTGGCTACTCCTGTAAAAGTCAGTGCCCCGACAAAGTTCATTGCTGCCGCCATCAAGATCGCAGTCCGTGGTTTCAATGCACGGGTAGAGACAGAAGTAGCAATGGCATTTGCTGTATCGTGAAAACCATTGATGAAGTCGAATGCTAAAGCAAATACAACAACGAGAATGGTTAATATGAGAATCATATCCATTAACTATTACTCCTCACGCGTTTCGCATTATGATCGTTTCAATAGTGTTCGCTACATCTTGGCAATAATCTGCGACTTCTTCGAGCAATTCGTACAGATCCTTCAATTGAATAATTCGGATAGGGTCTTTTTCTCGAATGAATAATTGTTTGATGGACGTCCGAAGCACGTCATCACACACGCGTTCATATTCTTTGATCTGCACGGCATGCGTCCGCATTTCGACGAGCTTCTTCTTCGTCAGAAGTTCCATCGCTTTGACGATTTCGTCTGTGCTTTTGACAATATTGCTCATGAACTTCTGCATGTATTCATCAATTTCAATAAGTGAAAACATCTCCAGATTACCGAGGAAATGCTCAATTCCATCCAAAATATCATCCATTTTTATCGCTAGCTGCAAGATATCTTCTCTTTCGATCGGAGTCATGAATGATGTATTGAGCTTGGTGATCAGCTCATGGATCAGTGTGTCACCAGCAGTCTCATAGGCTTTCATTTGAATGCTGACTTCTTTCAGATCAGCTATTGTTTCGACTTTGAAGTCATCCGCATAGTGCAACGATTCTTGTACGTGTTTTGCAATATCCAATAAAGCAGTGAAGAACGGATCGGGTTTTCGTGGACTTAACATGTATTTTCCTCCATCTATTGTTGGAATCGATTGTGTAACTAAATTTAGCGAGGGACTCTAGCTTGTGAAAGTGGTGAAAGGAATTTCAGGTTAAATACACCTTAGCGCATTTGATTTACTCATCATACCAAAATATTTGTATAAAAAGATAGCGAATCGTGTAGAATTTTGGCATTTATATTTATTCAGCAGAAGAGCCTTACTTCTATAGGTGGGTGGTGAGATGAATATGATCCAATTCCCTGTTCTGTGGGTGTTCAAACGCTCGCTGAACAATAGAAGTACACAGGCTAAGATCACCACATCCTGTGGCAAAGGTTAACTGACCTGCTTCACGCGGGCCTAAGCACAATTAAAAATCTGTACGCAATTACGCCGAAGCGTAATTGATGCAGAACTTCAGAAAATCTTAAGAAACATCCTTATGGTTCCTTAAGAAGCTATTTATATACTAGAAAGCAGTACAGTTATGGGAGGAAAGAATGTTGATTACAGTACAAGATATAAACCATTCATTTTTAATCGGTAGAAAAGGCAAGGAAAGCAATGTGCCAGTGCTGAAAAATATTTCATTTTCGGTGAAACAAGGTGAAATTGTCTCGATTGTCGGACGAAGCGGCTCAGGCAAATCGACGCTGCTTCATATATTGGCAGGTTTTTTAAAGCCGGACAGCGGAGAAATAGTAGTGAAGGATACGGTTACTTCTGTGTTTAATGAACAGCAAAGTGCACAGTTTCGACTTGAAAATTACGGCTTCATTTTTCAAAATTTCCAGCTCATGCCTGGTTTAACGGCATTCGAGAATGTTGAATTACCGCTGAAATTAAAGGGAATGAACCGTCATCAGCGTAAAGACAAAGTTCAGCAGTTAATGAAGCATGTTGGACTGCAATCCGTACAAGATCATTATCCGAATGAGTTGTCGGGAGGTCAGCAACAGCGTGTCAGTATTGCTCGAGCATTGATTACCGATCCGCCGATCATTTTTGCTGATGAACCAACAGGCAGTTTGGATTCCGAGACAGAGCAGGAAGTTTTGGAGCTCATCCAAACACTTAACGACACGCGTGATATCACGTTTGTCATCATTACACACGATGATGAAGTGGCTCAAAGAGCGGATCGCATGTATCGGATGCATGACGGGATTTTGACGGAAGAAGGTGTTCCGAATGCAGTTTAAAGATCAGATTGATTTCATTCGCCAACATATTAAGAAAAATAAATTGCGCGTTTTCATGACTGTCCTTGCCGCTACGATGGGTACTGCTTTTCTTATCGTTCTGGCATCTGTCGGCTTCGGGATTCATGATACAATGCGTAGTCTTATGTTGGAAAATCGCTTGGTTACGCAGATTGAAGTGTATTCCGATGACCTAGGAGCAGAGGAAGCAGAAGAAATGAAAGGGATCGACCATGTTAAAGCAGTTGTGATGCATCAGGGAGCGAATGCAATGCAGCAAGCATCGCTCGGGAAGTATACAACGCATGGAAATTTACTAGTTACGGACTTCAAGGAAGAGGCGAAAGTTGGATTCGCCTTAGCGGAAGGGCGGCTACCGGAAAGTACCTACGAGGTTGTAGTAGGGAATGGATTCGCTGAAAGTTTAATAGACGAATCAGCTGCTGAAAAGCTAGCTGAAGCACTTCCTGAAGGGTCAGAGGAAGAGCCGGAAATCCCTTCGTATAAAGGAGAGTTGATCGGAAAGACGTTTACATATCAACTAGGAGATTACGGTACGGGCGAACTATATGATGATAAAACCGAGTTGACAATTGTTGGTGTCGCCAAAAAACCATCGAAAGACTGGTTAGTGGACAATAAAATTTATGCAGATGCCGCATTGATTCCAGAGCTTGAAAAAATCTATAAGCAAGATAAGAAGGAAGAGGTGACAGATCCACTATTCTCCAGCATGCTGTATGTCTACGCGGATGTTTTGGAAAACGTAAAGTCTGTCACGAGTGAACTGAAGGACCAAGGCTATAATGTCTATTCCATTTCAGAAGAACTGGACCAAATCGATGTGTTTTTCCTTGCGTTAAAAGCAGGTCTCGTTTTCGTCGGTACAATTGCCATATTGATTTCATCAATCGGGATATTCAACACAATGACGATGGCGGTGACGGAACGGACGCGGGAAATCGGCGTTATGAAGGCGATCGGTGCCCAGCCGAAACTCATCCAGCGACTCTTTTTGATGGAAAGTGCTTGGATCGGTGTTGTCGGGACTGTACTGGCGATCATCATTTCCTATGCCGTCAGCTTGGTTTCAAACTGGCTATTGCCAATTATTGTAGGAGCGGCTATCGGTGAAGAAGATTTTGCTGAACTAAATGTCACATTCTCAGTGATCCCATGGCAGCTCGTCGTCATAGCGTCAGCCATCAGCCTAACGGTGGCAATCGTCTCGGGCTGGAGACCAGCGAGAAAGGCTACGAGGATTGATGTGATTGATGCGTTGCGAAGAGAATTGTGAAGCGAAAAGTATGGTAGGGAAGGGAATGTGCGGTGCGCGGCCGGTTTGGTTCGGTGTGATGAGACTTTGGTGCGTTCCTTCGCTTTACCAGCTTGGTAACACGGGAAAAGGGCTGTACCTGGAAGTTCAGGACAGCCCTTGAATTCAAGATGATTTTATTTTGAAACTTCCAGCTCATTTTCTTGTGGCTCGTTCACGTCATCAGACCATAATCCATCCTCAGTGGCGGCAACGACGACGGAAGCGGAGGCATCGCCTAGAATGTTCACAGTTGTCCGGAACATATCAAGAATCCGATCAATTCCAGCAATCAGGGCGATTCCCTCTAATGGAATGTTGACGGAGCTTAGTACCATGGCAAGCATGATGACACCGGCGCCTGGAACTCCTGCTGCACCGATTGATGCTAACACAGCAGTCAGTACAACCATTAGAAGTTGTATTAACGACAATTCCAATCCATAGAATTGGGCGATGAAAACGACTGCCACCCCTTGGTAGATAGCTGTTCCGTCCATATTGATCGTAGCTCCGAGCGGAAGGACGAAGCTGCTGATTTTCTTCGGCACACCTAAATTATCTTGAGTATTTTTTATCGTCACAGGCAATGTTCCGGCACTGCTGCATGTACTGAAAGCCACAATAGAAGCAGGAGCCATTCCTTTGAAAAATTTCATCGGGCTCATCTTGGCGAACTTTTTTACTGCCATCGAATAAACAAATAGAACATGTATAAAGCATGCAATGGCAACAGTTAGAATGACTTTTAATAATGGCATTAAAACACTTAATCCATATTCACCGACTACTGGTGCAACTAATCCTAAAATTCCGATTGGCGCGAACCACATGACGATGCCGGTAATTTTATACATGATTTCAGCAAAGCCTTCAAAAAATTGATAGACGGGCTTTGCTTTTTTTCCTACTAGCGTGATGGCCAGGCCGACGAAGATTGCAAAAAATATAATCTGTAAAATGTTGCCTGAAGAAAGAGCAGTAAAAGAATTCTCCGGTATGATGTTTAGTAAAGTAGCAATTACTCCATCTGTTTCATTCACTTGTGCAGCTGCTTCAGGAACACTGATATTTACCCCTTTGCCAGGCGAAATGAGGTAGGCGAATGCTAATCCGATGGCAACCGCTATGGCGCTGGTCACTAAATAATAAGAGACGGTTTTAACTCCTATTCTTCCTAACTGCTTTGGATCTCCCGTACTTGCAACACCGACAACTAAAGAAGCGAGGATAAGCGGGGCAATGATGAATTTAATTAATCGTAGAAATAAGTCCCCGAGTGGCTTTATTACCTCAATGGACGGACCGAAGATAACCCCTAAAATAATTGCAATCCCAAAAGCAATGAAAATCTGCGCCATTAAATTCCCTTTTAATCTCACATTTCTCTCTCCTTTTCAAGTAGTTGTGAGCGCTTTCGAAACTGATTGTCGCTTGCTTACTGGTTCCAATTAACTTGGCTTTCTTTAACGTTGACGGATTGATAAAAATCGCTTTCTTATAGAAATCAAGTCATTTAGCTCACCTCCCTTCTCGGAATGTATTATTAGAGACATTCTTAGTCAGAGATTCACCAGGCTCCATAACGGGTGTTTCAAAACTAGACGTGTCGGGATATTTTAATCCAGCTCCTGTATTTAAAGCGATGACCACTTCATTCGCTTTAATCCAATTCTCTTCACGTAATCTGCGTGCGGCTGAAAATGTGGAAGCTCCTTCCGGACAAATAAAAGTCCCTTCCATACGCGCAATTTTTCGTTGTTCTTCTAAAATTGTTTCATCGTCGATCGCGATTGCGCATCCATTTGTTTCATACAGCGATTGAAGCACTAAAAAGTCCCCTAAAGCTTTAGGAACATTCACTCCAAAAGCAATTGTTTCGGAATCAACCCAGAACTCTGATTCCATTTTGTTTTCTTTCCAGGCTTTCACTATCGGAGCGCATCCCTCAGCTTGAACGGCTACCAATCTGGGCAACTTATCTTCAGCAATCCAACCGAGGGTTTGAAGTTCTTTTAACGCTTTATAAATTCCAATTAATCCAACACCGCCGCCGGTAGGGTATAGAATTACATCTGGTACTTTCCAGCCCAGCTGTTCTGCTATTTCATAGCCCATTGTCTTCTTTCCTTCGATTCTATACGGTTCTTTCAGGGTGGAAACATCGAATAACGCATACTCCTTCACTGTTTGAGAAATTATTTTCCCTGCATCGCTAATTAATCCATTCACTAAATGAAGATCCGCCCCGGCGATTGCACATTCATTTCTTGTGATTTTTGGTGCATCTACCGGCATGACGATGGTTGAATTAATTCCTCCTCTGGCGGCATAAAGTGCCCACGAGGCTCCCGCATTTCCGTTGGTCGGCATCGCTAACTCTTGGATGCCTAATTCTTTCGCCATTGATACTCCTACTGCAGCTCCGCGAGCCTTAAAGGTTCCAGTGGGAATAATGCCTTCATCTTTCATAAGCAGGTTTGAGATGTCCATATCTGCACCAATCTGTTTCATCGGCAGAAGGGGGGTCATTCCTTCACCAAGAGTGACAACATTTTCTTTGTTTTGTACAGGCAGCAACTCATGGTAGCGCCATAAATCAGTATTCCTCGTAAGTAAATCTTTCGGTTTTAATACCTTGCCTATCTCTTTCAAATCATAATTCACTAGTAATGGGGAACCGCATTCACATAGCTGGTGTTTTCCTCCTGCGCTGAAACGTTTTTGACATTTAGGGCAATGAAGATGCGAAATATAGCTGAATTTCATCTGAAATCTCTCCTCCTGAAAGGGTAGTTCTTTCTTTTACGGTGACTAAAATAGTTTACGTATTGTTCCATCTTATGTTGGGAGGCTTTACAACATGCCGAACCTTACACCCAGTAAAACCGAGGTGAATTTTATCGTTTTCTGGCTGTGCGGCTACGGATAGAAGATCTCTCTTGTCAGAAGAGAATTCTTCGTCGGATCCCAATTTATTGGGTTGTTTTTTAATCTTAATACCGACAGTGGAAGAATACTTACCTCTGCCTAAAACTAGGATACAACCATGTTTCACAACGACTCTACTTTTAATTTATACCTTATAAAATAATTCGATTGTTCAAAAAACTTGAAATGCGATATGCTAGAAAAAGTTAATTGAATACTTAAAACAGCTTGGAAGGAGAGGGGAAGGAACAGCCTTCTTAATTCATTTAACAGCCCTTGTTGAAAACGCTTTCAAAACAAATAGTTGGAGGGATTAATATGTTTTTTCGTTCATTTTTTGATGAGAGTTTAGCTCAAATGTCGTATTTGGTTGGTTGTCAGCAGACAGGAGAAGCCATTGTAATTGACCCGGCTCGTAGCATTGAACCCTATTTAGGGATGGCGAGGAAGAAGGGACTGAAAATAATTGCAGCAGCTGAAACTCACATTCATGCAGACTTCGTTTCTGGGTCTCGGGAGATTGCGCAACATTGTGATGCCACTTTGTACGTTTCGGATGAAGGCGACGAACAGTGGGAATACAATCAGCTGGAAGATATTGATTATGTCTTGTTGAAAGATGGCAGCACATTTATGATAGGTCAAATTGAATTCACTGTGATGCATACTGCCGGACATACACCAGAAAGTATTTCATTTGTTTTGACGGATAAGGGCGGTGGTTCTTCCCAACCCATGGGCATTTTCACAGGTGATTTCGTATTTGTCGGAGATATTGGCAGGCCTGATTTATTGGAGAAGGCTGTTGGAGTGATTGGTTCTGCGGAGCTTGGAGCAAGCCAGATGTTCCAATCGCTGCAGAAGTTTAAGCAATTGCCTGATTATCTGCAAGTTTGGCCGGGGCATGGTGCAGGAAGTGCTTGTGGTAAAGCACTTGGAGCAGTTCCTATGTCTACAGTTGGTTATGAGAAATTAAACAATTGGGCTTTACGGGAAGAAGATCAAGAAAACTTTATCAAGACTTTATTAACGGGGCAATCTACTCCTCCTAACTATTTTGCAATGATGAAAAAGTTTAACAAGATGGGACCGCCGCTAGTCAGTGAAGGGAAGACTAATAAAATCCGTACTGTAAAGGAATTGGAAGGTCATGATGCGAATGCAGTTTTAGTAGACACAAGAAGAGCTGCAGAATTTGCAAAAGGTCATTTGGAAGGGACAATCAACATCCCATTTAATCAATCTTTTACAAATTGGGCAGGAGAGTTAATTGACTACAATTCAGAAATTATACTAATCGCAGAGGAAAGCAAACTGAATGCGATCAAGGAGAGTTTATCTTCAATAGGTTTAGATCGTATTGTCGGTTTCATTGAACCGTTTGACGTTCTGGCTGATGACAAACAGTTGGAAAGTTACGGAGAAGTAGATGTCAAACAAGTACAGGAATACTTGCTCGATGATCAGTATCATCTGGTTGATGTTCGCAATGAATCAGAGTGGACGGAAGGCAGAATTGAAGGGGCCGAACACATGCCCCTTAATTTGCTAACAAAGCAGCTCGATGATTTGCCAAAAGGAAAGACGTATCTTGTACATTGTAAGTCTGGTGCCCGATCAGCAATAGCCTCAAGCTTGCTGCAGGCTCATGGCTATAAAGACGTGATGAATGTAAAAGGCGGCTATTTAGCTTGGTTGAAGGAAACTAATAAACAAGCTCCAGTAATAAAGTAATCAAACAGGCCAATTGTTCATTTGGATCCAACGTCTCTTATAGGAAACGAGTAGATAATATCAGTAATGAAATTATAAATCGGAGGTCGTTATAGTGAAGTATAACTTTGATGAAGTCATTAGTCGGTACAATACGGATTCGGTCAAATGGGACCACGCAGAGAAGTTATTTGGTGATAAGGATATTCTTCCAATGTGGATAGCGGATATGGATTTTGTGTCCCCAAAACCTGTCGTAGAGGCGTTGAAGGAGAGAGCTGAACATGGAGTGTTTGGCTATACATCAAGGTCTAATGATTACTTCCAGGCATTTATAGACTGGGTGCAAAGACGTCATAAATGGGACATTCAGAAACGATGGATCCGCTGTACGCCGGGGATTATGCCAGCGTTAAGTATTGCAATTCAATCCTTCACAAATGAAGGAGATAAAGTTATTATACAAACCCCTGTTTATACGCCATTCATGGAAGTAATCGAAAAAAATAATCGTGATATCGTGTTAAATCCACTAAAGTATGAAAATGAGAGATATGGGATGGATTATGAAAACTTGGAGGAAGTCGCAAGGGACGAAGATGTTAAGATGATTATTTTATGTAACCCTCATAATCCGGCTGGTCGGGTTTGGTCTAAAGAAGAATTGACGAGACTGGGGGAAATATGCTTGAAAAATAATGTGCTAGTCATTTCTGATGAAGCTCATTTTGATATTGTTTATAAAGGTCATACCCATACGCCTTTTGCTAGCATTTCAGAAGAGTTTTCGGACCATTCCATAACGTGCACGGCTCCAAGTAAAACGTTCAATCTTGCAGGTGTTCAAATGGCTAATATTATTATTCCAAATAAAGAGTTACGGGATTCGTTTACGAAAATTATTGACATAATGTATTTAGGATTATCCAATACTTTTGGTGTGACTGCAGCTGAAAACGCTTATAAATACGGAGAAGAGTGGTTAGATCAATTTTTGGATTACTTGGAAGGCAATCTTACCTTTTTAACAACATTTATTGAAACGAATTTAAAGGAAATTAAAGTGATCCCGCCTGAGGGGACATATCTTGCTTGGTTAGACTGCAGAGCTCTTGGATTGGATGCAAAAGAGCTTGAGGACTTCTTCCGTAAAAACGCCAAGGTGGCATTTGATGAAGGTTATACATTTGGTTTAGGAGGCGAAGGTTTTACAAGAGTTAACATGGCTTGTCCAAGGCATGTTTTAGAAGACGGCTTGCGAAGAGTAGAAAGGGCTGTGAAAGAAAATTTAGCTAAGAATGCAGAGGAGGTACGTTAATGGAAGCATTCCACATTTCTTTGATCATCACGATATTTGTGCTCCTTTGTGCTGCATTGTTCTACATGCAAAAGAAATTTGTATCGTTTTCTAAACGTGTCATGCTAGCGTTAGTTGTTGGGATTATCTATGGACTAGCCATACAGTTTATCTATGGCCAAACATCATTTATTATCTCTGAATCTGCCGAATGGATCAATATCGTTGGAAACGGATTTATATCATTGTTAAGAATGCTTGTGATCCCATTAGTTTTCTTTGCGATTTTATCCGCCTTTACTAAATCCAAATTGGCCAATGATTTTGGTAAAATTGGCGGGTTAGTGATTGGGATGCTTGCTGGAACAGTAGCAATTGCGGCTGCAGTTGGAATATTCTCCGCTGGCATATTCGGTTTAGAAGGAATGGAAATTACACAAGGAGAAGCAGAATCTGTAGCGATAGAAAGTCATGGGCAAAAGTTAGATGATTTAAATGCGATGTCAGTACCTGAAAAGGTTGTATCGATGCTGCCGATGAACATTTTTTATGACCTGACAGAAGCGCGTTCTACATCAGTCATCTCAGTCGTTATTTTTGCATCTATCCTCGGGATGGCATTCATGGGTGTAAAGAGAAAAGAACCCAAACAAGCAGAGATGTTCGCGTCAATTGTCGAAGCGATTTTTACAGTTGTGATGCGAGTTGTGACACTTGTTTTGCGTTTGACGCCATACGGGATTTTAGCATTAATGACAAATAAAGCTGCCACCAGTGATTTAGTCGCCTTTTGGAATCTAGGGAAGTTTATTTTAGCCTCATATTTTGCGATAGCTGTTATGTTTTTAATTCACTTGTTGCTCATTAGATTGGTAGGTTTGAATCCATTAACGTATATTAAAAAAATCATGCCGGTTCTTGTATTTGCATTTTCATCTCGGTCTAGTGCGGGGACATTGCCTATTAATGTTAGTACACAAAAGAAGAGTTTGGGAGTTTCTGAAGGGATCGCGGATATATCGGGCGCATTTGGAATAACGATCGGACAAAATGGATGTGCGGGAATCTACCCTGCAATGCTTGCGATTATGGTCGCTCCCACTGTAGGAATTGATCCATTTACACCGTCATTTATACTCATGTTACTTGTCACTGTAGTGATTGGGTCATTCGGCATTGCAGGCGTCGGTGGCGGAGCGACATTTGCCGGTCTGATTGTCTTATCAACGATGAACTTGCCTGTTGCGATTGTAGGACTACTTATTTCAATAGAGCCGCTCATAGACATGGCGCGTACGGCGCTAAATGTCAGCGGAACTATGACGACAGGGGTAATAACGAGTAAAATCACAAAACAATTAGATGAAGAAGTATATAACAGTAAAGAGGAAAAAGCTGTACCTGAAGTCGTTTAAAAAATTCTGAAAGTTACATACCTGTTGCATTCCTAACCATGCAACAGGTGCTTTCCTATGGGATAAACCAGCATGTTATGATAAGAAGGGACACGTCATGGACGGAAAAGGTTAGGGAGTGACACTAATGAAGAAAGAAAGTTTAATAATGTTTTGCCGTGTGATTGAGGAAGGAAGTATTAGTCAGGCAGCCCGGACTAGCTTCATCTCACAACCGGCTGTAACCAGTCAAATTCGTCAATTGGAAAAGCATTATGGAGTTGCGCTGTTTGACAGAAAAGCTGGAAAACTAAAGCTTACTGAAGCCGGTTCAACTTTATATCCATATGCAAAAGAGATTATCGATAACTATAAACGCTCTGAAGAGGCTGTAAAATCTATTGCCAATAAAGATGCAGGCACGTTAAATATAGGGGCAAGTTTAACAATTGGTGAATACCTGCTTCCCAGAATACTAGGGGACTTCCAAAAAGAACATAAAAATCTTAAGTTTAAATTAACCATTGGAAATACACCCAGCACCATATCCAGTTTGGAAAGTCGGGATATTGACATTGCGTTAGTAGAAGGAGCCTTTCTACATGATGAAGATTTTAAAATAGAAAAATTTGCGGAAGATCAACTGATTTTGATTGTCTCCAATGATCATAGATGGAGCGATAGAGATGAAATAGAAATAGAGGAATTGATTGAGGAAAAGATGATCTGGAGAGAAGAAAATGCAGGTATCAGAAAGATTGTAGAAAGAGTATTAGAAGAAAACAATACCTTGGATAAAGTTAGAAGTTATATGGAACTGAGTAGCACGCAATCCATCAAAAGTGCCGTAGAAGCGGGCTTAGGCATTGGTATTATTCCGAAATTATCTGTCTTGAGAGAACTTGAATTAGGGGTTTTGAAACAAGTTTCGATTTCTGGCATTGATCTAATTAGGGATTTATGGTTAGTAGAATTACCGTCTCGGTTTCCTAAAAGAAGCATGGACGCCTTTATTGCCTATTTAAAGAAAGTGACAATGTAATCGTAGCGAAAGCGTTAAAAAGCGTACGTTGAGAGCACTAAACCCTTTTCGGTAGCAAAAATAATCATGCCTGCTTAGAAGTAGCAGCTAACTTCTTTAACGAAATCCGCAATAAACATAACCTTATAAAGCTGTCAAAAAATATGGCTTTCAATGACTATATGTATAGCGCCGATTTATTATTTACTGAATAAAATGCTGCTTATAAGATTTGTCAGCCTATTGGTTATACAGCAATAATATGCTAGAAAAAATGGCCCTTCATTGTTAATTATACGGAATGGGCTATTTTATTTGGGACCTAACCTCAATATGAATATTAACTTGCTACCAGGAGGGGAACACGGATGGATTTTTTATTTATTATAACCATTTTTTTAATTGGTTTTATAGGTTCATATATTTCAGGGATGTTAGGTATAGGTGGTTCAATCATAAAGTACCCTATGTTGCTTTATATACCACCGTTATTTGGTTTAGTCTCTTTTAGCGCCCATGAAGTCTCGGGAATAAGTGCTATACAGGTGTTTTTCGCGACAATTGGTGGTGTTTGGGCTTACCGAAAAGGCGGATACTTAAATAAAAAGCTAATTATCAATATGGGTTCAAGTATTTTAATTGGAAGCTTTATTGGAGGATACGGCTCCAAACTAATGTCCGAAGGGGGAATAAACTTTACCTACGGCATCCTTGCTTTGATTGCCGCTGTTATGATGTTCATCCCTAAAAAAGGGATTGATGATATTCCCTTGAACGAAGTGACATTTAATAAATGGGTTGCAGGAGCCCTCGCCTTAATTGTGGGTATCGGAGCGGGAATCGTTGGGGCAGCTGGCGCATTCTTATTAGTGCCCATTATGCTGGTCGTATTAAAGATTCCCACACGAATGACTATTGCCTCTTCACTTGCCATAACATTCATTTCTTCTATTGGCTCAACCGTTGGAAAAATCACCACCGGGCAGGTAGATTACTATCCGGCATTCATTATGATTGTAGCAAGTTTAATTGCTTCTCCTTTAGGAGCAATGGCAGGAAAAAGAGTTAATACCAAAGTGTTACAGGTCATTTTGGCAGTACTGATACTCGCTACGGCATTGAAAATTTGGATGGATATCTTATAAATGCAGAAGGGACAGACACTGACAAAAATCACAATATTCCGATTTCATTGCGTTTTTTGCAGGTGTCTGTCCCTGTTCCCCATCATTCTCTGGGCTACACGACGGTGGCAGCTTCAGAAAGTGTTCTTAGAGATTATTCTAAGTCATCAATGAAACCTTCAGTCTCTTTTAACGGCTTGTCTTACGATGAATCCTTCCCAACAAATTCCAAAATATGGTTCTTCGTCAACACGTTGATTGGAAGAAGTATTTTCAGCAATAAACCCTTTAATTAAATTGTAGAAAATAAAATTTCTAATTACCCTCTTCGGTTGAATTATTTCCATCCTCTCACCACTGCCCAATTGTATTCAGTAATTGTTTTAAGCACTAATTATTATTAATCCTCTGCCAATATAATTTTCTTAACCCTTCAATTACCTCAAAGTTTACGAGGAAGGGTCAGATAACGTTACAACTCAAACGCTGTTCTGAACTGTTTTTTATTTAAAGCAGATTCCTTTTACCGAATAAACTTGCTTTCGTCAAATTTTCATAATCGGCTTGTATGATGAGGTTGGAGAGGAAATGGGGGACTTGAATGGCATCGACAAGTAAATTGATTTCCATATCTATTCTGGTCATCAGTGTAGCTGGCGGTATCTTGCTCTTTTATTTGATGAGTGAACTATCGAAGGAACAGCGAAAGAAGATGATTGGTGAAATGGTTTCGCAGCTAGTCAATTTTGTTCTATTTATGTGGGCTGGAAAAGTTCTTTTGAATTTTTCCGTTTTTATTAAGGATCCAATGGCGATATTGGCATACCCAGGTGATTCGGGCGCTTTCTATGCAGCTGTGTTATTCAGTGGGTTGCTCTTGACGTATAAGGTAAAGCGAGGACAACTGGAAGGCCTGGCAGTCGGAAAGGCTTTTGTTCATCTGTTTTTATTGGCGGCGTTTTTATATGAGTTTATTCAATACGCCTGGAACGATCAGATCTATTCATTGGGAAGCCTTATAATATTAGCGATCTTGCTGGGAGGGTTTACCTATTTGAATGGACGGATGGCAACGGGAAAGTTACTTGGGCTTTTATTGACAGTTTGGGCATGCGGGATGAGCGTGCTGATGGTGTTACAGCCTTACATAACGGTGTTCGGTTATATGATTAAACCGTGGTTCCTCCTCCTCTTTTTCGTGGCCAATGTGCTTTTGCTATTAAAACATTACAGGAAGGATGGACGATATGGGTGGAATTGAAACAGATACGGTATTGATTGTAGGGATGTTACTAGCAGTAGGAGCGGGGGCACTTTCTTTCTTGTCTCCTTGTGTGCTGCCTATTTTCCCGGCATATCTTTCCTATATTACGGGAATCAGCGTGAAAGAACTTCAGGGAAACCAAACGATAAAAATCCGTAGGAAATTAATTAGTCATTCCCTTGTATTTTTACTGGGTGTATCGCTTGTCTTCATCAGCCTGGGGGCCGGTGCTTCATTTTTCGGCCAGTGGATTTCAGAACTATTAAGAGGGGACTCCGGCTTATTTATCCAACGAATTGCCGGTATTTTCATTATAGTCATGGGGCTGTTTATAGGCGGATGGGTCAATATTACGGGATTGATGAAGGAACGTCGCATTCAATCTTCGAGGAGACCGACCGGCTATATCGGGACATTTTTCATCGGACTCGGGTTTGCAGCCGGCTGGACGCCTTGTATCGGTCCGATTTTCGGTTCTATTTTGATGCTGGCTGCGAGTAACCCGAGTCAGGGAATTTTCTACACGATTATGTATGTTATCGGTTTTGCGCTACCTTTCCTTATCTTGACATTTTTCCTTGGCTCGACAAAGTGGATTGTCCGCCGCAGCGAGATCATCATGAAAGTGGGAGCAGTCATCATGATCTTGATGGGTATCGTATTGTTTTTTGGCTTAATGCCATTAATTACAGGGTGGTTACTTGATTTAGTGGATGGCACGTGGTTATCAAACCTGGGATGAATAGGGAGGAATCATGAGTGAAGAAGAGCATGGTGTTACTAGCTGTTGTAATGGTCTTGGTCGGTTGGGCCGTTTATGACTTTTCCTTTTCAAAAAAGGAAACAGCAAAGGGCCGACCGCTTCAGGCAGAGGTTTCTAGTCCAGTAGATTCCAATGAAATCGGAATTCAGCGTGGCCAATTGGCACCTGACTTTGAATTGAAGACATTGGAAGGGAAGACAGTCCAATTATCAGATTATAAAGGACAGCGGGTTTTATTGAATTTTTGGGCGACTTGGTGTCCGCCCTGCAGAGCTGAGATGCCTGATATGCAAAAGTTGTATACGAAAAGTAACTTGGATGTTGAAATATTGGCAGTCAATCTAACATCTACAGAAAACAATGAAGAAGTGGTCGCTCCATTTGTGGAGGAATATGGGCTGACATTTCCTGTCTTAATGGACAGAAGCTCAGAAGTGAGCAATCTATATAGCGTCTATGCGTATCCTACAACGTACATGATTGATTCGGCTGGCCGAATCCAATTCGTTGCACTTGGGGCAATAAATTATGATTTGATGGTACAAGAAGTGGAGAAGATGAAATAAGGACTTAACGATTGTACAATAACGAGGAGGTGATCAGGTGAAGCAGACAATATTGGTAGTTGAAGATGATCAGCTAATCCGTGAATTAATTTGCATCTATTTGAAAAAAGACGGATACGATGTAATTGCGGCGGTCGATGGCGAAGAAGCGAAAGAACTTTTCCTAATGCATCATCCTTGTTTGATTGTACTAGATCTGATGCTGCCAAAATGCAGTGGGGAAGAATACTGTAAGTGGGTGAAAGACCAAGGGTTAAATGAAGTTTCTATTATTATGCTCTCTGCGAAAGTCCATACGAATGATAAAATTAACGGATTGCGAATGGGTGCCGATGATTATATGACAAAACCGTTTGATCCGGATGAACTCCTTGCACATGTGGAGGCGGTCTTGCGAAGAACCGGTCAGTTCTGCCAAAAGATTGCTTACGATGGGCTATGCATCAAACCTAGAAAGGGAGAAGTGCTGCTTTTCGATCAAAAAATAAATTTGACGAAACACGAATTTAATTTATTATTTCATTTCATGGAAAATCCGAATATCGTTTTGACACGGGAGGACCTCCTTCACCAATTGTATCCGTATGGCGATAAGGTTGTGTTGGATCGGACCATCGATGCTCATGTAAAGAAACTAAGAGAAAAAATCGAAGAGGTTCCTTCTTCCCCTAAACGCATTCTAACGGTACGGGGAATGGGATATAAATTTGCGCATGATTAAGTTAGTCAGGACATTTCTGCCGAAACAGCTCCTCTGGCGGCTGACTTTTTTGAATGTCTTCGCAATCTCGCTTTTCATCATCCTGAGCAGTTTCGCTATTTATAATACAGCCTGTGTGCTGGTGGATGGGATGGGAACGATGGATGAACAACGGCAAAATCATTTTAATGCCACCCTGTTACAATATTTATGGATATTCAGCATATCCACCATTTTAATGGGAAGCCTCATTCATTTTTATTTAACATGGAAGTTGATCCGTCCATTAGAAGAACTGATTGAATCGACTAAAGACATGAAAAAAGGACGTTATCCCGATATGATCCAAACAAAATCCAGAGGAGAAATAGGGGAATTGATCATCCATTTTAATGAATTGGTGCAACAATTGAAAAACAATCAGCAATCTCGCCAGAAGCTTGTAACGGATCTTTCCCATGAATTCCGAACCCCTTTGTCGAATTTAACGAGCTATCTTATTGCTTTACGTAATGGTGTGATTGTAGGAGATAGAGAATTATTCGATGCACTTAGCGGTGAATCGAAACGTCTAACTACGATGGTGGAGCAGCTGGAGCAATTAAAGGAATGGGATTACGTTGCGAAACAAACGTTCACAGAAAAAGAACGGGTAGATATGCGATTGCTGATAGAACAATCCATTGAAATGTTTCATTGGACGTTAGAGGAAAAAGGTATCCCCGTAATAGTTGAAGCCGATGTTGGAATGGTAAATGTATACAACGGTGGCATCCCACAAGTTCTCAGCAACATCATCGATAACGCCATTCGCTATTATGAAGGGAAAGAGCCCATCATAATACATGGTGAATCTACGGAAGAAGGTTATCGGGTTTCAATCAGCAGTGAAGGTCAAGAGATCACAGAGGCAGAAAGAACTAAAGTGTTTGAAAGGTTTTATCAAGGTGACGCACCGCGAAGTCATAGGACAGGTGGAACAGGACTTGGTCTGGCGATTTCTAAAGAGATCATCGAGCATCATAATGGTCGGGTTGGATTAAATTCCATAAAGAACCACTATCATACTTTTTGGTTCACAATACCGCTTGAATAGTCAGTTTCTATGTAAGTATTTACAAAAGTAATGCATCAATTGTGCTTCCGGCTGTTTACCATTTTCAAAATTTGATGTTTACTGCTCATGCTGAATTTGTGATATGTCTTTGCTATTCGGAATACGATATAAGCAGTTTATGCAATGAAGGCGGGACACTACTAAAGTTGTGCAATACGGAAAGGGCATCTCAATTATTGAGTTGCTCTTTTTTTACTGAATTCGGCTTGTTGTGTTCCAAAATGAAATACGTGTGGTTATTGACTTTGACAGATCAGCAATTGTTCTGCATGCTATACTTAGAGAATTCTAATGAAGAAAAGGGTTTTGTATAATGAACAAACAATTACAGAAAAGAATACCGTTGCCGACGTTTTGGCTCGTGTTGCTGCTCGGCTCATTGACAGCATTCGGCCCGTTGTCGATGGACATGTATTTACCCGGACTGCCGATCGTGGCAGAAGATTTGCAAGCTTCCACATCACTTGCTCAATTAAGTTTGACTGCGTGTTTGATAGGCTTAGGAGCAGGTCAGCTCGTATTCGGACCAATGAGTGATATTTATGGAAGACGAAAGCCGCTTGTCGTCACATTGATCATCTATGCAGCAGCTTCGATCTTGTGTGCATTCAGCACGAACATCTGGACATTTGTCTTGCTGCGTTTCATTCAAGGGATGACGGGAGCAGCAGGGATTGTTATAGCTCGTGCATGTGCGCGAGATTTATACACAGGTAAGGAATTGACGAAGTTTATGGCACTCTTGTCCATCGTCAATGGAGTTGCTCCGATCATGGCTCCAATAGCGGGCGGCGCCGTGTTGAGCTTTGCATCATGGCAAGTCGTGTTTTTCATCCTAGGCGGGATTGGACTGCTGATGTTTTTAGCCACATCGCTTTTCCTGCCGGATACTTTGCCGGTCGAACAGCGCTCTGAAGGCGGGATGTTAGCCGTCGTCAAGACATTCGGCGGTTTATTAAAAGATAAGTGGTTTATGGGAATTGCGCTAACACAAGGCTTTGTTATGTCGAGCATGTTTGCGTATATCGCCGGATCGCCATTCGTGCTACAGAACATCTACGGCGTATCCGCACAGCAATTTTCTTTGTTTTTTGCTTTGAACGGCATCGGCATCATCATCGCAGCCCAAGTGACAGGGCGTTTGGCAGGCCGTATCCATGAAGTGAAGTTCCTAATGACGGGGGTATTGATCTCATTTTCAGGCAGCGTCCTTTTGTTGTTGGTTGTCTGGAATGAATGGCCACTCTTCATGATGGGAACTGCCCTGTTCATCGTCGTCTCAAGCGTTGGAATGGTCTCAACGTCTGCATTTTCACTCGCCATGCAAAGCCAAGGGAAATCAGCAGGCAGCGCGGCCGCATTCCTCGGACTCGTGCCCTTCATCGGCGGAGCTATCGTCTCCCCATTAGTTGGTCTGGCTGGAGACTTCTCTGCTTGGCCAATGGGCATCGTCATTTTAGCCTGCAGCAGCAGTGCGTTGCTCGTATTTATGACAGTAGTGAAGAAAGCTTTTCGCGATCTGGCTATATAGTTAATGAACGGTTTTTTAAGTTTTCGGAAGCGTCACTAGTTGATTGGGGCGGAAGACGGCCGACTCCTGGGGGATCAGCGTGCGCTTAAGACCCTGGACTGAACGAAGTGAAGGAAGCGGCTTAAGCCACGCCCCCCGGAAAGCGTGCCGTCTGGAGTCCCAATCAACGGTGCCAGGACAAGATACACCCGCTCAACCCTTTTTAATTCAAATTTCCGAAAAAATAAGGCATGATAGAGAGAGAGTCTGATTACTATTTTTCGAGAGGCGGATGGAAAGATGGAATATCGTATTGAACATGACACATTTGGTGAAATTAAAGTACCTGCGGAGAAATTATGGGGTGCGCAAACACAGCGCAGTAAGCAAAACTTCAAAATCGGCGGCGAACGGATCCCGCTGGGCGTCATCCAAGCATTTGCCCATCTGAAGAAATCAACAGCTATCGCAAGCCATTCATTCGGCAATTTATCCGAAGCGAAAATGAAAGCCATCAAAACAGCAGCGGAAGAAGTCATCGAAGGAAAATGGGACGACCACTTCCCGTTAGTCGTTTGGCAAACAGGAAGCGGCACACAATCCAATATGAATATGAATGAAGTATTGGCCAACCGTGGCAATCAACTGCTCGAGGAGTGGGGAGAAGAAGACCGCCTGCACCCGAATGACGACGTCAATAAATCACAAAGTTCCAACGATACATTCCCGACGGCACTACATGTGGCGGGCGTTATCGCAGTGGAGCGTGAAGTACTTCCAGCAATCGATAAATTAAAAGAGACATTCGAAAAGAAATCTGAAGACTTCAAGGACATCATCAAAATTGGCCGGACGCACCTGCAAGATGCGACGCCGCTTACACTTGGACAGGAAATCAGCGGATGGCACCGGATGCTTGAGAAAACACACAGCATGCTAGAAACGAGCGTGCAGTCAATGAAGGAACTTGCGATCGGCGGTACGGCAGTTGGTACAGGACTTAATGCGCCAGCTGGATTCGGTGAAAAAGTAGCAGAGGAAATTTCAAAATCTGTCGGTATTGATTTCACGTCGGCTGAAAATAAATTCCACGCACTGACAAGCTATGATGAAGTCGTCTACACACATGGTGCATTGAAAGCTCTGGCTGCTGACTTAATGAAAGTAGCGAATGACGTTCGTTGGTTAGCAAGCGGTCCGCGTTCAGGCATCGGCGAAATCACGATTCCGGAGAACGAACCAGGCAGCTCAATCATGCCAGGTAAAGTGAACCCGACGCAAAGTGAGGCATTGACGATGGTCGTCGCACAAGTGATGGGGAACGACGCGACAATCGGCTTTGCGGCTAGCCAAGGGAACTTTGAATTAAACGTTTTTAAACCAGTCATCATCTATAACTTCCTCCAATCTGCAAAGTTATTGGCAGACGGAATGATCAGCTTCAATGATAATTGTGCAGTCGGTATCGAACCGAATCGCGAAGAAATCGATAACAAAGTGAAGAATTCATTGATGCTCGTTACGGCGTTGAACCCGTACATTGGCTATGAAAATGCGGCAAAAATTGCGAAGAAAGCTCATAAAGAAGGTACGACGCTGAAAGAAGCTGCACTTTCCACAGGTCTATTGACTGAAGAACAATTTGACGAATATGTAGATCCGAGCAAAATGACGGGCAATCAATAATTGTCACGAAATTGTACTCCTGTTGATAGTACAAACCTTGTATACTGAAGGCATCACGTCTGTACAAAGGAGTTCGAACTTTACATGAAGAAACTACTCGCAGGATTGGCTGCATTGACATTGGCACTCGCTGCTTGCGGAAACGGTGCGACGGAAAAGCCGGCAGAATCGGATCCTCAAGATGCGAGAGCTGAAGTCGGGCATGTAGAACAACTCGCTAACGGCGACTTACAGGAAATCACTGCCTCAGCGGATGTACTGCCATCCTTCTTGGACGACAAGCCGGAAGATATGCGCATGGTCTATCAAGTCGCTGGTAAGGCGACCGATGTTCTAGAGTATATGCCATGCTACTGCGGTTGCGGCGATAGTGCTGGTCACAAAAGCAATATGAATTGTTTCCTTGACGAAGTACGAGAAGACGGATCAGTTGTTTGGGACGACCATGGCACACGCTGCCTAGTCTGTCTTGAAATCGCAGTGAAATCTGTTCAAATGCAACAGGACGGTAAATCAATGAAAGAAATCCGTGACGCAATTGATGCTGAATACGGAAACGGAGACTATGCGAAGCCTACAGACACACCGATGCCAGCGTAATAACGACTTCCTTTATTCGGATAAGGATTTTGTGCTGCAGATGAACTTCAGAAATTATGAAGTTTGTCTGCAGTCTTTTTTGGGGGAAAACCACAGTCGCGGTAGAAAGGGAATTTTATTATGAAATACATACTGAAAGATCGCTATTTTGAATTTAGTGAAACAGCCGTGACACATGAAGTGTTTAAAATCGGAGAATCGGAAGGAACGCTTTTTGAAGTTGAATTTAAATTGACGTTCTCTTATGGCTTTTTGGATTACGCACACAACTTTGTTTGGTTAAATGAGGATATTGAAACGCTGCTTGAGCAAATCAATAAAATTGGCGGAGAGAACTCAGGAACTCTTGGCACGTTCTCTCCTGGAGTCTCGTTTTCTTATGAAGCATGTGAGTATGAAAAAGGCTTATATGAACTCTCTGTCTTCATGGATACAGGATATATTAACTCCTACATGGGTACAGAATCCAAACTGGGAATCACCCTTACAGCGTCGATGGATGAAATACGAGGTTGGATTGCGGCTATCATTGAGAAATAGAGGAGGGATCGTTGTGATCCTTCCTCTATTTACTAGTTTCAGAAAGTTTTTATTTTGTATGCTTAATAAATTCCAGCTATCAAGCCTCACGTCGCTCTAAATACTCCTCCAATCCCTGACTCCGCAGTTTGCATGCGGGACAAGTTCCGCAACCCGCAGCAGGGATACCGTTATAGCAAGTAAGCGTGCGCTGCTGAATGAAGTCGAATGCGCCGAGTTGATCGGATAATTCCCAGACACTTGCTTTATCGAGCCACATCAACGGTGTATGCATGACGAACTTTGCATCCATTGCTAAGTTCAACGTTACGTTCAATGACTTGACGAACGTATCGCGGCAATCCGGATAGCCGCTGAAATCCGTCTCACTGACGCCTGTGACAAGATGGCGCGCCCCGATTGCTTGAGCGTAGACCGCTGCGAAAGAGAAAAATAGGTGATTACGTCCGGGAACGAAAGTGGACGGCAATTCACCGACTTCTTCTGTAATCTTGATAGTGTCCCGCGTCAGCGCATTCGCGGACAATTGATTGATCAAAGTCATGTCCAATACTTTGAATGAAACACCAAGCTCTTCCGCAATGTTGCGGGCGCATTCGATTTCTGCATGATGGCGCTGGCCATAATCAAATGTCACAGTCGTCACTTCTTTGAATTGTTTCAATGCCCAAAATAGGCAAGTGGTACTGTCTTGGCCGCCGCTGAAGACGACGACTGCTTTTTCTTGTTTCATATGTATTCACTCCGTTAGTAGTTTTTTAGAGAGGGATTTCACGAACCTCTTTAATCGCTTCCATCATACCATAGCCGCACCTCCAAACCGGTCCATTCGTTTCATATGAAAGTAAAAAGGGTATGGTATAATTTAGTCAAATTAGGCAGGAGGGGATTCAGTTGATTCGTTTTGTAGAGTTTGAAGAGCAGTACATATCGCAGATGGCGTCATTACTCGCCGCTAGACATCGAGACGAACGTCAGCGGTTCTCATTTTTGCATGAACGTTTTGAAGATGTAAATGAGGCGGAGAAACGATTGCGCGAAGAAATGAGTAAGCCATATATGGGTGGGATTGTGACGTTGCGTGATGACAATGTGATCGGCTATTTGTTATTCGAATATCGGCAGGATGCCATGCGCGGACGTACAATTTACGTCGGCTATCCTTCATTTGTCATTCATGAAGATGAGCATCCACGACTGGCACGCTTGCTGTATACGGAAGCAGGGGCGGAGTGGGTACGTAATGGCTATTTTGAACACGTACTGGATGTCCCGGTCGGCAATGACGAATTAATTCTTGAGATGCTGGAGCAATCATTTCATTTCGAACAACGTTTTGCTGCCCTGTCATTGGAACGATACCGCGCTCAGCCGGGAGAAAACAGCTTGGTAGCGATGAAGGAATTGGTGGGAGACGAACAATCCACCCTGCGTACGATGGCATCTTGGAATAGCATGCATCAGGCAAAAGCGCCGGCATGGCAGCCGATAACGCAGGAAGCACTTGATCAGGAGCGCGAGACTTTCGAAGCGTATGAAGGAAAAGAAGGGACACGTAGCTGGGTTGCGGAACAGGATGGAGTTCCGGTTGCTTTTCATTTATATACTCCAGCAGATGCACGGCATGCGATGACCACACCGAGTCAGGCGGCGGTACTTGTCCAGGCCGCTACGAACATCGAGCTGCGCGGACAAGGCATCGGCAAGTCGATCGCCAATCACAGCTTCACTCAAATGAAGAAAGCAGGCTATGAATACATTATGACGGATTGGTATACGGCAAACCATCTGGCATCATATTTCTGGCCGAAGCTCGGATTCCGATCGTATATGATCCGCATGGCACGAACAGTGGACGCACGTATTGCGTGGGCGGACGGCCAATGACCGGCGTGAAGTTCGTTGCATCTTGGAGTGGCGGCAAGGACTCTGCGCTTGCCGTTCATCGAGCCGTAAAAGCAGGAAATATTCCAGCAATGTCCTGGACAATGTTCGATAAAGAACAAAACCAATCCAAATCCCATGCATTACCGTTAGAAATCATTCAAGCGCAAGCCAAGCAGCTCGGAGTACCCCTGATGATCCGAAAAGCAGATTGGGCGGGCTATGAGACACAATTTCTCGATGCTATGCGGGTTTGTAAGGCACATGGCATCCCGCAGGCTGTGTTTGGCGACATTGATTTAGAAGATCATCTATCCTGGGTGCAATCGATGTGTGCAAAAGCTGGCATTGATGCGGTTCATCCGTTGTGGGAAGAACCTCGGCGCAAACTGTTAGAGGAATTCATTCGTGAAGGATTCGAGGCGTATATCGTAGTCGTCAATACGAAGCTGATGCCAGCCGAATTCCTTGGCAGACGCTTCACGATTGAATTAATGGATGAACTCGAAGCACTCGGCATCGATAGCTGCGGCGAATCGGGAGAATTCCATACCGTTGTTGTCGATGGGCCTATTTTCAAGGAGCGGATTCCATTGAAGATGGGGGAGACTGTTGAGAAAGATGGCTATGTGTTTTCAATGTGTAAATTAGATGAAAAACTTCCACAAGCTGAATAGGCAATTGTGGAAGTTTTTTGTTTATGGACTTGGCTGGGGCAAAGGAAGAATGTGCGGTCCGGATGGACTTTAGATCGGTTGATCGATACTTTGGTGCGGTGCAATGTCACTTTGGTTCGTTACAGCGAGATTTTGGAGTGTTTCCCGATTTCACGATAGTTCCACTGCCGCATCATACACTCCAGGCGCTGCATGGAGCTTCACCTGTTCCAGTAAATCAGACCGCCGATCAAAACGGATCGTCTTTGTGCGTCCGTCCATCCACTTGCGCGAAAAGCGTTCTTTATTGATTGAGAAAGTGCCATCTTCCACTGTCTTAGCGACCAGCATTGTCTTATTGAATGGGGAATCGGGATGAGTATGAATCAATTCTTTAACCCGATTCAGATCCTCCCAGCCGACGATGTCCGGTTCAAAAGCGCAATGCTTTGTCCAGCCTTCTTCAGACCATCGTTCGCATAACATGGACCCTTTCTCCGTTTTCTGCGAACGTAGGCGATAGCTTCCTGACGGGGAAGTGATTGTTCTGCCATCTAACGCGAGCGGCGCCAACGCCAAATTATTTCCCGACCCGCTGTCAATCAGGTATAGGTTCTCTTTATATTCGAATAAATTGATCGTATGTGTGCGGTCCAAGCCCCATTCTTGTCCTGTCCATACTGTGGCGGATGCGAGAGATACGTTAAAACTCAATTTACGCAAGACGATATGCAGTAAGCCGTTTAGTTCGTAGCAAAGACCTCCGCGTTCTGCATTCACCATCTTATCCAATAAAAATTGCTCCGTGATTGGCTCTTCATTCTTCAATAGGACATCCAAATTTTCGAATTCAAACAGCTGGGCGAATAATCGTTGGACACAGCTTATTTGCTGAATCGGGTTTTCTGATTGACTGTATCCTAGCTGTTCCAATCGTTCAATAATTCGTTGTGGCATGAGTGAATCTTCCTTTCTACACTTTTATTCGGTTGTTTGATTGAGGCTAGTATAGCAGATAAAAAGACTTTCCCAAACTTCTAAATGGCAGATCGAAAGTGGTTAGAAGGGATCGGTTGATTTAAGCGAAATTCTCATCGAGTTTAGAATTGCTATGGAATTAATCTCATTCTGCAGTTCCTATATATTGTGTAATCCATATAATTATCGGAAAAGTATACTGATAACTGGTTGAACAAACAGTAATAAGTGATTTTATATCCAGGGTTTGTTTATTTAATCAGGGTGTCATGAGTATGTATAAAACAGAACAAGTGAATGTCTTTACGGCAGATCCATCCGCAATCGGGCTATTTGGATTGGCGATGGTCACGCTCGTAGCTTCTTCGCAAAAATTATGACTCACTACAGATGTTTCGTTTGTTATCCCTTGGGGCAATATTTTTAGGTGGATTTGCGCAAATAATTGCCTGCATTAACGACTCGAAACTGAATAACACATTTGGTGCGACCGCTTTTGGCGCATACAGATTGTTTTGGCTGGCCGTCGCCTCCTCGTGGATGATTGAAAGAGGTATATTCGGGGAAACGCTGGCTGCAGGTGTAGACCCCAAACAATTGGGTTTTGCGTTCGTCGGTTATCTGATTTTTATGCTATTCATGACGATTGGAGCGATGGAAACGCATAAGGTCATATTCTTCATATTTTTCTGCATCAACTTTCTATTTATCGGGCTGGCTCTCGACAGTTATGGAGTTTTGGGTGCATTCCCACAACAATAAGCCGCTTATTCGGAACTGAGCATTTCATTATTATTATTTTATGAAGCTGCCGCTGCGGTCTTGAATGAACATATCGAAAGAGAGTTTCTACCGGTGGGTAAGCCGTTCGGGCTCTTTAAGAAAGCGGATGAAGCAGCAGTCAAACCTGCACATTCTACTCCAGTAAGCAGCGATTTAAAAGTTGAAAATACATTCAGCTGAATGATAAAGGTTCAGTTAAAACATTAGATGAGTAAATTAATCAAACCGAATGAGGTGTTTACTTTCTATGTAGGCGTCTTTTTTTGTTTGAGACCATGAATGTGAGAATAGGTGTAACCCCCCTCCTAACCGGGAAAAGTAAAAGGACAGAACCTGTTTAGGAGGTCTATCAGTATGCAGGATAAGAAAAATTTGACCTTATTACAAATCAATGACGTACATGGGTATTTGGAAGAGCATTGGGAACATTTTTATGAAGGGAATGAATCGGTCTATACACAAGTCGGTGGGTATGCTCGAATGGCAGGCTATATTCGTCAAGTTCATAAGGAACGCAATGGTTCGGTATTGCTGTTCGATGGTGGCGATACGTTTCATGGGACGCATCCTGTAGTGGATACGAAAGGGCAGATTCTATTGCCGATTTTGCGGGAGATGGGCATAGATGCGATGACAGGACATTGGGATTTTGCGTATGGTCCTGATTACTTACAGGAGTTGGTTGCTTCGTTGGGATATCCAATGCTCGCCATTAATTGCTATGACAAAAAGACAAACAGATTGGCATTCCCTCCTTTTCTAGTGAAAGAAGTAAATGACCTGAAAATAGGCGTGATTGGAATTGCGGCAACGATTGTCGATAAAGTGATGCCGCCAAATTTTAGTGAAGGTGTTTATTTTACGCTGGGGAACGAGGAACTGCCTGACTATATCCAGAAGTTGAAAAAGGAACAGAATGTGGATTTGATTGTTGTGCTTTCGCATTTGGGATTGCCCCAAGATATTCAATTGGCAGAAGAAGTGGACGGTATCCAAGTGTTGCTGAGCGCGCATACACATAATCGGCTGTATGAACCGGTCACCGTCAATGATACGATTATTATTCAATCGGGATGTCACGGCTCATTTGTAGGACGGCTGGATCTCGTAGTAAAGAACAAACAAATTGTAGAGCACGATCATCAACTGGTCTTGATGGATGAACAAATACCGGAAGATAAAGCCATGAAAAAAATAGTGGATGAAGTAATGAGGCCGTATCGCAATCAGTTAGATGAAGTAATCGGCGCGACAGAAACTGGATTGCACCGTCATGCCATTTTGGAAAGCACAATGGACAATTTCCTGCTGAAAGGATTGCTTGACTATACGAAAGCTGAAGTGGCATTTTCAAACGGCTGGAGATATGGCGCTCCTATTCCGCCAGGCGAACTGACGATGAATGATATATGGAACATCATTCCTGTAAATCCGCCCATATCAACCATTACATTGAAGGGAAAAGAGATATGGGAGTTGATGGAGAAAAGTCTTGAAGTGACGTTTTCGAGAAATCCGTACCATCAAATGGGCGGCTATGTAAAGAGAGTCCTCGGTCTGAATCTTTACGCTAAATTGGAAAACCCAAGCGGTCAGCGAATGCAAAGTTTATTTGTTGGCAATGAACCTGTCGCAATGGATCGGCTGTACAATGTAGCTTTTATCACGATGCAAGGTGTGCCGCATTCTTACGGAAAGGATCGCATGAATTTGGAAATTCATGCGGTAGACGCGTTGAAGGAATATGTGATAAAGAATCGGACGATTGAAGCATCATTGCGTGGGACAGTGACATTGATATAAGTGGAAAAGTATTTAATTATCCTTGCAACCTGACCGACTAATGGTTACATGCATTGCATATACATTAGCAAGCTCCTATTAAACTAATCAGGTGATGTAGATGACAATGCGAAGGAATCAATTCGAATCAAAGCACTTTTTTGAGGACGACAAGCACATAACGGATTCGCAAGTATGGCATTTCGTCTCAGCGCCACATTTGCAGACGATGAAGGTAACCGTGAATGTGCATGAGCCAGGGACAGAACAGGGCTACCTATTCGTGGCCCCGTATACGATGTATGGAGAAAATATGGTGGGGCAGACGGGTGCATTGATCCTGGATGAAGCAGGTAACCCGGTCTGGTTCAAATCGGATACTCCCGAAAAACAGAATAGGAATTTCAGGATGCAAGTCTATCATGGGCTACCAGTCCTAACGACATGGCATGGAACGATTTCTGGTACGGAATCTGCCAATCCTCGTCTTCCTATCGGCGACCCGCTGCCTGGCGCGGTCTTCCAGATCTTCAATCAGCATTACCAGTTGATAGAGACAGTAGAGGCGCAAAATGGATACACTGCGGATGTGCATGAGTTTACCATTACCGAACGAAATACAGCCTTGTTTACCGCAGTGAAGCAAGTACCTGCCGATTTGACTGTTTATGGAGGACCGGCGAAAGGCTATATTGATAATTTTGCAATACAGGAAGTTGATTTGTCTACAGGTGAGCTGCTGTATGAATGGGATGTGCTTGCGCATGTCGACCCGGCAAATTCGATGGTTCCTGTTACTGCTGCAGCAGAAAGCAAGGGAATTTGGGATTGTTTCCATGTGAATTCGGTGGAGGAAGGGCCGGATCATACACTGCTGATCAGTATGCGGAATATGTCTGCTATTTATCATATCGATAAGGTAACAGGAGAGATTATCTGGCAGCTTGGCGGAAAACAGAGTGATTTTACCTTCGAGCAGGGCGCAGAGTTCTCGTGGCAGCATCATGCAAGATACCGAAAGAAGAACCGAATCAGCCTCTTTGATAATGCGTGCTGTGCCACACCGGACTCACCGCCTGCTGGTGCGTCGCGTGGCTTGATTTTACAGCTTGATGAGCAGCACATGACAGCAAAGGTGGACCGGACCTATTTTCATGATCCTCCTATTCATGCATCCCACCAGGGGAATATGCAACAACTGCCCAACGGCAACCAGTTGATCGGCTGGGGACAGGGACCTTATGTTTCTGAATTCAAATATGCCGGCAATACGGAGGGGAATCCGGCTTTGCATATGATTTACGATATGCATTTTCCAGGCGATAATTTTACGTACAGAGCATTTAAAAATGAATGGGTTGGACTGCCGCTTGAACCACCTGATATGAGGGTGGGGGTGTATGGGAAACAAATTGCGATTATTTATATGTCGTGGAATGGTGCTACAGAAGTGGAGGCCTGGAAGGTGCTGGCTGGTTGGAACCCCTATGCAATGGCGGTTGTAGCTTTTAAGGAACGAAACGGATTTGAGACAACTGTGAAATTAGATGGTGTTTGTCCGTATTTTCAAGTCTGTGCATTAGATGGCGTTGGTGCTGTGATTGGCAAGTCGCGGATGGTTTGTGCACCGATTTCTTGGGTTAATTTAGGCTGCAAGTCTTCATGGAGCTAAGAACTACTTCGAAAACCGCAATAAAGAAACCTTAGAAACGAGAAATTACTTTCCCGATTCCAAGGTTTTTCGTGATGCTCGGCTGCTTCATGTCAAAAGTTTTCGTATACTTATGTTCGATCCCAGAAACGTTTTTGAGCGATGGCTGCGACAAATTGATTGGCGAAATCTGGGTTATCAGTTGCTGATACGACGCCGATTCCGTTGTTGTGTTCGGTCTGTGCAATATAGGAATCCTTGCCGCTAGAAACTCCGATTGGCTTCAGGTGCATATATTGCATGCGCACAAAATCGAAAATAATCTGATCGAATTTCAGTTGGTTTTGGGATTTTCCGCCTGCGATATAGATTGCATCAAACAGGGACGGGTGAACGGTTAGGAATGTTTTAGTAGGCTCAAGAACTGTACCGTCTTCACCAGTGACTGAACCAAGTTTTTCAGCAATGATTTCCACCATAACACCATTTTCTTTAAGGGTGTCAAGCGTCTCTTTAACCTCTTTTCCGTTAAACCCTTCACCGATCAGCACGCCGACCTTCTGCGTCATTGCAGAATGAGGAGAGTTCAGCTGACTAAGTGAAGCATAGCTTTTGTCTACATCTACGTGTTTGTTTTTTGGACGCTCGACCCCAATATTATCCGCAATCATACCCGCCATCTCGGTATCGACATTGGCCCACATCTCTACATTCATCTCACGTACTTCCTTGCTCTTTACGCTTCCTAAGTGGAAACTGAACGACTCGATCAGGTCCAATCTCTCAGGCTCGGACAAGCTGTTCCAAAAGATTCTGGCTTGTGTATAATAATCTTCGAATGAATCGCTTGGATGTTCCCGCGTCACATTACCTTCCACTTTTTTCGGATAGTTTTCATAGCCACCTTGTTCAGGCGGTGTTTCAGCTGGCGTATTTCCAGCCAATGAATTGCTGTGCATATGGACGTTGTCGGTATCGATCGGATGCTTCTGATAGCCGTCACGGAAGTTGTTGGCGACATCCGCAATCGGGCGGTTCACCGGCAGTTCCTCATAATTTGGAGAGTTCTGACGATACAGTTCAGTATCCCGATAGGCGAATGAACGGCCTTGCAAGACAGGATCATTCGAGAACTCGATACCTGGAACCAGATTGGACGGGTTAAATGCGGATTGTTCTTCTTCCGCAAAGAAATTGTCCATGAGACGGTTCAGCGTCATCTTTCCGATTATTTTCAGTGGAACTTCTTCCTCGGGCCAAAGTTTGGTGTCATCCAAAATATCGAAATCATACTTGAATTCATCTTCTTCAGCGATCAGCTGCACGCCAAGTTCGTATTCTGGATAGGACCCGCTTTCAATTGCCTCGATAATATCACGACGATGGAAGTCTGCGTCTACTCCACCGATCATGTTTGCTTCATCGAGTTTCAAGGAATGCACACCTAACTTTGGTTTCCAAATAAACCGAACGAACGTCGAGATCCCTTTTTCATTGACGAAACGGAATGTGTTGATTGGATAAGCCTCCATCATTCTCCAGCTTCTAGGACGGCCACGCATTGACATCAGCCACATGACCATATGCGCAGATTCAGGATTACTCACTACATAATCCCAAAAATTATCATGCCCGACGGTTGCTTGTGGAATATGTGTTTTTGGTTCAGGTTTTGCCGCGTGTGATACATCCATGAATTTCATTGGATCGCTTAGGATGAAGACAGGGAATTGCAATGAAAGCTGATCATAGTTTCCTTCCTCCGTATAAAACTTGATCGCTATACCCCGGATATCAACTGCTGTGTCCTTCGATCCCCGGTTCCCTACGAAATTGGAAAAGCGGACGAAAAGAGGCGTTTTCTTCCCAGGTTCTTGCAAGAACTTCGCCATTGTATAGTCTTTCATCGATTCATACAATTCAAAGTCTCCGTAAACTCCGAATCCGCGCGCGTGCACAACTTTTTCGGGAATCCGTTCGCGGTTGAAATGAGATTGTTTTTTATAGAAATGAAAGTCTTGCATTAGAAGCGGCCCCCGCTTACCGGCACGCAACGACTTTTGATCGTCTGAAACTTTCATTCCGCTTTCCTCGGTCATTTGCTTATCGGGTCCGGTATTTGTTTGGCGGAATTGTTCCAGTTGTTCGTCTTTACTGTCTTTATTCTTATGGTTCTGATCCATCTCTTCATCATCCTTCTCTTTTAATTTTTTGAGTGCAATCAAGCGTCAAAAAGTTATGAGACTAGCAAGAATTCATCCCGCTAGATATCCCTTTGACTACACATCTTCCCCGAAAGAGACTTTATTAAACTGTAGTAGTTTACAGTTAATAAGTGAATCCGCAAAAAAACAGACACTGCTGCATAGGTGCAGGTGCCTGTTTTCTAAAACTTTGTTACGCGGTGACCGAAACTGCTCGTGTTCGGGGACGTGTAGCCTGAAACCATTTTTTGAATAAAAGAATAATGATGACGAGATCAACAGCATCTCCTCCGTAATACATAAGCATGGCCCCTGTGCGTGCTTGATCAAGAGGTACGCCTTCTGGAGGGTAAGCATAAATGTATTTGGACAAGATCCCGTGTCCTGCAAGAGCAACAATAAAGACTAGAGTCCGGTAAATGTAGCTGAAACGATGGAAAACCGGGTCGATGTACAGTAAGGAAATGGTGAATAAATAGCCCGCCACAAATACATGGATATGAACGAGAACATGTAGCCAGAGTTGGTGGTGCATAGTCATATACAAGTCGGTAGTATACAACAGCCAAAGTCCGCCGATGTTGAGGAAGGTAGCGGTAACAGGGTGAGTATAAAATTTTGAGAGTCGGCTTTTCAGCAAGCGGCACAGCTGCCTTGCATGATGGACTGAGAGCACGCGCAACAACAGTGTCATCGGAGCCGCAAGAGCCAGTAGAAGGGGACCGAGCATTCCAAGGAATAAATGGCCCATCATATGCACAGTGAAGTTCCCGTGGGAAGCTTCGGCAATTGGTCCAATCACGGCGCTCGCCGAGAGTAAAACACCAAAAAACCAGAACATAGTACGAATCCATGGCCATTGGCGCCGAGATGCGTGCCGATTGTTCTTGAAAACTCCTGCAAGATAAAGCACGATAGCCAACACTGCTGGAATGCCAAATAAGACATCGGTAAAAGGGAACGGAAAATCATGCAACATGAAGTTCCCCACTTCCTGCCATCCGCTCATCCTGTCTTGCCGACCTTAATAGCCAAACTCCCGCCAAAATCATGAGTACAGCGCTAATATTCCAAACCAAGTCATACGGGACGATATCGACATTGTAGCGTATTTGGTGAATTCGCATGACTTTATGTTGTATCGTGCCGTCGTATAGCTGAAAGGCCCCACCACCAAGCAGTTTTCCTCCCCAAAACATTTTATGCCATAATGCATCTCGCCTCCGTAAATCGGCGACCAAATATAAGCCGCCGACTGTTGCAAACCAGCTGAACGCGTGAAACAATCCATCTGAAACCAAACCGACTGCGATCGTCGATTTATCATAAAACTTATGCCAATGCAGCAACTGATGAAAAAGAGTCTCGTCCAAGAAAGCTACAAAGCCGAGCCCAAACAATATGCCTGCCCATAAGTTCTTACTAGCGAACTTCGAACGATTCGTCCAGTTGGTTACTTTCTTTATAGTCATATAAGAGTCGCCGCCTTTATGGTGTTTATACTTAATTATTACCAAAAGAATAGGCGGTTAAACCAAGTTTGGAGAGTTTTGGGAATAAATTGGTGGAGGACACGAAGGGATTTCACTTATCTCAAAAGGGCTGTTAAATGCAAAGAAAGATAAAGGAATCTATAAAATGAAGTTTAATCCGATTACTGAAATGTAATAATCAGGGGCTATATGTTATTGTTCAGCAGAATATTATGGAAGCAGCTGCAAATTCTACCGACAGAATATTGGAAGTTTATAGTAATCGTTATTGTGATTGCAGCAATTTCTGCTAAGCTTCCATGTCATGATAAAGCCTCTTCTTGAATAAACTACCAGGCCCCCAAATCTGTAAAGTTTGGGGGCCTGGTAATACATATATACATAAGGACTTAGCGTTTATCACAAACGTTTATCGGCATAAAAGTTGTTCACCGTATGATGTGCAGGATCATATGGCTTCAAGACATAACCTTGCGCTTGAAGCCATTCAATGATCTCGGGAAGGACTTTTGTGGTTTGGCTGCGGTCATGCATGAGAATCACGATGTTCCGATTACCTGTTGCATAGGCTTTCTTCACGCTTGTTTGAATGTTTTTCACGATGCGTCCCGCCTGTTGGTTCGTATATTTCCAATCCTCCGAATCAACGTTCCAGTCCCATAGTTTATAATCGTAGCGGATGAGCTCATTTCGCATAGCTGCAGTCACATACGGCTTGCTGCCATAAGGAACACGCACCAACTTGGTATCGTTTCCAGTGATTTGCTCAATCAGCCTAAGCCCTTTATTCATCTCATCCATGAAACTTTTTGTAGTCTGATAGACCTTATTGGCGTCATGCGTCATACTGTGTGAGCCGATATAATGACCGGCTGCTGCTGTCTCTTTGACAATTTTTCGTTGATCCTTCATTTGATTTCCAATGAAGAAAAAGGTTCCTTTGACGTTATACTTTTTCAAGATGGCGGTATTGGCAGATGTGAATCGATTCGGTCCATCGTCAAATGTGAGATAGACATTCGCTTTGCCACTGGCTTCCGGCTTTGCTTGCATGTGCATCTTGATGACGGATTCGAAATTTACATGCGGCATATGTTTGTAATCATCGCGATAAATCCGCAGTGTCTTAAATTTAGGGAAGTAATGTGTTTTGAAGCCCAGTTCGTCCGCGATGTATGTGACCGTAATATACAATTTTCCATTCAGCTCAACAATCGGTGAACTGGTCTGGAGAATGCCGTCTTTCCTCGTTTCCTTAGTTGCATAGTCATACGTATAGTCGACGCCTCTTTTACGTACATGCATGACGCCGTCTTCAATTTCCAAAGGCAGATAAAGGAACTTTGCGATTTCACCTAAAGGGACACGGGTATTGTTGCCGATAACAGATACGTCATCAATTGGTAATATCCTGTCATGCAACCCGATATAACGTTTATCAGGTGTAACAGCCGCTTCTGCAGAAATAGATTCGAGAATTAGAAGCGAGGCGAATAATACTCCGAGCAATCCCCAGATTCTTTTTTTCATTTTCATCCCTCATTTCGTATAGAGTAGGTCGTAATCGTAATTTAGTATCTTTCGACAAATCTATGAAATCTCCTATACTCATCGCAACATACAATAGTCTAAATTTTTAGCGAAAACAATTAAGTTATTTACTTTGGAGAAATCGGTGCCAACCTCTCCGGAAACCTTCCGGCACAAGTAGTTGGTTAGATAACTTTTTCGTATCTTCATTAAAAACTATTATTCTAAAAACATGGGTAAACGCTGTTTACTTTCGAAATTTAGATGGTAGAATATTCTGTAATAGGAGGTATTACTATGTTTTGCGTAAAGAAGAATCCCCAATATACATTTGACTCGTTCTTGGCTGTAAAGGATACATTGGATGATTTGGACAATCCTTTTTTAGTGGAGGTGTTGTCGAATTTGTCTAAAGAAGATTGGGGGGAGATGCATCGCAGACTTCAACCATTCGCAAACAAACTTTCCACTTCGTGGCGAGCGACGGTCAATGAAATTGCCAGACCCGAAAATCATCCGAAGTTGCGTCAATATGATGCATACAATCGCCGAATTGATCGCATTGTTCGTCCGGCGGAAGCGCTTAAACTCACAGAAGAAGTATTTGGTGAAGGGCTATTTTCAATGAAACAACTTACTTACGAAGGAATTATGAAACGCTATCTCCTACATGGGAATGGTGAAGCAGGAATTACATGTCCTGTAGCATGTACGGATGGTCTGATTGAATTGATTGAAGCATTTTATGAAGAAGTTCCAAATGAGGTCAAAGAGATTCACACACATGCAAAAGAAGGGATCGATGGGAACTTCGCTATTGGCGCGCAATTCATGTCGGAGATCCAAGGAGGTTCGAACATTCCTGCCAATCTACTAGAGGCGGTACCGATGGATACGCATTATCTATTGTATGGCAATAAATTTTTCTGTTCCGCTGTGCATGCTGATTATTCGGTAGTAACGGCAAAAATAGAAGGTACGGAGAATATTGCCGTATTTGTTGTGCCCTCCTATTTGCCAGGAGACAAAGAGAAAGAACTACGGAATGGCTACCGCATTAATCGATTAAAATGGAAATTGGGCACAAGTGAGCTTCCTTCCGGAGAAATTGATTACGAAGGGGCGGTAGCATACCGAATTGGACCTGAAGACCGTGGGGTTGCTTTAGCGGTCGGCATCGTTCTGACGCGTTCTCGCTTGGACATCGGCTTTGCCAGTGCAGCATTTGTCATGCGTGCAGCTAGAGAGGCGAAGCTTTATGCGCGCTTCCGCCATGTGTTCGACCGGACGATTGATGGTTTTCCGATGGCAGCTGCACAACTGGAAGAACTCGAAGGGGCAGCAAAGCGAATGACGGCTACAGCGTTTCATCTGTATAAGATGTTTTTGGAGCAAGATGACTACGATGAGCTGCAGCAGTTTGCTTTGCGGGAATTGATTTTACTGCAGAAAATATATGCTGCCAAAGAAGCTGTCGATCATTTACGGTTGGCAATATCCCTTTTCGGCGGGCATGGTGCAATAGAAGATTTTTCAGCCATACCGAGATTGTTTCGGGATAGTCTTGTCAATGAACTATGGGAAGGACCGCGAAATGTATTGCTGACACAAATTTATCGGGATCTTTTCCAGCTGCGTAAAACCGTACCGATTGAGACGGTTTTAGAAACCATGTTTCCGCATCTATCTCTAATAGATGTGACACAATATACTTCGCGCATCGAGGCGATCATGGGGATTAATATTATGGAAGCTCCGACCCCATTCAATAAGATGGCTGCGATGAATTGGGAATCGTTATGGGAGGAACTGTTTTTGTCATTTCAACAAGCTGTGACGAAACCTTTTGAAGAGCAACCGATTTTAAGAGAGGAAATACTGAATAACTTATAGAGGGGTGTTCGGGAGATGGAGATGAATATTGGAAGCGTATTGCGCAGTAGAGCAATAATGATGGGGGAGAAGGTCGGCTTTATACATGGCGATACCAAGATTACTTTTGAAGAGATGAATAAGCGGGCGAATTCGTTTTCCGAGTATCTGCAGGAAATAGGTTTGAGCAAAGGCGACACCATGGCCATACTATGTAAAAATAATGAACAGGCAATTGCCGCGTTTTTTGGTGCCGCAAAGATCGGAGTCATTTCAGTCATGGTGAATTGGCGCCTAGGGAAAGAGGAGTTGCAATATATTCTTTCGCATAGTGAAGCAAAATTAATTGTCTACGATGAAGTGTTCCAGACAACCATTGAAGATCTGAAGAAAATGATCCCGGCATCCCATTATATTTCCAGTAGCACATCACCATCCTTTTCTTCCGTTTGGGGACAAAAGACGAGAGAGCCTATATATGAAACAACCGGAAATGATCCAATCCTTATCATGTATACATCCGGGACAACAGGTAAACCAAAAGGAGCATTATTGTCGCATAATAATCTCTTAGCCACGTCCATAGGCTTGTCCCATACGATTGATTGGCGGGAGAGTGATAAGTTCCTGATGGTAGCTCCATTTTTCCATATCGGAGGCTTGGCACCGTTAATCACGAATGTCCATACAGGTGCTGCCATGATTCTGATGGAAGATTTCAATCCGACAGCAGCTTGGAAACTAATTGAATCAGAACGGATCACAACGATGATGACTGTGCCCGCCATGTTGACATTTCTTCTGAAAACGTATCCAGCAGTCTCCGCCGATATTTCTTCATTGCGTAACATCACTTGTGGGGCATCGGCTGTTCCAGCTCCTCTCATTTTGCAGTTTAGGGAGATGGGGATTCCGGTTCAGCAAGTCTATGGAATTACGGAATATGCCGGTGCTGTAACATTCTGGAAGGAAACGCAACATCCTGATAAATATGATTCCATGGGTAAACCGGTTATGCATGGGACGCTGCGAATTGCGGATACAGACTCCAAAGAGACATTGCCGAACGGTGAAATAGGAGAAATTATTATCGGCGGACCACAAGTATTTGTCGGATACTATAAAAATGAAGAAGCGTATATGAGTACAGTGATTGACGGGGAATTCCACACAGGAGATATTGGCTATATTGATGAACAAGGGTTTCTCTATGTCGTGGACCGACTGAAAGATTTGATTATCAGCGGCGGTGAAAATATTTACTCATCAGAACTTGAGCAAACATTAGCCCAGCATCCAGCCGTCGCGGACGTGGCGGTCGTAGGCATGGTGAATGAACAATGGGGCGAAGTACTAAAAGCCTTCATCGTGAAAGCTAAAGACGTAGAGGTATCAGTGGAAGATATAATAGAATTTAGTAAGGAAAAGTTAGCATCCTACAAAGCTGTGAAAGAGGTAGTGTTTGTAGATCAATTGCCACGCAATGCGGTCGGGAAGATCCTGAAGCAAAGATTAAAAGAAATGGTCTCTATTTAATAAGTGAAATAGGAAAAATGAAGGCCGAGGGATTGCACTAAAGTCAGAGGTATCTTTCACTTAAAGCTTTTCCTCGCTTATTTGCACAAAGGCTTTCCTTATAAAAAAACAAGAGCCACTCGAAAAGTCGGATGAAAAAACTTTTTGAGCGGCTCTTGCGCCTAGCGATTTTAATAGTTTAGTTAGTTGTCTGCAAATGGCTTATATATAGTTTGGACAGAGAATTTATACGGTGCAACGCTTGTTCGGTTGTAAGTGTTGAATAATTCTTGTAGGTAATAAGCAGTCCATTCAATGTGGAAAAAAGCAACTGGGCTTCTCGTCTGGTATCGACTGGAAAGAGGGGCTTAAGTGCTGACTCGAAAAGCTTCATTAATCCCGCGATTTCGTTGTGAATCGGAATCGTAGGTCTTCTTTCGTTCGCTTCTAACATAAAGTACACCATCATTTGGAACAATACCTCGTCCTTAAACATATAGCAGATATACTGTTCTACTAGTTCAGAGAGCTGATGGAAAGGCGTTAGCTTCCCGATTAATTTCTGCCCTTCCACTTTTATCGCTTCCATGTAAAGATGTTGTTGGTCATCAAAATATTTATAAATCAGTGCAGGCGAAACTTCCGCGTACTTGGCTATGTCTCGCATACTGACATCTGTAAAGGGCTTTTTGCTAAATAAGTGAACTGCTGCATCTATCATACGTTGTTGGTTGGCTTTCTTCTTCTCTTCACGTGTCATTGGCTTCTCCTTAAGATGTAATATGTCCATCATACAGAGAAGTAGGAGTGGAGTCTAACCTCACATTTTATCGACTTTCTTTAATCCTTTTGACTCGATAACCCGCTCGACACCTTCCTCACAATACCCAAATGAACGCCAAGAGCATGTTTCGCAAATAGTAGCGATATCGGACGGCAGAATCTCCACACGAATACGCCGCTCCACTTCCCGCCAAGGCAGCACATCACTGAATGTCAGTCTGAGCCGTTTTAAGATTTCTGAATCTCTCACGTAAATTCCTTTGTCCTCGCAATGATAGGGCTGTCCTTCAGGAAACTTAGCACATAAATCGTCGGGACCTTTGATAATTTGGATCAATGTGTCGGGCTGGGTACGTAAGGTGATCTGGATCTTCGTCATATTTTCCGCGTATTCTTCCGAGTAGCCCATCCCGCGATAGCCCAATAAACAAAAAATATGATGGCCGCGTAATTTTATCATTTGATATCGCCTCTTTGTGTGAAAGTGTCCATCCTTTTGTAACTGTATAATTATTTAAGCATATCTAAGGAAAGAATGAAATCTACAGAGGTGGGTATTGTTCATCTTATAGATAGTAGTATTTTGCGAGGAGCGATAAATTATTGACTTTGGTAACGAGTTTTTTTCAATTTCGTCAAGAGCACCAGCTTCTTTGAGCGCAATTAAAATTTTCCTTTAGATTGGAAGTATAAGTTGAGGATATCGGTTGGTAAAATGAAGTGTATTCCGCAAACAATTAAGTACAATATATAGATTAAGATTATATAAAAGCATAACAAATAGCCTCCTAATCAGTATGATCAGAAGGCTTTTGTCGCTACATAATGTTATACAAAAATGTTTTGTTTTTCGGTATTATCACTTATAAACTGTTACCTACCTTCTCAGCACTAAAGTTCCAAAACTTCGATTGTTGATCGATCACTGCTTGAACTGCCTGTTCTTCGTGTGGAAACAATGTTTCCACCGGAACACCAAAGCCTTCCATGAATGGATCATCAACTTCAGTTTTTATTTCGCTCATCGCTTCCACGATGGCTAATGAGCAAAATGGAACGTATGCTGCACTGTAGCCACCTTCATGACATAGCACTAAGCGACCATCACAATGTTTCTCTGCTAACTTTTTCATGAACTCTGCAAATCTATAAAATCCGTTAGCGGTTACCATCATTCTAGCTAGTGGGTCAAAGAAGCTAGGGTCTTGTCCTGCAGATACTATAATTAATTCTGGTTTAAATTGGTCTACAATAGGTCCTACAATTTTCTCAAATGCATGCATATATCCTGCATTTCCCGTACCGGCTGGTAATGGAATATTCACATTATATCCTTCGCCTTTACCTTGCCCGCAATGTTCTATATAACCTCTTTCAGCGGGAAACAAGCGATCTTGGTGGATGGATATAAATAACGTACTTTCATCATCATAAAACGCTTGCTCTGTGCCATTCCCATGGTGTACATCCCAATCAAGTACCAATATTCGCTCCAAATTATATTTTTTCTTAGCATGTTTCGCAGCGATGGCTACATTATTGAACAAGCAGAATCCCATACCTTCTTGTGCTTCTGCATGGTGACCTGGAGGTCTTGTCAAAGCATACACATTTTGAACGTCACCGTCCATAACAGCATCCACTGCAGTCATTGCGCCGCCTGCCGATAATAGGGCGATTTCATATGAACCTCTACCCACAATAGCGATTTGTCCTGCATCCCCACCGTTTGCAGCACTTAACTGTTTCACTTTATCTACATAACTAGGCAGATGAAATAGCTCAATGTCATCTCTGGTGGCCGAACGCGGGGCAATGGATTTCAGTTGAGGAGTCAATCCGCTAATATCCATTAGATTTTTAAACCGTCTCTTCGTTTCTGGATCTTCCCCGTATGTGTGACTCTGAACCCATCCTCCTGATGCTAAGTGCAAAGCTCCAGAACCGTTATCATGCCAAAAATAACTCTCATCATAAATAAATCCTGTTTTTTTCATTTGACTTCCCCCTTGTATTTTGAATAATATTAGTACTGGAACTAGTATTTCAAATTTTCGGACAAGTGTAAATTACACTAAAGGATAACTTCGCCATTGAATCTGTTGAAACAAAATATTTATTGAAGTATCGGCTACGAAAAACATAGAGATATGGAGGAATTGCTATGAATTTCTCAACAAAGGAGTATCAAAATATTTTACAATTTATTAATAGTTCTCTTTGTGACTCTCATAAAATTCAAGCTCTGCTTTCTAGTATGTTTCAGTTTAATCATTCGCTGCTATGGCGTGCCGATACGGCAGGAAATATGTATAATTTAGAGTTTTTCAACTTTGATGACCAATTAATTTTAGATTATAAAGAAGTCCACAATGCGAATGATGTAATGCACCCCAAAAAACTGGTATCAAAGCTGACAAGTAACAAAGAAACGGTGTATCGGATGGAAGAGATAACTATTCCAACTGACCTCGCGAAGTCTATGTATTATCAATTTATCAAGACGCATAGAATCATTGATCAGATGGTAGTCTATTTTGTCAATGGCACATTTATCTATGGTGGTATCGGTTTTATTAGATTCAAAGGGGAAATGCCGTTCACGCAAAAAGATAAGGAAATACTGCAAACCTTGTCCATACATCTACAGTATTTAGTGAAGAATATAATGATGACGAAGGAAATAGAAGCAAAAAGTCTCTATATAAATAAGGAAAAAGATTATAAACTCGGTATCATTCAGGCTAGCCATGATCAGGGCATTTCATTTTATAATAAAGTTGCACAATATATTATTAAGGATATAGACCCAACTTCGACAGTTGAAGAATTCTTTTATAATTCAATTCATCCAAGGATTCCTGACGGTTTAAATGAAAGCGAAAGTCCGTATTACTTCCATATTAACAATAGGAAAATAAAAGTGATGGTCCAAGAAAAAGAGAGTGCATTGTTGTGCGCATATACGATTTATTTGTATGACCAGGGAGATGAAGAAGAGAGATCTGCTGCTCATCCCCAAAAAGAATTATCAAATAGGGAATTGGAAATTTATCATCTAGTTTTAAAAGGATATACAAATGAACAGATTGCTAAACAACTATGGATTACGATAAACACAGTGAAAAAGCATCTGAGAAATATGTATACAAAGTACAATGTTACGAATAGAACGAGCCTGATATATAAATTGGAGGGTATAGTGGATTGAAATGCATAAAGGCTTGAAAATTGCCTGTTTAAATTCAAGAGGAGTCACTTTCCTTTTCAGAGGTCAAAGACATAGTCGTTGCATCAAGATTTAAGCGCTCCTATCATCATTGGAAATGAAATCGATGATGATAGGAGCGCTCTTTATTTAACAAGTTGTAGTTTTGTATATGATGAGAGCTTGAGGTATGCGCCTCAAGTTGAATTTAAGAGGAGGTGATGATAGGGAACTTTGCAAGATAAAGCATTTGCTTTTATTTTGTACAGACATATTTTTTAAAATCTCTAATATGCTATTATAGTCAGAAGTAACGTTATATGGAAAGCCACCACTATGTATTTAATTTTTAAAGAAAGGCAGGGGAAATTCATATGGACTTCATCCTTACATATCATTGGCAAGTGTTTATTGCAATTGAGATAGTATCTGTAATCTCGTTGTTGTTATTTGGTCTATTTCGCTATTTTTTCAGCAAACACAAATTCAGTATAATCTTTATTATTTCCTTCATTGCGTTATTGCTTATCGAGGCTTTGCTTGGATTGTATGTATATTTTCATACAGGTGAAATTTCGACATTTTTGATCGTCATCATGGTATTCCTTGCATACGCCTTCACGTTTGGAATAGCGGATTTTATCCGTTTGGATCGATGGATGAGGAAAACTGTCGGAAAGCTTCGTGGCGTTGAACTGTTGACAGAAAAAGACTACAGGATCATGAAACGAAATAAAAATCCTAAATATTTAGCGAAGAAATATCGGATTACATCGCTCATTCATTTAGGCATCTTCATTATTGGGCAGTCTATATTCTGGTCTATGGGCACGAATAGTTTTGATGAAATGAAAGGGTACTTAATGGATCTCTCTTGGGTGGAGGTAGGGGATGCACAACATTCACCTTATCCAAATGATATGCTGTATGGAATTGGGGTTATCTGGGGTATTGCGTTCATTGTTGATTTTATTTACTCGTGGTCCTATACATTGTTTCCAAAAAAATAAGTGCAATTTTTATACCAATCTAAAGAATTCATCTTAACTGCTTCTGTCGAAATAGTATGATATGTGCCTGTGCAAGAAACTAATGCGTTTGTTTAAACGTTCATGGTTGTTTCACGAACAGGCATATTTAGAAATTATCCTAATAAAAAAGCGTTGAAGCTAACGTTTTGGCTGTAATTTCTTTTTGTTATAATCCTTAGTGAGAGGTAATGAGTCTGAGTACGATTATTTATGGTTTCTCTAATTGGTGTTTCTTAATATGATATTGCAGGCTTTGACGAGTAATACCCAGTTTACGGGCAGCCGCCGAAACATTCCATTCAGTTTGTTCGAGGGCAGACTGTATAAATTGTTTTTTTGACTGATTCAGTGCACTTTTAATTGGACGGCTTGCTTTTGATTCGTTTTCTCCTTCAAGCGCCTTTTGTTCAACTAAAATCTTACCACGTATATAGGACGGCAGATGATGGACCTCGATAGCTTTTGAGTCATCTGTAACTCGAATAACGATATTTTGAATTAAATGCTCTAACTCTCTAATATTGCCCGGCCATGGATAGCGAAGTAATGCTTCTCGTAAAATGGGTGAGATTGGCGGAGCATTTATACCCATTTTGGATTGGAAAGTGTCAAAGAAATAATGAATGAAAAATAAGATATCTTCTGGCCGATCACGCAAAGGCGGTATGAAGAGACTGGTATTCGCAATACGATAAAATAAGTCAAGTCGCATTCGGTCTTCTTCTATCATCTTTTCCGGATCTTCATTAGACGCACTAATAACAGTGCAACGAACGGGCTTTACGTCATTAGATCCTACCCTTCGTACCAACCGTTCTTGTAACACGCGCATAAGTTTTGATTGCAATGTCATTGGCATGGAGTTGATTTCATCCATGAATAATGTTCCATCCTCCGCGTATTCAAATAATCCTACTTGATCTGTTGCGCCTGTGAATGCTCCTTTGACAGTGCCGAATAATGTACTTTCCAATAAGTTTTCTGGGATAGCAGCACAGTTAACAGCGACAAAGGGTTTGTCCCTGCGAGGGCTATGATTATGCATGCTTTGTGCAAACAGCTCTTTTCCGGTCCCCGTTTCACCTACGATAAGCGTGTCTGTATTATGAACGGACACAGCTTGCGCTTCTCTCAATAATTCCTTCAATACAGTACTTTTTCCTTTAATATCTTCAAAAGTGAAAACCGTTCCATTGTTCGCGAAAGTCTTTTCTTCCAGTTGCTGGCTAACACTTCGCTTCAGTTCAATCGTTTGATACAGTTGATCCTTTAATTTCGATTCATTTGTACTGATAGAAAAAACACCAATGGTATCCCCATCTTTTTTTATGGGATATGTACTATAGCTAACGTATTTTGGGACACCCCCTACTTTCGAGTGTGCGCGATAACGAGAAAATATAGGTTTACCTGTATCGAATACGTGGCGGTGCTCAGAGAATTGAGGATTATAGTTATAGGCATCCCATAAAGGCTTTCCTATTATCTCCTGTGCTTGTAAATCTTCCATTTTTTCTTGCGCTTTGTTATAAAGAGTAATTTCACCATCTCCATTACTCATCATCACTCCTTCATCGATTGTTTCAATTACTTTTTCCAAACAATACAGACGTGCTTCATTATTATCCAATTGGAAAGCAAATTCTTTAATACATAACACGGTCAACTGTTCAGGCTCCACAATTTGCTTAACAGAGACTTGGATTGGCTGCCCTTGAAGTTCTGTATAGAATTCTTCCTTATCAATAAATCGTAAATCATCCCGTCTGAATAACTTTTTAATATCGGTAGTGAGATCTATTGGAAAGGTTAGATTCTCTTGTAAATCGAACCATAGAATATTGTTCGTATGATCAAGAACAATAACCCCATCAACAAAACTTCGTACCAATGAACCTATTGTTTTAGCAAACATATAAAACAACCCCTCCTTTGTGTAGAACAATTTTTATTGTATCACAGAAATATCTGAAAAGTCTGCATCTGCATGCAAAATATATCTGCATATTTGGAAAGTGCCTCTAATAGTGGATTCTCAAGAAAATACTAGGGGGAAAAGCAGGTGCAAAGAGAAAATATATCTGCAGGTGAGAATTGAAAGTGATTGATGGTCATAGTAAAGGTTTTATCCTGTTTTACTAGACTTTAGCCTTGATACAATCAGCTTTTGATTAAATAATAAAAAGTTATTTTTGATATTTTAGAAGTTGGCACGGTACTTGCAATATATAAAAGTGAGAAACAGAAACTATCAATCTAGGAGGAATTCATTATGACAACTAAACCAGAAATCTTATATTCGGTAAAAGCACAAAGAGGGCCCGAACTACGCTGTAAAGGATGGAGACAAGAAACAATCCTTCGAATGTTAGAAAATAATATGGAAAATGCGGAAAAGCCGGAGGAGTTAGTCATCTATGGAGGGATCGGAAAAGCTGCACGTAACTGGGAGTCCTACCATGCCATCGTACAATCTTTAAAAGATCTAGAAGACGATGAAACATTAGTTGTTCAATCAGGTATGCCGGTAGCGGTGTTCAAGACTCATAAATATGCCCCAACGGTCGTCATGGCAACAACAAATATTATGAAAGCTGACTGGCCTACATTCTATGATTTACAAGATAAAAACTTAACAATTTATGCAAATTATACAGCAGCACCTTGGGAATATATTGGAACACAAGGAGTTATTCAAGGTACTTTTGAAACATTATCAGCTATTGCCCGCCTGCATTACAATGATTCTCTTGTCGGCAAAATCTTGCTGACGGCGGGGGCAGGCGGTATGGGAGGCAACCAGACTCGCGCAATGACGATGCACGGAGGCGTTTGTATCCTTGTGGATTCCAACGTAGATATTATCAATCGTCGTATTGAAAAAGGCTTTATCGATGAATTAGCGCCATCATTGGATGCTGCAGTCAAGAAAGCGAAAGAATATGCTGCTGCAGGTAAACCGTTGGGAATCGCAGTAGTCGGTAATGCTGCAGATGTATTTGAAGAAGTACTGAAGAGTGACTTCCGTCCAGATATTGCTACATCCATGACTCCGGGACATGACCCAATTTCATACTTGCCTGCAGGGTTAACAGTGGAAGAAGCTGAACAACTGCGCGACACAGATCGTACCCTGTATTTGGAAAAGGGGCGCGAAACGATGATTCGTGAATTGAAAGCATTGATTCAGTTCATGGACGAAGGGGTTCACGCATTTGAATATGGAACAAGCCATCGTAAAGAATGTATCGACGCAGGAATGGATGAAAAGGAAGCGAAACGCTTACCGGGTTTTGTAGCAGAATATATTCGCCCGTTGTTCTGTGAAGGTCGTGGACCATTCCGTTGGGTGTGTATGTCGGGAGAAGCGGAAGATCTTCGTAAAATTGATGACATGATTCTTGAGAAATTTGCAGATGACTACTTGGTGACGCGCTGGATCAAGCTGGCGAAAGAGCACATTCCGATTGAGGCATTACCTGCACGAATTTGTTACATGGGCTTTGGACAACGTAAAAAGTTTGCACTAGAAGTTAATGATATGATTCGCCGCGGTGAGTTGGCCGGACCAGTTGCGTTCTCTCGTGACAATTTGGATTCAGGCTCAATCGTTAACCCGACATTCGAATCTGAAAATATGAAAGATGGCAGTGACTTGATCTCAGACTGGCCAATGTTGAATGGTTTATTAAATGCCGTTGGTATGTGTGATTTGATCGCAATCCAAGCGAACTACTCAATGGGTGAAGCAGTTCATACAGGTGTAACAATGGTAGCGGATGGAACAGCTGAATCCGATATGCGTTTAGAAGTTGCAATGACTGTAGATTCCGGAATTGGAGTCGTGCGTCACGCACAGGCTGGATATGAGATAGCCCGTGATGTAGCGAACGGTCAAGGGGATCTGACGGATGAGAGTATCCAGATTCCATTATGGTGGGAGCGCAAGGCTACATTCGGACCAAAAGATCTGGAAAAAACTAACGCTAAAGCATAAGTAACAGGATTATTAGAGAAGTGGGTGGGGGACGTCAAGCACCTGTTTGACTTCCTCCCTTCTTGTTTGTCGCCAAAACAACAAGGGCAGGTGAAGTCGATGAACGATGTAAAACAAGATTTCGACAGAGTGGACAGTGCGTCTGCTGAAAGAGAAGGGAATATTTATTCTGTACGAAATATCTTCAGCTTTTTCTTCTTCAGTTTAATCGGCGTTTTCATGTTCTTTATTCCTATTGAAGTTAACGGGAAAAATTCCATTCCTTTAGATCATTTAGTTACTTGGATCAGGAATACTACACCGACCGCTGTATCGTATTACATCTTGTTGATTATGTTTTTAGGAGCTGCCTTTCCATTTTACTCAGGTAGCTGGAGGAAAACAAAAATTGAAATAGCATTATCATGCTTAAAGGTACTAGGCGCCATCTCAGCAGCTATGGTTCTATTTGAATTTGGACCAAAGTGGTTGTTGGCAGAGGACATGGGACCATATTACTTTTCGATAGTTCTCACGCCAATCGGGGTTTTGGTACCAATTGGTTCGATCTTTTTGGCGCTTCTTGTGGGGTATGGATTATTGGAGTTTATTGGTATTCTGATGCAACCAGTTATGAGACCGATATGGAAGACGCCGGGACGTTCCGCGATTGATGCCGTTGCTTCGTTTGTTGGCAGCTATTCTATTGGTCTTTTAATCACTAATCGTATTTATAAAGAAGGGAAATATTCTAGACGTGAAGCAACAATCATTGCGACCGGATTTTCTACTGTATCTGCTACATTTATGGTAGTCGTAGCAAAGACACTGGACTTAATGGAAATTTGGAACTTGTATTTTTGGCTTACATTCCTTGTCACATTTTTAGTAACGGGTATTACAGTAAGGATGTGGCCAATTAACAAAATTCAAGACGATTATTATACGGGTGAAGGTCAGCCTGAGAAAGTGATCAGTGAAAAGAGAATCCAACATGCGTGGCATCAGTCGATGGTAACAGCACAAAATGCACCAAGCCTTCTTAGCAATGTCTTATCTACTTTGAAGGATGGCGTGTTAATGGCGATGAGTATCCTGCCATCTGTCATGGCAATAGGACTTCTTGGTTTAATTCTGGCCAATCAAACTCCGGTGTTTGATTATTTAGCTTATTTGTTTTTACCTTTAACTTGGATTTTACAGATTCCTGAACCGTTTTTAGCTGCTAAAGCTGCCATGATCAATTTGGTGGATATGTTTTTACCCTCATTGATGGTTGTAGAAGCTAGTTTGCACACTAGATTTATCGTCGCTTCAATTTCTATTTCAACAATTTTATTTTTCTCGGCACTAATTCCGTGCATATTATCTACGGATATTCCAATTAAAATGCGTGAGATTGTGGTTCTTTGGTTTATTCGAACGGTCTTATCACTAATTATTGTGACGCCGTTAGCATTTCTGTTTTTGTGAAAACGTTTACAATTTTAGAGTTATTGTATTGTCTAAATGGAGGTTTTTATGATGAATCAACTGCAAGGAAAAACCAAGGTCGACCTGGTCATTCGCCATGCTGCTGAGGCATTGACTTGTAAAGGTGAGGGGATGGCTGAGCTCGGCGTCATTAAAGATGCTTGGATTGCGGTGAAGGACGGTCGCATTGCAGGCGTTGGCACGGAAAGGGAGGGAAGCGATTCAATTGATCTGGATAATGCATCTCAACTTGACGCGTCTGGAAAAGTTGTGGCACCTGGATTTGTAGATTCCCATACGCATCTCGTATTCAACGGTACACGAGTGGAAGAGTACGCCGCAAAGTTAGCTGGAGACGATAAAAAGAAATTAGAAGAACTAGGTATTACAACAGGACCGAATCGTACGATTGAATTAACACGGCATGCATCGGAAGAGGAGTTGTTTCAACAATCCAAAAAACGGATGATGAACATGCTTAATTACGGCATGACGACAATCGAGAGCAAGAGCGGCTATGGATTGACGACAGAAAGTGAAATTAAAATCTTAGAAGTGGGACGCCGACTTGATAGAGAAACCCCAGTGGATGTTTACAATACATTTTTAGGTGCGCATGGCTTTCCTGAGAGTGTAACAAAAGAAGAATATCTCCGTATTATTATCGAAGAAATGATTCCGGAGGTCGGTGAACGCAAGCTCGCAGAATTTTGTGATGCCTGGTGCGATGATGGATATTTCACGGCAGAAGAGTCTGAACAGATATTGGAGGCTGGATTGAAATATGGCATGAAGCCGAAGCTTCATGCGGACGCATACTCCTATATTGGCGGGTCTGACTTGGCGGTAAAAATGAATATGGTATCCGTTGATCATCTGAATTATACCCCAGTAGAAGTAATGGAGAAATTGGCGGAATCAAAGGTTACGGGTGTATTAATGCCTGCTCTAGATTTTGCCGTGGGACATAAGAAACCTTTCGATGCTAGAAAGATGCTGGACTTGGGGATGAATATCGCTCTAGCGACGGATTTATGTCCCGCCTGCTATACAGAATCCATGCAATTCGTTATCAATCTAGCATGTAAACTTTACAAATTCACCGTCGAAGAGGCTATTAAAGCAGCCACATACGGTGGGGCTTGTGCCCTGGACTTAGATGATCGTGGTGTAATTGCAGAAGGGAAGGTAGCAGATCTTCAAATTTGGTCTATTCCTTCTTATGTCCATATTGCATACGAACTCGGTACGAATATAGTGGAAACTGTTTTGAAAGATGGGGAAGTTGTAGTCGATCATGCAGAAATACAGTAAGAAAAGGAGAATGTTAGGATGACAAATAAACAAGTGAAGAACAATGCAGCAGACTGTGTTAATGAAAAACGGTTGTTGGATTTATTTTTAGAGCTGGCGAAAATTGATGGTCCGAGTGGAAAAGAACAGAAAGTGGCTGACTATCTAAAAGAAGCTCTACCTGAACTTGGATTCACTCTTCAATTTGACGAAGCGCATAAAAACTTCGATGGAGAGGTAGGGAACTTGATTGCTTACAAAGAAGGAACGGATTCATCTGTACCTCCATTGTTTTTCTCCACTCACATGGATACAGTACTCCCCACTAAAGATTTAAAGCCGGTCATCAAAGATGGTGTAATCTATTCGGACGGCACGACGATTCTCGGAGCAGATGACCGCGCTGCATTAGCTGCTTATATTGAAGGGGTTCGTGCAGTAATTGAAAGCGGTATTCCGCATGGACCGATCGAGCTTGTCTTAACGGTCAATGAACAACCTGGTCTCGTGGGTGCGCGTTATTTAGATTACAGCAGACCCAAAAGTAAATTTGGCTATATATTTGACAGCAGTGGCGATGTAGGGCAAACCATTTTGAAAGGACCTTATAGCAGCAGGATCTGGATGAAAATAAAAGGCAATGCCGCGCATATTGCGCTGAATTCAGAGGAAGGTAATAACGCATTTATTTTAGCGGCAGCAGGTTTATTGGACATCAACCTAGGTGAAATTGATGAAGAAACATTGGCAAACATTGGTATTATCGAAGGCGGAGAACTTACGTCTATTATTCCAGGAGAGGTAACAGTTGCAGGTGAAGTGCGCAGCTTTTCTAAAGAAAAACTGGATAAACAGTTAAAGCATATGGAAGATGCGATGCGAAAGGCCGTGGAGGCCAGAGGTGGTTCAGTGGAAGTAACAATTGAGAAAAAGTACAGCGGCTTCTCGATTCCTGAAGATCATATATTAACTCAAACTGTTTTGAATGCATCGGAGAATATTAAAGTAAAGCCGTACTTGACTGAAACACTTGGCGGCGCAGATACTAATGTGCTCAATGAAAATGGCCTAATTTGCTTAACATTAGGAAATGGCTTCCAAAACATTCACTCGTTCCGAGAGTGTATTAGTGAAGAAAATTTAACAAACACAGGGCGTCTGACAGCAGCATTAATTCAGCAATGGTATGAAAGCCAGAAATAAATTAGATAGATAAATTGGAAATATCCTCATTTAATCCAAATTAGATAATCAGGGGGAATGAACGTGTTAACGAATCCCGTATTTATTTCTGTAGTAGTATTAACCGTTTTAAGTCTGGCAAGAGTACATGTGATTTTCGCCATTTTAATGGCGGCTATCACGGCAGGACTCCTTTCCAATTTGTCATTATCGGATACTCTTTCTACCTTCCTTGGTGGAATGGGTGGTCAGTCTGAGACTGCGTTAAGTTATATTCTCCTAGGGATTTTTGCAGCAATGATTGCGCATTCAAACATTACCAAAATGCTGATCGATAAATTATTGTCTGTTAAAAAGATGAATAAATATATGTTATTGCTGATGGTTGCCGGTTTGACCTGTCTATCGGGAAACCTAATTCCAGTGCACATTGCGTTCATACCTATCCTAATTCCGCCGTTGCTAATTTTCTTCAACTATTTACGCTTAGACAGACGAGCTGTCGCTTGTGCTCTGACATTCGGTTTGAAGATGCCTTACATTTTGATTCCGGCAGGCTATGGACTGATATTCCATGGCATTATTGTGCAGGAAGTTAGCATTAACGGCATGCCTGTCACATTATCACAAGTACCTCTAGCAATGGCAATCCCGGCACTTGGTATGTTCGTAGGATTGTTTATCGCAATTTTTTTCACGTATCGTAAACCGCGAGATTATGAAACGGAGGAAGAACGTGCTAGCCATGCAGAGATATTTGCATCTTCTGTTCAATTAGCGGCTGGTACGGAACGTGTCAAACAGAAGTTCGAGGTACGTGACGTACTGACGCTCGTTGCAATTGTTGGGGCTCTGGTAGTTCAAATTCAAGTGCAATCATTAGTACTCGGTGCGCTTGTTGGAATTATTGTAATGTTTGCTGCAAGGGTTGTCACATTGGGTGAAGGAGAAGTAGTCGTTCAGGAAGGCGTAAAACTTATGGGTGCTATTGCCTTCGTTATGCTTCTCGCCTCTGGTTATGCAACGGTTTTAAAAGATACAGGCTCAGTAACTAATTTGGTGACAGCTGTTGAAGGGTATTTCAGCTATGGAAAAGTGGCTGGTGCTGCATTACTATTATTAATAGGACTATTAGTAACAATGGGAATAGGAACATCTTTCGGAACAGTTCCCATTCTGGCCGCTGTATTCGTCCCGATATGTATGGTAATGGGATTCAGCCCCCTTGCTACAATTGCATTGATTGGTACAGCGGGAGCATTAGGAGACGCTGGTTCACCGGCTTCAGATAGTACGCTTGGACCGACTTCAGGATTGAATGCAGATGGTAAACATCATCACATTTGGGACACTTGTGTACCTACATTCCTTCATTATAATATCCCTTTATTTATTTTCGGGATATTGGCGGCAGCAATTTTATAATATAAGAGGATAAGAGGTGGTTTAGTTGAGTAAAGAAATGGTAGTCCATTTAGATGGGGAGTCATTAGATCGTCAGCTGATCGAACGCATTGTTTTTAACGAAGTAGAAGTCGATATTTCGGATTATGCTTTAAAGCGTGTGCGGGAAAGCCGCGAACGTATTGAGAAACAATTAAGAGATGGAAAGGTTATCTATGGTGTCAATACAGGTTTCGGGAAACTGAGTGATATTCAAATTGAAGAAGATGATATTGCGAAATTACAGCTGAATCTGTTGCGTGCGGATGCTGTTGGAGTGGGTGAACCCTTATCTAAGCCAATCGTACGTGCCATGATGATTTTAAGAGCAAATGCTTTAGCGAAAGGATTCTCCGGAATCAAGGAAGATACACTTCAATTATTAGTTCAGATGATCAATAAAGGCGTTCATCCAGTCGTGCCGTGTAAGGGTTCAGTAGGTGCAAGTGGTGACTTGGCCCCACTAGCGCACGTAGCTATCGTTTTAATTGGAGAAGGTCGTGCAGAGTATGAGGGTGAAATTCTGACCGGCGGAGAAGCGTTGCGGCTTGCCGGATTAGAACCTGTTACTTTACAGGCTAAAGAGGGACTAGCTTTGATCAATGGGACTCAAGCTATGACTGCAGTAGGCGTAATTGGATTTAATGAAGCTGAACGCATTGGCTATGCTGCGGACATGTCAGCTAGTTTGACAATGGAGGCACTTCAGGGAATTATAACAGCATTTGACAGCGAGCTATTGGCAGTACGTCCGCATAAAGAATTGGAAGTGGTTGCCTCCCGTATTCGTAACTGGTTGGAGGGAAGTCAACGTGTGACTAGCCAAGGACAGATTCGCATGCAAGATGCGTATTCCATACGCTGTATCCCGCAAGTACATGGTGCATCTTGGCAAGCATTGCAGTATGTAGAGGATCGATTAAGCGTGGAAATGAATTCCGCGACAGATAACCCTATAATCCTTGAAAATGGAGAAATCATTTCTGGTGGCCATTTCCATGGACAGCCGATTGCTTTGGCAATGGATTTCATGAAGGTTGGAGCTGCAGAACTCGCTAATATTTCAGAGCGTCGGATTGAGCGTCTGGTTAATCCACAATTGAGTGGATTGTCCCCATTCCTTGCCACGGATCCAGGATTGGAATGTGGCTTGATGGTCGCCCAATATGCAGCGGCAGCATTAGTTTCAGAGAACAAAGTACTTGCACATCCGGCAAGCGTGGATTCCATTCCGACATCCGCTAACCAAGAAGATCATGTCAGTATGGGAACGATTGGTTCGAGACAAGCACGTGAAATCATTCATAATAGTGCACGTGTCATTGCGATTGAATTAATTTGTGCATCCCAAGCGATTCATTTAGAGCAAGCGGAGAATGAACTGGCTCCTGCAACGAGTGCTTATTTGGAGAAGGTTCGTAAAATTTGCCCACCGTTGCTAGCGGATCGCGATATCTCTGAACAGATCGAAGAATTAGCGCAGTTCCTATTACGTGATGATACGTTAACACAGCAAAAGTTATAAGAACGTTGTATTACCTTTACTCAATCTTTGGTTTGACGATATGCAGAATCTTCAACTGAAGAACTCATAATTACTCTCCCTATAAAAATAAATTATAAAAGGTTGTCGGAAAAGTCGTTTTAAATGACTTTTTGCGACAACCTCTTTTTATTTTCATACTCCGTTCGCATCAATTATGCAATATGCATAGTTGTTTGCATGCAAGTAATTTCTGCAAGGGGGTGATGTAGACACTCTCTTTTTTAGCCGGTCCGATTATGCTATTTAAAAATTTAAAAGCAGATAATATTTAGACCCTGAAAGTGTCAGTGGTAAATGATGTAGAAGAAAGTCTGAATTTAAATTGGATTAGGATAGAAAAGCAATAGTTTTTTGGTATTGCAGATTTCCGGTACTTATCCTATCTTGCAATGAAAAGAAATTACTTCTCGAGTAGTCCTATACACGGACTTACTTTTTAAAAACTCTGATTTCTCTAAACAACTTATAGATATGTTTGAATTGCATCCAGTAGGCTATACCCACCCAAGAAAGTAGCGATCAAGATAACTACGGCACCTATAATATTAAGCAAGACGGAATTTCGCTTGTCTCCCAATAGTTTCTTATTATTCATAATGACGAACAAAAAGATTGCTACTACAGGAAGCAAGATACCATTCAAGGCTTGCGCCATGAGCAAGACATCCATCGGACTGAAACCGATTGCGGAAGTAATGATACCGATAATGATAACGCTCGCGAATACCATTTTGAACTTTTTGTTTTTCATTCCGTTTTCCCATTTCATAACGCTGCTGATCGCGACTGCCGCACCGAGAGGACTCGCAATTGCGGATGAAAACCCTGCGGCAAAAATCCCGATGGCAATGAAGACTTTAGCCCAAGAGCCGAATAATGGCTCCAATTGGTAGGAAAGGTCGGCTACACTGTTGACTTCCATTCCGTACATCGTTGTACCGGCTGTAATCAATACAGCTGCAGTAATCAAACCGCCTACACAGATTGAAATAATCGTATCCCATCTAGCCTCTTTTAAATCGCTCGCCTGTGTCCAGCGTTCCTGTACCATCGAAGAGTGGATGAAGAAATTGTATGGAACAACTGTCGTTCCAACCAGTGCGATGATCATGATGATGGAACCGGCAGGCATAGAAGGAACAAATGCCCCTGAAAATACTGCGCCAAGATCAGGCTTCACAACAATCATTGTTGTGATAAATGTCAGACTCATAATGACGACTAAGGTAATCATCAATTTTTCTATCAACTTATAACTGCCTGATAGTCCTAAGAACAAAATAGCCACGCCTATGAAAGGGCTTACAACATTAGCTGGAATAGATGTCAGGGTAGAGATTCCTAGCGAAGTACCCATCAAATCCCCAGAAATGTATGCGGCGCACCCTACGCCGATTGAAATGATGACCAGCCAAATCGATGCGAATTTCAGCAGCGGCTGTTTGAATTGATCGTGTATTGCTTCCCCGAGTCCCTTTTGGGTAATCACACCGAGACGTGCAGACATCTCTTGCAGAACAATGGTTGCGATGATGGAAAATACAACTGCCCATAAAATCGCATATCCAAATCCTGCTCCCGCCCTTGTTGCGGTTGTGACTGTACCGGGTCCGATGAATGAAGCTGTAATAATGGCTCCAGGCCCCATCGCTTTGATTTTAGCCAACAAGCCCTTTTTCTTAACTAGATTTGCAGATACCATATCAGCTGTCATTTCTTTTTCCCCCTAATTCTTAACACACTATAAGTGAAGGAAAATATACTTATTTTTCCTCAAGTGAGTTGTAAATCGTTTGTTTTGATACCCCTATTAATTCAGCAATCCGATCAGTCGATCCTTGTATGAGGAACATACCCTTGCTTTCCAAGTGGCGGACGAACTTAATTCGGTCTTTTCGTTTTAGATTATCAATGTCAATTCCAAGCTCCACAATCGTGCTTTTAGTAATTTGGTCAAATACTTCATCGATATGGGTAGCATAGGACTCATCAAATTGTTGGTCCGAATTGTTCGTCTCTGGAAGGATCATTTCTCCTAATACTTGATGTAATCGGTTCATCTCCGTAATGTCCAAGTTGATGCCTAAGAATCCGATGACTTCACCGCTCAGGTTTCGTATAAATACGATAGACGTCTTGATGATCTTACCTCTTGTTGTATTCGTTATGATGCCATTGAAGTCCTTAATGTCTTCAGGTTTCTTCTTCAGTTCCTTTAAAATAAATTCAGTAGTAGGAGCACCAAGGCTCCTTCCAGTGACATCGCCTTTTAAATAAATTAAAGAAGACTCCACATCTGTTATGTCGTGTATGACAATTTCACAATTGACATTGAAGACTCCATAGATTGCATCTGCCATTCGTATATATGCGTCAAAAAAATGATTGTTTTCTCTCATGGTAAATGAACACTCCTCAGTATAAATATCCTTTCTAGTTTCCTATAGATAAGGTGAAAAATCGAGCACTATTACTAAATATAGATATATTTACCTGAGGAGAATATGAAATTCCTTTAATTACTGCTTGATATTCTGCTGATTGTGCAGAATGTTTCCTGCAAGTGCATACAAAATGAGAGTGGAAGCAAAGTGAGCAGATAGTTGATTAGGATCTTGCTGCGGATAAATTTCCACGAAATCCATTCCAATCACGCCTAATTTACAAATCTCGTGCACTAATGTCAGTAGTTCATATGAAGTCAATCCATTTCCATCTACTGGTCCGCCTGGATTAAATGCAAAATCCAATACATCACTACAGATGGTCAGGTATACACAGTCGACATCCTTGGAAGCCATTGCATGAATTTCTTTTGCAAGTTCCTTTAAATCTTTATGCCCTCGGATATCATTGACAGTCAATGTCACCGCACCCGCAGCTTTTGCATTGCGTCCGCTTTGAGGTTCGTTACGCGGACCGTGAATTCCTGTGTGGATGATGCTCTCATTGCGTACGCCTTCCTGTTCGTAAAGTCGGGCGAATGGACTGCAGCGTGCATACTGATCGCCATTGTGTGAAGGCAAGTTGTCATAATGTGCATCTAAATGAATGATACCGACCTTTTTTCCTGTCTCTGTTATGGAGCGGACAATCGGAAACGTGATGCCATGATCTCCACCTAAGCCAACGACGAATTTACCAGACTTCCACAGATCAGAAGTGAAGGAGGTAATTCGTTTCATTGTCTCATCGACATCTGCAGGGACAACATCAACATCTCCTACATCACCGAGTGTGACGTGTTCGAAAACGTCCATATCATTGATTTCTGGTAGATAACCAGAATATCTTGCAGAACATAAACGCATAACTTTTGGTCCTAGTTCACAACCCGTATAGTCGCCCCACGTCACAGCGCCTTCCCAAGGAACTCCATACACCAATACATCTATATCCGAAAAGTCTTTTGTGGCCGAGATATTTTTTGCTCCTAACATACAAGGAGTATTTCCGTAAATTGTTTCAACCATTATTGCAACCACCTTTACTTTTTTTAAACTGTTTTTAATTATATTAAACTCATGTTTAAGAATTGTCAAATACTTTTAAAAAAAATAAAAACAAGATTTTTAAATCGGAACAAAAAATGAGCGAATAAAAAGGAGATCGATTTTCATCGAAACTCCTTTGTGTATTATCAATATATCCAATTTTGAATACACTGAATTAACTTTTTAGCACCTGGAGATACATGTTTAAAAGAAGTGGCGGCAATGCCAATAGAACGTGAATAATTTCCCTCCAATGGAATTGCGCGAATGTTTTCAGGTAAGCGATATAATATCATTGACGGCAAAATACTGATGCCAAGACCATTTTGCACCATAGAGATGATAGCTTGATCTTCTTCGATTTCATATTGAATAGGTGGAGTAATTTTATACTTTTTAAAGATTCTACTGACATCATTGTCAATAGTGGATTTAGGCATTATGAAACCTTCGTTTCGAAGTTGCTCATAATGAATCAGTTCATTGTGAAAGAGTGGATGTGTATCTGGGACAATGCAAAGCAACGGGTCTGTTATGATAGGGATTGTATCAAACGAGCTTGCAGTGGGGAGGGATAAAAAACCGAAGTCAATTTTTCCTTCTGAAATCCACTCTGTAATGTCATCATAATTTCCTTCATATAGCTTAATCTTAATCAGTGGAAAATCTTCCGAGAACTTTTTAAGAATGAGGGGAATCCATTGAATCGATACGCTTGGAAAAGTGCCGATTCGAACAATACCTGTCTCAATGCCATTAAATTCTGATGCCTTCTGAAGCATTTGCTCATTTAGCTTTAACATACCTTGCATATATACGAGCATTTCACTGCCGTTTTCTGTTAGGCTTGTGCCCGATCGATTTCTAATTAACAATGTAAATCCAAAGTCGGCTTCTAGACTTGCGATAGCATGACTTACGGCAGACTGTGTAAGTTTAAGTGTTTTTGCTGCTTTTGATAAACTTCCCAATTCCACGACAGTCCTGAAAATCTCGAATTTTATTAATGACATAACTCTCACCTTTCTCACACATGAATATAATTAATATATAACATTATAAACATTCATTTGACTTATGTAAAAAATGAAAATTATAATAGAGAGAATAATAAAATGATTGGGGATATTATAATGACTAGACAATGGGGAATTAGCACGGAGCTCATCCACGATCAACATACAACAGAAAGAAAAATAGGTGCTGTCGCTCAGCCGATTGTACCAGCTGTTGCTTACTCATTCGAAAATCATAAGATGGCGTCTGATACGGTATCTGGAAAAGAAGATGGTATTTATTATGGCAGGTATGGCAATTGTACATTGCGTGCATTTGAAGAAAAAATGGCGGCACTCGAAAATGGGGAAGCAGCCCTTGGTCTAGGTTCGGGAATGGCGGCCATATCATCCACGCTGTTTGGTGTATTACAAAACGGGGATCATCTGATTGTCACAAAAGATGTTTATGGAGGTACATATCACTTTTTAACGACATTGGCACCGCGATGTGGGATATCGTTCAGTTTAGTGGATTGTACGGATATCGATTGTATCGTGAAGGCAATTCAGCCAAATACAAAAGCAGTCTATATTGAAACGCCATCCAATCCATTGCTTACGATTTTGGATATTAAAGCAATTGCGCAAGTGACTAAACAATATGATCTTCCGCTCATCGTAGACAATACGTTCATGTCGCCATGTTTGCAAAAACCGTTGGAATTAGGCGCGGACATCGTAATTCATAGTGCAACAAAATACTTGAATGGTCACGGAGATGTTATGGCCGGCGTAATTGTTGCAGATGCAAAATTTATTCATTTTATACGCCAACAAATTATGGGCGATCTTGGACAAGTATTAAGTGCGTGGGATGCATTTTTGATTTTAAGGGGGCTGAAAACACTTGGGTTAAGAATGGAACGTCATTGTAGTAATGCCCACAAGATCGCGACATTCCTGGAAAATCATCCACTAGTGGAAAAGGTATATTATCCAGGATTGAAATCCCATCCGCAATATGAAATCGCTGATCGGCAAATGAAGGGGATGGGCGGCATCGTGTCGTTTGAAATGAAAGGCGGAAGTGCGACGGCGACGGCTTTTATAGATGCTTTGAAATTGTCGATGATATCCTTTAGTCTCGGTGATCCGGAAACGCTCGTTCAGCACCCGGCGACGATGACGCATTCATCGTTGCCTGAAACGGAACGGCTTGCTGCTGGTATTACAGATGGTCTCATCCGACTATCAGCAGGGCTTGAAGATATTGAAGACATCGTTGCTGATTTGGAGCAGGCTTTTGATAAGGTAAATGAATTAAGTAAACGAAACGGAGTGGGTACACATGCGTGAAGTAAAAGATTTGGAACCAGTATCAATGTATACAATCACGGCTAAGTTAATGAATCATACAGTGGATATTGTCACGGACAGGTTTGGAGAAGAAGGAAAACGTATGATGCAGGCAGGCGTTCAAAATGTAGTGGATGAACAACAAGCCGAAGGAAATGGACAGTTAACCGGGCAGGCGCTATTTTCATTTGATAAGCTATTTGACGATGAAAAAATCAAAGAAACATTCCAGTCCTACAATAAAGCGCAACAGTCAGCGGGGCAAGAACCCCATACAATGTTTGCGGTAATGGCAAAATTATTTGCGCATATCGCAAAGTCCGTAGTGGAACGATTCGGCAAAGAAGAAGGGGAACGGGCGATGATGGATAGTGTCGGTGCTTTCGGCGAAGAACGCGGTCGCGATATTGCCCGTCGTGCTGCTGCTGTCGGGAAGCCAAATACGATGGATAATTATTTATCTAATTATGACATGGGTCGCAGTGAACTGTTTGAGTATGAAACCCTTTTTCATCCAACCGAAATTGAACAGACGTTTACAAAATGTGCGTTTGCAGAGCAATGGAAAAAAGACGGGATGGAGGACTACGGAATCCTATACTGCCATATGATCGACCCTTCGATTGCTAGGGGATTTAATCCGAACTTTGAAGTGATACATGATCAATATGTTTTAAAAGAAGGTGTCTGTCACTTTCAGTTCCAAATGAAAGATGAAGAGAAAAGTGATAGAGGGTTTTCCAAATGATTAATAAACAACGTCTCTGGGCTCGATTAATGGAACTAAGTGGCATTGGAAAGCAAGAAAGTGGAGGCGTCACTCGCTTTTCTTTTACGAGAGAAGAACGCGAAGCAAAAGCGTTGGTCTCTTCATACATGACAGAAGCAGGCATGACAGTTAGAGAAGATGCTGTAGGAAACTTGATCGGTAAGAAAGAAGGTCGGCAAAAAAATGCGCCAGCTGTTCTGATGGGTTCCCATATCGACACAGTTCCGAACGGCGGTATGTTTGACGGGGCTCTAGGTGTGATTGCAGGCATCGAAGTAGTTCATGCGATGAGCGAAAGAGATATACAACCTGACCATCCGATTGAAGTGATCGCTTTTACGGATGAAGAAGGAAGTCGTTTTGGTTTCGGTATGATCGGCAGCCGGGCGATTGCTGGTACGTTGACTGACAAGGACCTAGAGCAACGTGATGAAAATGGGATAACGATTGCAGAAGCGATGGAGGAATCGGGTCTTGATCCTAAACTGGTGGCAGACGCCGCGAAAGATCCAGCTGACGTAAAAGCATATGTGGAACTGCATATCGAGCAGGGGCGAGTGCTTGAGAATCATGGTCTCGCGGCAGGGACCGTTTCCGGGATCGCGGGCCCGCTTTGGATGAAATGGACGATTACTGGAGAAGCTGGACACGCGGGTGCAACACCGATGAATATGCGGAAAGATCCCTTAATGGCTGCTTCAGAAATCATGCAGTTTATAGAAGGAGAAGCAAAAAAGTACCCGAATCTTGTAGCGACAATTGGACGAATTGCCGTGAAGCCAGGCGGTGTTAATGTAATTCCTTCCGAAGCGACTTTTACGCTTGATCTTCGGGATATCGATGAAGAAATAAGACAGCAGGCTGAGGAAAAGATGGTTGCTCACGCGCAACAAGTTTGCCGCGACCGAGGAGTAGAGATCGAATTTGAAACGTTGCAAAGGGTCACACCGGTTCCATGCTCTGCAGTCATTCGGCAGACGATACAAGCAGCTTGCCTAAAACTGGGCTTGAAATCTTTCGAGCTTCCAAGTGGTGCGGGACATGATGGGATGCAATTTAAGGACTTCTGTCCGATCGGCATGGTTTTTGTCCGTTCTCAAAACGGCATTAGCCATAATCCAGAGGAATGGAGTACTAAGGAAGATTGCGGGAAAGGCACGGAAGTTTTGTATGAGACGGTATTGTCGCTGGTAAGCGAAGTATGAAAAAAAGAGATGTCTAATGTGTTGATGTTTTTGCAAGTAGGATAGATATTGTAGTGTGAATTTTTGAATAGCGCAGGCAATACGAATTCATGTCGTGTTGCCTTTTTTGGTACTTATATTTAGTTATGCGGGTAGTATTAGTGTGATTTTAAGGAGAACCAGATCCCCTCTAAATTCAAAAATATTTTGGGTGCTACCTCTTGATATGGCGAACAAAGTAGAGTCGCAAATCGTGACGCTTAAGGAAATTGGATGACTTCCTTCCGGCTATAGCGTAAATAAACTCTAACCCCCTGTATCAGTACATAACTAATCTAGGTATAGTTATGTACAAAAAGGACAAGATGACCGGGTTAGATAGTTGATAAGTATATTGACAATTCGGAAATTAGGTTATATTGTGTAATACAAGTTCTTGTATGGTACATGCAAGATAATCTTTATTTTAATTAGTCAATGAAAGTGTATGGGCTTCATCTAAAGAGCTAGTTACTATTGAAAAGTATCTGAAATATTTTTAGCTTTTTGAGTATGAATTCTAAGGTGAAATTTAATTTTTAGAAAGGTGTGCTGAAAATGGGGAGAGAACTATTTGAAAAGGGCTTGAAAGTAAGAAAAGAAGTGTTGGGGGAGGAGTATGTCAATAAGTCAATAGAGTCTGCTACAGATTTTAATAAAGAACTGCAACAACTGGTAACGGAGTATTGTTGGGGAGAGGTTTGGACGCGGGAAGGCTTGCCTAGAAAGACCAGAAGCATTATTAATATTGCAATGTTAACGGCACTTAATAGACCTCATGAATTAAGACTTCATATAAAAGGTGCATTAAATAATGGCGTTACTGAAGAAGAGATTAAGGAAGTGTTGTTGCAGACAGCAATTTATTGTGGAGTTCCTGCTGCGATCGATAGTTTTAGAAATGCAAAGGAAATTATTGAAGAGTATAAGAGTGGAAAAGAAGTTTGAGGGTTTTTAAACAAACCCATAGATGCTCTACACAGTAAAATAGGATGTAAAGAAAAAAGAGCTGTTACAATGGACCATTAATTGTCAAACAGCTCTTTTTTAGATTTAATTTAGTTCATAAAGGAGGGAATATTCTAATGTTTCATCTGAATCTAAGAAGAAAAATAATGTTGGTTTCTTTTCTGTTCTTATGTATACCTGCACTTTTGATCGGGATCGTAAGCTATCAATTGTCTTTGAACAGCCTGAACGAGTCAGGAAGATTAATGTTAAAAAACAGTGTAAAGCAAGCAATTGAAACAATAAAAATGATGGATCAAGAAGTGAAGCAAGGGAATATCAGCTTGGAAGATGCACAAGAATATGTAAAAGTATCTGTTTTAGGAGAGAAGTCAGCTGACGGTACCCGCCCTATTAATAAAAATATAGACCTCGGTGAGAATGGTTATTTTTATATTATTGATGAGCAAGGGAACCAAATTGCGGATCCATACCTGGAAGGTACGAACACTTGGGACTATCAAGACAGCGATGGAGATTACTTCTTTCAAAATATGATTAAGAATGTCCAAGCCGATGGGTCAACCTATATGGACACATTGTGGGAGCTGCCGGACAGTCCTGGTCAAATGGCGTTGAATGTCAGTTATGCGGAGTTGGAACCGACTTGGGGTTGGATTTTGAGTACGAACAGTTTCTATCAGGATTTTAATAAAAGGGCAAAGGCGATCATGACCGCACTTGCCATTACACTTGCTTTATCTCTAGCGGTTGGGGCAGTCATTATTTATTTTTTCTCACGCAGCATTTCCAATCCTTTGATGGCATTATCAAGTCAAGTCAAACAAGTAGCGCAAGGAAATCTCGCAGTAGATGTTCTGGAAGTGAAAAATAAGGACGAAATAGGGATACTCGTCCAAGGTTTCCAGCAAATGATACACAACGTTCGCCAATTGATTACAAAAATTACAATTACGTCGGATGAAGTTGCAGCGTCCGCAGAACAATTAACGGCGAATGCAGAGCAAAATACAGAAGCAACTGAACATATTGTTGTAGCAATCCAGGAAGTAGATCTTGGGGCAGAAAAACAGACAGAAGGCGCGGATGTAATCGAACAGATGATGACCAGGATGGATACAGGACTGCAAGAGATTGCGACCGATTGCTTGGGCGTTTCAGGAGTGGCTCAAACCTCATCGGCGGAGGCAGAAGAAGGAAATAAGCTTTTGCAACAGTTGATAGGTCAAATGAATATGATCCGCACGACGGCCGCAGAGTCTAGTTCATCGATTGAAAAATTAAAAGTTCACTCTGAGAAAATCGGTACGATCGTAGAAGTCATAGGAAATATCACCAAGCAGACAAATTTACTAGCTTTGAATGCGGCGATTGAAGCAGCGAGGGCTGGTGAACATGGAAATGGATTCGCTGTTGTTGCCAATGAAGTCCGTGTCCTGGCAGATCAATCTACAGAATCTGTGCAGCATGTTACAAACTTAGTCATGGAAATTCAGAATGAAACAGATAACTCAGTTGTAGGCATGAATGGAGTAAATGTAGAAGTGGGCAGCGGGATCAAAATCGTTAATGAGACCGAACGAAGGTTTGAGTCCATTTTGAATTCGTTAAACCAAGTTGCCGGCCAAATTCAAGGCGTAGCAACCACAACGCAACAAATGTCGGGAAACAGCGGGCGAATCACGGTCTCAGTTAAAGAGTTGAATCAAATCGCTAGGGATTCCTCCAACCATTCCCGTAGTGCAGCAGCGTCCAGTGAAGAGCAACTTGCCTCTATGGAGGAAATTGCTGCTTCAGCTTTTTCATTGTCCCGTATATCAGAGGAACTCCAAACATTAATTGGGGAGTTCAAAGTAAAATGATTAATGGGCAGGTGAGGAGCTCGGCGTCCTGATTTTGGGACGAATCTTTGTAACGGTTTTCAAAGTATTGAATGATCAGTGAAAGATATTGGGCGCTTATATTTTAATTAGACGAAATGGTAAAACAACGCGATGCAAGATTTGTACGCGTTGTTTTTCGTATACAGATAGTTATTGAATATAAAGTAAAATGGAACTGAGCCGTGAAAACGTTTAATTTGATCAACTGATCTTATGTGGATAAACAATGAAATATGACTTTAATCTATTATTTAAATAGTCCGTTGGTAATGTGTTTTTAATAGTGTATAAAAAGTAGGTTTGGACGGGTAAGAAAATCTGGATAGTATATTGACAATTTTGAAAGTAGGATATATTCTGTAATACAAGTTCTTGTATGGTACATGCAAAGGGAGCGGAAATTATGTTTGTATGTAAACGCTATCAAACATTTAGGGGAGGAGAGAGACTCAAGAGCTAAGGTTTCTTTGCATTCATATTGTGTACATGTTAATAGATTGAACATTAGGAGGGGAATTATGACGAAAAACTATTGGCAGTTTATTCGTGAAAAGGTTGATTGGCCTGTGTTCTTATTTAGTGGAGGCATACTGTTAGCATTCGTATTATTTTCATTCTTTAAAGTGGATGCAGTCAGTAATTTTGTGAATAAAGGATTTGATTTGTCCATTCGCTACTTTGGGGCTTACTGGCAATTTCTTATGATGGCTACCTTTGTTGTTGGAGCGGTATTAGCAGTATCAAAGTACGGCAAAGTCCGTCTTGGTGACGCAAAAAAACCCGAAATGTCTTATTTTAAATGGGTAGCTGTAATCCTGACGACTGGTCTTGGTGCAGGGGGAGTCTTTTGGGCAGCAGCTGAGCCTATGTATTACTTTCTGGATGTGCCTCCCATGCATAAAGGAATTGTAGGAGGTACCGAGGAAGCAATAGGACCCGCTTTAGCTCAGAGTTATATGTCATGGGGATTTACTGCATGGTCTGTTTACGGCGCAATAAGTGCGATTATTTTGATTTATGCGCACAAGCATAAAGGAATGCCGCTGAAGCCTAGAACTCTGTTATATCCAATATTGAAAGAAAAAGTGTTAACGAGTAAATGGGGTGCGGCTGCCGATGTGTTTTGTATTATAGGGGCTGCAGCAGGTACGATCGGCCCAATAGGTTTTTTGGGGTTACAAGTCAGCTATGGGGTAAGTTCGATTTTCGGCATACCTGATACGTTTATAACACAGCTTTCTGTGATCGTTATTTTGACAGGAGTAGTACTCGTATCCACGCTCACAGGTATTGAAAAAGGGATTCAATTTTTAAGTAAGCTAAATGTGAATATGGTTGCGGTGATTGCCGTCTTTTTATTGTTACTGGGTCCTGGTTTATTCATTATCAATTCATTCATGTCTTCCTATGGGACGTATATTAGTGAATTTGTAAATATAAGCACATTCCGTGGCGATGAAGCGTGGCTTGGCGGTTGGATGCTGTTTTTCTTTGGATGGTTTATAGGTTTTGGTCCATTGGTGGCATTATTCGTGGCGAGAATATCGAACGGCAGAAAAATTCGTGAAATTTTTGTAGTAGTTGCTGTCATAGCACCGGTCGTTACAAACTTTTGGTTTACTGTACTTGGTGGAACAGGTATCTTCTATGAGCTGAAAAACTTAGGTTCTGTCAGCGGACCTTTAGAAGAGGGTGGATTGCCAAGTGCGATCATCGCTATAGCAGGACAAATGCCGTTAGGAAGCATAATGCCATCTGTTTTCTTGATCTTGACGACGTTATTCGTTGTGACGACTGTAGATTCCATGTCTTATTCCATCTCAATGGCTGTGACGGGAGACGGAAACCCACCGAAAGTTGTCCGCGTGTTTTGGGCTGTTATTATGTCCACTATCGCTACAATTCTCATTAAAATTGGCGGTGGAGGAATCGGGGCATTACAATCCTTTGTCGTAATAGCAGCAGTTCCGGTATCGATCCTTTTACTTCCAGTTGTATGGTATGCACCGAAAGTTGCTAGAGTGCTGGCGATTGAACAAGGGATTGTCAAAGAGGAGCAAGATATGGTCATGATCAAAGAAGTTGCAGCTGATCGGGAAACAGAATTAAAAAGCCAATAAGATATATTACAATAATCTAAATACTCGTTGACATTTGAAAAGTTAGATAATATACTCATCTCATAGCTTGTATGGTACATGGTAGGTTACTAATTCGATATGAAGAAGTTATTACCGTGGACATGATTCATACAAAGAGAGGTGATTGTGATTACACAGAAAATACAAACGGTCAGTATAACGGCACAAGTTACCAATGCAATACGAGAGGCAGTTACCTCAGGAGAATACGAACCCGGAAAGCAATTGTCAGAAGCAGCGTTATCTCAGTATTACGAAGTGAGCAGGACTCCGATTAGAGAAGCGCTGAAACAATTGGAAAGAGAAGGACTTGTCGAAATCATTCCCCGTGTAGGCACTTGTGTAAGAAAGCCGACTGAACAAGAGCTTGATGAGCTTTTCACAGTAAAGGAAGCGTTAGAAGGATTTGCAGCAGGACTCTTGGCGGAAAGCCAGGACCCGGTAGCGATCAAAGAACTTGAAGAAGCCGTCAATTTAATGGAAGTTGCCGCCCGGAAAAATGATACGAATCTATACGTGGAAGCGAATGAACAGTTTCACGCGGCGATTCTGGCAGGAGCGAACAATTCCAAATTAAGCTATTTACTTAACTTGATGCTGAATCAAATTCCATACCAACGCTACGTCCATATAAGTATCAACGATCCAGAACGTTTAGTTAGATCGCTTAAAGAACACCAAGTGATACTAGAAGTGATTTTGAAAGGCAAACGTGATGAAGCTGAAGGCACGATGAGACGTCATGTCGAAGCAAGTGCTAAAGGATTGAAAGCAGGGATTGCCAAAAAGATGAGTGCGAGCTCAGTTAATTAGGAGGAGAAACATTATGAAATTTGGAGTATTTGCAAACCTATCAGGCCCAGGACGCCATGATGAATATTATAAAGTGTTGGACGAGGCTCGTGAGCAAGCGATTTATTGCGATGAAAACGGTTACGAATCTATTTGGTATACGGAACATCATTTTGGCCACGAGGGAAATGAGTTAATCTCAAATCCGCTCATGATGGGTGCAGATATTGCAGCTCGTACAAAAAATATTCGAATTGGTCAAGCAGCAAACGTAGCAACGTTCTGGCATCCTTTACGTTTGGCAGAAGATATTGCGATGCTTGATCAGTTGAGTAAAGGCCGAGTTGAGGTAGGATTGGCCCGTGGTTTGTACGGTCGGGAAGCAGCCAACTTGAATCCTTTATCCGATCCGAAAAATAACGATCAAAACCGAGCGGTATTCGAAGAAACACTGGAAGTCATGAAAAAAGCATGGTCTAACCGTTTCTTCTCCCATAAAGGCGAGTACTTCAATTTCCCGGCAGACGGGTTGTCATGGAAACATCCGATGAGCCCGCCTTCTCCAGAATTCATGGATATGGAAAAAGGGGAAATCAGCAAAATCTCGCTTATGCCGAACACTTACGAAAATCGCATGCCGAACATTTGGCAAACAATTGACTCACCTCGTTCAATTGAAATCGCTGCTCAAACAGGAATTAACGGGATCTTCTGGATGCCGACTGTAAAAGAGCTGAAGCAACGTTTTGAGCTATATCGTGATAAAGCTTCTGAAGCAAGAGGTGTTGAAGTACCACTTGGCCAAGGAATTGCACTTGTGCGTGATGTCTATGTCGCAGAAACAATGGAAGAAGCCCGTGCGGATTTCGAAGAGGCTGTACTAAATACGTACCGCTGGATCTGCCATTGGAGAGGCCTCAGCAACTTGCTTGATCCGGGTGAAGTGCTGAAAGAAGGACAGGAACTTGATTTTGACTTCTTGTTCCATAGAAATATGTTGGTTGGAACGCCGGAATACGTAGCAGGTAAGATTCAGGAACTCCAAGATGAGTTGAACTTGGAAACCTTGCTGCTATGGACAAATCACAGCACATTGCCGCATGAAAAAATCATGAAGAGCATGAAGCTATTTACGGAAGAAGTTATGCCAATATTCTAAAAAACAAAATTGGAGGTAAATTAATATGTTAGAAGTTCGTAAAGTATATACAGCTATCGAAGAAACTCGTATGGAAGGTGGCAAACAATTAGACCAGCCGATCAAAATGATCACAACGATGTTGGTTATGAAGAATCCTTGGGTTGAAAGAGGATATGTAGAAGATTTAATGCCGGAAATTAATGAGTATGCTCCTGAAATTGGAGAGATTCTAGTGAAGGAATTATTTAAGCATATTGATTCTGCCGATGATGTAGAAGCTTTCGGTAAAGCTGCAGTAGTGGGTGTTGACGGTGAAATGGAACATGCTTCTGCTTTCATCCATACATTGAAGTTCGGTAATAAGTTCCGCGACGCTGTCGAAGGAAAAAGCATCTTGCCGTTTACGAACAAACGCGGCGGTGCAGGGACTGCTGTACTTATTCCCATGGTACACAAAAACGAAGACTCTAAACGTTCTCACTTCCTGACTTTCGAAGCGACGATTCCAGATGCACCACGTGCAAATGAAATTGTAGTTGCAATCAGTGTTTCGACAGCTGGCCGTCCATTCCCAAGAACCGGTGACCGCCACCAAGACATGGTTGAGATGGGTCTTGCCTAATGTCAAACATTTCGTATGATCAAGAAACCACTTTATATAAAGAAAAAGGAGTGGGAGAACCGTTAATCTTTATTCACGGTGTCGGACTGGATCATGCAATGTGGCAACAACAAGTGAATCGTTTGTCTGCAAATTACCGCGTAATTACGTATGACATGTTGGGACACGGGGGATCATCGCATCCTCCTGGTCCTTATTCACTTTCACAGTTTGTCGAGCAATTGTCCACGCTTGTGAATAAGCTGAAGCTTCCGAAAGTTAATATAGTAGGATTCTCCATGGGAGCAATGGTTGCACAGTCATTTGCCGCCAAATTTCCGGAGAAAATTAGAACCTTGACCATTATGAATTCGGTCGCCAACAGAACGTCCGAGCAGAGAAAAGCGATTGCTGCGAGAGTTGAAGAAGTGAAGAAATTAGGGCCGCAAGTCACAATTGAGCCTGCGATTCAGCGCTGGTTCAACCAAGAGTTTCAGGAAAAGAATCAGGAGATTGTCAATGAAGTGAGACACCGCCTCGAAACAAATAATGCAGATGGGTATATAGCTGCCTATACGTTATTTGCGACAGCGGATGAAGAGGTTTGGCAACAGTTGAAGGACATTACAGTTCCTTCACTCATCATAACAGGCGAATATGACGTGGGTTCGACACCGGAAATGTCGCAGCAAATACATGAAAAACTATTGAATTCTGAGTTGTTGGTTGTTCCGGATACAAGACATATGTTACCTGTCGAGAAGCCGGAAATCGTAAATCAGGCGATTCATTCATTTATCCAAAAGCATGTCAATTGAATGAAAGGAGTGTGCCGGGATGTCATTGAAAAAATATAAAATGTATATTAACGGTGAGTGGGTAGAATCGGAAAGCGGTGAATACTTCCCCAGCTATAATCCAGCAACGGGTGAAGCTTGGTGTGAAGTCGCCAAAGGTACGGAAGAAGATGTGAATCGAGCAGTGCAAGCAGCACATGAAGCTTTTCAAAATTCGGAATGGGCTGAGATGACCTACACAGAACGCGGTAAACTCGTGCATAAATTGGGAGAGCTGATTTCTCAAAATATTGAGAAGCTAGCGGAGTTCGAAACGAGGGATAATGGAAAATTACTTCGGGAAATGCGCGGTCAGCTCACTTATTTACCCGAATTTTTCTATTATTACGCAGGGTTGGCGGATAAAATCCACGGCCAAACCATGCCAATAGACAAGAAGGATATTTTCGCCTTCACGACAAGAGAGCCACTAGGCGTAGTTGCGGCAATCACACCATGGAATTCGCCGCTATACCTAACTACGATTAAATTAGCCCCAGCTTTAGTGGCAGGGAACACGATTGTCATTAAGCCATCTGAAATGACATCCGCTTCACTTCTTGAACTGATGAAGTATGTTGAAGAAGCAGGATTTCCAAAAGGCGTTGTCAATGTAGTCACCGGTTTTGGAATGCCGGTCGGCAATACGTTGACAGCTCATCCGCTCGTAAGAAGAGTAGCCTTTACAGGCGGGAGCGAATCAGCACGTCATGTCGTTCGGAATACAGCGGAAAACTTCGCTCAAGTATCCTTGGAACTTGGCGGGAAATCACCGAATATCGTCTTTGAAGATGCCGATCCTGAAAGCGCTGCGATGGGTATCATTGCAGGGATATTCGGAGCATCCGGACAAAGTTGTGTAGCGGGATCCCGTGCGTTGCTCCACGTGGACATTTACGATCAAGTGCTTGAAAAGCTAGTGGAACGCGTCGAACAAATTAAAATAGGGGACCCCCTCCTAGATGATACTGAAATGGGACCACTTGCAACGGAAGCGCAACTAGAACGAGTGAAAGAATATGTGGGTATCGGCCAGGCGGAAGGCGGCAAAATCGTTATCGGCGGGAAAACCCCAGAGAATACCGACGCAGGTTGGTATTTTGAACCAACAATCATAGAGTTGATTGACCACGACGCACGTATTGCCCAAGAAGAGATTTTCGGACCTGTGTTGAGCATCATCCCATTCAAAGATGAGGAAGAAGCGATTGCTTTGGCCAATGGTACGGAATACGCCCTAGCCACAGGAATTTGGACTCGAGACGTCGCAAGAGCACACCGTGTAGCAAAAGCCGTTCACGCTGGTATCATATGGGTGAATACATACAGAAGTATTTCGCCACTTATGCCAATCGGAGGTTCGAGATTAAGCGGGCACGGAAGAGAAAGCGGTTTCGATGCAATTTATGAATATACACAAAGCAAAGCGGTTTGGATCAACACATCAAGCGAGCCTATGCCAGATCCATTCATCATGCGCTAAGCCGAAGCGGGCAATTAATATATAGAGAGAGAGAGGAGAAACCGATATGCATATTGAAAAAGCGATTCATTTGCCGGATATAGCATTCGTACGTCTCTGCAATGATCGATTTGGAGTGAATAAAGGTCTCTACAACACAATAGACACGTTTTTCTATGATAGAGGATTTGAAGAAATTTTAGAAAGGCGTAAAAATGTGTTGGTCTTCCTTGAATATATTAAAAGAACAAGCGGAACGAAAGAGCAGCGTGTGAAATTCGGAAGTGGCGGGTTAAGCTTGAAAATCGAAGAATATTTAAAAGAAGAAAATAAGATCATTCAAATCATGAAGTATCAATCCAATATAGCCACCACCAGCAGAAAGAGGGTAAACTAGATGGCTAATAAATCACTAGCGAGCTTACAAACGAAACACTTACTTATTAATGGTGAATGGGTGGAAACAGAAGAGTATACTGAATTGCGTTCTCCGTATTCAGATGAGGTAATTGCCCATATTGCTAAAGCAACAAAAACAGAAGCTGATCAAGCGATCGAAGCAGCCTTACAAACACGTAAAGTGATGGCGAAAATGCCTGCTTATCAACGAGCGGAAATTTTGGAAAACTTAGTTTCCTTATTGCAGGAGCGTTCTGAAGAAGCGGCTGAGATCATTGCTTTGGAAGCAGCAAAACCAATTGCAACTGCAAGAGGTGAAGTAATCCGAACAATTGAGACGTATAAATTTGCAGCAGAAGAAGCGAAACGTATTCATGGAGAAACTCTTCCACTGGATGCGGCTCGGGGCGGAGTGAATCGCCTGGCCTACACCGTGCGAGAGCCGCTAGGAGTAATCGGTGCCATCACACCTTTTAATTTTCCGATGAACTTGGTGGCACATAAAGTCGGTCCTGCTATCGCAACTGGAAACACAATTGTTTTGAAACCGGCTGCACAAACACCATTATCCTCTTATTTTATAGCGGAACTTTTATTGGAGGCAGGATTGCCAGCGGGCGCGATTAATGTCATCACAGGAGACGGCAGAGAAGTCGGAGATCAAATCGTAACAGATAATCGAGTGAAAATGATCACATTTACAGGCAGTCCGGCGGTTGGTATCGGAATAAAAAGCAGGGCAGGATTGAAGAGAGTGACTCTTGAGCTAGGTTCAAATGCAGCTGTGATTATTGACAGTGGCGTAGACCTTGATAAAGTCGTTTCTCGCTGTGTGTCAGGTGCATTCTCTAACCAAGGACAGGTTTGTATCTCACTTCAACGCGCTTACGTTCACGAAAACCTATATGATGAATTCGTTTCGAAAATCGTGAAAGAAACAAAAAAACTCGTTATTGGTGATCCGTTACATGAAGAAACTGATGTATCCGCTTTGATTTCTTCAAAAGACGTGGAACGGACATTGAGTTGGATTGAAGAAGCAAAAAGACAAGGCGCAAAAGTGGCAACGGGCGGAGAAGCACAGGGGAATATCCTACTGCCAACAATCTTGACTGAAGCGGAACCGAATCAAAAGGTTTCCTGTAATGAAGTGTTCGCTCCAATCTTAGTCGTAGACAAAGTGAAATCAGTAGATGAAGCAATCGAGAAAGTAAACGATTCGCGTTTTGGACTTCAGGCAGGAATTTATACAAATGATATAAGCACGGCACTATATGCAGCGGATGAGTTGTATGTAGGCGGCGTCATGATCAATGACATTCCAACTTTCCGAGTGGATAACATGCCTTATGGCGGCGTCAAGGAAAGCGGGAATGGAAGAGAAGGATTGAAATATGCGGTTGAAGAAATGACGGAAATGAAATTAGTCGTCTGGAATCGTAATTAGGAGGCAATGTATGGCTTACTACGCGGCATTTTTGCATATGATTCAGCCTGAAAAAAATGAGGAAGTCCGTCCGCGTCATATTAAGTACTTGGATGAGCTGGATGAACAAGGGAAGATCTTTGCCCGTGGCCCTTTTGCCGATCAATCAGGCGGATTAGTTATTTATCAAGCGAATTCTTATGAGGAAGCACTGAAGTTGGCGGAGGCCGACCCTCATGTAGTGGAGAAAGTCCGACGGCTTGAGCTTAAAGAATGGAAACCCATTATCAGTGAGGTTTTAAAGTGACACTGTCTTTGTTGAACAAAGAAAAAGAGATAGGTTTTCCTTATTTACTTGCATGGTACATGGTAACGATTAACAGGAAGGAGGCCGTAAATTGGATGGACAGAATACAGCATTGCTTTTGATAGACCTCCAAAATGAGGGCGGTACGTCTGCTGTTCCTGGAATGGATCGAATCATCAAAAAGACAGCAGATTTAATCAAAGTATGCAGACAAAAGAAAATTCCTATTATTTATACGCGCCATATTAATAGAGGGGATGGGATTGGGCTTGCGAACCGAGAACCTGTCGACCAGAATGGAGAGCCTCTTTATTACCACACTGACTCCAACTCGATAGAAATTATCAGTGATTTGAGAAATCAACCTGGTGATATCATTGTAGATAAATATCGATACAGTGGTTTTCATGAATCCAGCTTAGACTTAATGTTGAGAAGCTTGAACATAAAGAACCTAATTGTCGGTGGAGTTCTAACCGATGTCTGTGTCCTTTCGACTGTAATGGACGCTTACTATCGTGATTATCAGATCGACCTGGTGAAAGATATTTGTGGAACTACTACAGATGGAGCGCATATGGCAGCGGTTTGTATGATGGCTAATTGGGTCTATGATATTTCTATATTTGATGCCGATCAAATGTGCAATAAATTATCGGGAGAATCGTATCATGTTTGGAAATCCAATGAGCCGGATGAATTACAATTTACACCTGATAATTTGAGAGAAGTGTATGACAAGTTAACAGTAAGCTGTACTGTATAATCAATTACTTTTGGCATTATGGTGTCCGTATTTTTTCGAGCCATTTAAATTCAGCCAGAGTTTAAACCTTCATTAAGTTCGATAAAACCATAAAAGCACCCCATTACTTATAGAAGTGCAGGACTTTAACCTTTCAGTTAAATTGTTAAAAAAGGAGGAAGAAAATGAAGTCTATCGAAAAAGTAGAAGCGGAAGTAGGCGTAACGATAGAGGTAGATGCTAAAACACCACTGAACAACCAACTAGATGCTACTACTGAAGAACATTACGCGACTGAAGAAGTCCCTATGAGTCAAAGGAATATTGGTTTTTTCGACATGGTGGCGATTTGGGTTGGAGCTAACTCAAACAACGCATCCTGGTATGTAGGAGGAACAGTAGCTGGGATGGCGTTTGCGGGTGCAATTGGGGTTACATTGATTTCCAATCCAATCGCTTATCTAATATTGGCACTGGTAGGTTACATGGGTTTTAAAGTAGGAACCTCTACTATGGCATTAACTAGACCAGCATTCGGAATTAAAGGAAGTCTTCTCCCTACAGTTTTAAACACAATTGTTTTCCTGGGATGGGCAGTAGTTAATACATTTATTGCCGTTATTTCAATGAGTTTTATCTTAAAAGATTTATTTGGATGGGCGGCATACGGGGAACCAGGCAGCAAGGGACCGATGATACTTGGGATTGTATTCATGAGTTTACTGAACTTGCTGGCCGTATCATTAGGACGGAATTCCATTAAGATTGTTGAAAGAATTGGAATCGTATTGGTTCTCATATTGGGTGTCTGGATAACAGTTGTCGTCTTGAATACGCATCCGTTATCAGCCATCCTGGATTGGAAAGCACCACCAGAATCTGTTGTGCCGGTTGGAAAAGCTGTGGATATCATGGCTGCGTTTAGTTTGGCTTGGGTGCTCGGGATTGCTGAGTTCACAAGATATACGCGGACAGCGAGAACAGCGACTGTCGCTCCACTTGTGGGGGCATACGTTTCACTTCTGTGGTTTGCTTTTATCGGAATTATCGCTACGATTGGTGCAGCGCTTTCTACCGGGGTGTACAATCCGGATAATTCAGACCCCAGTTCCATCGTAACGAATTTGGGACTTGGATCGTTTGCATTGATCCTCATTGTAGTAGCGTGTGTGACGACTAACGTTGTAAACTTGATGGCGGCAGGAATCTCCATCACGAATGTGACGAAAAAGGTAAAGCCTTTGCATTCCATTTGGATGGTGACCGTCCTAGCAGGATTCTTAATGCTCGTACCACTGTATCTAGCTAGTTTCTTGGATACGTTCATGGGCTTCTTGGATTATATCGGTATGGTTTTAAGTGCATTGCTTGGAATATTGGTAGCTGACTATTTCATAGTGAAGAAGCGCTCATATGATGTACGGGAATTCGAGAAAGTTGGAGGCGCCTACTGGTTTTACAAAGGCGTCAATCTTAAAGCCGTGGCAGTTTGGGCTTTGGGTGTTGTATTCTTCTTATCGGTTAGTAACTCAGGGCTCCTTAATAATTCAGTAGGGGCGGTATATCCAACAATTCTATTTACGGCAGTACTTTATAGTCTCATATCATTGAAAGGCAAGCAGCCAAAATTAACATAAGAGAATCCAGTAAAAACCAAAATGGAAAAGGAGAGATAGATGATGGGAAATATTGGAAAACAAGATCTTTTTAAACAAATCATGGGGAACTATCCGACAGGAGTTACAATCCTGACTACAACCAATGAAGATGGAACACCAGTAGGTCTGACAGTTAACTCGTTTGCTTCCGTATCGTTGGATCCGCTTATGGTACTGTGGTCAATCGATCATAAAGTATCTTCTTTGGAAGCGTTCACAAAAGGCGGGAAGTTTGCAGTTCACGTTTTGGCTGGCGAGCAGCAAGAGCTATGCAAAACATTCGCAAGCAAAGTTGAAGATCGTTTCGCTGATTGCAAATGGGAGCTTTCCGAAAATGGGTTGCCAATCATTGATGGCGCTTTCGGAGTGTTTGAATGCAAGACGTTCCAAACGGTTGAAGCGGGCGATCACACTATTTTAATTGGCGAAGTGATAGATTTACAGGCTGATACAACGAAAGAACCGATGCTGTATCACCGCAGATGTTTCGGCTCGGTTCCTCCTGTATTTTACGAGCCAATTAACTCTCCTTCTTGATAATAGATAAGAGTAAGAAGCCAAGACTTTTTTTGAAAAGTTTCTTGGCTTTTTATGTCTCAGGATACCTGCCTCCACACCGAGTCTTCAATTATTCAGACAATCGGAACACTTTGCTAAATTGGAAATACAAGATAATGCATTGACAGTTCCACAAGTACGATATATTCTGTACTATAAGTTTTTGAATAGTACAGGCAACACGAATTCAAGTCGTGTTGCTTTTTTTTTTGAGATTGGTGTTGAAAAGTATGAGGAAAGGTGGAAACAAGGTTTACTCAGCATAACATTATAAATTTGTAACAAATCGAAATTTTGGAGGAGAATTATGACGAAAGACTATTGGAAGAATATTCGTCAAAAGATAGATTGGCCTGTGTTTCTATGCAGTGGAGGCGTACTGGTAGCATTTGTGCTGTTTTCAATTTTTAAAGTGGATGCGGTCAGTAATTTTGTGAATAAAGGATTTGATTTGTCGATTCATTACTTTGGCGCGTACTGGCAGTTTCTCATGATGGCCACCTTTGTGGTGGGGGCGGTAATAGCAGGGTCCAAGTATGGTAAGGTCCGCCTGGGCGATGCCAAGAAGCCTGAAATGACTTATTTTAAATGGGTAGCCGTAATCTTAACGACGGGACTTGGAGCGGGCGGTGTCTTCTGGGCAGCGGCAGAGCCAATGTATTATTTTCTGGACGTGCCCCCGATGCATAAAGGTATAGCGGGTAGCTCCGATGAAGCGATCGGGCCTGCTTTGGCTCAAAGCTATATGTCATGGGGCTTTACTGCATGGTCTGTCTATGGTGCTATCAGTTCGATCATTTTGATTTACGCGCATAAACATAAAGGGATGCCGTTGAAGCCCAGAACTCTGTTATATCCGATATTGAAAGAAAGGATTTTAACGAGCAAATGGGGTACGGCAGCGGATGTGTTTTGTATTATCGGCGCCGCAGCAGGCACAATTGGTCCGATTGGATTTCTTGGGTTACAAGTCAGCTATGGGCTCAGTTCAATTTTTGGAATACCGGATACGTTTAGTACACAGCTTTCTGTGATCGTTATTTTGACAGGAGTCGTACTTGTATCCACGCTTACAGGTATTGAAAAAGGGATCCAATTTTTAAGTAAGCTGAATGTGAATCTAGTTGTAGTGATTGCCGCCTTCTTGCTTTTATTTGGTCCTGGTCTATTCATCATCAACTCGTTCATGTCTTCCTATGGTACGTATATTAGCGAATTCATAAATATAAGCACATTCCGTGGCGATGAAGCATGGCTTGGCGATTGGTTGCTCTTTTTCTTCGGATGGTTTATTGGTTTTGGCCCGTTGGTGGCATTATTCGTGGCAAGAATATCGAACGGAAGAAAAATTCGTGAGATATTTGTAGTGGTTGCGGTAATCGCGCCGATCATTACAAACTTCTGGTTCACGGTACTTGGCGGAACAGGTATTTTCTATGAATTAAATAACGCAGGTTCTGTCAGTGGTCCGTTAGAAGAAGGCGGATTGCCGAGCGCGATCATCGCCATCGCAGAGCAAATGCCTTTGGGAGCCATCATGCCTTCTGTTTTCTTGATCTTGACAACGTTATTCGTTGTGACGACCGTAGATTCCATGTCGTATTCCATTTCAATGGCTGTGACTGGTGACGGAAATCCCCCTAAAATTATTCGTGTGTTCTGGGCTGTTGTTATGGCTACCATTGCAACGATTCTAATCAAAATAGGGGGTGGAGGCATCGGAGCATTGCAGTCGTTTGTCGTTATCGCTGCAATTCCGGTATCAATCCTTTTACTTCCCGTGGTGTGGTACGCGCCGAAAGTTGCGAAAGTGTTGGCTATTGAACAAGGGATTGTTAAGGAAGAGAAAGAGATTGTCGAGGCAGATGCAATAGATAGTGAAATGGAAGTAAAGAGTCAGTTGTGAAATGTACCAAATTGCTCACTATTTAAATAGAAGAAACAAGAAAAGAAACAACGCGAATCGATAGGAGATTCGCGTTGTTTTTTATATCTTTATAGAGTTCCAGTTGAATTCAGAATGGTATTTACTTTCTATTGCCGTGGTGACACGGGTACCCAACATGTTCCGCATCGTGAAAAAAATGCTAATTAATCAAGGGGTATGGCAACCTCCAAATCTTTCAACACTTTTAAATAAGGCATTTCAAAAGTAACCAATGTCAATGGCTCATTCGGTTTGACTTTCTGGAACTCTTGGACGTAAGTGTTGGATTGTATACGCTCAGGATATCCTTGTGTATTGTTGGCTAAGTTATTTCCTTTTGCATCCTCCAACCAAAGTGTGTTGTATTGGAAATGTCCATCGTAAGGAAAATCACTTGCTGTTTCGAAAGTGAGCAGGGTTTGATTTTTTTCGTATTGAATATCTTTAATGATGATCGATCCCATGTCACCTTGGTCAATGGACATAGGCAATTGATCCGGCTGTAGAACATTTTCCACTTTTTCGGGTGCTCCCGTGTCAACAGGCACTAGAAACGGGCTTACGGTCAAAGTCTCGGAGTCTTCTTGCAATGGCTCGTATCGGACTTCCATGTTCATGACGTGTTTTCCATTTTCCACTAATCCTGTACCGCGACTGTCTAACATGGTCAATGCATCGCCTTTGTCATTCAGTAGATTGAATTGAAGGAGATGATCATCAATCATTTGTAGGCTCATTTCGTCAGGCGAAGTGAGTGTAAGCGATAGTTTAATACCCGCGGCGCCTATTTTCACATTGTTTATACTAATCGTTTGGTCTTGATAAGTTACGGTTTGATTGGATTCGATCGTTCGTGCGTCTTCTTTTGCCTTTGACACAGGTATTTTGAAATTCCATGCTCCCTGTACATCGCCTATTTCATTTAGTCCTATTTGGAGATCAAATGAATCGGGCAGCTCGCCGACAGGGGCTATATCGATGACGCCTGCATATTGCGTGTCGGATAAAGGTTTTCCAGTTCTGCCATCTCCAAAATTGATTTCTTTCCCATTCACCTTCAGTTGCAGCTCTCCCAATCTTCCGCGCTCGCCGGTGAATTCTTGAACATATCCCACTGATAGACGAGTACCGTCATAATAGACATCTTGGATGGTCAAACCAATCCCTTGGTCTGTAACGGTTTGCCCGATACCTTCCGAGAGACCCCGCTTGCTGGCAATAACTAATCCCATATCGCCCGCTACTTCAAACACGGAATCCAACACAGGGACAGACGATAAAACTTTAGCCATGGTAGGAGAGACGAAGGCGGAACTGATTGTCAGAAACGTGGTGGCTGCAACGGCTGCCAGCATTGGGTAAAACTTTCGTCGAGTGGTCTTTCCGTTAGTTTTCGCTTGTTTGACGCCAGCGTGGATGGCTTGATTCAGCTTGTCATGGGGAACTTCAATTTTATCGATCGCTTTTTTAATATCATGCAGTTGTTTATTCATTGATGCATACCTCCTTAAAAGTAGTTCTCAATTTATTGATGGCCCGGTGTAAATTGGTCTTTACGGTGCCTTCCGGGCATTCCAAAATCTTAGCAATTTGTTTGACAGACAAGTCTTGATAAAAACGCAGCAGTACAGCCGTTTTGTATTTTTCCTCCAGTTGATCGATCGCGTTCAGTAAGTCCAATTTGTCTTCTGAAAAGGCAGTTTGATGTGATTCAATTCTTTCCAACGACTCTTGTTCGATGGGGATCACTTTGTTATTTTTTCGAATAAAGTCTAGCGAGCTATTGATCAAAATTCTCGTCAGCCAAGTGGAAAAGTAAGCAGGTTCTTTCAAGCTGGAGATCGAGGTATACGCCTTATAAATCGTTTCCTGCACAATATCGAGCGCATCTGTCTCATTTTTCACATACGTAAACGCAATTCGGTACAACTTTTCTTTCTCTTGGTCAATTAATGTCAAGAATGCTTGATCATTCCCTTTTTGCGCTTTTTTCAGCAACTTTGAATAATTCATAGTGGCACTCCTTTCTTCCGGACATTGGTTAGACTGTTTGGGGGCTGGTTTCGTTTCAAGTGAATTGAGGTAGTGGAAAAATCTCGCATTTATGATGTCATTCTGAATTGGGAAAATGTGATTGGGTATGGGAGCGTGTTTGTTTTTAATTTCACTGATGTGTCATATGAAATATGCTGATCTCCAAATAAGTTCAGATTCAATTTGAAACTTGGCTCTTCTCAAGGTTCCCTTTGTATAGTGTCAACGCCCAATACAAAACGGATATTAATAATGAATTTATACACTATCTTCAACAAACCCGTTCGGAAAAAGACTTTTCATGTGGATTCGAGCAACGACTAATGCTCTATCGACTACTTGTTGGAAGAAGTTTCGGGTGAATCATATGACTTTATCTACTAATTTCTGATAGAGCATTGTCATTCAATCAGTTGGTTCTTGTATTTTACGATGAAAGAGATTAGTCTTTTGATTTTGAAAAAGTGAATGAGAAGCTTTATCGTGATGAGAATGATATGGTCAACTATATCGTAGGGTGCGAAAATATTTTAATTGAATAGATCCAATTTTACCGGTTGGATCTAAAGACGTGGAATTTATATGGGTATGTATATAGCGTTAAGACTGTTTATGGAAAAAATCTATTTATAGGGGAAACGGATTATAGTAGCAATTGAATCGGGAAGCATCTTGTTGAAACTCCGAAGGAAATTTAGATTAAGCAAAGGCAAGAAAATCTTGTGTTTATAGGCTCTATGAGATGGAATTTGAGAGCAATCCGATATTATAAAAAGTATGATATTGAGAAGATGAAGTGGATTCGGTGCTGTGATTACGTGCAAATTCAATCTCAAAAGAGCCTGAATGATTGATCAATCATTCAGGCTGCTACTTTTCTATTTAAATAATGTATATTGTGTTTCCTTCCAGACCTAACACGGTATGTCCTTTTTCAACAATGTTAAGCAATGGTTGGAACATTTTTGGTCGATCGGCGAGCGAGGCAGTGCAAGCCATGACGCTAATATACATGGCATTTCCAACTAGATAGCTTATCGCTTTATCTTCGGTAACCTGTTTGAATGCACCTGCATAGGCCGGATGGAACACCGCTTCTGGAATGGCGTCGATCACAGATTCAAGCAACGCGGTTCGATCTTTTTCGGTAATCAGTTGGTTGTATCGTTCTGGAATACCTTTTAGTGCTCGCCAGACATCGCTGTTTTCGAAAGTCAATTCACCGATGGTCGTTGCGATGTCTTCTTTGGCTACCCATTTGATATTATATTGCGAAACATCCAATGCTTCGATGAACTGCCTTACATGTTTTTCTACCGCCGTGTCGACAGTGCCGATCTCTCCAAACCAATTAAAGGACGTTAGCTTTTTCGCCAGACCAGTTAAGGATAGTGCTTCCGGTCCGTAAGTTTCTTCTTTAAATTGTACTGTCATTGATTTACAGACTCCTTTCCTTAATATTTCGTTGTCAGCTCAGGCGGACCGAATTTTGGACCGTATGGGCCTTCGTCCAGCCAGCGTCCAAGCCTAGGCACGATCGATACCAGAGAAGAAGCGAGCTCCCGTTTCATATTCATCTCAGGTGAATCTCCTTGTATGTGATGAAGGGCAGTCGTCGAACCATCGCGATTCCATAGAGCTGCGATTCTACGTTCCTTTGCTGCAACGTCAATTGCTTCTTGACGCTGTTCTTCATTGTCAGCTTGTAAAGCATGTTGAATACCACGGACGGCAATAATTGCATCGGGGACACCGGAATTTAAGCCGCGTGCGCCAAATGGGGCAAATAAGTGGGCAGCTTCACCAGCCAAGAGCACGCGCCGTTTTTCATCAGTGAAAGAATCTACAACGACTTGGTGAAAACGGTAGGAGGATACCCACGTGATTCGATCGACGTATTTTTGATCCATTACCTTTGGAAGCCATTCTTTCACCCCTTCGATGCTAGAAAAGTCTTCTTCTTTATCGTCAGCTAGTAGTTGTAAATCTACCCGCCAGCCACCCTTAAATGGCACGTGCATGACATTCCGACGTCCCATTGCGGGATGCTGGTAATGAAAGACTCGCTCGATTGGAAGCGGGTTTTCTTCATCTTCGGTGACATCGACAACGAGGAAAGTATCATGCGTTCGTGGACCTTCGAACGTCAATCCTGCTTCTTGTCTTACTACCGAGCGACCGCCATCACAGCCAATGACATACTTCGCTTTCCATACATCTCCATTCTTGGTTGTCACCTGAACACCTTCTGCAGCAATTTCGAGTTCTGTAACCGGCTGTCCATAAATGAATTGGACCCCTGATTTTAAACAAGCCTCGTAAATGTGTTTTTCAATCGCATGCTGATGTAGAGAAGTGAAATGAGGCAAACGATTCGGATCTTGTGTATCGGTAACGCCATAATTTCGTACATATACTTCTTTACCGCGATAGAGCGTCCGCTTGATCGGCCAAATTACCCCGTTCTTCGCCAAGGTAAAACCGAGTCCTTTTGACGCTTCTTCTAATAACTTCAATGTTGCATTGTGAAGATAGATGGCGCGGCTTCCCGCCCGGGGCGCATCCTTTTCTTCTGCTTCGATGACTACACACGAAATACCTTTGTTCTGTAACGCAAGTGCTGCAGTTAATCCGACCGGACCGGAACCTACGACGACAACCTCAACATTTTTATCCAATTAAAACACTCCTTTAACTTATTTCTTTTGATCTGGCTTGACTTGATTGTAGAGGAGTTTTAGTTGGTATAAAATAGCGTTGTTCTTCTATGCGGAACCTTCAGTTGACTTGGTGGAATAAATTTAATAATCGGATAATAATAGGTGTCACTTGTAATAACCCAGATGTTCCGAAATGTCTTGCGCTGCACAGACAACTTTTTCAATTAACTTCGAATACCTATCCGGTGTAATGGTCGAAGTAGAACCAATAATGGAGAGGGATGAAACGACTTGTTGTGAATAATCTCTGATTGGTGCTGAAATTCCCATGAACCCCTCATGAAATTGTCCGATAGAGATGGCATATCCTCTTTTTCGGATCAGTTCCAGCTCTTGCAATATATCCTCGCGTTCCGTTAAAGTCTTGGATGTATAGGGATACAAAGGGGCGCTCAGTATCCGCTCTACTGTTTTTTTATTTTGGAAAGCTAAGATACATAAACCTTCTCCCGTACAATGTATGGGATTTTTTCTGCCGATTGAAGTAATAAGTCGATTTTGACGATCACTTTCTTTCCGGAACAGATACACAACCTCCCCGTTTTCTAGCAAACAAATATGAGCGGTCTCATTGATCTCCTGAACAAGGGCGCTGACAATTGGAAAGGCTTCAATATATATATCCCGATGATTATATACGACGCCGCCTAATGTCAAAAGCGATAGACCCAGACGATACTTACCACTTTTCGGACTTTTGGACAGAAATCCCTCTTTTACTAACAAAGAAGCAATACGATGCGCTGTACTTTTCGGTACGTTAATTTGTTCCGCAAGGCTTGTCAGTCCGATCTCAGTTTGTTTTGAATTAAATAATCGTAACATGCGCATAGCATTTTTCACTGATGTGATCATATATTTATCGGATGGTATCATTTTTTTACCTCCTCAAAGAGTCTTTTTCGCAGTTTGACCAGGTTGGATATCCGTTTTGCAGTCTTTACTACTTCCTCCACACACTTTCGTTGCGCGCCTGCATCACGTAAACGATTGACAGGGGCGGTAATATTGACTGACGCAATGACTTTATCCTGGCTGTTGAAAATAGGAGCGCCAATTGAAATAACTTTCCTCTCAAATCCTTGGTAGTCAACGACAACGCCTGACCGCCTGATTTCTTCTAGTCTTTCCCGCAAACTATTAGGATCGGTAATAGTGTAATCTGTAAACTTCGTCAAAGGTTTGGATAGGATAAAATCAACAACCTCTTCCGTTTCAAAAGCCAAAATTGCCAGACCTGTACTAGTGCAATGGAGAGGATTACGCCGGCCGATATGGGTTGTGACATGAACGGAATACTCATTTTCAATCTTTTGTAAATAAATGACCTCGTGGCCTTCACGAATAGCTAAATGCGAACTTTCCCTAGTGTTCTCTGTTAGAGCATTCAGGATAGGCGTGGCTTCTTCTACAATAGACAATTGTGAACTCACAATATTCGTCAATGCTAATACAGAAACACCAAGACTGTAATAATTTGATTGTGGATCTTTATAAACGAAGCCTTCACTGGCCAATGTCGTTAGTAACCGATGTGCTGTACTTTTTGCGATCCCTAGCTCATCTGCAATGTCGACCAAACGCATCTCTGGCTGGTGCATGGAAAAAATTTTTAATATGCGCATGGCATTTTCAATGGATGAACCGCGTTGAGGAATATGTTCGTTTTTCATTAATACCTCTCCTTTCCCAATCTGATTACCGCGAGTTTTCCGAATTTAGTAGAAAAATTTACAAAATGTTCCGCATAGAAGAACAAGAAGGTATGAATGATATATCTATCATACTAAGATTGTCAGTACACACGCAAATAAGAAAAAGCTGTGAACTTTTAAGGAGTGTGAAACATGTCAGGGGTCACATATGAATTGAGCGTACAGTGGGGAGATACGGATGCAGCAGGTATTGTATACTATCCAAACTATTATAAATGGATGGACCAAGCGACACATAACTTCTTCAAGTCTATAGAGTTTGCGACTTCCAGATTGATGAAAGAAGAACAGATTGGATTACCTTTATTAGAAACAAGGTGTAATTTTTTTCAGCCGCTTGTTTTCGAAGACCCCTTTATCATCTCTACAACAGTTATAGAAATACGGGATAAAGTTTTTCAGCTCAGCCACCGCTTTTACAAGGAAAGTGAGTTGGTTGCAGAGGGTAGTGAGGTCCGGGCATGGACTTCATTTGAGGGAAACAAACCGAAAGCTGTTTCTATTCCAGGGGTGGTCAGAGAAAAAATGGTCATTGCTTAATCTAGTACAGCAGGGAGGGATATAAGTTTGCTAAAAAAACTATAAAGGACGGGATTATATGATTATGCACAGCTCTTCTCCGAATAAATTACATGAAGATCAACTTGCTAAATTAAATGAGTTGCTTTCATTTGCTAAAAATCAAAATAAATTTTATCAAAAAAAGTGGGGACAGATACAGTTGCCGCTGTCGTCATTGCAACAGCTGGAAGAATTTCCTTTAACGTTGAAGCAAGAATTGGTAGAGGATCAAAATAACAATGGTGGATACGGCAGCAACCACTCATTCCCTGTCGAGGAATATACTCGGTATCACCAAACATCGGGGACATCAGGTTCTCCACTAAAAGTGTTAGATACAGCTGAAAGTTGGGCGTGGTGGGAAGATTGTTGGTTAGAGGTGTATCGTTCGAGCGGTGTCACAAAAAAAGACCGTGTGTTTCTCGCATTTTCTTTCGGGCCATTTATAGGGTTCTGGGCCGCTTTTGAAGCAGCAAAGAAAAACCGTTCCCTTGTGATCACGGGAGGGAGTCAATCCACGAAAGAACGCTTATATTGTATGTTGGAAAATAATGCAACTGTTCTGTTATGTACTCCAAGTTACGCATTGCATCTTGCGGAAGTGGCGAAAGATCTGGGGATTGATCTACAGAACAGTACCATTACTAAAGTTATAACGGCAGGCGAGCCGGGTGGTTCTGTACCTTCTATTCGAAGACAGATTGAAACGCTCTGGGGAGCAACGCTTTTTGATCATGTTGGTATGACCGAGATGGGGGCATATGGATATTCTTGTACTGAACAAAACGGAATTCATATCAATGAAGCTGAATTCATTGCTGAAGTACTAGACCAGGACACACTGAAACCGGTGGCTAACGGCGAAAAAGGAGAGCTAGTACTTACCAATTTGGGTCGCTTTGGTTACCCACTTATTCGTTACAGGACAGCAGATGTAGTATTAAAATCGGATGAAGTGTGTGCTTGCGGCAATCCCTATAAGTTTTTCCCTGGAGGCGTATTAGGTCGGGCAGATGACATGGTTGTTATCAGAGGAATCAATATTTATCCTTCTTCTATTGAGGCAATTGTTCGGGAATTCGCTGCAGTAAAGGAGTTCCGGGTTGTCTACTTCACAGAAAATGGTATGGATCAAATAAAAGTTCAAATTGAATCAGCCGCAGACATAATTGCCGAATTGTCTACCCTTTTACGCGATCGTGTGGGACTCCGTATTGCTGTTGAAAGAGTGGAAGCAGATTCCCTTCCGCGTTTTACGATGAAATCAAAGCGGGTGCTGGATGAACGAATAAAAAGGGGATAAAAGACAGCATTTATTGAAAGCGATTACAACGGGGAATTCAGCTATTCCCTTTTATGTAAAGATAGGAGACAATGTCCAAGGCAAATCGGCAATCAAAGAGATTGGTTTTAATTAATTTGTTGTATCAAATTGAAATTGTATTCAGGCTTGTACGGTAATACTATGCAACTTTAACTATTGATAAAGTAAAGGAGATTCCTATGAAACTAATAACATTTACAACAGCGGGTCATTCCCGTATCGGGGCACTTGAGAATGAGGGGAAAGTAGTAGACTTAAACTATGCGTACCAAGCTTTATTGAAAAGTCAAAATAAATATCGTTACAAGGAAATTGCAGAAGCCTTCGTACCTACGAAAATGGAGGGTTTCCTGCAAGGAGGAAAAGAGAGCATGAGAATTGCCCAAGAGGCAATCGCTTATGCACTTGCAAATCAGGATAGCTTTGAACACCAACTCGTTTACGAAAAATCTGCTGTAAAGGTAGAAGCTCCCGTGACAGCACCAGGCAAGATCATATGTGTAGGCCATAATTATCGGGAACATATCTTAGAAATGGGGCGTGAAATTCCCAAGTATCCGGTTGTATTTGCGAAATTCGCCAATACAATAATTGGACCGGAAGATGATATTCCATTTTATCCAATTTCCGAGCAATTGGACTATGAAGCTGAATTTACATTTGTTATCGGTAAAAAAGCCAACAATGTATCAGAGGAAGATGCATTAGACTATGTGGCGGGTTATACAATAGCCAACGATGTGACATACCGGGATATCCAGCGCCGTACACTTCAGTGGATGCAAGGGAAGTCAGTAGATGGCAGTGCACCATTGGGACCATGGCTGATTACAACCGATGAATTGACAGATCCGTCTGGACTGGATGTTGTTTTAACAGTAAACGGGGAAGTAAGACAAAAAACGAATACGGAAAACCTTGTATTCTCTGTACAGAAATTGGTTGCATTTTTATCGAATCTAATGACTCTCGAGCCAGGTGATGTTATTTTGTCTGGTACTCCAGGCGGGGTAGGAGTGGCAATGGATCCACCGCAATTCTTAAAAGATGGCGATGTCGTGAAAATTGAAATTGATAAAGTTGGGACACTTGAAAACCGAGTCTCTTTACAAAAGGGATAAAAAGATGACAATCAGGAAAAAATGAAAAAGGATGTGGAGAAGATGGCAGAACAAAAAGCAGAAGTTCAAGAGTTCATGAAAAGTGATACAGTGAAGGATTTTACGAAAGATATCCAAGAATACAACCTCGGTCCACTATGGGAAGCGATCCCCGAGATTATGAATAAATCACCAAAACCACATGCTGAAGCATATCTATGGAGTGCCGAACTATTGCAGAAAAAGTTGATGGAAGCGGCAGAAATTTTTACTCCTGATCGCGGGGGAGAGCGTCGTGCAATCTATTTCCAAAACCCAGGCCTGACGTATCGCCAGCCATGGGGATGGGCATCAACTACACAAACGCTTTATGCAGCAGTACAGTTGCTTCTTCCAGGTGAGGAAGCCCCATCGCACCGCCACTCACAAAGCGCCCTTCGATTCATTTCGGAAGGGGAAGGGGCCTATACGATTGTTCAGGGAGAACGAGTGTATATGCAGGAGGGTGATTTCCTAATTACGCCGAAAAACCTGTGGCACGGACATGGTCATACGGGTGATAAACCGATGATCTGGATGGATGCATTGGATATCCCGACAATTTACTCAATTGGCGGTACATTCTTTGAGCCGTATGCAGATGGCCTGCAACAGCCGAACGTTCCGGATAACTTCTCGGAACTCCGCTATGGTGGAGGGATGGTTCGTCCGGTTGGTGACGACAAGTATACGGTTGCGCCGCTTGCGAATTATAAATGGACTCGGACGAAAGATGCGATAAACGGATTAATGAATTTCGATCCAGATCCGGACCATGGCTATGCGATTGAATACTTCAACCCGTCGACAGGGGAATCTGCAAACCCTACAATGGGCTCCCGTATGCAGTTCATACCGAAGGATTTTCATACGAAAGCACTTCGCCATACACATTCTACAATTTATCATGCGCATCAAGGTTCCGGTTACACAATTATTAACGGCATACGATTTGATTGGAAGAAAGGCGATTACTTCGTCGTTCCGAACTGGGCTTGGTATGAGCATGTAGGCTCAGAAGACTCGTACCTGTTCTCTGTCAACGACTTGCCGATCATGGATCGCTTTGATTTGGAACAGGAAGAGAAATTAGAATCTAATAATGGATTCCAGAAAGTCACGGGCGAATTTCAAGCGGCATTCAGATAAGCCGCCGTAAGGTTTTAGGAGTACCCCTCTGGTTCGCCACGAGGGGTTTCTCCTTTTTATCAACAAATTAAATTCATGTGATAACCAATTTTCGTGCAGCTCAATAATAGCCAAGTACCAGTTGACGATTGGACAGACTAATTATGTGAGTCGTAATAACTTGTTACGTGTTGGATGAATGCTTGAACGGCTGAAGAAGTGAAATCTCCTTTAGGGAAGATTAGGCCTACTTCATTTTTGGGAAGGGCATCCGCTATGTCCAATAGTTTAACAGGAAGATCCGTGACATTATTCGCATAGATTTTCGGTAATATTGTAATGCCATTATGCAGAACAGTCATTCTAACTAACGAATAAATATCTGAAAGTTCAACGACAGGGTTTAATGAAAAACCTGATTTAATACAATGGTTGTCAATGGTTTGCCGCAAGAGATAATGCTTAGGTAGCAAAAAAGTAGGATGATGTTGAAGTTCTTCCATATAAATCTGTTCACGGCTTGCGAGCGGATGAACATAGGAGACGGCTGCAGAAAGTTCGGATGTGAACAACGGAATGCTTTGTAAAAGTTCGTGGTAAACAGGTAAAAAAATTACTCCGACGTCTATTTCGAATCTAAGTATTTTCTGAATAATATCTTCAGATGTAAGATCAAAGGCAGCTAGTTTGATGTTTGGATATTTTTCATAAAAAGAAAGAAGAGGAGCATAAAGTAGGTGGTTTCCAGAGGAACCGATTCGAAGTTGACCGCGGCTCAGCCCTTTCAACTCTTCTATCTTCTCGATGGTGCGCTCGTTCTCTGAATATACCAAGTTGGCATGCTCCAAAAGAATGGAACCAGCGGGTGTCAATTCAATTTTCTTACCCACTCTCGAAAAAAGCTTTGTGTCAAGACGGTCTTCCAATAAACGAATTTGATGGCTTAAAGTTGGCTGGCTAATCCCAAGTTTCTCAGCAGCTCTTGTAAAATGAAGTTCTTCACAAACGGCTCTGAAATAGTTTAGCAGGCGTAGTTCCATAACTGTTCCTCCTGATCATAGAATGCATCTATTGAATCTATAGATATAATAGTATTGTACTATTGAAATTAATAATATACAATTTATTTAAGTGATATATTTAAATATTCAAAAATTTTAGTGCGGTGAAATAGAAAGGGTGGAAAGCAATTGCAATCAAACTACACAACGAGTATGGCTTTTTTAGAGGCCCTGCAAGAAGCAGGAGTCAGCTATCTATTCTCCAACTTTGGAAGTGATCATCCGGGTATTCTGGAAGCTCTCGCTTTAGCGAAGCAAGTAGGAAAAAAACTCCCGCAAGTTATTACATGTCCTCATGAAATGGTGGCTCTGAGTGCAGCCCATGCTTATGCACAAGTGAGTGGAAAGCCGCAAGCTGTTTTTGTTCATGTAGAATGCGGGACGCAAAACTTGGGAGCAGGACTTCACAATGCTTGGAAGGGACGGGTGCCTGTACTCATTTTTGCAGGCAGTTCTCCATTTACGCAGGAAGGAGAATTGCTGGGAAGCCGCAATGAGTTTATTCATTGGATCCAAGACGTTCCGGATCAAAGAGGGATTGTAAGGGGTTACATGAAGTACGATAATGAAATCCGTACAGGAACAAATGTAAAACAATTAGTGCATCGTGCTTTGCAAATAGCTAGCAGCAGCCCTAAAGGTCCTGTCTATTTAATGGGAGCACGAGAAGTTATGGAGGAGGAAACTTCTAGGGTTGAGATTCAGACGGAACGTTGGCAACCCATTTCCGCCCCGGCTATAGCACCAAATGAGTTAAGCCTTCTGATACAAGACTTACTGCAAGCAAAAACACCGCTTGTCGTTACATCATATCTTGGTAAAAACAAAGATGCGGTTGCGGAATTGGTAAAGTTTTGTGAAGCGTTGGCGATTCCAGTTGTAGAATCTGTTCCTAATTACATGAATTTCCCATCAACGAATCCATTGCATTGCGGGTATCAGTGGAACTCGCCAGTGCAAAATGACTTGATAGAAGAAGCGGATTTCATTCTGGTCATCGATAGCGATGTTCCTTGGATTCCCTTGTTTAATAAACCTTCTGAAGACTGTATTGTTTACTACATGGATGATGATCCTTTAAAAGAAGGCATGCCACTCTGGTATATCCCATCGAAGCGTTTCTATAAAGCGGATGCAGAAACGGCTCTAATGCAATTGAATAAAGAAATTTCCATATTAAATATTCAACATGCAGGCATTGAAAAACGTAGAGAAAAGATAAAGGCATACCATGCAAAACAGCGTGCGCAATGGGAGCAGCAAGAACAATTCTCAGATGAAGTGATCACCGCTGAATATGTGACTGCCTGTATTCGTGAGTTATGTGATGAGAATACCCTTATCATAAATGAAGGAATCTCCAATTACCAATCATCGTATACACATTTAAAAAGATCTGAGCCAGGCTCTATTTTAGGGAGCGGTGCAGGCGGTCTTGGTTGGAATGGCGGTGCAGCAGTTGGGGCAAAGCTAGCAGACCCAACGAAAGATGTTATCTGTATTACAGGGGATGGGTCGTATATGTTTAGTGTTCCTTCCAGTGTGCACTGGTTATCTAGAAAGTACAATGCTCCATTTTTAACGGTCATTTATAATAATAGAGGTTGGAAGTCACCAAAACTATCTACATTGGGTGTTCACCCCGATGGGATTGCAAACGAAACGAATGAGTTTTATGTGGACTTTACACCACATGCCAATTTATCTAAAGTTGCAGAAGCTGCGGGCGGTGCCTATGCAAGAAAAGTGGAAAATCCCGAAGAGGTAAAAGAGGCGCTAGAAGAAGCGTTCGCGGCTGTTAAATCCGGTCGCTCCGCTGTTCTGGACATTTATCTTCCATCTATTCAAGAAGAAACTAATATGAAAGCGGGGAATGAACATGCAACAGTTTGAGACTATTACGAAGAGTTACCTAAACGGGGAGGTAGTTGAAGGTCTGAGTTATATTAACGGCGAATGGATAGAAGGGGAGAGCGACCGTACGTATAAAAACGTAAATCCTTATGATAATTCTGTAATTGCGGAGATCAAGCTAGCTTCAAAAGAGCAAACCGTACAAGCGTATGAAAAGGCGAGTGAAGCGCAGAAGCAATGGGCAAAATCAACTGTTGAAGAGCGTAATCGAGTAATTGAAAAAGCAGCAGAGTATATGAAGGCAAATCAAGAAGAGATCGTTCAACTAATAAGTCGCGAGACAGGAGGAACGATTTTAAAAGGCAATATTGAATACGGTCTTGCTCTCGCGGTTTTAGAGGAAGCGCTGAATTATACCGATCAACTTGGCAAGGTCAACGAAGTGCCTGGAGGCCCAGAAGGGAAAGTTAACAAGGTTTATCGATTGCCACTTGGAGTGATCTCTTCCATCTCGCCATTCAATTTTCCTGTCAACTTGTCCATGCGCTCCATTATCCCGGCAATTGCGTTAGGAAGTGCAGTTGTTCATAAACCTGATATTCAAGTAGGTCTTGTAGGGGGGGTGCTCTTGGCAAAAGCATTTGATTACGCGGGTCTTCCGGCGGGCGTCTTTAATATGCTGTTGACAGATATCGAAGAAATTGGCGATGAGATGTTAACGAATCCCATTCCGCGTCTCATTAGTTTTACTGGTTCTACATCAGTAGGTCGCCATATTGGCTCTATTGCCGGACAGAATTTTAAGAGAGTTGCGCTTGAATTAGGGGGCAATAGCCCATTCGTAGTTCTTTCCGATGCAGATGTTGACCAAGCTGTAAATGCAGCGATTTTTGGAAAGTTCATTCACCAGGGGCAAATTTGCATGATCATCAATCGGATGATAGTGCATCAAGATATTCATGACGAATTTGTTAGGAAACTTACTGAAAAAGCAAAGGATCTTCCTTTTGGAAATCCACAGGATCCTAATACGGTAATAGGGCCATTAATCAATGAACAACAACTCCAAAAAGCCGCTAATTTTGTAGAACTTGCTAAAAAAGAAGGGGCTGTCATGGCGCTGGAAGGAAAAAGAGAAGGCAATATCTTGACACCATACATCATTACGAATCTAAAAAATGATAGCGAAGTTGCACAGTCTGAGTTGTTTGCTCCAATCGCTCTCATTATCAAAGCAGAATCAGACGAGGAAGCAATAGAATTGGCCAACGACTCTGATCATGGACTAAGTTCAGCAATTTTTACCAGTGATCTAGAAAACGGGGAAGAGTATGCCGTAGCCATTGATTCCGGAATGACGCATATTAATGACCAAACGGTAAATGATGCTCCGAACATTCCGTTTGGAGGCACGAAAGCAAGTGGAATGGGCCGCTTTGGGAATCCTTGGGTAGTGGATGAGTATACGTCGTTGAAATGGGTTTCAGTTCAAACGAAGTTTAGAAGCTTTCCTTTTTGATAGATTATTACTTTACAACACGTAAAATGTGTTTGTTGGCCTGAGCAATATCAGGCCAGCAGTATTTTGGAAAGGAGAAAGGTATGAAATTATCTATTATTGGCGGTGCAGGTACATTGGGAGCAGCTGTTGCTTTTCGTCTTTGTCAGAACAAGCAGGTTAACGAACTTTGTTTAATCGATGTTAACGAACCGTTATTGATGAACCACATTATGGATCTTCAAAATGCTTATCCGGAAAAAACAATTTATAAAGGAAGTTACGAAGACTTAACAGGGTCATCGATTGTTATAATCACGGCCGGTGTACCAAATCGAAATGATGTAAAATCACGGACAGAATTTTTGGAAGGCAATATCATGTTATTTAACGAATTTGGGAAGTATATTAAGAAATATTCTGAAAGCGCTTTCATAATAACGGCATCTAATCCCGTTGATGTATTAAATTATTATTTATACCGGGAATTTGGATTCAAGAAAAGTCAATTGCTCGGTTATACGGTAAATGACTCGCGGAGGCTGGAACACTCAATACGAAAGGTTATGAGTATTTCGGAAGAGAAGGATGTATTCAGTCCGGTTATTGGTGAACATGGAAACACTCAAGTCCCACTGTTTAGTCTTACTCAAGTGAACGGTAAGCCTTTCTCTATTGACGCCGACAAACAAATTGCGATTAGGGAGGAAATTACTAACTGGTTTATAGATTTCAACCGTTTGAACATCAATCGAACAACAGGATGGGCGACAGCCTCGGGTATCGGAAAGATTATTGATGGTATAACGAATGAAGAAAAGATAGAAACAGTTGGTTCGGCAATTCTAGAAGGTGAATATGGGATTAATGATATAAGTATTGGTGTTCCGGTCAGCATTAGTCTTAACGGCATTGAATCCATTCAGGATTGGAAGTTGTCGAACGAAGAGTTAAAACATTTCCGGCAGTCGGCAGAGACTATTAGACATTTAATAGAACCGTATATCTTAAAAGAAGTTTGAATCACGTCGAAACTATTTGAAATTAGCTTAGGGGGAATACGAAATTGAAAATTATTGATCTGACAGTTAACAGGTATATGAACATGGAAGAATCAGATATGGCACATGCGGCAGGCCACGAAATATTAATTGTTGAAGTGCAAACTGATATAGGAGTCACTGGTAGAAGTTTTATTGGCACACCCATCTTTGAACATGGAATTACTGGTGATGTGGCAGTTACTTTATTAAGAAGGAACTTTAAAAATAAAATAATTGGTGAGAACCCACTTCACACTGAAAAAATTTGGCAACTTCTATTCGATGCTCCTTGGCGTCTGGGTATGAGGGGGATGATACGTGATTGTATCGCAGCAGTAGATTTTGCCTTGTGGGATATTAAAGGGAAATTATTGAACGTACCGTTATCTGACTTATTTGGAGGACATCGTGATCGAGTTTTAACCTATGCTAATGTTGGTCATCAATTACCACCAGATGAGTTAGGAAAAAAAGCCTTAGAGTACGTTAACAAAGGCCACTCTGCTATTAAAATCCGTGGAAGTTTAACGGCGGTGTCCCTAGAAGAGTCTACAAGGAGAGTAGCCGCAGTTCGGGAAGCGATAGGACCAAATGTTAAGTTGATGGTCGACATCAATGGTACGTGGGATGCAGCTACTGCAATTGAACAGTTAAAAAAATGGGGGAAATATGATGTTTACTGGCTTGAAGAACCAGTCTCGCCTGAAGATATTACAGGATATGCGAGGGTTAGAGAACGGGCAGGCCATACTTTAATCGCCGGTGGTGAACAAAATACCGGACTTCACGAATTTCGTCAGTACATTGAGAAAAATGCAATAGACGTTTTACAACCCAATGCAAGTTGTACGGGAGGTATTACAGAATGGTTAAAAATATATCAATTTGCAACAGCCCATAACATTCCAATCTCTCCGTGGAATCTGCAACAAATACATGTTCATATGGCAGTCGGATTGCCAAATGTAAAGTGGATTGAATATTTCACACCTGACCGCTCCTCTTTTCAAAACAAATTATTAAAGGGTCCGCAATTCAAAGAAATTATAGGTGAGGATGGACTGTATCTTGCTGCCCCTACTCTACCAGGACTAGCTCTTGAAATTGATGAGAAAGTTGCTGAAGAGTCGCTTGTTAAGGAGTGATCTGAAATTCTAAACTATATAAACAAACTCAAGTGGCCGCATAATTAACGAAGGGGGGTCAGCCATGACTGCGAATAAATCACTTGCTTATATCACTATTTTATTTTCAGCATTCTTCTTATTTTTTTCACTACGGCTACCATTTGGAAACTTGAATAATATTGGGCCAGGTGGATGGCCATCAGTCATTCTAGGTTTATTACTTATTATGGGAGTTATTCTATTGGCAAAATCAATTTATCTGGAACGTCATGAGAAAAAGGTTATAGCCAATCAGAATAATGAAGAGGAACAAATTATTGAAGTAGCTGATAATACGTCAAAAAAACACCTGGTGTTAGCTTTTATGCTCCTTATATATATTATGGGGATAAAATATATAGGATTTCTATTAGCCACACCATTATTTATTGGAATACTTGCATTTACTCTAGGAATGAAAAATTGGATCAGGCTTCTATTGACCTCAATAATCGGCACGGCATTTTTTATTTACCTGTTTGCCGTGTTACTTAGGATTCCTTTTCCAAGAGGTATAGGGTTTTTTAGAGAATGGAGCTTGCTGTTTTATTAAAAAAGTACAGTAGGAGGTGATTAATATAGAGCATTTGTTAGTTGGATTTCAAGAGTTATTGACCCCACTAAACGTACTAGTTTTACTTTTTGCAGTTGCTATAGGGTTCCTGGGAGGGGCAATGCCGGGAATAAGTGGTGCAATGTTGGTCATAATCCTATTGCCAATTACCTATGGTATGGCCCCTACCCCCGTATTTCTATTGTTAACAGGAATTTACGGTGCTTCTGTATTTTCAGGAATGATCAGTGCAATTTTGTTCCGTACTCCCGGTACTCCGGAAGCTATTGCGACAGTCTTCGATGGTTATCCAATGGCGCAAAAAGGAGAAGCGGGAAGAGCGCTTGGTATAGCAATAATTTGTTCTGTTATCGGTGGAATATTTGGTACGCTAGTCTTAATATTTTTAACGCCAGTACTAGCTGACTTTGCTATCCAATTTTCTTCACAGGAATATTTTGCATTGGGAGTCTTAGGCCTAACAGTTGTTGCCTCCCTAAGTGGGGGAGACTTAACACGCGGAGTGATAGGTGTATTATTTGGCCTATTTATTGCAACGATTGGTATTGATGTATTGTCAGGAGCCACGCGTTTTACCTTTGGTTCAGCCGAGTTAATGTCAGGGGTCGGATTTATCCCCATATTAATTGGTTTATTTGGAGTCTCTGAGGTATTCAGACGCTCAAGAGAAAAACCAGATTTGATCGATGAGATTCAAAAGGTTAAAACCAAGATATTGGATTTACCGATATTAAAGCGTGTAGCAGGAACAGTGGCGCGATCATCCATTATTGGAGTTTTTGTTGGAATATTGCCAGGCGTAGGTGCGACAACAGCCGCCCTACTAAGTTATAGTGAGGCCGTTCGCTGGTCCAAAACCCCAGAAAAATTTGGAACAGGAATTCCTGAAGGGATAGCAGCTCCTGAAACTGCTAACAATGCAGCCGCAATGGGAGCTTTAGTTCCTCTATTATCCCTAGGGATTCCAGGAAGTGCGACAACAGCTGTAATATTGGGTGCTTTTATTCTCCATGGTATGCAGCCAGGGCCGATGATGTTTATGCAGGAAATGGATTTAGTATACACAATTTTTGCTGGTTTACTCGTTGTTAACATTCTCATTTTACTCTTGGCAAAGCCGTTTATCTCCTTGTTCTCAAAGACGGTTAAAGTTCCCTATACAATATTAGGTCCCTATATAATTATCTTATGTTTAATAGGGACTTATGCTGTTCGTAATTCAATTTTCGATGTTTGGGTTATGCTGCTATTTGGGATTGTCGGCTATTATTTTGAAAATATAAGGTTTCCAATAGCTACGATAATACTTGGAATTGTGTTGGGACCAATGGTTGAGGAAGAATTTAGGCGCTCACTTCAAATCTCAGGAGGAGATCTTACTACCTTTTTCGCAAGACCGATCAGTGGTACTTTACTTGCGCTTGCTATATTAGCACTGTTTTTCCCACTGCTTCAAAGTTTTTTTAAAAAGATACGAAATAAACAAGTAACCGATCTCAAGTAGACTATTTACTATACCAAATATAGGGAGAGATTAATATGAGGAATAATGCAACGATAATTTCGCTATTGGTTATTCTACTAGTTTTTATGACGGGATGCAGTGAAGAAACAGGTGAAGACAAGAAAGCTTCAGCGGAAGAGAAAACATCCAATAAGGATATAAACTTTCCGAAAAGCACTATTGAAATGATTGCAGGTGGTGGAGCAGGTGGAGGTACAGATACATTTTCGCGAGCTGTTGCAAGGGAGCTATCAGAAATTTTAAATGAAAATGTAAATGTACTGAATCATCCGGGGGCTGCTGGAGCTGTAGCGAGTCAAGTGATGGAAAGCGCACCTGCAGATGGATATACAATTATGCCAACGACATCAGATTTTCAATTGAATATCGCACAGGGTAAAACACCGAACTATTTGGAAGAATTTTCTGCATTAGCTTTAGTCCATATCGATACGTATTCACTTATGGTGGAAAGTGGAGGGGAGATAAAAGATATTGACTCTTTAATTGAGATGGCAAAGAGTAATCCTGGAAAACTAACAATAGGTGGAACGGCAGCAGGTGGTACCGATCAAATAACAGTAGAGAAATTTGAGAAAATGGCGGGAATTGATTTAAATTATATTGCTTATGAGGATGCTGGACAAATGCACTCGGCTCTATTGGGAGGACATGTCGATCTTCTATTGGAAGAGCCTGGCGCAGCCTTGTCAATGCTAGAAGCAGGAAAGTTTGAGATGATTCTACTTTTTGCTGATGAAGTAAAAGAGTATCCCAATATCCCGACGTCGGTTGAGAAGAGTTGGGACATAACAGGAGGAAGTACTAGAGGTTTCATGATACGAAGCGATGTGCCAGAAGAAATTAAAAAAATATACGAAGATGCAATTAAGGAAGCAGTTGAGAGTGAACGCTATAAAGAATTTGCAAAAGGCCAACAATTACATTTAAGAGATGGCTGGCTAAATGCGGATGACTACCAAGATTTTCTAGAAAAAGAGGTAGAAGAATTAAGAGCATACCAAAAGTAGTAAGAGACTATATTATTCCTATAATACATTAGTTGATGATCTTCCGTGGAAAGTCATAAATCAAAAAGGCGTTTTGGGTTAGTATTATAAACCGCAAAGTATAATACACTCCATTGCTTTTTAAAAAGCAATGGAGTGTATTATATTTTATTCAATATATGTTATGGAGATTGTAGTGAGAGAGAAGGAAAGCGCGGAAATATCAATTGTCGGAATTGCGGGGATGTTGGAAGCTGAAACAGACTTTCGTATGAGGTAAAGTGATTAAGACAATGAGCTGTCTATATCGATATAAATAGCCCATTATTAATGAATCGCATTATTAATCTTCAAAATACTTATCCAGCCAAAAACAATTATTCGAGTTAACTTGGAGCTAAAAAGTATATTTGAGAGAAGAAGCAGAGAGATCAATCGATCTACGGATTCAGATTTTTCTCAATAGTTCCGCCTAGAAGAATAAAGACTAATAATCTGAATATTAATAGTTTATAATTAGCTACAAGAAAGCGTTTACAATTAATATAAAACTAGTTTAGAGGGGGATATTCATGTCAAAAAGATTAATGTTTGCTTTTCTTGCCGTTTTTTCTGTATTGCTGCTGACAGCGTGTGGAGGTTACTCGAAGAATGAAGGAAGTACTGCATCAGCTGAAGGAACGGAAGGAGCTTCATCGGAAACGACCCCGGGAGTGGATACCAGTGGTGCAACTTACAAATTGCGTTTAGGACACCAATCCCCTGAAGCCACCAATATTCATGAATATGCAGTTCTTTTTAAAAACTTGTTGGAGGAAAAAACGGACGGTGAAGTGCAAGTAGATATTTTTCCATTCAGACAACTTGGTACAGACCGCGAGCTGCTAGAAGCGATGCAGTTTGGGACATTAGATTTCGGAGTGATTAATGGTCCGCCGATCTCAGGCTTTACTCCCGAGACGGCAGTGGTGGACTTGCCATTTTTATTTCGTGACTGGAACCATGTAAAAGGTTTTCTGAATTCAGACGTCAGAGAAGAATATTTGGGTTTAACGGAAGATGCCAATTTAAAAAACATGGGCATCATGGCAAGGGGATTCCGCCATGTCACAAACTCTAAAATTCCTATCGAGACCCCTGAAGATCTAAAAGGGATGACGATCCGAGTAATTGAAAGTCCAGTGTATGTTAATGCTTATAAAGAACTGGGGGCAAGTCCACAAAGCATGAACTGGGGCGATGCCTATACAGCGTTAGAACAAAAAGCGATTGACGGACAAGAAAATACATTAGATATCATTCATGATGAAAACGTAGCTGAAGTACAGGACTATGTATCGAAAACAGGTATAAACTTCGTATTCAGTTTTATCATGGCGAGCAAATTAGAGTTCGACAAATGGCCTGAACATATTCAAACAGCAGTTTTGGAAGCTGCATTTGAGGCAGGCCAAGAAAAGACGGAAGAAAATGAACATAATGAAAGGGAATTTGAAGAAAAGCTTAAAGAAAAAGGTATGGAAATTAACGACTTTGATCGCAATTTGTTCGAAGGTAAGTTTGACAAAACGTATGATGCTTGGAATAAAGAGTTTGGTGAAGGATTGCTGAAGAAAATACAGGATATTGAGTAAGGAAACAACACGATACAGGCTGCTCTTACAAAGAGCAGCCTGTAATATTAGAAATTAAATTTACAAAGGGAGTGGCCAAATGATAAGGAAATTAAGCTACTGGCTAGATGTAACCTCTAGGGTATTTATCGTATTCTTTTTAATTTTAATGACATTAGTTTTAGCCACTCAAGTTGTCTTACGCTATTTTTTCCATATGGGGATTATCTGGTCAGATGAACTTGCCCGATTCCTTATGATTGCCCTGGTTTACATAGGAGCTGCATCGGCTATACGAGATAACAGTCACATTAAGGTCTCGGTTTTCGAAGATGAATTCCCAGGATTACGTAAATGGTTCGCCCCGATTCAGTGGGTTATGATTTTTATTTATAGTGTATTCCTCATTAAATTCGGATTCGATACATTAAAAGTGGTTGGGACTCAAAACTCCTCAAACATGGAGATATCCATGGCTTGGATCTATGTAGTGATACCTTTGTCTGGAATACTTACAATTGTTCACTTATTGGCTAGAGTGGGCAAGAAAAACGAAGGGCAGGAGGAGACTGTTTAATGGTAACTTTATTTTTTGCTATCACTGTTATTTTGTTTTTACTAGGCGTTCCTATGGCAATTACCATCGGGCTCTCCTCTATTATCTATATATTGTTAGCAGATATTACACCAATGATCGTGATCCAGCGTCTTTTTACGGGTGCTGATGTCTCAGCATTAATGGCAATCCCATTCTTTATTTTAGCAGGAAATCTGATGCTGACAGGCGGCTTAGCACAACGAATTTTAGACTTGGCCAATTCAATAATTGGGAGAATGACTGGGGGACTCGCGCTAGTAACCATTTTAGGATGTATGTTCTTTGCGGCCATCTCGGGAAGTGCGATTGCGACGGCAGCTGCGCTGGGTACTCTTATGATTCCTGCCATGGTAGAAAAAGGATATGGTCGTGGATTTGCATCAGCAATTGTATCGAATGCCAGCCCGATGGGAGTCATCATACCTCCAAGCGTGTCCTTAATCATTTACGGAAGCCTCTCAGGTGCGTCTATTAAAGATCTATATATTGCTGGCGTACCGGCAGGCATCATCGTTGGTTTATCACTTCTCATTGTAGTCTACATTATTTCGAAAAAGCGCGGCTATAAAGGGAGTGACGAACCCTTTAAGTTTTCCGATTTCTATCGAGCATTTCTCCGTTCACTTTGGGCGTTAGGTACTCCACTCATCTTGCTGGGAGGAGTATTTTTGGGAATAGTAACACCGACTGAATCCGGTGTAGTAGCTGTGATTTATGCGATAATTGTAGGGATGTTTATTTATCGTGAATTAAAAATCAAAGACATCTGGGGTATTTTTCTGGATTCGGCTCGATCTACGGCTGTTATTATGTTCATTGTTGCAAATGCAGCACTCTTTGCTTATGTATTAGCCTATGAAAATATTCCAACGATGATCGTAACAAACGTCATGTCGATTTCTGAAAATCCTATTATGATACTACTTTTAATCAATATTATTCTATTATTCTTTGGTGCTTTTATGGATACAATGGCGATCTTGGTAATCGTAGTGCCGATGTTCTTGCCGGTCATACAGGCAATTGGAGTAGATCCAGTTTTATTTGGAATCATTGTTGTTGTAAATACAGCAATCGGAATGGCAACTCCGCCCTTTGGTGCAACTTTGCTTATATCTTCGAATATCGGTAAACATCCGCTTATGGGAACCGCACGTGAATCTGGATGGTTGCTTTTTGGATTGATTGTTTCGTTATTGGTCATTACCTATATACCAATTTTGATCATGTTCCCGCTTTGGGGATTTTAACTAAATGGCATGAAGGTTCATCGGAAAAGTTAAGCGTATGTAAATGATATATGTTTAGCAGAATTGAGGGGAGTGGCAGAATTGAAGATTGTCGTAGTCGGGGCAGGAGCAATGGGAAGTAGGTTTGGAAGTGCGCTCTTTACGAGTGGGCATGATGTAACTCTCGTAGACAGTTGGATTGAACATGTGGATAAAATCAATAAAAATGGACTATCGGTTACAGATGAAAGGGGAACTCGTCTTATCCCGATCACCTCCGTGTTGCCAGAAGAGTTCAGTGGTCGAGCAGACCTCTTGTTAATGTTTACAAAGTCAATGCAAACCGAGACAATGATTAAAAAGTGTTTACACATGATTGCTAAAGAAACAGAAATCGTGACATTGCAAAATGGAATAGGGAATCTTGAAATGTTATCCAAGTATATTTCGAAGGATCAATTATTTGCAGGGACTACGACATATGCATCAAATTTAACTGAAGCGGGCAGTGTCCATGCCTATGGTTCCGGAATGATTGAAATGATGCATATAAATGGAAATAGAAAAGAAGATGCAGAGAGAATTGTTACCTTATTGAATGCAGCCGGTTTAGTAGCCAAACTATCAGACGATGTAATGCGAAGTATTTGGGAGAAAGCCGCATTCAATGCAGTGCTGAATCCACTTTGTACACTGACATCAAGTCCAGTAGGAACGATAGGGTCCTACGAGTCAATAATGGAGATAATTGAAGGTATTTTGGAAGAGATAGAATTAATCTCCCGAGCAGAAGGTGTTTCATTGGATAAACGAAACGTGCTTAGTGTCATTGAAGGTGTTTTTCACCCGGACATGTCTGCTCATCATTTTTCATCGATGTATCACGATATTCAAAGAGGAAGGGGTACAGAGATCGATTACTTAAACGGTGCTTTTATTCGGAAGGCTCATAAGCATGGTATTTCGGCACCTATAAATACAATGATCTTCCATTTGATTAAAATAATCGAAAACCGTTTCCAAATGAATGACAATATTTCTGTACAACAGGTTTAATTGCAGCAACAGCAGTCAGATACTAGAAGTAGAATGAGAATTTTTCGGTAGGTACCAATCTAAATTATTTGAAGTATGTGGGTCCTCTTCTTTGGTGTATGTTTTGCAAACTTCACTATATTAGGGAGGGCTTTTTGCGTGAGAAAGCTTATTCTTGTTGAGCACTGATCAACCGAAAGTAGGTCACAGACATGCGTAATGAAAAAACTGTAGATGAACTCCTTGAAACTTTGGAGCTTGCCTACAGTTTTTACGTCTTCTGTGAAAAAATTGTCGTTTGCCATCATTTATGACAACACAATTTATTTGCGATTTGAGACTTTTTCCAAATGACGCTGCATTTGATTCAAATGACCTTCCGCATGCTTGATCAGCAAATGGTCGATTAAGAACGATAACGGTTTTCCGTCAAAATTTGGATTGTAACTAGGCGCGGTTTTGTCTAGATCTTCCTCACGCACTTTGGATAATGCTTTATCTGCTACAGGAATCAATGTTTGAAGACGTTCCATGGCCTGTTCTTTATCTACTGCGGCCACACTGCTCTCCTCCACAGCCGCAAGACGTCGAACGTGTTCGTGGTTGCGCCCCCATTTAGCGCCAGGCACAATTAGCAGTGCCTCTAGGTCAGCGACCCAGAATTCTACAGCTTCAATTACGTGGCAAGCAATCTGCATAACGGACCATTCTTCATCAGACGGCTTTTGATACAGCAAAGGAGCATCGGTCAAGTCCATCAACGTCACCATTTGATGGATTGATTCCCTCATTTTTACGGAACCTTCTTGTACTGTGTGAACTGTCATTTTATCAACTCTCCTTTGTAATAGACGGGACCAAGGTTTTCCATTGATTCTGCTTGGGCTGTCGTACTCTATTATACTAGAATCAAATAAAATAATCGACAATTCTGTATACTTTTACACCTACAACTAACATGAAATTGGATACTTCTTGTCTGACTTGAGTAGATGTATATGTATATTCAGGAAGGGAGTAATAGTGCTTCATTGTCAATATTTTATATGCTCATACAGCTAAAAGTATTTGGCAAGATTGATATCTTAATTAACAACGCCGGTGGACCGTCCGCCGGAACGTTTGCTGACTTCGACGACGAGGCTTGGCAGTATGCGTTCGAACTTACCTTGCTAAGCTATATCCGATTTATACGAAAAGTGGTTCCGGACAGGGGTCGTCGGCCTGTCCAAAACCTTGGCTACAGAGTTGGCTCCTTATAATATTTTGGTGAACGTTTTGGGTCCGGGTCTCATTCTTACAGATCGATTGGAGCATATTAGAGAATCAAATGCGCAGAAAAAAGGTGTTTCAATAGAAGATTTTGAGAAAGAGCAGCTTGACTCCATACCGTTAGGGCGTTATGGAGACCCGAAAGAATTTGCGAAGATCGTGGCATTCTTGGCCTCAGATGCAAATTCCTATTTAACGAGAAGCACATTGTTAGTGGACGGTGGTATGGTGATCGTAATCTAACGGTTTGCAGCTGCCTATCCTTAACTATTGCAGCAACTCGTTCGATATACTGGCTTTATACGCTAAATACAGGATAGGAAAGGCTGTTTGCCGTGAAAAATAGTCAGATTTATATAGTATTAATTGGAGTTATGTTGTTATGGGGAGTTAATGTCTCGGCGTTAAAAGTACTTGTCGATCACTTTTCTCCGATTACCATTACCGCTGTTCGAATTTTCACCGCTGCCTCCATGGTATTCATTATCTTGTTTTTCATGAAGAAAATCCGGCTGCCACACAGGGAAGAGTGGGGGCTGGTAATTGGCGGAGCTTTTACAAGTGTTGTAGCCCATCATTATTTTCTATCTGATGGGCTGGCCAAGACGAGTGCTGCGAATGGTGGTTTAATCTTAGGATTAGGACCTCTGTTGACAGCTGTTTTATCTGTCATCATATTAAAGGAACAGCTGACGATTTGGCGCTTATCAGGATTTTTGTTGGGTGGTATTGGGGTCGGCTTTACCGTGCTTGCCGGCAGCGGAGGGCTGGGTGAAGTTTCGATAGGAGCCATGGAAATACTGTTGGCAATCCTTTCACAGGCATTCAGTTTTATTATTATAAAAAAAGCCTCTGAAAAGATGGATGCTAGACTGCTGACCGGTTATATGTTGTTAATTGGTTCCCTGTTTCTGCTGCTGATTGCTCTTTGGAAAGAGCCGAATGGTATCACGAGTTTGCGCACTGGCTCTGTTTCGATATGGTTGATTTTTCTCTTTTCTGCCCTATTTGCAACTGCTATCGGTCATATGGTCTATAACTCAATGATTCAAAAGATTGGTGCAGCCGGAGCTTCGATTTTTCTGAACTTAAATACGTTCTTCTCATTGATTGGTGCAGGTTTATTTTTAGGTGAAAAGCTGTTGCCTGCTCATTTCATTGGTCTTATTTTTATTGTCCTCGGGGTTTCGCTTGGTTCAGGAGCGTTGGAATATTATATGCGGAGCATGAGGAAAATGGGGACTGAAGACAAGGGCGTCGAATGAGTCGTAGTTAATAGGAGATGCAAGAGTATTTCTATTATTTTAACGATTCGTGAGATACAAAAAACGGAAGTGAGACAGAGGATATTCGGACTTTTTCATGCATTGACGTCTTGTAAGAACGGGAATTCACCTATAGTAGACTGAGTAGCTTTAAAATTACAGTGCCAAGTATGTAAATGCCTTTGTCTTTGCAATTGTATTACGCTCTTCAGGAAACTTTTCAAATAAGTTGTTGTAATCTTCGTCATATTTGTCGAGTATTTCTCCGAGTAGCCCATCTCTCGATAGCACAACAAACAAAAAATATGCTGACACTTAATTTATATCACTTAAGTCCGCCTCTCTGATTAAAAAACTCTAATGGTGGTTATACATTCATTAAATCATACTCATGGAATGAACGAAATTTAGAGGAATTGTAAAATGTTAATACAAGGAGGGGGGCAAAAATTATGGCTTCCACTCCTGTTTTATTTTCTTAAGAATTAGCATTTTTTTATTATAAATTTATTCTTATTTCCCCACCGTCACCGCACTAAAATTCAATACTTAGACTGCAGATCGATCACTACATTAGCATGCTGATACGTATGGAACATGTATAATCTAGAGTCCAACTAATGACTTTATGAAGAATAACTATCAACTAATCTGTGTCACTTATGCAAAAAACAAATGCGATTATTAGAACTGTCATTTTTGTTCGCAAACTGGCACTAAATTTTAGCGGTGCATGTGACCTTCTTTTGCATGTTATCGGTACCATCAATTGGAATTTGTGAGAGTGATAGAGGGGAGAACTTTATATAAATTGAAATTAAATCTAAACTATATGCATTTCAACAAGTATCTATCCGTACAGACCTGCTAGTAATTTCATGTATAAATACCTGTTTAAAGCTATGATATGATGGAAGAAATGTTAGTACAGGAGAGATTGTGGTTTATTCAATAGAATTATGGGCGGTTCTTCTAGTATATCGCTTTTCTCCCCGGTTTTTTACTTACATAAAATCTGATTACAACCCGGCTGTTTTATTGGACTTTAACATATATTTTTGCATACGCATCAGGGCTTACTTAAACAGGAGGTAGAAATAAAAGTGAGTGTCAAATGCTCAGTAGAAATGAAGGGAGAATGAGGCAGATGGAATACAAAGATTCGTTAAAAGTCGGGATGATCAAATATGATGATAGGTTAATTGCAGAAGGAATGGGATTGCTTTTTGAAACTGCTCCAATTGGCCTTGTGGTTTTAGACGACAAGGGCTGTGTCAAGTCGCTAAATCTTTATGCTAGGGAAAAGTTTAAGAGTGCAGCTATATCTGAAGGGTCATATATAATGGATTACATAGAAACTGTTCCCGCATCCGAGACATTTAAAATGATTAGGTGCAACATAGATGGAGAGACGTTGATTGGAAAAATAGAGAAGTATGAAAACGGGGATTATCTGCTTCTGCAAACGGAAGAAGAATTGGATCAACTTTTACTTGGAATAGATACGTATCGAAATCTGCTGCTCGATTTCAAGGCAATCTTTGACCACTCGTATGACGTAATTTATGTATCGGATGGACAAGGTCAGACTTTACGGGTGAGCGCAGCTAGTGAGCGGCTATGGGGTTATAAGGAAAGCGAACTTGTCGGGAAGACGGTATATCAGCTTGAGGCAGAAGGAGTGTTTACACCGTCTGTTACTCGTGAAGTTCTGGAGCGCGAGGAAAAGGTTTCGCTTGTTCAAACAACTAAGATGGGTCGACGACTCCTCGTAGTTGGTACGCCAATAAAGGATTCTAATGGGAACATACTTCGTGTGGTGAACGCTTCGAGAGATGTAACGGAGTTAAAGGAACTGAAAGGCGAAATTGATTTGCTGAAACAGATGATGGAAGGATACCGACAAGAGATCGAGCAACTCCGTGAGAATGAAGCATTGGAACGACGATTCATCGCCAGGAGTGCTGGAATGAGACAGGTAATTCAATTTGCGCAGCGGGTTGCGAAAGCGGACTCACCAATCCTCCTGCTTGGCGAATCGGGAGTTGGCAAAGAAGGAATTGCTACGCTGATTCACAAATGGAGTAACCGCAGCAGTGGTCCATTGCTGGTCACCAGCTGTGAAACAGTCTCTGCTGAAATGTTGGAAAAGGAACTGCTTGGGGCAGAGGACCGTCTTGGGTTGATAGAAATGGCGAACTCAGGGACTTTATTCTTGGAACAAGTCGACAAAATGCCCATGTCTATTCAGGCTAAACTAGTGCGTGCGCTGCAACGAGGAATTTTGGAAGAAAAAAAGGTGGATGTAAGAATCATTGCTACGGCGAGCGAGGACTTGAAGGTTAAGCTTGAGGAAGGCAAATTCAGGGAAGACTTTTATTACTATTTGAATGTCGTGCCGATTGAGGTGCCGTCACTTCGGGAGCGCCGCGAGGACATCATTCCACTTATCATCCACTTCTTGAAGGAATTAAACGAGCTCTATAAGGACGATAGAAAGATTAACCCTAATGTGCTTAAAACACTCGAAAAATATGATTGGCCTGGAAATGTCCAAGAGCTGCGGAATATTACCGAGAGGCTTTATGTTACATCCGAGGGTCAAGAGATAGGACCGGAAGCATTGCCAAGCTCGCTCGATCTGATCAATAGAAACGAACAGGCGGTCCAAGTTTATGAAATCATGCCATTAAAAAGTGCAGTAGAATTGGTGGAGCAACAACTCTTGGAACTGGCAGGAAAGAAATACGCTTCTACTACTCAAATTGCAAGAGCTTTGCAGATTGACCAATCCACAGTGAGCCGGAAGCTGAAACGTTACTTTAAAGAAGAGTAATGCAGAAATGCAAAGTGGTTATGCAACAATGCATAGGTTCCGAATGTATATGTATATAAGTGCCGTAAAGGCGATAATCAACCGTTGTGGGAAAAAGATCCCTAACGGTTGTTTTTTATTAAAAACGTACATCTAAAGGATGTGTTCCGATGATCCCACTTCTTGTATACCCAAAGTTGCCCTTCTTGTTACCTCTTTTTACTTACTCATTTAAGATGGGAGAACACCATTCAAACGCCTTGTATATATGGCGGAATGCATAGAATAATCACTAAAATTGAATTGTTCGATAAATGTTAGGGTGTTATAACTAAGAAAGTAGTAAAAAAACTATTACTTATCAATCAAGTCATGCAAGCGTTTACTAAAGAATGAGGAATGGGGGATTAAAATGCTGAAAAAGAATTATCGCTATCAGATCATGTTAATGATGGTCATTATGGTAATCATTAATTACATTGACCGTGGAGCTATTTCGTATGCTCAGGCAGACATCATTAAAGAATATGGATTCGACCCGATTTCTTGGGGGGCAGTGCTTGGCTACTTCGGATTTGGTTACTTATTTGGTTCACTTTTCGGAGGAATCCTAGCGGATCGCAAGGGACCTAAATTTGTATGGATTTTGGTTGGGATAGGTTGGTCTGTATTTGTCGTTACAACCGCATTCGCTGGTGATATTGGTCTGATTCTGTTTGGAGGATCTGCGCTTACTGGATTTGCTGTAGTCCGGATATTGTTCGGTTTTGCAGAAGGTCCCACGTTCTCGACGATCAATAAGACGAATGCTAACTGGGCTACTCCAAAAGAACGCGGTTTTGCAGTTTCTATGGGCCTTCTAGGTACACCGCTTGGTGCAATGTTGACAGCGCCGGTCGCGGTGGGACTGTTGTACTTTACAAGTTGGAAAGTGATGTTCATCTTGCTGGGTGCACTCGGGATTATCTGGGTTTTCTTCTGGTCAAGAATGTTTACGGACTTGCCGGAACAAAACCCGAAAGTTTCAAAAGAAGAACTTGAGAAGATCCGTTCTGTTGAAGACTTGTTGCCGAACGAGAAAGTTGTCAACCCGCAAGATGACTCAATCCGGTGGTATCATTTCTTCAAAAATCCCACTCTTGTCTTTAATGCATTCGGTTATTTCGCGTTCCAATACATTAACTTCCTTCTCTTAACCTGGACGCCGAAATATTTGCAGGACGAGTTCGGTTTCCAATTATCGTCGCTATGGTATTTGGGCATGATTCCTTGGATTGGAGCGTGTTTTACCGTGCTGCTCGGAGGAAAAATTTCCGATTACCTGCGGATGAAGACGGGCAGTCTCAGAATTGCACGTTCTGGACTGGCAGTCGTATCGCTCCTGCTTACTGCTATTTGTTTTATGCTGATTCCAACGGCAAATTCAATTACCGGCGTGATGGTCTTGATGAGTATCGGTAATGCATTTAACTCACTACCTAACTCGGTCTACTGGTCTGTCATCATTGACACAGAGCCAAGCCGTGCTGGTACATTTGGCGGGATTACACACTTCATAACAAACACGGCAACAATTATTGCGCCGATACTTACTGGTTTCCTTGTTGTCAGCCATGGCTATTCTGCAATGTTCACGGCAGCTGCAGTTGCAGCGGCAATCGGGATGTTCTGCATGATTTTTGTAAAACCTGGTCAACGACAACAAAAAGTAAAGCTAAAAGGGGGGATGGCATAAATGACACTAACGTCCTTTTTTCAGCAAATCAAAGCAGGGGAAGTTTCATCTGTTGAACTTGTTGAAGCTAGTTTGGATAAAATTGCGGAGAGAGATCCTGCATGCAATGCATTCATCACTGTCGCAGCAAAAGAGGCCCGGCAAGCTGCGGTAAAGTTGGATAAAGAAGCGGAGAAGAAAAACTTTAAAGGTCAATTGCACGGTATCCCCATAGCGATAAAAGACATGATTAACACTCATGGAATCCGGACGACGATGGGATCGAAAGTATACGAAAATCATTATCCTGAAATGAATGCTGAAGTTGTGAATAGGTTAGAAGAGGCTGGAGCAGTAATCATAGGGAAAACAAATACACATGAATTTGCTTATGGACCAACCGGAGATCGCTCCTTCTTTGGTACATGCCATAACCCTTACAACCCTCAGAAAATTACGGGTGGGTCGAGTAGTGGTTCGGGAGCAGCAGTCGGGGCGGGCATGGTTGCAGGAGCTATCGGAACTGATACAGGTGGATCAGTTCGAATTCCGGCTTCTGCATGTGGCGTGGTCGGTATGAAACCGACATTTGGGTTGGTCAGTAAAGTCGGGGCCTTTCCACTAGCCTATACACTTGACCATATAGGTCCGATGACTAATACCATACGAGATAATGCGCTATTATTGAATGTGATGGCTGGATATGATTTTAAGGACCCTCATTCTGTTCAAAGAGACGTACAAGATTATTCCGAACGGATTAGCAAAGACGTTAGCGGATTGAAGATTGGAATTCCTGACTGGTATTTTGAGCGGATTGAAGAAGAAGTAAGCGATGCAGTGGAAAGTTGCATAAAGTTATATGAACAAATAGGTATACAAGTCAAGCGTGTCAACATGCCGGTTATGCGGGATATCGCCACTGCCCAAATAGTGACGATCCAAGCAGAAGCAACTGCAGTGCACCAAGAAACGATGCAAAACCATAAAGATGAGTTGGATCGAGAGGTCTATGATCGTTTGATTGCAAGTCAATCTGTCAGAGGTTATGAGTATGTTCAATCCCAAATAAAGCGTAGTTCTTTAATTAAGGAATATAATTTGGTATTTAATGAAGTGGATGCGCTGCTAACTCCTACACTTCCTATCCTGCCTACAGATATTGGACAAAGAGAAGTTCGGATTGGGACAGAAACTGAATCTGTCCGCAGTGCACTTCTTCGGTTGACTTCACCTACCAATTACACCGGAAATCCGTCTTTGTCATTGCCATGTGGTCTATCTGAAAGCGGTCTTCCAATTGGCGTTCAATTGATTGGAAAGCATTGGAGTGAGGGGTTGCTGTATCAGTTGGGATATGCTTTAGAGCAGGCAATCGGCTTTACAGAGCGCGTTAACAAATATAACAATTGATCTAAAGATTATGATAGTTGAGAGGAGGAGCCTTTAGGGTTCCTTCTTTTTTATTTATGAGGAAAGCCGAGCGAATGGGAGGATTTTTAAAGACTAATGAGAAATCACTGGCATTACATTAAACTTAAAAACTCGACGGTCAAATTTGGATCCTTTCTATTTACTATTTTGCAAAAAACTTTGTTTAGGGACATGGTAACTTTTAATATTGTTCACTTTGTCGGATGTATTTCTCACATCCACGTGTTTCTTGAAATCTGAGGGATCAAGAGAAGTGCTATCAATAGCAGGGTGAGGATCCATTAAGGTACTAGTTCCTTAATGGATTAAAGTGTGTTTAGGGGGCTAATATCTTAAATAATATAGAAATTCTCATAAACCCATTCTCAAATTGAAAGAGCATGCCTAATTTTCATCTTGATCTCCTAATAAGCTGTTTTTTTTATACAATATCATCTATCAAGCAGCTTGGATCCGTCCAATCCACATCCCCCCTTTAAACTCCATACCACTCACCCACTACAAAAGAAGGTCGATTAAAACTTGTCTTGTAAAGGTGTTTCAACCAACCGTTATCATTGATGAAGTTTTAGAATACTTCAAGTATCGCACGGTATCCTACTCGAACAAAAAAACGATCGTTTGTTTATTTCTGGTATACAACGAACAGATTTTTTTCTTGTTCACCATCATTTTCGGGATGTTTTGATGGTTGATGCAAACACTTTCCTACTTCTTGATGATTACGGTAGACAGGCAGAGCCGGTTCACTCAGTTCTTCATCCGAGTTTTTCTTCTTTAAAGATCTTGTTCTGATAGGTTAGTAAGGTCATCAGATTTAAAATGTCATTAGATGTTAATAAAATAACATAAAATAACACATAAAATCATTCGTTAAACTGTTTTAATGTGAAGTTAGTTGAGATGACTTGAAAGAAATCATAAATAGCAAAATTTAAGAATATAATATGAATAAAATATTATTGTTTTAGCACTGTGACGGCTAAAATAGTAAATTATAAACTCAATTACTTGAAAGGTTTAAAAATATGTTGACGAGTGTTAAAAGGTGTTATATAGTGTTAATAATAATTTGAAAGCGATTTCATAGGGGGAGGAAAGAGGATGAAGAAATTTTTTTTATTTACTGTTATAGCTTTAATGTTGGCGCTGGTTGGGTGTGGTAATTCAGAGCCTACAAGTGAACCAAAGGAAAAGATTGAGGGTGTGCCTGAGGAAATTCAAAATGATGTGAAGATAGCTGTTATACGAAATCTTCCATCTGATGATCATACAAAACAATTTTTAGATGGCGCACGCTCAGAAGGTGAGAGTTTTGGATTTAAAGTAGATACTTTTATCTCTGACGGTGATGATGCAAAATTCCAAGATTTAGTGAAACAAGCTATTCAAAAAAAGTATGATGGTTTGATAATTTCGCATGGGAAAGAGGCATATTCAAAGGACTTAATTCAAATGGCATTAGATGCAGATATTAAGGTAGTTACATTTGATACTGTGGCAGATAACGATGGGATTACATCAACTGTTCAGGACGATCATGAACTTGCTCGTTTGAGTCTAGATGAAATTGCAAAGCTTTCCGAAGATGGTAAGCCTGTAAGAGTAATCAAACTATGGTTGGGTGGAATTCCTCCACTGGATTCCCGTGAAGAAGTCTATCAGCAATATGAAAAAGACGGCAAACTAGAAACGTTAGAAACAATCGGACCTGCAAATATGCAAAATGTTCAAGGAGATGTTTCGGCAAGCGTAAGTTCCATCCTTGGAAAGTACAAAGAGGGATCCGTAGATGCTATTTGGGGATCATGGGATGAGTTGGCAAAAGGCGGGTTTAACGCATTAAAGGATAATAAGCGTTCTGATATAGATTTGATTTCAATTGATATTTCCAATCAAGATATTAATTTAATGCTAGAAGACGGAAGCACATGGTTATCTACTGCTGCAGTGGACCCACAACTAATCGGAATTATGAACATGAGATTACTATCCAAAAAGATTGCTGGCGAGGAAACACCTTCGGATTACAAATTGGAACCTAGATTAATTAAACAGGAAGATTTAACAGACTCTACTAATATGACAAACCTTGGCGATGTTATTGAGGGTTGGGGTACATCGGATGATTTCAATGAAGAGTGGATGAAAAAGTTACGTGATAGGTAAATGAAAGGGCGCTCATGCGCTCTTTATTTAAATTAGAAAGTCGGTGATTAAATGAAGTTGGAAATGGAAAAAATTTTCATTGGGTTTCCAGGTGTAAAGGCATTAAAAGGCGTGGACTTTGCGATGAAATCTGGATCGATTCACGCATTAATTGGTGCGAATGGTGCGGGGAAATCGACTTTAATGAAAGTGTTATCGGGTGCCTATGACCATTACGAGGGTGAAATTTTACTAGACGGGAAAGCGGTTGAAATCCGAAATCCGAAGCAGGCTAAGATGCTGGGTATTGATATCGTTTTCCAAGAAGTTGATACAGCGCTTATACCGTATTTGACTGTGGGCGAAAATATCATGCTTGATTCACTAGCAAATGATATGGGTGGCAAACACTTTGTTAATTGGAAACAAACACATAAAAGAGCAAAAGAGGTATTGGAAGAACTGCATATCAATCTACCGACAAGACGGCTTGTTTCTAGATTAACACTGGCAGAAAAGCAGATGGTATTGATTGCGCGATCACTTGTACAAAAACCTAAGTTTTTAATTTTAGATGAACCAACTGCTCCATTAAGTACGGCTGAAACGAAAGAACTGTTCAGAGTTATTCGTAATTTATGTAGTATGCATGGGGTAGGAATTATTTTTATTTCACATCGCTTACCTGAATTGTTTGAGATTTGTGAAGATATAACAGTTATGAAAGATGGAGAATTTGTATCTTGTCGACCTATTAAAAGCACGTCTATCAAAGAAGTAGTTGACGATATGCTAGGCGGCAATATGGTAGATGATTATGTAAAGAAAAAGTCGGTGATAGGAGAAGAAGTATTATCAATCCGTAACTTGACGGATAAAGAAGGTACTCTTGACAACGCAAGTTTTTCCGTTAAGTCAGGCGAAATTGTTGGAATTGCAGGATTGGTTGGTGCAGGAAAAACGGAGTTATGCAAAACGATATTTGGCGATAATACAATTGATAGTGGAGAAATAATGGTAAACGGTAAATTAGTTAAGCCAAGTTCACCCTATCATGCCGTTAAAGAGGGATTTGCTTTAGTGCCGGAGGAGAGACGAAAAGAGGGGGTCTTGGTAGAAGAACCGGTTTTTAGTAATTTATCTGCACCTAGTCTGCATAATTTCACGTCATTAGGATTCCTGAATACAAAGAAAGAGAAGGTTGCTGCAGTGAAGATGATAAAAGACTTGGGGATTAAAACGCCTTCTGAGAATCAAAAAGTGGCTTTATTATCTGGTGGAAATCAACAAAAGGTAGCTGTAGGTAAATGGCTACAATCAAATGCGCACGTCTATATGTTCGATGAACCTACAAAGGGCGTTGATGTTGGCGCGAAATCAGAGATATTTCAATTAATAGAAGGCTTAGCTGAAAGAGGAAAAGCGATTTTGTATGCCTCCAGTGAAATAGTAGAGATATTGGCGATAACGGACAGGGTCTATATTATGTATGACAACCGAATTGTTAAAGAGGTAGTAACAAGCGAAACAAATGAGGAAGAAATTATGTATTATTCAACTGGGGGAGAATAAACTTATGAAAAATACAATGGTCAAACAAAAACAAAATAAGTCTTCCTTAAATTTATTAGAAGCATTAAATAAGTGGGGAACCATAGTTGCGATCGTCGCGATTATTATATTCTTTACTTTTATGTTGCCGGACCTATTTTTGACAAGCTCAAATGTCGTGAATATATTTCGAAGTATTTCCATTGTAACTATTATTGCAATTGGACTAACAGTTTCACTGTCTGTTAATGGATTTGATTTATCGATTGGTTCTTCAGCAACGTTATCAAGTTCTTTAATTATCTCATTCTTTATTTGGTTCAATATGCCTCTAGGTATTGCTTTACCGTTAGCGATCTTAATTACTTTATCCGTAGCGGCAGTAAATGCATTTTTAATTGTTAAAGTGAAGATTCCTGACCTTTTTGCTACATTATCTACAATGTTTATTTTTGAAGGAGTGGCTATGACTTATACGGGAGGGGGATCCATTAGTCAAGGAATGCCACGATTAGATGGATCGCCAACAGTAGGAACATTGCCAAAGATGTTTACGTACTTAGGTCAAACGCCTTGGATCATTATCATTATGGTTTTGGTTGTTGCACTTGTACATATATTTTTGAATCATACAAAGCATGGTCGTTATATGTACATGATAGGTGGTAATCCTGAGGCAGCGCGTTTATCGGGGATCCCGGTTAAACGTTACCGTACTTTAGCCTATATTATATCTACTACTTTTGCGGCACTTGGCGGGATTATACTTGCTTCGTATATAGGATCAGCACAAATAAATGCGGGATCAGGTTACTTGATGCCTGCAGTTGCGGCCGCGTTTATCGGGTCCTCATTTGCTGGAAAAGGTAAGCCAAATGCAATCGGTACATTTTTCGGAGCAGTCCTTGTAGGGGTTTTAGAAAATGGATTAGTCATGATGTCTGTGCCGTATTACTCGCTAAACATAGTAAAAGGATTAGTACTAGCCCTTGCACTGGCATCTACCTATTATAATCAGAAAAAGTTTTAAGACGGGAGAGAGCAAGATGTCGAAATTTGATGAATACTTTTTAATGCAAGAGTCGGACGTTGCCGAATATGTGAAAGAAAAAATTACTTTTTTTGATAAAAAAGCTCTTTTGGAAGTGAAGGAGATTGGTGATGGGAATCTAAACTATGTGTATCGTATAAAGGAGACCGAAACCAATAAATCAATCATCATCAAACAGGCTGGTACTGTAGCAAGGATTTCTGAAGATATTCATTTATCGACAAATAGAATTAAGATTGAATTTGAAGTATTAAGTATGTATCGGAAATATGCACCGGAATTTGGACCTGACCTATATGGGTATGATGCAGTTATGAATTGTTTTGCGATGGAGGATTTATCTGAGTTCCGTATTTTACGCGATGGATTAATTCATTATCAAATCTATCCACATCTGGCAGATCATATGTCTACATTTATTGTAGATACGTTATTGCCTACTACAGATGTATTTATGGAGCATAAAGAAAAGAAAGAGCAAGTAAAGACCTTTATAAATCCTGAGCTATGTGAAATCTCAGAGGAACTGGTTTATACAGAGCCTTTTACGGACCATAATAAACGCAATGAATTATTCGGCCCGATACAAGCCTGGTTAAGCCAACAAATCTATGAGGATCAATTATTGCGTACAGAGGCAGCAAAATTGAAATTTGCATTTATGAATAACGCTCAAGCTTTGATACACGGCGACCTGCATACAGGCTCAATTTTTGTAACACCAGATCAAACAAAGGTAATAGATCCTGAATTTGCATTTTATGGACCAATTGGGTATGACGTCGGCAATCTGATAGCCAACTTAGTATTTGCTCACGTCAGAGCAGTAGTTGCGGGGGAAGAAGCGTATGTTGAATGGAGCAAGCGAACAATAGCTAGTTTCATTGATCAGTTCCAGAAGAAATTTATTGTAAAATGGAATGACGGTGCAATAGATAGATTGGCCAAAGAAGATGGGTTTAAAAACCATTATCTCCATACAGTAATGGAGGATACGGCCGGCATTTGTGGGTTGGAAATTATTCGTCGTATTGTTGGGTTGGCAAAAGTGAAGGATATTGTGGGTATAGAGGAACCCGAAGCGAGAGAAAAGGCAGAAAAGATTTGTGTACTCTTTGCAAAGGATTGCATTATGAAAAGAGCGTCTTTACAAACGGGCGATCAATATATAGGGCTATTACAAGAAAAAATGGAAGAAATATGAGGTGACAATATGTCAAAACAAGTTACTACTATTGAATGGAAAGAAGATAAATTATTTTTATTGGATCAAACAGTTCTACCAAATGTGGTTGCATATCGAAGTTTTGATACAATTCAAGGTGTATGGGATGCAATACAAGATATGATTGTTCGAGGAGCACCTGCTATCGGAGTTACAGCTGCTTATGGAATGTATTTAGGGGCGAAGTCAATTGAAACATCGGAAATGTCAGAGTTTCAAAAAGGATACAAGAAAATAGGGGAGTATCTTGCTACTTCTCGTCCAACAGCGGTAAATTTGTCGTGGGCAATTGATCGAATGATAGACTTTTCTCAAAAAAACGATCAATTAACCGTTGATAAATTGAAAGAGCAATTACTTGAAGAAGCAAAGTTAATTCATAAAGAAGATGAAGAAATCAACTATAAAATTGGTGAAAATATGTTAAGTTTATTATCAGATGGGTGTGGCTTGCTGACCCATTGTAATGCGGGTGCATTAGCTACCACGAAATATGGTACTGCTACAGCCGCGATGTATTTAGCACAAGAAAAGAATTGGGATTTCAAAGTGTATTCGGACGAGACTAGACCACGTTTGCAAGGCTCAAATTTAACGGCATTTGAATTGCACCAAGCAGGTATTGATGTTACCGTAATTACCGATAGTATGGCCGCGGTGATAATGAGTAAAGGCGAAATAGATGCTATAATAGTAGGTGCGGATCGTGTCGCTGCGAACGGAGATGTGGCAAATAAGATCGGTACATTTAATTTATCAATACTGGCAAAAAACTTTAATATTCCAATGTATATAGCGGTACCAACACCTACAATTGATATGCAAACAAAAACAGGTGCTGAAATTCCGATTGAAGAACGAGATTCACATGAAGTAATTAAAGGGTTTGGTGAGTTTACGGCACCTAAAGATGTTAAAGTGTTTAACCCGGCATTTGATGTTACACCTCATGAAAATATAACAGCTATAGTTACGGAAAAAGGCATAGTCCGTGCTCCCTTTGAAGAGAATTTAAAGAAACTATTTGAATAAAATACAAGTATCAATAGATGGAAAGTGAGTAATTATGGTTATCTTACCTGAAGAACGTAGAGAAAAAATAATTGACATACTAAAAACCAAAGATTACGCTGAAATCCAGTATTTGAGCGAGACATTTAAAGTATCAGAAATGACGATCCGACGTGATATTGACAAGCTAGAGAAAGAGAACCGAGTTACCCGTGTATACGGTGGTGTGCGTTTAAAGGTATTAAGTGATCGTGAATGGGAGAGCCCTATTGAAATCCGGAAAAGTACAAATTCACTGGCTAAAAAACTGATTTCGAAAGAGGCTATGAAATATATTAATGACGGTGACGTGATTGCATTTGACGCTAGCACTACAGCATTAGAATTGAGTCGGTTTATTAAGTTCGAACGTAAAGTAACAGTTGTTACGAACAATTTAAATATAGCTATTGAGTTAGCAGAGGATCCTGAAATACCCGTCATATTATTAGGTGGTTTTGTCCGCCGTACTTCACTTTCCGTTATTGGTTCAGGGATGTCTAAGTACCTAGATTCAATCAACATCGATAAAGCTTTTATATCATGTAAGTCTTTTAACTATTCAGATGGGGTAACGGACTTTCTGATGGATGAAGGAGAAGCGAAACAAGCAATAATAAAACGATCGACTGACATTTTTCTGTTGGCAGATCAATCAAAAATAAACACAATTGCTTTCTTTAAGATTTGTGATGCTGAACAAATTGATTATTTAATTACAGACCGTTCACAAGAGCATACACATGAACAATCAGAGTGCTTGAAACAGTATAAAGAATCCGGTGTTCATGTAATTGTTGCAAAGTAATCGCACGAACAATTAAAGGAGGAAATAGATGTTATTAGAACAAGAAAGAATGAAAATAGTTGAGTTCTGTAATAAATTAATTACACAGGGGTTAACAAAGGGCACAGGAGGGAATATTAGTGTCTTTAATCGCGATAAAAATTTGATGGCTATAAGTCCGAGTGGTATTGAGTATCAGAAATTAACACCAGAAGATATTGTGGTATTGGACTTAAAACACAATATAATAGATGGAAAAAATAAGCCCTCCAGTGAGCTGAGCATGCATTCTATTTTTTATAGGGAACGCAAAGACATAAATGCAGTAGTGCATACACATTCTACCTTTGCCAAAACTTTAGCTTCCTTACGATGGGAATTACCTGCGGTGTCATATTTAGTAGCTTATGCCGGTAGAAATGTTAGGTGCGCCGAATATGCAAGTTTTGGCACGGATGAATTAGCTGAAAATGCATTTGCTGCAATGCAGGATCGAAAAGCAGTATTCTTGGCGAACCACGGTATGCTGGCAGGGGCAATAGATTTGGAAAATGCTTTTAATATAGCAGAAGAAATTGAGTTTTGTGCTGAGATCTACTATCGTGCCAAGCAATTAGGGGAGCCGATATTGTTATCTGATGAAGAAATGGATCAAATGTTAGAAAGGTTCAAGTCGTATGGTCAAAAAGCGTAACTACTAACTAAAAACATGATATAATTATACGCTTTTAACGTATGTTGGATAAACAGTCGTCTGTGATGGTTTTGAATCATATAGACGGACTGTTTATTTATTTGACCAAGACGAATGTACATGCCTTCAATTTATATGTTGTCACTTTCTTCAATAAAAGGGCTGCCATATTCATAACGAATTCTTTCTTACTTGCTTGCTGGATCTGATAATATGAATTGGCACTGTATTGGATTGGTACAATTTAAGATCAGTTTCATGTGCAGACCTTTCATAAGTTGTAAGTCCTTTTAATTTGGCTAGAAAATCGCAAGTAATAACGCCGAACAACAAATATAATCCGTAAATAATAAAGCCGCCAAATATCTATTGATAGTCTGACATAAAGAGCATTTGCGTAATGGAAGAATTGGAAATGACATTGATAGATTCATAAAGTAAAGTGTGGTTAAAATAGTAATACTTGAGAGTTCCAAAATGTAAATGACTTTGTGTCCAATAGCATTAAGGCATTGCTCGGATAATCTTCGGGAAGTTCACTACTTAATGTTCAGGAGGCTGAAAAAATGAAAGTGGTGATTTTATCGGATACCCATATGCCGAAAAAAGGCAGCGTGCTTCCTGAGAGATTCCTAAATGAGTTGGATCAGGCGGACCATATTATCCATGCCGGTGATTGGTCGACGCTGGAGGTTTATGACATCCTATCGGCGTATGCCCCCGTTACTGGAGTGCAGGGGAATGTGGAGGATGAACACATCAGGGAGAAGATGCCTGAAAGAGAGGTCATTACGCTAGAAGGTTTTAGAATTGGTATCGTTCACGGTCATGGAAGCGGAAAAACAACGGACAGGCGTGCGTTTGATGCTTTTGTGGATGAGCCTGTCGACGTCATAATCTTTGGCCATTCCCACATTCCTTTGCTCCGTTATTTTAAGAAGTGTCTGCTGATTAATCCGGGATCTTTGATGGATAAACGAACGAATCCTTATTATTCATTCGCGGTGATGAATCTTGGGGAAGGGATCGAAGTGCGGCATGTGTTTTTCTCATGAATACCCCTCGGCTAGATAATTTTGATTGTGAATACTTCTTCAATGATAGGCAAATTTTCTTATGAATGTGGTTTTGTATGCTTATTCCTAAAAAAGAACCACCATGCCTCCCTTGCAAAGAGGCATGGTGGATTCTGTTAAAGTTGTTCTAGCGATAAGAGATCATACTAAATTTGCGGTGTTTTTTCGTTATCACGGATTCGTTGTTTCACCCATTCAGGAATGACTATCGATTTTTTTGTTTTACTATCTACGATTATGAGATTGGTCCAATTCGATGCGATAACTTCCCCCGTTGATTTTCGTTGAATGACGCTTTCTATTGTAAATGATTTTGTGCCGAAGCGGGATGTGCGTACTTTAATCACTAGTTCCTCACGCGCATACGCTTGACTGTGGAATCGGCAATAAATATCCCCAACGACGAACATTAAGTTTTCTTCGTAGAACCCTAAATGCTCGAGATAATCCGCACGACCCTGTTCGAAATACAAACTATAGCTTGTATTATTGACATGTGCATATAAGTCTGTTTCACACACACGGACTTTTGTATACGTTTCATAACCAAAGGTTTCCAACCATTCTTCTAAATTTGGCTTGATATAGTCTGCACCCATTTGTTTGCCTCCTTAGTTAAATGCTTGGTAAACCAAAGTGTAGCCTCCCGCTGTGCTCGTTCGAATGTTTCCCCGTCATATAAATCAAAGTGCCCCTTTGGTAGTTTCACCAACTGTTTCGGTTCAGAAATTTTTTCATTAAACACATCGATAGCCGGTTGTGGTGGTGTTACCCCATCTTCCATGGCTACTATCATTAATAGCGGTGTAGGCGAAATCAGGTCGGCGTTGGATGCGGGGAAGTACTCCATGTACTTTTCCATTGATTCAAGTGTCAGACGGTTTTTCCAATTGGATGTACATTTTTTTGCTTTATTCGTAAACCAATCGTACGCTTCGGGATGGGTTTGTGCACAGTTTTGCCCATCTTGACTGACGACTTTAATATATTCAATAGGTGCACCTTCATATCGTGCTTGCCGATAATGCATCAATTTTTGGGTATAGGAAGCTAAATTGTCCTTACCCATCTTTTTCTCCATGCCAATACGACCGCGAATCGTCGGAACTTGTGAGACGATTGCTTTTACACGGCGATCAATAGCACCCACTTGTAGTACATGACCACCGCTATAGGAGCTTCCCCAAATACCAATCCGTTCAGAATCGACAAAGCTTTGAGACGCCATCCATGAAATAGCGTTACGATAATCTTCAATTTGCATCATCGGATCCATGTGCTGGCGATTTTCTCCTTCACTTTCACCGAAATTCCGATAATCAAAGACGAGGACCGCGAATCCTGATTCTGCAAACCTCTTTGCATACGCGGGTAAAAAAACCTCTTTAACTAAACTAAATCCATGAGCCATAACTACGGCTGGAAAGGTGATGTTTTCATCTTCCGACGGTCGATATAAAAGCCCGCTGCAAGTAATTCCTTCACTTTTAAACATGATTTTTTCTACTATCATTCCAGTCAACTCTTTTCCTAGATCATTATTTTTTCCAACGTTTTGTTACATCTTCTCCAAAATTTAAATAAGGACGAACGGGTGTCATTTCTTCTACTGTTATATAATCAGCCAATGGCAGCTGAGCTGTGAATACTCGATCTAACTCATCGTGTGAATCTGCATCGTAAATTAAAATGACTTCTTTGCTGCCTGCCACTTTATAGGCACTGACAATTTTGCCGGCCTGGAGTGCTTTACTCCCGACGGCAATTTCTTTCTCCCACAGAGCCCATAACTCCTCCGTTGATAATTCTTTTTGCTGCACGGAGACACGAATATAAAATAACATTTCCAATTCCACCTTTCTATATTCAATTCCTTCCTCCCCTACTACATATGCAAGTTTCATACCATATTCAATATCCTTGCTTGGCGCGGGAAATATGGGAATGGCTTAATTTTCTGATTACTATCCTACTCACTTTTATGTCTTTTGATTACTTTTGGAATCGAATATCCTTGCTAACAGTGATTCTGATACATCGTTTTAATTGGCATGATACTTGCAATATAGACTGGCACACTAGTGAAAGTGTAATTTCGAAAGAGTCTTTATTTGGAGGGGATATGAATGGGGAAAAAAGAAGATGTGTTGAAAGCACTATCAGACCAAATGGTATTGCCAGTCATCGCGGCACCAATGTTTCTAGTATCTAATCCCGAGCTAGTCACGGCATGTTGCAGGAATGGGGTCATTGGTTCTTTTCCTGCACCGAACGCCAGAACGATTGAACAATTAGAAGAGTGGATGATTCAAATTACCACTTCATTAGAAGAGCATGCAAAGTCAGGTCAAAAAACGGCTCCTTGGGCACTTAATATGGTTACCCATCGTACGTATAGTCGCCTGAAGGAAGAAGTGGAATTGATTTTACGCTATCAGCCGAAAATCGTGATTACGGCGTTAGGCAGTCCAACTACAGTCATTGAAGCTGTGCATAGTTATGGCGGGCTTGTATTTGCTGACGTGAATTCGGTAAAATTTGCCAAAAAGTCTGCTCGGACAGGGGTTGATGGGCTGATCCTCGTGAGTTCGGGCGCTGGAGGACATACAGGGAATATGAACAGCTTTGCATTCGTGGAAGCGGTTCGGCAATTCTTTGATGGCCTAATTATATTGGCGGGCGGGATTTCTACAGGAAACGGAATTCTTGCTGCCCAATCACTTGGTGCAGATTTAGCTTATATGGGAACCTCATTCATTTCCACATCAGAAAGTATGGCGCAAGTGGAATATAAAGAAATGGTCGTAGATGCGGAATTCGATGATATCGTCATGACGGATGCATTTACAGGCGTTCATGCAAATATGCTTCGTCCCAGTATTGAAAAAGCGGGACTCGATCCGAAAAAGTTAAAGCCGAAAACGACGATTAATTTCAGTGATCCTCAAGCCGGTACAAAAGCATGGAAAAATATTTGGTCAGCAGGACACGGCGTAGAATCGGTAACAAACATTCAACCGGCTGCAGACATTATTTCGGGGCTTGTAGAACAATATGAAAAAGCGCAAATGCGTTTAAGTCAAATAAACTATTGGAACATGCACAAGGAGGAAATCAAATGACTAAAATGCAAACTGAAATAAATCCCTATTTACAAGATCCTTTATATTCACCTACAGAAGAAGAGCTTTTCGTCGAAGAACTGCCGGTCATTGAAGGAGAAATTCCTTCTGATTTCAGCGGTGTGTATGTTCGCAACGGTCCGAATCCAAAGTATGAACCAACAGGCCGTCATCATTGGTTTGACGGAGACGGTATGCTGCACGCAGTCTATTTTAAAGATGGGAAAGTCAGTTACAGAAACCGATATGTTCATACAAAAGGCTATGAGTATGAAGACAAAACAAAGCAATCTGAATGGGTTGGTCTCAGAGATAATATAGCGGGAAATCCCAAATTTGAACCATTGAAAAACACATCCAATACAGATGTTGTCTACCACAATAATAATCTCTTAAGTCTTTGGTATAAGTCGGGGGAACCTTATCGAATAGATGCAAAAACGCTGAAAACGATAGGTGTGGAAAACTTTAATGACCAATTAAAAGTACATGTTTCCGCACATTCCAAAGTAGATGAGAATACAGGAGAATTCATTTTCTTCGATTATGGAAATTCATATCCTTATATGATGTACGGAGTGGTTTCGGCAGACGGAAAGGATGTGCATAGCGTACCAATCGATTTACCTGGTCCGCGTAACCCGCACGATATGTGGATAACTGAGAAGTATTCAATTCTAATGGATTTGCCACTCTTTGCGAATACGGAAGCATTGAAAAAGGGGCGCTATAAAGTGGAATTTCATCAGAATATCCCAAGCCGTTTCGGTGTGATTCCACGTCATGGGAATTCCAATGAAATTCGCTGGTTTGAGGCAGATCCTTGCTATATCTACCATTCTATCAACGCATGGGAAGATGGCGATGAAATTGTACTTGTCGGCTGTCGTGTTGATCAGCCTGAGCCGCCCAAACGCTCTACTGAGAGTGACATTGAAAGAATGATGCAGTTCTTACAATTGAATGCAAAGCTCCATTACTGGCGCTTAAATCTCAAGACAGGTGCTGTAAAAGAAGGCGAATTGGATGATTTGAATACGGAATTCCCTGCCATCAATCTGCACTATATGGGGCGCAAAGGTCGTTATTCTTACAACGTGCATATCGATTCTTCCCATACATTAAAATTTACGGGATTAGTGAAGTACGACACATGGACCGGCCAATCCCAAAAGTATCTGTTTGATGAGCATTTTTTTGGTTCCGAAGCTGCGTTTGCGCCTAAGAAACAGGCCCAGTCGGAGGATGAAGGCTATGTGGTTTGTTATACACATAATGAGGTTACGAATAAATCCGAGCTGGTAATTTTAGATGCTCAGCAGTTTGATTTGGGTCCGGTTGCCAGAATTGCACTGCCGCACCGTGTGCCGATGGGTTTCCATGCGACTTGGATTTCAGGGGAGAATTTCTTCGGTTCCGAAGCGTAAACCGTACAATGAATGCATCAAGCTTTTAAAAATGAGGGGGCGGGAATATGATATTGGCAGATCAAAAAAAGATTGATGAGTATACAGCAAAAGGATTTTGGGGAACGGAAACATTATATGAATTATTTTTGAGGAACGTCAAAAACAAACCGGAATCCCTAGCCGCAGCCGATCCATTAAATAGGGAAGCCATCTGCTCAGGAGTTCCGCAGCAGTACACGTATGAAGAATTGTTGGAACGAGTTGAAACCCTATCGATTTACTTGCTGAAGAACGGTATTCGAAAAGACGACATTATTGGAATTCAGCTGCCAAACACGGTTGAAATGCTCCTGACATATTTAGCAATCCTTCGAATCGGTGCCATCGCGACACCCTTTCCTGTTCAGTATAGGAAACATGAATACAGAACACTTTTAAATTTTACAGAAGCAAAAGCCATAATTACTATGACGAATATTTTAAAGCATCATGCCGCCCAGGACTTTGTAGAGGTAAAACCAGAAGTTTCTTCATTGGAACATATTTTTGCTTGGGGAGACAATGTGCCGGAAGGTGTAATCTCTTTAAATAATCTCAACATGTCTGAAAAAGATCGTCAAAAAGCAGAAGAAATCTGTACTGCTACAAAAAACACAGCGAATGATGTGTTTACAATTTGCTGGACATCCGGGACTGAAGGAACACCTAAAGGCGTCCCGCGTACACATAATGAGTGGATCATCTCTTCGTATGCGTCTGTCGATGCGGCAGCATTTACAGAAGAAGAGGTTTTACTGAATACATTCCCGATGGTTAACATGGCAGGGATTGCGGGTATGTTCGTCCCTTGGTTACTTACAAACTGCACTTTGATCATGCACCATCCTTTCGATCTTCCGACATTTTTGCGCCAAATTGCTTCAGCCCGTGCTACCTATACATTGGCCCCGCCGGCTTTGCTGAATGCAATGCTGAATAATGAAGAAATCCTAAAAAATGCAGACTTTTCATCGCTGCGGGCAATCGGATCCGGTTCTACTCCGCTATCTCCCTGGATGGTAAAAGGGTGGCAAGATAAATTTGATATCTCCATCATTAATTATTTCGGTTCAAATGAAGGGGCGACATTTATAAGTGATCCGCGTGATATTCCCGATCCGGAACAGCGTGCCAATTACTTTCCGCGTCTAGGAGTAAAAGGGCTGGAATGGACGACCAGAATTGCTCATTACTTCGAAAGCAAGCTGGTAGATGTGAAAACTGGATCCGTCATAACGGAAAGTGGTATACCTGGTGAAATGCGTATTAAAGGGGCCAGCGTATTTCCAGGCTATTGGGGACAAGAAGATGCCCAAAATGAATTTTTTGATGAAGAAGGTTACTTCCGCACAGGTGATCTATTTGAAATCATTGAAAAAGAAGGAGAGCAGAAATTTTATCGCTTTGTCGGCAGAACAAAGGAAATCATCATCCGTGGCGGTGTCAATATCAGCCCTGCAGAAGTAGAATATTTACTTCAAACACATCCCAAGGTGGCGGAAGTTTCGATTGTCGGTCTTCCTGATAAACGTATGGGTGAAAAAGCCTGCGCTTGTATCGTTTTAAAAGATCCTGGTAGTTTGCTGACAATAGAAGAAATAATACAGTACTTCAAAGATCATGATTATGCGATATATAAAATACCTGAATACGTGTACTTTCTCGACGAGCTGCCTCGTAATCCTGTCGGCAAAATACTGAAGTATCATTTGAAACAGCAGGTCCTAAATTCACCAGAAGACGTAAAATTAGAGGTATGACCGGTAAAAGGAGTGAGAAGGTATCATGGATGCATACATTTATGAAGCAATCCGCACACCCAGAGGAGCAGGTAAAGTATCCGGTTCTTTAGCATCTGTCCAGCCAATACAGCTTATTTCCGCTTTGTTACATGCACTGGAGGAACGACATTCATTCAATAAAGCGTTGATTGAGGATTTTGTTCTCGGATGTGTGACACAGGTAAAAGATCAAGGAGGGAATTTGGCCAAAATCGCTGCAATCTATGCAGGGCTCCCGGAAACAGTGAGTGGTGTAACAATTAACCGCTTTTGTGCATCAGGTTTAGATGCTGTCGGTTTAGCAGCCGCAAAAGTACAGGTGGGATTTGAAAATGTTGTGTTGGCAGGAGGTGTGGAGTCCGTTTCCCGGGTACCCATGTTTTCCGATAAAGGTGCATGGTATGCAGATCGGGAGGTCAGTAAAAAAACTGGATTCGTACAAATGGGTGTTTCCGCTGACGTTATCGCGGCGTTAGAAGGGTTTTCAAGAAGGGAATTGGACGAATATGCAGTGGAATCCCAAAAACGTGCAGCATATGCCAGAGACAACGGTTATTTAGCCTCGTCGATCATTCCGATTTATGATGAGAATCGTAATCTTTTACTCGACAAAGATGAATTAATTCGAGAAAACAGCACAGTAGAAAGTTTGGCTGCACTCACGCCTTCCTTCATTAAATATGGGGTAGGTGAAGCGGAGGATAAAATTTACGAGGCATTTCCTACTCTCGGGAAAATTGAGCATCTGCATCATCCGGGAAATTCTCCTTCGTTAGCGGATGGGGCGTCGTTAGTAGTCATCGGTAATAAACAATCTGCAAAGGCATTGAACGTGAAGCCGCGTGCAAAAATTCTTGGCATCGCAAATACTTCGGCTAGTCCGTATTTGCTGACAGGCGGTCAAGCAGCCTGCAAAAAAGTGCTTGATCAGACCAATTTGAATTTTAATGATATCGATTTAATTGAGTATAATGAGGCGTTTGCAGCGACGGTCTTAAAATTTATCCAAGATGAAAAAATCGATCCTTCAAAGGTAAATGTCAATGGCGGCGCTATCTCAATGGGCCATGCACTTGGGGGTACGGGTGGCATGTTGATTGCTACGATTTTAGACGAATTGGAAAGAACCGAAAAAAAACGTGGACTGGTTGCCATTAGCGGCGGCGGTGGTGTGGGGACGGCGCTTATCCTCGAACGTATATAAAATATAGAAAAGCAGAATATCTCTTCGGAGAATTCTGCTTTTCTGTTTTAATTATTAGACTTTTGAGATAATATAGAATGAAAGCTTTGATTCGAAAGCAACTCAATCGAATTAAATGGGGTGAAATGGTGGCAGACATTTATAAACAAGCATTTCAAAATAGCTTTGATGGTATATGTGTGTTTAATCCACAAGGCGAGGGCCTTGAAATTAATAAAGCTGCACAGCGCATCACTGGTTTTTCAGCAGAGGAGTTTATTGGAGAAACAGCCAAGCAAGCACTCCAAAAAGGATATATCTCAAAATCTATCACAGAGATCATAATTAAAACAAAAAAAACTGTCACCGAAGTGATTAGCGTACGTGGTGTCGAAATTTTAGCAACAGGAAATCCTGTAATGGATGAAAACGGTCATCTGAAATATATCATCTTAAATGTACGTGATATTTCTGAGTTGAACAATTTGAAACTAGATGTATTGCTTTCGATTGCGTTGCGCCGCAAAAATGAACAACTTACGAGTCCGCTACTCTCCAATTCTGCTGCTTTGATTCATACGGAAAATGTCATTGCCGCTAGCCCTAAAATGAAAAAAGTTATTCAATTGGCAGCCAGAGTGGCAAAAGTGGATTCTTCGATCCTGATTTTAGGGGATTCAGGTGTAGGCAAAGAAGTTGTGGTCAAATTCATTCATGAAAACAGCTCCAGAGCAAGCCATCCATTCATTAAAATCAATTGTTCGGCGATTCCCCGCGACTTACTGGAATCTGAGTTGTTTGGATACGAAAAAGGAGCTTTTACAGGTGCCAATCAGCAGGGGAAAGCCGGCCTTTTTGAAGTGGCAAACGGTGGCACATTGTTTTTGGATGAAATCGGTGATATGCCGATGGATTTACAAGTTAAGCTATTACGGGTTCTGCAAGAATTTGAAATTCGGCGTATAGGTGGAACAAAAGATATTAAAATTGATGTTCGCATTGTATCTGCCACAAATAAAAATCTTGAAGAACTCATTGAAAAAGAAGCATTTCGGGAAGATTTATACTATCGCCTAAATATTATCCCGATTCATATTGCGCCTTTGCGTGAACGCCCGGAAGATATACAGCAGCTAGCTCATTTATTTCTAAACCGCACAAATCGAAAATACGGGCTTGAACGACATTTTCAGCCGGGTTTGGTGGAATTGCTTCATCAATATGATTGGCCAGGAAATATTCGAGAAATGGAGAATATGATTGAGCGGCTTGTCGTCACGGCGGAACATGACGAAATCAGCTGGAGTAGCTTGCCTTTTATTGCCGATCATCCCAATCTAAGTGAACATTATTCTTTGAAAGCGACTTTAGAGGAAATTGAGAAAAAGATTATTTTGGAAAAACTACAGACATACCGAACTACGCGAAAATTGGCTCAGGTGCTGGGCATTAGCCAATCCGCAGTTGTGAAGAAAATAAAAAAGTATGGGATTTCATATGAAGATTGAATTTTTGGCGGGTCAACGTCTTAGTAATAATCTTGAATTTAATAGCCAATAGGAACTGATTGACTTATCGGACGGAGCATCGTTTCTAATGAATTTCCACGTGGACGCGGATGGTGTCCATTGCATCCTTAGTATGTTGTATTAGGCCAGGATACAATTGAAACAATCAGATTGACAACTGTTTGAAATAGATTTGCTTTGCTATAATAAAACCATTCTTTTATCTGCAATTGGCTTCAATTAAATAGTTAATTGGCGCGCGAAGCAATTAGTGAACGATTCCAAATTGAGTCAAAGTCGTTTCGCGCGCCATCGATACGCTGCACCCTACTGAAGCAGTTCATTACGGATTGCCAAAACCTCATCCTCAGAAAGCCCCGCCAAATCCGCAATTTCTTCAAGGGACAAATCCTTTTTCAACATATTTTGGACAAGACGCAAACGCTCTTCGATTCTGCCTTCCGTCTTACCTTCCACTCGTTCCATTTCAAAAGCATTTGCGATTGTGGGCGACGCGTTCTCCTTATTATAAAGTTCCATCAGCTTTTTCTCCTCTCCTAAGATGGGATACATAACTTCCGAAAGTTTTTGTTCCAGGTCCTTTGGCAATTTCAACAGGTAGTCAATGAAGTGAAACACGGCTTGAACTGCTGTACGCGGGTATTTCTCATTTCGAACGATTTCGCGCATAAGTTTCATTTTGAATTGGTAGCGCTGCAGCTCTTTGTCATTCGTTGAATGCAGGTACTTTGCGGCCAATACGACCTTACTGAACAGCTTGTCGGACTGCTGCAGTTCCTCAACGGGATAGTCGAGGAGTTTACGATTAGTATACGCATAATGCAGCGTCGTGCCAAAATATTGGTATCGGAAATCGACTGGGGCTTTGCTTTCGTGTGGAGATGTCATAATGGCGAGTGCAATGATCTTTTCGCGATAACGGTCATAGATCCGGTAGAAGTACTGAAACATGCGGGCAGAAAAGTCCGCATGATCGGTGCCTTGGACTTCCACATGGATGAGAATCCATTGTTCCCTACCTTCTTTCAATTGCACTTTCACAATCTGATCGGCTACCCCGCGACCTTTTTTCTTATCATTGACTAATTGAAAAAGCTCTTGCTGAAGAAAGTCAGGTGCTTTTGAAAAATCGATATGCGCATGCAGATTCGGTTCGAAAAACAGCAGGAAGTCTTCAAATAGATCACCGATCACTTTCTTCCACAAACCATCTTGATCAACAGCATACGTTGCAGAATGTTCCCTAATGTGTGTAATGCCGATATCTGCTCACCCCTCCAATATAAACCAACTATTCAGTTAATTGTAACACAACAAGAACATACGTTCAATAAAAAGACAAAACAAACCTGTGTGACAGGCCATCACAAAGACTCGCCTATGCCCGTTACCTTAAAAATACATTCGTTCTGCACGCAACGATTAAATTTGCAGCCGGAAGGACTCAGCCGTCCTCCCGGCTCCTTTTCGGCTTAATCTGCATCCACATCATTCCATGCTCCTGCCGGCAGAATCACATAGATATTGGCCCCGGGGCCTTGCGTTTCTGGTTCGATAAATGCTACCCGCCGGATCATCTCCAGTTTAATCAGCTTTCGGATTGTCCGCCGAATGGTGGAATTGGATACGTCCAATTCGTCTTCCATCTGCTTTTGCGTCAATTGTGCCACCAAAAATGGACCGGAATGTGAATGGATCAATTCGAATACCGTCCGGTCCGTGCGGTTCGTCTTGTGCCGTTTCCCTTTCAGATGCCGGCGGACGGCCGAATCCAACTCCTGCCGACTCGTGAATGTAGTATGGCCTGCTAAATGATTCGCCAACTCATCACTCCTTTTGCCCTTTATATAGCCGGGGGACCAAAAAGGGATACACGGAGAACAATTCTGACCTCACCTGTATCCTTTTCGCGAAATGTCCCTATATAGCTTGCAGAAGGGCAATGAAGTCCTTTTCAAAAATTAACAGGGAGGAATGTCGCGATGAATTTACTGATCAACGAAGCTCCTTTGCTGATCTTGCCGTCGCTTGTTAAGCAAGTGGGATTGAATGAGGCGGTCTTTCTGCAACAATTGCATTTCCGGTCACTTGTCTCACGCCATGTCTTTGAAGGAGAAAAGTGGGTGTATAAAACGTACGAGGACTGGGAGGAGGAGTTCGGGTTCTGGTCGCGCACTACCATCCGGCGCATCATCGGCAACCTGGAGGCGCAAGGGTATGTAATTTCCACGTCCAGACACAACAAGATAAAAGCCGACCAGACGAAATGGTACCGCATCAATTATTCCGCCATCGATTTTGTCTCTGCCGAAGAACAGAACCACTGCCCGGGACAGACAGCTGCAACTGCCCATGATGGACAGAAGGAGCTGCCTGAATTGAACAAACCAATAAGTAAAGAACTTAAGAACTTTAAAAAAGAGATTGTCGGGCTTCACCACGACGAGATCGTGACGGTCGTCGAATACCTCAACTTGAAAACCGGTAAACAGTTCAAGACCAATGCATCCTCTACAAGAAGACTTGTCAATGCCCGGCTGAATGAAGGCTATTCTGTGGAAGACATCAAACGGGTCATCGACTCAAAAACAACCGAGTGGCTGCCGGACCAGAAATTCCGGAACTACTTGCGGCCTTCCACTTTGTTCAATGCTAGCAACTTTGAGAACTATTTGAATGAAGGCGAGCCGGTGAAAAGTCAGGTACAGCCATTCCAGCCTTTCGAGCTGGATTTCACTAAGGGGGAGGAATAAATGAGTCAAGTTTTAGCTGAGAAGAGTCTGCTTGGCAGCATGTTGACAGAGAACCACTTAATCATGGACAGCGGTCTTAAGGCAGAGTTCTTTGAGTCCCATATCCACGGGACGATCTACAGTGCGATGCGTGAACTGGCCGGTGCGAATCGAGCGGCCGACTACATCACCCTCTTGACGATCCGGGAACCGGCAAGTCTCGGCGGAGCGAATTATCTGGCGGAACTTAAAAGCTTCGCCCATCCTGCACGCTTTGATGAATACAAGGAAATCCTCATCGGCAAATGGAAAGAAGCCGAGAAAACGAGACTGCTGCAGCTGGCCCAACAAGATAACTGGTCCCTTTCCGAAATCCAGCATTCATTCGATGCCCTGCAGGATGAGAACACGGCGGGTGTGGAGACTTCCTTGAGGAATGAGTTGGTCGCGCAATTTGAACGGCCATTCAAGCCGATGGATGAAAATACCGGCACGGCAACAGGGCTTGCTGCTTTGGATCAGATTTTGAACGGCTTTCAAGACAGTGAATTCATCATCGTGGCAGCCAGACCTTCGATGGGGAAAACAGATACGCTGAACCACTTTGCATTGAGTGCAGGCCGGGCCGGTCATCTGCCGATCATCTTTTCGCTCGAGATGAGCAAGAAGTCCATGATTGACCGATTGATCGCTGCAACGGCAGGCTATAGCCGGTTGCGTATGCGAGATCCTTACCGCCTATTCACCGATAAGCAAAAGGACGCTTGGAGCATCACCATGAGCAGGCTGGATGACTTGAATATCCAAATCGACGACAGAAGCGCCTTGAAAGTTAGCCAAATTAAAGCGAAGGCAAGGAAAATTATCAAAGGACACCCGGACAAACGCCCGATCATCTTTATTGATTATCTGCAGATCATCCGGCCTGAAGGGAATCCAGTCAACCAAAACCAAATCATCGGCCAAATCAGTGCCGATCTGAAGAATATGGCCAAGGAATTCAACTGCCCCGTGGTCGTATTGTCGCAACTGTCGAGGGCAGTGGAACATCGCCCGGACAAGCGTCCGCTCATGAGTGATCTGCGGGACTCGGGGAACATCGAACAGGATGCCGATGTGGTGGCATTTCTCTATAGGGAAGACTATTACAAGAAAGAAACCATGCCGTCAGATGAACTAGAAATTGACGTCGTCAAGCACCGGAACGGTCCGACCGGCAGAATTTCCGTGAAGTACATTAAAGAGACGGGCAAGCTGAGTGACATCGAACGATCTGCCCGGCGAGGGAGCGGAACAGGATGAAAATCACAGTCGGGGAACTTTTTGAATTTGCAGTGGAAATGGACATGAGCCTCGTCGCGCATTCAATCTATTGGGCGCTGACAAACGGCAAAGTGGATGCAAACGACAACATGGAAAAACTAAAAAAGGTGCAATCCGACGAAGCGGAAATCCTCCGCTTGCACAAAACCAATCTATTGGGCACCGGACGCATCAAACTGTATGCCGTCAAAACCCAAACGAAAGACTGGTTCGCCTTCTACTTCGCCGAACAGGCAATGGACGTATTCCAGCTGCATCGGGAAAAATTCGGCGAGAACAACGTGGACCTCCTGCCCGCTGACCGCCTCCTGTGCGGAGTGATGGCTTCCGCCGAGACCGGAAAAGAAGAGTTCCTGTTCGAACGGAAGAAACGCATGGCCGAATTCCCCGCTTACGTCGGGCATGCGAGGGCGGGGGAGCTGGTGATGTTTCAGGTGGGGTGAAATGGATGGAAAGGCAGAGATTTTTGGTGATAGGATGGATGTAGATGAAAAATGCCTGGTCTTACATGACTCTGAAGGAATTCGGGGTTGTGTGGAGGCTGGGTGTTTTCAATTCCATCCTATTATTTTCGTGTTTCTTGGTGATTATGCTGTTTCATTCGGTTAGTAGTTAAGGTCTTATTATTTTGAATTCTTTTGGCATTGAAACTGCATATACGTGTTATTCTTGAAGTAATAAGTAAATAAAGAGGGGATAATAATGAGTAGCACGTTTAAATCAAATGACACAGCAATAGCGGATATTTTAAAAAACATAGAGCATGGACAAATTCAGTTACCAGATTTCCAACGCGGATGGGTGTGGGATAACCATCGCATAAAGGCATTAATTGCAAGTGTTTCAAATGCATATCCTGTAGGGGCACTGATGTTTTTGGAGTTCAGTAATAATAGCGAGATACGTTTCAAATATCGTCCTTTCACTGGAGCAACCGCAATAAATAGTCCGGAAACTTTAGTGTTGGATGGGCAGCAACGGATGACATCTATTTTTAATTCGCTGTATTCCAGGAAACCAGTGCAGACGCGTACTGAGAAAAACAAGGAGGTCTACCGTTATTACTATTTGGATATCGAAAAGAGCCTGAATAGTACAACTGATCGGGTAGAGGCAGTCATCTCGGTACCTGAAGACAAGATCATCCGTACCAATTTCGGCAGGGATATTGAATTGGATCTAAGTACGCGCGATAAGGAATTCGCCAATAAAATGTTCCCATTAAATATTGTCTATGATTCGATTGAATGCATGATGTGGATGAGTGAGTACCAGAAATTCCACGCCTATGATCCAATCGTGTTTCAACAATACGTGGAATTCAATAAAGAAGTAATCGTCCCAATCCAAACGTATAAAGTGCCTGTAATTACATTGGGGAAAAATACCCCTAAAGACGCGGTATGCCAAGTTTTCGAAAATGTAAATACGGGTGGTGTTTCACTGACAGTATTTGAACTGGTGACAGCGACGTTCGCTGCAGATAATTTTGAGCTCCGCAAAGACTGGGAAAAACGAAAGGAAAAGATGGTCGATGCGTCTGCCTTATCCTTTGCGAATCGAGACCAAGCCCTGTTGAAAATAGTTTCATCATCTGACTTTTTGACGGCCATTACATTATTGGAACGTTATTATGTAAAGAAAAATGGCGGGGAAGCAATCAGTTGTAAAAAACGAGATGTTTTGAAACTGACGTTGGATATCTATGTGAAACATGCCGACGAGCTATTGGAGGGTTTTATTCAGGCTGCTAAATTCATGAAGGAACAACGTATTTTTACTGCGCGAGACTTGCCGTACAGCACTCAGTTGATTCCATTGTCAGTCATGTTTACCATCTTGAAGGGTAAGGCACATGATAGCGCAGTAAAACAGAAGATCTCCAGTTGGTATTGGTGCGGGGTATTTGGTGAAATGTATGGCGGTGCAAATGAAACTCGGTTTGCTACGGATGTTTTGGGAATGATGGATTGGATTGCGGGAGGAAAAGAGCCTGATACTATTCAACGCGCCTATTTCCAACCAACGAGATTACTATCTTTGCAATCCCGTTTAAGTGCAGCCTACAAAGGCATCATGGCGTTGATTCTCAAAGAAGGGTGCTTGGATTTTATCACGGGCAGTGCGATGGACTTCACAAAATTTTTGGATGAAGGAACGGATATCCATCACATCTTCCCTCGGAAATTCTGCGAAGAGCATGGGTTGGAAAAAAGGAAATGGAACTCTATCGTGAACAAAACTCCTTTATTTGCGAAGACGAATCGTAGCATAGGAGGATCCGCTCCAAGTAAGTATATAGGGAAGATCATAAAGGAGAAACAGGCGACGGAAACAGATCTGAACAATTATCTGGCATCCCATTTAATGAGCGTTGAAGATCTGAAAAAAGACGATTTTGATGAATTTTTTATAAAAAGGGCGAAGTCATTGCTCGATTTAATTAGCAATGCAATGGGTAAACCGATTTCCAATTTGGATGGCGAAGATGTTGTGAAGGGGTTTGGTGTGACGCTAGATTGAAATACCCCTGATGAACATAGAGGTGGAAGGGTGCAAGAAGAAAATGTGTTTGTGTAAACTTTCATGATTCATTCAACAAATATAAATGTAGGAAATTTCCTGTTTGTCATGGGTGCAGCGGTTAGTCTGAAGCAAGTGATTATGCGAGAAAATGAATTGGCAATTTGAAATATAGAGATGGATGTTTGATAATATTGCATACAGACAATTTCGAACAAGATTTAATACGATACGAAGGAATAGGTGAGAATCATTAAAAAGAAGATACATGTTGTAGGAGCAATTATTGAAAATGAACAAAAAGAAATCCTTTGTGCACTGCGAGGACCAGAAATGACATTACCAAACTACTGGGAGTTTCCAGGAGGCAAAATTGAGCAAGGTGAATCAAAGGAAGAAGCACTAAAACGAGAAATTCAAGAAGAGTTGGGTTGTACAATAGAAGTTTACGAGCATATAGATGATACCACGTATGAATACGAAAAAGTCATCGTAAGATTGGAGACGTTTATGGCAAAGATTGTTTCTGGATTACCCGTAGTCTCCGAACATGCAGAGCTAAAGTGGATGACTAGACAAGAATTGCCATCGCTTAACTGGGCGCCAGCAGATATTCCTGCGATTGAAAAGTTATCAAATTATAAACTGAATAAATATTAGTGAAAAGTGACGTGATGTTCATATGGAAGACTTTATTCGTAACTTAACAACATCCTTACATAAGGGGTTCATAGATAAAGATCAGAGTAATTTTGGACGCTTTAAACCAGAACTTCTCATTAACAATGAAAAGAAAAATAATTATGTATTAAACACAATACAAGAAGAACTCGCAACTAGTGAGGATTTCCTTTTTTCAGTTGCATTTATAACGGAGAGTGGACTAGCTACACTAAAGTCCTTGTTTTTCGATCTTGAAAAAAAGGGTGTTACTGGGAGGATATTAACCTCCACTTATTTATATTTTAATCAACCTAAAGTATTTAAAGAACTTATGAAATTAACGAATATTGAAGTACGCTTAACCACCTTAAAAGGATTTCATTCGAAAGGATACATATTTAAACATAGTACTCATTATTCATTGATTGTAGGGAGTTCTAATTTAACTGCGCATGCACTAAAGGTAAATTACGAATGGAATGTGAAATTAACATCTCATGAAAATGGCGATATTGTTCATCACTTTAAAAATCAATTTGAGGATGTATGGGCTGGCTCGGAATTACTCACTGAAAAATGGATTGAAAGTTATGAAGCAAAGTACAATGAGAATGCGGATAAAACGATAGCTGGGCAAGTAATTGATATGCCAGAGCAGTATACACCTAACGCAATCGAAGAGTCTTTAAAAATAGTCCCGAACACTATGCAACAAGCAGCATTGTTACAAATTCAGTCACTTCGTGATGAAGGAAAAGATAAGGGGCTTGTTATTTCTGCAACAGGCACGGGGAAAACCTACTTATCAGCATTTGATGTAAGGAACTTTGCACCTAAGCGCATGTTGTTTATTGTTCACCGAGAACAAATTTTAAACAAGGCGAAAAATGACTTTCAGAGAATTCTTGGGGGGATCAGTGAGGACTTTGGACTATATGTAGGTGAAAGTAAACAAGTAGACAAAAAATACCTATTTGCTAGTATCCAAACCCTTTCAAAGCAAGAGAACCTTAGCCAATTCGATCCGGCAGATTTTGACTATATATTGATAGATGAAGTACATAAGGCAGGCGCAACATCTTATCAAAGAGTCATTGATTATTTTAAGCCAAAATTCCTAATGGGAATGACAGCGACCCCGGAACGGACAGACGACTTTAATATATATGAACTGTTCGATTACAATATTGCATATGAAATTCGATTACAGGAAGCCCTTGAAGAGGATATGCTTTGCCCATTTCATTACTTTGGTGTGACAGACTTTGAACATAATGGAGAGGAAATTGATGACGCAACACTATTATCCAAGCTTGTTACAGAAGAAAGGGTCAATCATATCCTAGAAAAAATAAATTACTATGGATTTTCGGGTGAGAGTGTTAAAGGGTTAATGTTCTGCAGTCGAAAAAATGAAGCAGTACAGTTATCGCAAGCGTTGAATGAGAAGGGATTACGAACTGTGGCTTTGCTGGGGGACCATTCTCCAGAGGAAAGAGAGCGCCAAATAAGTCTATTGGAAAATGGTTTTCTTGATTATATTTTTACCGTGGATATTTTTAATGAAGGAATCGATATTCCGTGCATCAATCAGGTCGTTATGCTGAGACAAACGCAGTCGAGTATTATCTTTATCCAACAGCTTGGAAGAGGGCTGCGTAAGCACGAGTCAAAGAGTTATGTCACAATCATTGATTTTATCGGCAATTATAAAAACAACTACCTCATTCCCGTGGCTTTGTCGGGCGATCAGTCCCTGAATAAAGATACTATACGCCGATATACGAAAGATACGAGCTATTTAAAGGGTGTTTCAACGATTAATTTTGAAGAAATCGCCAAGAAAAAAATCTTTAGTTCCATCAATCAAAGCAACTTAACGGCATTAAAGATATTAAGGGACGCATATAAGGAATTGAAGAAAAGGATTGGTAGAATCCCATACTTACATGATTTTGTCGTGCATCACTCCATTGATCCGACCGTTATTACAGATAAGTATGTGAACTACTATCAGTTTTTACTGAAAATGAATGAAGAAGTTCCGGCAATAAGTGTATATGAAGATAAAGTACTGACAATGTTTTCAACGGAAGTATTGAATGGGAAACGTAAGCATGAAATTATTTTGGTCGAAATGTTATTAAAAAAGGGTGTACTTTCGCATCAAGAGTATCTGGCTCAGTTAGAAGCCGATGGTTGTCGGACTGATGAGGCAACCCTTAATTCAGTAAATCGAATTTTGGATCTATCGTTTTTTACACAGAGTTATAAAAAGAAATATGGGGACAAGCCAATTGTGGAATTGAATGGGGAGGGCGACTATCAGCTCAATACATCTATACAAGAAAGCTTGGCGAACAATCCATATTTCACAAAACTGATTAAAGATGTCATAGACAGCGCAAATAGGAAAGCGGAAAAGTATCAATGTGACCAGCCACTTACGTTATACGAAAAATATTCAAGAAAAGACGCATGTAAATTGTTGAATTGGAGTAAAGATGAAAGCTCAACAGTATATGGTTATAGGTCAAAGTACGGCTCCTGTCCTATTTTTGTTACATATGAAAAAGAGGAAAACGTTGAATCAAGTATAAATTATGGGGATGAATTTATAAATCCAGCTCTTTTTAAATGGTACTCTAAAAATAATAGGAAGCTTGGATCTAAGGAAGTTCAAGAAATTATACATTCAGCTGATAATGACCTTGATATCCATATTTTTATACAGAAAAGCAAGGAAGAGACGGACTTTTATTATCTAGGAAAAGGATTCCCTGACAAGTTGTCAGTTGAAGAAGACAGGATGGTCGATAAAAATGGGAAGGACCTTCCTGTTGTGCATATGAACATGGTGATGGAGCATGCTGTAAAGGGGAAGTTGTATCATTATTTGATGGAGTAGTAAAAAGGAAGGTTTTATTTATAGTACGTTGAACCGTATCATAAGTAAATGAAGTTTTTTCTTTTATCAATTAAACGGCACAATTAGATATCTGCTAGTTGTGCCGTATTTAATATCTAATAACAATTGGTACGGTATAATGTAAGTCCTCATGCATTCTTAATATGTTGTTTTAGTATTCCTCTCAAAATACCAATGCAACTGATACTGACAAATCTCTTGCATCCAACTAAATAAAATTCCCCAACCTCAAAAGTAATCTTCCCCTTCGAAGAACCCTCCACTTCGTCATCGGCATCTCCGCAATCAATCTCGCAACTTTCATCTCATCATACACATGTAACGACTTCCCGCGCTGATCCGCCAAATCCGCATCTCTCCCATAAGGCTTCTCCATTAAATACGCATGAAAAAACAGGGCTGCTTCCATAGCCGTCACAGACTTATACCATTCACCAGGGCTCCTCAAAAACATATACTTCAGCACGACCGTCTTATAGTTCTTATGCATGAGCGTCCGATTCACTTCAATCAATCAATCAATCAATCCTTATACCGATCAAGCACTTCCTGTTTCAATGCATCTAATTCGTCGGCATGCGGGTAGGTCTTGAATTTCTGCTGGATGGCTCTCGAATCCTCTGTCGCCTTCAAATGAAATTCCAAATACGTCGGTCGATAACCCAGCTCCACTTTCAATCCGAAATAAGCATCCGCCAGCCGCTGCTGGATCGGTTCATTCTGCTTCATCGCTTCCAGCAAATCAATCACTGCTGTCTCGGTCTGAATTAATTCCAGAAAATAGGCCAGTTCCTCGATTGGATCTTTTGCATTGTAGGTATCTTCATACTCTGCCACCCCTCGTGCATCTTACGGTTCACTTCTGTTATATAAGGATCAACTTTCAATATATATGTCTTGCACGTCTTACCATCCTGTTCGATGATCTGTGGAATCAGATCACGCACCAATTTATTATAGACCGGCATTTTATCTTCTCCTATTCTTTCACTATTCCCTATGTTCTACCATAGCGAAAGAGAAGGATGTCATGCTTAGACAGCTTTCGTCCACCATAAGATTCATTATTCTATTCGTTTTGCGGTTTTTCAACACAAACCCCTCTAAAAGTCGTTGACTAGAATAGGAATATAGTAAATAATAAATACTAACTAGATTTATAGGCATTATACGAGAATGAGCATTTAGAATCATCAAGAAGTAAAATTTCCCCTTTTGTCATAGGCTAAGGAGGCGAGGCAATATGTTTACTCCACCAGACTACCAACAATATGTTGAAATCCCGAGCACCTATTCAATCGGTATACTTTTATTGTCTCTACTTGTCATAGGCTTCACATCCTACACCACGTTGTCGCTTTATGACCGGATGCAGAAACCGAGCTTCTTTAAGCGAGAAATCTGGCTTATCCTGGCTTCGTTGGCCATGGGTTTTGGGATTTGGGCAACTCATTTTGTATCGATGAACTCCTTATCGCTCCCGCTGGATATGCATGTCAATTACATGACCAGTTTTCTATCCATGTTGCCGGCCATCATTGCTTCTTTCCTGGCATTCCAACTTATTCAAGGCCCCATGAAACCTAATTGGAAATATACGATTGCGGCTGTGCTGTTCGCAGAAGGCATGACGGCCATGCATGTGCTGGGTATGCAATCAATGGAAGTCGAGGCTGTGGTCCAACATGACTGGCAACTGCTTCTGGTGGCGAACGTGATTGTCGGCCTGTTTTCTTACATCACCTTCCGGCTCATCGGTAATCCGAAAAACACGACTGCTGGAAAATGGATTGCCATACTATGTTTGACGTTGGCACCAGCCGCCATGCATTATTTAGGTTTGCTCGGGACTCGCTATTATATAAAAAACGGGCAGCCATTCATGGATCAAGCAGTCAATCATATGCTTTTATTGAATTCGGTTATTGGCGTGGGTGTCGGTGTATTGCTGGTCGTCATGTTATTGACAACCTATATTGACGGCTATTTGGACTATTGGCTGAAGTATTTTGATGTATTGACGAAGCTGCCCAATCGACGGAATTGGGAACGTGAACTGACGGATGATGTAGCGGCAGGAGATGTGGCGGTCTGGAATTTCCCTGATTTGCAGCGTGTCAATCAGTTATATAGTTATGAGGCTGGCGACAAGATCTTGCAGCAAATCGGCGAACTATTGTCGAAATGGAAGCCAAAGTTCGCGCAATTATATCGGGTAAGTGGAAATCGATATTTATTCTGCGTCAATCAATCCGGACGTTCGGCGGATTTCTATAAAAATCTGGTCATTCTTCAACGAGAGATTGACCAATTGCTGCCGATCAAACGACAGGAGATGCGCTATACGTGTGCATTAGCGAAAGCGGATCAGCGGAAAACGAAAAAGCAATTGTACCAAGAAGCGCTGATGGTCGTCGATCAAGCGACTCTTTCTCGTGAGTGGGGCTTGGTTACGTTTGACCCGGCTATTTATGGAACGTCCTATGAGCAAGAAGTGTTGCGGGATATTTCGAAAGCGATGGAGGAAGAGCATCTTCATCTTGTGTATCAGCCGAAAGTGAAGGGCGCCACTACTGAATTTGTCGGAGTAGAAGCTCTGCTGCGATGGGATCACCCTGAACTCGGACCGATATCGCCCGCTGTATTCGTACCATTTTTAGAATCAGATGGACGGATGGGGGAAGTGACCGACTGGATCATCCATAAAGTTTGCAGGCAGATTCACGACTGGGACGCGCAAGGTGTGCATATTCCACAAGTCGCCATCAATATTCCGGGCGAATACGTAACGGAGCCGCATTTATTGGACGTGTTATGGAAAGAGACGGACGCATTCCGTATCGAGCCAAGCCGGATTGAGCTGGAAATCACGGAGACGAGTACGGCGAAATCGATCACGCTTGCCATGACCGCATTGAAGAGGTTTAAGCGCTATGGTTTCGCGGTAGCGCTGGATGATTTCGGTACGGGTGTCTCCTCGCTGTCCTATCTGCAGCAATTGCCGATCACGACATTGAAAATCGATAAGTCGTTCACGGATGTAGTTCCTGCGTCGCCAAAAGAATGCGCCGTGCTCAATGCCATCCTGAACATCGGGCAATCCATGGATCTGAAAATCGTCATCGAGGGAGTAGAAACCTTAGAGCAAGTGGAGTTCTTGCTTGATCTTCAGCCGGACTTGATTTTCCAAGGGTATTACTTCGCGAGACCGATGGCTGTCGACCAGTTGGTGAAGTGGGTTGATAAATCGGATGAGCGCCAACGAGTAATGCAACTCGGTAAGCAGCCTTCAAAATAAAAGGGGCTACTATATTTCTTCGTATTGTCATAGATTGATAGGTGATCCATATGGTATAGTAGTCCTATGGCACCAAAATGAATACGATACTGTGAATTTTTGATAAATAGATAGACAAATCGTCTGAGAGGGTGGAAGAAGTTGGCGAACGATTCAGGGATTTTATTGGAAAGTGGTACAAATGAGCTGGAGATTGTCGGGTTTGAAATGGGAGGCAACCGTTACGGTATCAACGTTATCAAAGTGAAAGAGATTATTATGCCGTTGCCGATCACCCCGATTCCGCACGCGCATTTTGCGGTGGAGGGAATTGTCCAGTTACGCGGCGAAGTGTTGCCAGTCGTCAACATGGAAAAGATTTTAGGGATGGCTCCTTCAAGCAATCCTTCAGATGAAAAATATATCGTCGCTTCGTTTAATAAACAGACCGTCGTTTTCCAAGTACACAATGTGACACAGATTCATCGGATTTCATGGGATCAGATCGAGAAACCTTCAGGCATCTATGCAGCCGAGAATTCCCAAGTCATCGGTGTCATCAAGTTAGACGGCGAAATGCTGTTATTGCTGGATTTCGAAAAGATTATCCTCGATATTAATCCGGACGCGGGCATAAATGTGGACCAGGTGAAGAAGTTAGGCAAACGAGAGCGATCTGACAAGCGTCTTTTGATTGCAGAAGATTCCCCTCTGTTGCGTAAATTATTGAATGATACGTTGCAAGAAGCAGGCTATGGCAACTTGGACTTTTATGAGAACGGTAAAGATGCTTTCGATTATTTGGAAAGCATTGTAGAACAAGGCATCGACGTGAAAAAAGAAGTCCAGCTCGTCATCACGGATATCGAGATGCCGCAAATGGACGGCCATCACTTTACGAGACGAATTCGCGAGAATCCGAAGCTTGCTGGATTGCCGGTCATCATTTTCTCTTCGCTAATCACGGACGATCTTAAGCATAAAGGATTGAGCGTCGGGGCGGACGATCAAGTGAGCAAGCCGGAAATTGCCGAGCTTGTATTGAAAATCGATAAGTATATATTGTAAGAAAAGGAGACTCCAGTTGATTCTGGAGCCTCCTTTATTTATTACGGAAGATTTAATTGCCAGGAAATACCGTACCGATCATTTAGCCAGCCAAACTTCTTGCTGAAACCATAGTCATCCAGCGGCATAAGAGCTTGTCCATCCTGGATCAGTTTCCCGTAAAGATCGTCCAGCTCCTTTTCCGAAGTGCAAGTGAGGTAGATTGAAAACGAAGGAGTGAAGGAGAATTCATGTTTTAAATTACTGTCGATGCACATAAATTCCTGCCCCTTCAAAGAAAAGGTCGCATGCATCACCGTTCCTTCATCCCCGGCTTCATTCGCTCCGTAGCGGGTGATGCTTGTAATTGCCGAGTCCTCAATAAGTGATGTGTAATAATTCATTGCTTCTTCTGCATTGCCATCTTGGAACATTAAAAATGGTGTAACTTTCTCCATATAAATCAATCCTTCCTCTGTTTTCTTAAGTTTCTAACATGCAACTGCGGACTTCTTTTATAATAAGTTGAATTTTTTTGCGGTGGTCTGAGACCGAAACGTGTTCTTTCATTGGTAGGGGAATGCGACCAACCATTTTGGGGACATGTCAGCCTAATGAAAGAGTATATCATGATTCCTTAAGATGAATACCGAAGTATCGTTCCAGAACAGCAGCCCTTTCGCTGTTGTGAACGGTTTTCTCTTGTTTTTCCCCATTGTGAGTGACGACTAAAGTATCCCCTGAAAGTGTAATCCGGCCATCCGAAGTGGCAATCGTGATGAGTTCTTTGTTCGTAAAATGGGAATCAGGGGAGGTTTGATTAAAATGGCATGCCTCTTCAAAGTCCATTAACTTTTTAGGAGTTATGTCAAAGCGAAGCAACGTATTCCATTCAGCATCGTTACCTTTTCTTTGCAGGTCAAAAATACTCTCTTCTATCTTTTCTGCACGGTATACCCCGCTGACGTCTTCTTGCGGTTCGCCTGTTAAGGGGAGTGGCATTCTAGTAGAGTCGCCAAATCCTACATCGACTAAATAAGGCAGATCTAGTTGGACAATCTGGGCGGCATGACTTTCTTCTTTTGCCCAAGTGCCTTTGGGGGTTCTCACGGTTCCAGCTATCAAATGATTGTTGAAGCCAAGCCCTTGCAGTAACCAGTTGAATAGCCCATTTAATTCATAACAAAAACCGCCGCGCTGATTCAGTACAATTTTGTTGTAATACGTTTCTACGTCTAAGGGAATCGGAACATTGTGCATCACATCTAAATTTTCAAAGGGAATATGCAGCATATGTTGCATCTGAAGTTGGGAAAGTGTTTCAATACTTATCCCTTTTATGTCCTTTAGACCGATTCGTTGCAAATATTGACTAATTTCCATATCGAGATGCTCCTTTACGTAAATTATTTAATTTACTGTCTGTTATGGTAAAGCCTTTTAAGAAAATTGGCTTCAATAGTACTGTATGTGTATATTTTTAAGTCTACCCAAACAAGCCGAAAAAATCAGTCAAATACATTGAAAGTAAGAGCATTGCAAGAAGAACTAATTGAGAAGTTGTTAAAATGTAAGCGTTTTTATTTTCTGAATACTTCCATTCCATAATAGCTGTAACGATTTCAGTTATGAAAATTAATGCAAACAGTAAAATGTAAGGTTCTAAAAACAAGATTGGATCCGATGGCAGTCTTGATATATTGACGATGCTTCCGACTATGATAGCAACAATAAAGACAATTCGAATGGTCCAATCAATCTTTTCATGCAATGCATTCATATGGTTATCTGAAAATAACTTCTTCTTTTTAACTTTAAGGATTTTTCTCATAATGGCATTAAACGAAAAAAACAGCAGCCAAACAACGAATAAAAAAAGGAAGAACGTTGGCCAAAAAGATGATCCCACCCCGAAATAAATCATATTTATCTCATCACACCTTAGTTATTTATTTAAAAAGGTATCTATACGCAAGATAATTGTATATTGCAATCTGGAACTGATAGGGATTGTGCTTATCCGTTTATCAAGTCCGGCAGGTGAATAAAACTTCTCAATTATTACCGCTTCCTTTGTTGATCTTGCTGGAAAACACAGTCATCAAAACAATAAAAACAGGCAATAGACTCCACAAAAAGAATCCCCATTGATGTGTAATTAAGGATAATGCTAAAAAGAAAGCAAGAACTATAATTGAAATATACACGGAACGTTTTTGGTAGTTATTCATCCTGCACACTCCTTTTTCAAGTTATCTAAATACCTTGTATTCCTACACGTGTTATTCCACACAAGGAATTATTATGTTGGCCTCATCAAGCTATTTATCTCTGTTTTCTTTCCGTGCTTCCGTTCCCATCAGTATTTTTAATACGTCCTTTTATGTTTGACAGGATGACTCCAATCAAAGCGAACAAGTTTAAACAAAAGGATAGTAAATAATATGTACTTGTTGACCCTTCTAGAAGATAGGACCCATATCGCAAAGTATTGATCACTAAGATAACCAATAGTAGAACAAACATTTTACTATTCATTGTTCATTCTCCTTTCTGAAAGTTCACCTAGCTTACCTCTCGTACTTGCCGTTGATTATATCGTACTCTCAGAAAAATTGAAAATATCAGTTTCGAAATGTCTGTTCTTTGTAAATCTGCTACACTACCAATAAAAGGGGCTGAGACGATGAAAGTAATTATTGCGCCTGATGCGTTCAAAGGAAGTTTGACAGCCGAGGAAGCTACAGAAGCGATGCAGACAGGTGTCAAAAAGGTATTTCCACAAGCGGAGACAATGTGTTTGCCTGTCGCAGATGGCGGGGAAGGCACATTGTCGGCTCTTATATCTGCAACGGGAGGCGTGTATAAAACATTTACTGTACGCAAACCGCTCGGGCATTTAGTAGAAGCGCAACTTGGAGTACTTGGTGATGGGGAGACGGCAGTGGTGGAACTTGCGCAAGCTTCTGGGCTGATGTTACTTGGGCCTGGTGAATTGAATCCGATGGAGGCTTCGACATTTGGCACGGGAGAATTGATTCGCCATGCGCTTGATGAAGGGCATCGCAAGTTGATCATCGGTTTAGGAGGAAGTGCGACGAATGATGGAGGAACCGGTTTGTTGGAAGCGCTAGGTGTCAGGTTTTTTGATGCGCAGGGGAAGTTGCTGCAGATGAACGGCTCTTCGCTTTCCCTCATCGATAAAGTAGATGTGTCACAGATGGATAAGCGTTTGGTAACAACGGATATTCGGATTGCATCGGATGTGGAAAACCCTTTCGTCGGTGAAAATGGTGCTTCGTACATTTTTGGACCGCAAAAAGGAGCAGATACAAAAGCGGTGAAGTTGCTGGATGAAGGATTGCTTCATTTTGCGGATAAAACAGCCAAACTTACTGGTATGCGTCTCCATAAACTGAAGGGTGCAGGAGCTGCGGGAGGTAGTGCAGGCGCTTTGCTGGCTTATTGCGGGGCGCGATTGGAAAGCGGGATTGAAGTAGTGTTGGAGGCCATTGAATTCGCAAAGCATATACAATCTGCTGATTTCATTTTGACGGGCGAGGGCAAGACGGATCGCCAGACGCTGGATGGCAAGGCATTGCTGGGAGTTGCGAAGTCAGCGAAAGTTTGCGGAGTTCCTGTCTTCGTCATTTCAGGGGCGATTGAAAAAGGTACGTGCGGGGAATTGAGTGAGTGGTTCTCTGAACTGCGTGCTTTAGACGACGGCAGCAAGACGCTGGTTGAGTTGATGGCGAATGCATCCGGGCTGCTCTGCAGGGAGACTGCCCATTTGATGTCAGAAATAAAAAACAGCGATTTATTCTTGTGATATAGTATACTGATAAAATCCGGTTTCGTCAGTGCGAGATTATTTGCTTTGCGATGCGTATTCGGATAGTTAGCAGGGTATAGATAAACAAGGAGGTGGTCAGATGTTTCAAAATGCTTTGGACTGGCTGGTAGGACCGGCGAATAACTTTATTTGGACGTATATCTTAATAGGACTTTTACTCGCAGCTGGGGTATATTTTACGATTCGCACGAAATTTGTACAAGTGCGTTTGTTCCGTGAAATGTTTCGTTTGATCGTGGAAAAGAAGGAAGGGAATGACGGAGTTTCACCTTTCCAGGCGTTCACCATCAGTGCGGCTTCGCGTGTCGGGACTGGTAACGTGGCAGGGGTCGCCCTTGCAATTGGAATTGGTGGACCCGGCGCGGTGTTTTGGATGTGGATTATTGCGATCATTGGAATGGCGACCGCATTCATCGAGAGTACGCTCGCGCAAGTGTATAAAGTAAAAGATGGTGAGACGTTCCGCGGTGGACCAGCGTATTATATGCAGAAAGCGCTCGGAAAGCGGAATCTAGGAATCGCTTTTGCTATTTTGTTGACACTATGTTTCGGTTTCATTTTCAACGCAGTACAATCCAATACGATCAGCCAATCCTTCATGAATGTTTTCGGTATTCCAGATTGGGGTGTCGGTCTCGGATTGGTAGTACTTACAGCCATCATCATCTTCGGCGGTGTCCAGCGCATTGTCAAAGTGACGCAGACGATAGTTCCCGTGATGGCAGTATTCTACATTCTGGTTGCGTTGTTTATCGTTGTCATGAATATTACGCAGGTTCCTGCCATGTTCATGTTGATTGTTGAACATGCATTTGGCATCAAGGAAATTGCGGGCGGTGGAATTGGGATGGCGATCATGCAAGGGGTTCGCCGAGGACTATTCTCCAATGAAGCCGGTATGGGTAGTGTGCCGAATGCTGCTGCGACAGCCAATGTTTCGCACCCGGCAAAACAAGGGCTCGTACAGAGTCTTGGTGTATTTTTCGATACGATTATAATTTGTTCGGCTACGGCATTCATCATCTTGCTTGGCGGACTATATCAGTCTGGTGAAACGGATGGAATTTTGCTGACGCAGGCATCGATGGCAGTGCATGTCGGGGCATGGGCTCCGTATTTCATTGCGGTCGCGATCATGTTCTTCGCATTCAGTTCTGTCATCGGTAATTATTATTACGGTGAGACGAATATCGAGTTCATTCACGCGGGCAGAGGATGGAAAGTGCTTTATCAGATTCTAGTCCTAGGCATGGTGTTTTTCGGTGCAGTAGCAAAAGTACAAGTCGTATGGGATATGGCCGATCTCTTCATGGGTGTAATGGCAATCCTGAATCTGATCGTCATCCTACTTCTCGGAAAAGTGGCTTTTCAAGTCCTCGACGACTTCACTGCTCAAAGACGCCAAGGGAAAAATCCAGTATTCAAAGCCGAAAGCATTCCTGGCCTAAAAGGCGCGGAATGTTGGGAGGAAACCCCTACGGATCCAGAAGATCGATTGCGTGGGTGAGTTCCGCTGAAACAATAAAGTCGTAGTTCAGAAGTCCAATTCTGAACTGCGACCTTTTTTAGTTCTTTACAGTTTACACACAACATGTTAGGGTATAACTTGTACATAAGACACTATATATAGTATTTTGATGAATCGGTACCGATAACGGTTTAAAAGGGAATCCGCTAAAAACGGAGCTGCCCCCGCAACTGATGGTATTGACGACTGTCCGTAATTATCCACTGCCTTAGGCGGGAAGGATGGACAGAAGAGAGACATGCCAGCCAGGAGACCTGCCATTCATCATGCGATACATTCTTCGGGGTTGGAGAGTGGAAGCGAAACGCAGAGGTTTTTGTTTGCCTGTCGTTTTCCGCTTACTACCATCCGTCACATGACGACTCCCGATTGATCGGGAGTCTTTTTTTATTTTTTATTATTTTTGAGGGAGCGGATATTAATGGCTATTATTCATGAAACAGTCGGTCTTGATTTATTGATGGAAAATCTACAGGAAGAGTTCGGGAAACAGGAAGTTGAGCCATTAGTCGAAGCGAGCCGGCGATATCAAGAGCGGCATCCGGAAAGTTCAGCAACGGATTGGACGAATGCGATGGTCTTGAAATCACTGAGCAGAATCGATGAAGCGAATACCTACTGGACGTTCGTGGCCGCGCGGATTTATCTATATGATGTGTATGCGAAGCAAAAAGCGCTGCGTGGCGCAGATGTTTATACTGACTTTGCGAAAAATGTAGAACGCTTGGTGGAGCAAGGGCTCTATACGTCGGTGTTGACGGAGAAGTACAGCCGTGAAGAACTCGACGAAATCGGCCGTTTACTGGAGCCGACCCGCGACCTTTTATTTACTTATATTGGATTGAAAACATTGGTGGACCGCTATGTCACAGTAAACTTCTCCAAGCAGCCGGTAGAGTTGCCGCAAGAACGCTGGCTCGTCATCGCGATGACATTGATGCAGGATGAAACGGAAGAGCGCATCCATAAAATTGGGGAAGCATACTGGGCGATGAGCAATCTTTACATGACGGTTGCAACTCCGACTCTGTCGAATGCAGGGAAGATGCACGGTCAGTTATCCAGCTGTTTCATCGATACAGTGGATGACTCCTTGCAGGGCATTTACAACAGCAATACGGATATTGCGAACTTATCGAAATTCGGCGGCGGGATTGGCGTCTATATGGGGAAAGTCCGTTCACGCGGTGCATCTATCCGAGGATTTGAAGGTGCTTCAAGCGGTGTGCTGCCATGGATCAAGCAGTTGAATAACACGGCAGTCAGCGTCGATCAGCTCGGTCAAAGACAGGGTGCGGTAGCGGTGTACTTGGATGTGTGGCATAAAGATATCTTTACATTCCTCGATTTGAAGCTGAATAACGGTGACGATCGTTTGCGTGCACATGATATTTTCACAGGCGTTTGCTTGCCGGATCTGTTCATGGAGAAAGTGGAATCGCGCGAAAACTGGCATTTATTCGACCCGCATGAAGTACGGACGAAGATGGGCTATTCATTGGAAGACTTTTATGATGAGACAAAAGGAGCCGGCTCGTTCCGTGAGAAGTATGAGGAATGTGTCAATAATCCGGAGTTATCACGCGAAACGGTATCTGCGATTGAAATCATGAAACGTGTATTGCGCAGCCAACTGGAAACAGGCACACCATTCATGTTTTACCGCGATGAAGTGAACCGGATGAACCCGAATAAACATGAGGGAATTATTTATTCTAGTAATTTGTGTACAGAAATTTTGCAAAATATGTCGGCTACCACATTCGAATCGGTTTCATTGGAAGACGATATGGTCGTTACACGCAAAAAGCCGGGCGATTTCGTTGTTTGTAATCTATCTTCCATTAACTTAGGAAAAGCGGTGATGGCGGACGTGCTCGATCGCCTGATTACGATCCAAGTGCGAATGCTCGATAATGTCATCGATCAAAATAAAATTCCGGTGGTACAGGCACAACGTACGAATGCGCGTTACCGTGGTATCGGACTTGGTACATTTGGCTGGCATCATTTATTGGCATTGAAAAATATGCAGTGGGAATCCGACGAGGCTGTGGAGTATGCAGATGAACTTTACGAAAAAATTGCATATCTGACGATCAAAGCGTCGATGGAACTGTCGAAGGAAAAAGGCGCATATCCATTGTTTGAAGGCTCCGATTGGCAGACAGGGGGGTACTTCGAGCAACGCGAATACGACTCGAACAAATGGCGGGAGCTACGTATGGACGTAGCAATCAACGGAATGCGCAATGGCTATTTGATGGCTGGCGCGCCGAATAGTTCTACATCTGTTATAGCGGGCTCTACTGCTTCGATCGACCCGGTTTTCAAGCCGTTCTATCACGAAGAGAAAAAAGACTATAAATTGCCGGTCATCGCACCCGATTTGGACCATAACACGTATGATATCTACCGCCGTTCCGCGTATATCGTCGATCAGCGCTGGTCAATTAAACAAAACGCCGCACGCCAGCAACATATCGATCAGTCGATTTCATTCAATATTTACGTACCGAATTCCATTCGGGCATCTGTCCTGCTTGATTTGCACATGCAAGCATGGAAATCCGGTATGAAAACAACGTATTATATGCGCTCAACAGCTTCTGAAATCGAGGAGTGCGAGTGGTGTCATTCCTGATTGCGTACACTTCCTGGAGCGGCAATACGGAGGAAGTGGCGGAGTTGATAGCGGATAAGATAAGCCGTGAAGGAATCGAAGTCGACACCCATCGGATAGGCATCGGGGTCCTTCCGGATGTAAATAAATATGAAGCATTCTGCATTGGTTCCTTTACATGGGAAAAAGGTTCAACGCCGGATGAAGTGAAGGACTTTGTGGCGGCTATCGGCTTCAAGCCAGTGCCTGTCTACGTCTTCGGCACAGGGGATACGCAATTTGGTGGAGATGAGTTGTTTTGCAAAGCGGCAGAAAAGTTAGCGCGCTTCTATCATTCACCATTTGAACCGTTAAAGATCGAACAAAGCCCGCGTGGCACGCAAGAAAAATTGGTAACGAATTGGACGAAAGGAGTGCTCGACCATTGGCGACACTTACAAGAGTAAAAGTATTGAATCCAGCAAATCCGAACAAAGCGACGGCTATTTTTGGTGGGGAAGCAAGCGGCATTTTGAACTGGAATGACTTGGCGCATCCACATTTCTATACATTGCGTCAGCGTATCCGTTCTCTTTTTTGGACGGCGAATGAAGTGGATATGACACAAGACGTAAAGCAATTCCCGCGCCTTTCGATAGAAGAGCAATCTGCCTTCTTGAAAATTATCGGCCTGCTCGCAACATTGGATGGCCCACAAACAGTTGTGGCGATGAAGATCGCGGACTTTGCGACGGATCCTTCCGTCAAGTCGATTATGGCGACAATTGCGGACCAGGAAAGTGAACATAACCATAGTTATGCATACGTCCTTTCTTCCGTCACCAATCTAGACAAGCAAATGGCTTCATTTGAAATGGGGCGTACGGATGAAGTGTTGATGAAACGTAATGAACGGATTGTGGAAGTCTATAATGAGTTAGCTGAGAATCCGACAATCGAAACAGTTTTGAAGGCAATGGTTTATACAACATTGCTTGAAGGTTTATTCTTCTACAGTGGGTTTGCATTTTTCTATAATTTAGCACGTCACCAGAAAATGGTCGGGACATCTACTATGATTTCGTATATCAATAGAGATGAACTGCAACACGGGAAAGCAATCAGCGATATTTTCCGCGCAGCGCTTGCGGAAAATCCTGAATACAATACGGATGAATTCACAGATTGGATCTATGATCAATTCCGTCATTCCGTCGAGCAAGAAGTTATTTGGAGCCGCTATGTACTAGGCGAAATCGAAGGTCTCGACATGGAGGAAATGGAAGGCTACATCAAATATCGTGCCAATAAAATGCTGCGCATGCTTGGATTGAGTGAAATCTATCCCGAGTTCACGGACAATCCGATGAAATGGATTCGCGCATATGTCGATAACTTCGATGATACGAAGACAGATTTCTTCGAACAAACAAGCCGTCAGTATGTGAAGACGAGTGATTTGAATGGCTTTGATGATTTGTAAGAAGTGAAAAGGGAAGGGAAGCGCCAATCGCGCTTCCCTTTTTCCGTACATGATTGCCGGCAAGCAAGCAAAAGTTTTGCCGTACCGAGCCAACCCCGCGCCGTACCGAGCCAACCCCGCGCCGTACCGAGCCAATCCCGCGCTGTACCGAACCAACCCCGCGCTGTACCGAGCCAACCCCGCGCCGTACCGCACCAAACCCACACCACACCGAACCAATCCAACCCCCAGACAATCAAAAAAAACGAGCGGATTAAAAATCCGCTCGCTGTGCTAAAAAAGAAATTTATTTCTGAACAGGTGCTTCTTTGTGCATCGTTTTGTTCTTCGCAAGATTTACGTGCCAAGACAATGCTTCTTCCAAGATGTGTGGTGTTTGTCCGCCAACTTGGTCTTTTGCTCGGTTGAAGTAATCACGCAACTCATCCTTGAAGTCAGGGTGCGCACAGTGCTCGATCAATGCTTCCGCTTTTTGTCTTGGAGCCAGGCCGCGAAGATCCGCGTAGCCTTGTTCCGTAACAATTACGTCTACATCGTGCTCTGTGTGGTCTACGTGAGAACAGAAAGGTACGATGGATGAAACATCGCCGCCTTTTGCATATGACTTCGTTACGAAGATTGCGATTCGTGCGTTACGCGCGAAATCTCCGGAACCGCCGATACCGTTCATCATGCGTGTACCGCTGACGTGTGTAGAGTTAACGTTTCCGTAGATGTCCAGCTCAAGCGCCGTGTTGAAGGAAATGATGCCCAAACGACGGATAACTTCCGGGTGGTTGGATACTTCCTGCGGACGGAATACAAGCTTGTCACGGTATTTACCGATATCTTCTTGCAAGCTGTCCAAACGCTTCTTAGAAAGCGTTAATGAAGTCGCAGAAGCAAACTTTACAACGCCGTCGTCGATCAAGTCGAAAATCGCATCTTGAAGGACTTCAGAATATACTTCGATGTCTTTAAACTCAGAAGTTCTCATGCCGTCAAGAACTGCATTTGCTACTGAGCCGACACCAGATTGAAGAGGCATCAACGTTTCGTCCATGCGTCCTTTTTTAATCTCATCACGGAAGAAGTCGAGCAAGTTATTTGCGATTTCCTGTGTCTCTTCGTCTGGAGGAACGATAGGGGAAGGAATATCGCCTTTCTCTGTAATAACAATCCCGCGTACTTTTTCAGGATCAACTTTGATACCAGGCGTACCGATTTTGTCAGTTACACTGTATACAGGAATTTCTTTTCTTTCGCCTTGTTTTGCAGGTATGAAAATGTCATGCAAACCTTCATATTCAGCCGGTACATTGACGTTTAGTTCGATGATGACATGTTTTGCGTTCTCAACAAAAATTGGTGAGTTGCCTACCGATCCAGTTGGGATGATTTGTCCATCTTCCGTAATAGCAGCCGCTTCGATGATTGCGTAGTCGATTGGGCCGATTACGCCTTGGCGTACCCACTCAGCTGTATGGGAAAGGTGCTGGTCGATGTAGAAAGACTCACCGGAGTTGATTTTTCCGCGCATTGCTGGGTTGCCTTGATAAGGAATACGTAAGTTGATCATGTCTTCTTCTGCCATCAACTCATCGACGTTTGGCCCGAGAGAAGCTCCAGTGAAAACGTTTACTTTCAACTTTTCTTTTTTACCTCTTTCCGCTAATGCCAATGGAACCGCTTTCGCATCTCCAGACAAAGTGAATCCACTTAAACCTAGAGACATCCCATCCTCAATCCAAGATGCTGCTTCTTCTGCTGTTACGATTTTGTCTTTTAGTGCTTCACAACGAAGAACTTTGTTTAATTCGTTTGCCACGGTATCATCCACCTAACCTTTCATTTTAACTATAATTCTATCAGTAATCTAAATAAAATCAACATAATATTAAGAGAACTATAGTGAATGATCTTCCAAAAATAACAGGTTGAACAGAAATAGAGTCCAAGCGTGGAATACGTGTGTGTAGCTTTAAAAGAGGTTTTGCACCCTTCATTACTCAATTTCGAAGTCTGTGTTGAAAGAGATTTACCTTTTTTCATCTCCACTTACTTTCCGCATTACAATGGAGGATACATAGTAACGGATCAATATCACTTTTTTACCGCAACCGCCGATGGTATTTCCGCGAATAATTCAGGACATACTTGCTTATAATCCCTCTTATTCATGTCAATGATAAACGGTATTAACATATGACAGAGGGTTTTTACTATGAAACATACGGGTTCAATCAGTATGCTGCACATAATATTTCTAGCGATGACAGTTATCGGTTTGAAAAATCACGTCACAATTATTCCGGCGATTTTAAATGTCGCCAGTAGGGATGGATGGATATCTGTACTGTCAGCAACATTGGTTTTATTACCATGGATCGTACTGCTCTTATATATTCATAAAAAAACAAATATGGAGCCGATGAAAGTTTGGCTAAGACAGAAAGTCGGCAAAGTCGGTTCATCTGTTTTCGGGTTTTTGCTCGCCATTAGTCTTTTGGTGCATGCCTCATTCACGACAAGTGAAATGCTGCAATGGATCAAGTACACATTTTTGAATGATACGCCATCCTTCGCTCTACTGATTTTTTTTACGATTCTTAGCGTCTTGCTGATCACAACGTCCATTCAGACGATTGTCATGATAAATGTATTTGTTTTGGTGGGTGTTGTTGCTTTTGGTTTTTTTGCTGCTTTTACGAATTTGCAAGTAAAAGATTATGTATTGCTGCAGCCATTTTTTGAACACGGATTTGATCCTGTACTGAAAGCGATGGTGTACCCTGCTTCCGGACTGATCGAACTTATGTTACTCCTCTTTCTCCAACATAAAATAAAAGATCGGATTCACTTTAGACATTATCTGATCATGTTCTTTATTTTGACGGGACTGACGCTGGGACCATTAGTCGGTGCGATTACGGAGTTCGGGCCCAGTGAGGCAAATGAACAACGTTTTCCGGCTTATGAAGAATGGGGACTCGTGCAAATCGGGCGCTATATCGAACACCTTGACTTTTTCTCGATTTATCAATGGATTACAGGTGCGTTTATACGAGTTGGATTCATGTTATACATCATCGTCGACTTATTTAATCTGAATGGGAATAAGAAAATGATCTGGATATATATTGCACCGGCATTCTTCTTTATCAGCTTAGCGTTATTGCAGATGAGTGGAAGTACATTCGATGAGATCAAAGGAAAATACATGTTGCCGATTACCTTTATTGTGTATTTTGCTTTTTCGCTGTTTCTCGCGTCGGTTGCCTTTTTTTCAGGTAGATCATCAAAGAGATTGAAGCATGAGATGTAAGCTGGAAAGGGTGAAAAAGTATGCAACCTGCCGATACGAACGATTATTCGGAAACATTGAAACAATTATTTCATAAATCTGCCGATGTCCAGTTTCAGGTCTATACGTTTAATCAGCGTAATGTGCTGTTTATTACCTGTGAAGCAATGATCGATCAACACTTATTAAATGACGTAATTGTTGAACGCATTCAGCTTTTCTTCAATGCACTTGAAGAGTTGTCCTTTGAAGAGGCAGTGTCAAGTCATTTACACATTCCGGCATTAAAAAAAGTAGAAGACACGGATGAGATGATAACTGACGTATACGCCGGAAATGTTCTTCTTTATTTTGAAGACTATAATGTCATTTACTCGAGTTCTATTTCCAAAAAGCCAAACCGTAATACGGAAGAAACGAGCACAGAAGTAGTTGTGAAAGGACCGAGGGACGGATTTATTGAAAATATTTCCACCAACATTGCCTTAATTCGGAAACGGCTGCCTACAAATTCACTGTGCGTTGAAAAGTTCGAAGTAGGAAGAAGGACAAAAACAGCGGTTGCTGTCCTTTATTTTGACGATATTGCAGATAAAGAAATTCTTAAAGGCATAAAGGAAAAAATAAATAAGATTGATATTGATATCCTCTTTAGCGGGAATATCCTAATGGAGCACTTGGATAAAAAGTCTTATTTATTCCCGAAGCATGACTATACCGGAAGACCGGATTTTGCCATTCAACACCTGGCAAGAGGAAGATTCGTTATCCTCATCGACGGTGTCGCCTATGGGGTGATTATTCCGGTGAATGTATTTCTACTCTTTAAAACGGGTGAGGATAATGAGAATTCAGTTGTTTATACCTCACTTGGGCGATTACTAAGGTTGGTCGGTCTTTTTATAGGTGCGTTCCTTCCCGCGTTCTGGCTGGCCTTGACGACGTTCCATCAAAACCAGCTGCCCTCACAATTGTTAGCAACAGTAGTGCAATCGCGTACGGGGCTTCCATTGCCATCAGGCCTTGAAATGATCCTCATGCTTTTTATATTCGATTTATTTCGTGAGTTCGGTTCACGGGCTCCTGCTGCAATCGGCGGAACAATATCAGTTGTCGGTGGCTTAATAATCGGTGACGCGGCCATCCGGGCGGGGGTTACAAGTCCGGCAATGATTGTCGTCATAGCAAGCTCAATCATTGCATCCTACACCTTAGTGAACCAAACACTGGTTACGACCGTGAGTATATTAAGATATTTTTGCATCCTATTAACATCTTTTTTTGGGCTGGTCGGGCTTTTACTCTCGTTTCACTTTATTGTTCTTCATGTAGCCAATATGAGAGTGTTTGGCGTTCCGTATTTGTCTATTGCGGGAGATTTAAGTTGGTCTAAGATTATCAAAACATTATTTCGACCCCCGGGTAAATACTACACAGAGCGCCCGCAAGATTTAAATCCCAAAGATAAAACGAGGATGAAACATGAGAAGAAATAAGTGGATTGTTCTTAGTTTACTACTAGTTGCTTTGCTTTCTGGTTGTTGGAATCGAAATGAACCAGAACGGATGCTTTATGTGTATGGTCTCGGTATTGATTATAAAGATGGTGAGTATAATGTATACGTCCAAATTATTGATTTTAAAAGAGTGGCAAAATTAGAACAACCGAATACGGATCCTAACCAATCAGAAACAGGCTTTGCCACTGGTAAAACAATAGCCGAAGCAATCTTCAATGTATACAATTCAGCGGATCAAAGGATTTATTGGGGTCAGCTCACTTACGTCGTCCTCTCTGAAGAAGCGTTGAAAAATGGCGCCATGCAAAGTGCTATTGACACTTTTCTTCGTTATAGAGAGACAAGATATCAAGTTTTGCTGTACGGCACGGCTGATTCCGTAAAAGATGTATTGTTAACAGTTCCTATTGTAAATACGGCCATTACATTGTCAAGATTAGGGGATCCTAAGAATACGTATGACCAATCGTCGTCTGTCGAACCAGTTGATATACGCAGAATGATTATCGGATTAAATGAACCGGGTCACGAAATGGTTATTCCATATATGGAGGTTTCCGAAAACTGGGAAACGGTAACAGGCAAGGATCAAATAGCACAGCTTGCAGGGGGTGGGTTAATTACCCCGAAAGAATTTAAAGGATTCCTGGATATAGAAAAAATATCTGGATTGAGGTGGATGAATGAGAAGACGCAAAGAGGAGAAGTCACGTTTTCGTTAAACTCGGGAGAAGATTTCATGACAGCTGTGTTACAGAAGATAAAAGTGAAAGTAACGCCTGTTGTCGAAGGCGATTCCGTGAAATTCGACATTGACGTTCGCATGATAGGAGAAGTAAGCGCCATTCCTATAAAAATAAAGAAGGATGAAATCAGAAAAAAAGCAGAACAAGAAATAAAAAAGCAAATCGAAGAAACCTACAAGGAAGCATTAAAATTAGATGTCGATATTTATCGATTGTCCGAATATTTATATCGGAAGGATGTCAAGGCGTGGAAACGACTTCAAGATAAAGGGAAAGTTGAGTTATCAGACGATTCAATACGCACACTGAATGTTAAAATAACCGAACTTAATTCGGATAGAAAAACATTTACTGAAAAAATTAGGTAGCGCAAAGATATGCTCCCAACACTTCGCTTATGCTCGAAAAAGCCGTCCAACGTTACGGCTTTTTCTGCGGGTAGTGCTGAACATGGAGAGATTATAGTTATATGAGTCTCAGAATGATTCGGCAGCTGATAGAGTCAGAGCTTTCCCTAATCGAAAATTGTGAAGTTTAACTTTCCCATGGGGAAATAGGGGAATCCCTAATGGTGAACGTCCAGAAAGCGCGTATAATTAAGGAATATAAAGAGAACTTGATGGAAATAGTTTGATAGTTACGTTAGGTGGAAACTTAATTAGGGAATACCCTTACCAAAATTCGGATTAATTAATTTATTTTGGGGTAAAAAGTTAAGTATGACTGTGTTCTTTATTGCGACATTCTGAGAAGGAGTGGAAATGTTCGATGAAAAAGAGATTTGGACTGAATTATTTTAAACCTGTCGAAAGTTATTCTGGGAATTGGTCAGTATTGGAGGAAAAGAACCGTGATTGGGAAAATATGTACCGTCAGCGCTGGTCGCATGACAAAGTAGTGCGTACAACGCACGGCGTGAACTGTACAGGGTCCTGCAGCTGGAAAGTGTTTGTCAAGAACGGCATCATCACCTGGGAAAACCAGCAGATCGATTATCCTTCCTGTGGTCCGGATATGCCGGAATTTGAACCGCGCGGCTGTCCCCGAGGCGCATCATTCTCTTGGTATGAGTACAGCCCGCTTCGGGTGAAGTACCCCTATATTCGCGGGAAATTATGGCGTATGTGGAATGAAGCGCTACAGGAAACGAAAGATCCGGTGAAGGCTTGGACGGCTATTGTTGAGGATCCGGTGAAGTCAAATGAATATAAGAAAGCACGCGGTAAAGGCGGGCATGTCCGGATCCATTGGCGTGATGCGACGATGCTGATCGCGGCGCAGCTCATTTATACTGTGCAGAAGTACGGCCCAGACCGTGTAGCAGGGTTTACCCCTATCCCGGCCATGTCGATGGTCAGCTATGCATCCGGCGCGCGTTTCATTTCATTATTAGGCGGAGAAATGCTGAGTTTCTATGACTGGTATGCGGATCTGCCGCCATCCTCCCCACAGATTTGGGGCGAGCAGACGGATGTTCCTGAATCGAGTGACTGGTTCAATGCAGGCTACATCATCATGTGGGGCTCGAACGTACCGTTAACTCGTACGCCAGACGCACATTTCATGACAGAAGTCCGCTATAAAGGAACGAAAGTGGTTTCAGTGGCACCAGACTATGCGGAAAATGTAACGCACGCAGATGATTGGATCGCAGCAAATCCAGGTACGGATGCGGCAGTTGCGCAGGCAATGACACACGTCATATTGGATGAATTCTATCAGAAACGTAAAGAACCGACTTTCTTAAATTATGCGAAGCAATATACGGATATGCCGTTCTTGATTCTATTGGAGCCTCATGAGGATTCCTATAAAGCCGGAAGATTCTTGCGTGCCAGCGATTTGGGTCAGCAATCTGAGCATGCAGAATGGAAACCGATGCTATTCGATGAAGCGAAAGATGAAATTATTGTACCGAACGGAACGATGGGGCAGCGCTGGGAGAAGGAAGTAAAGTGGAACTTGCAGCTTGAAAATGAAGACGGGACGTACGTGGAACCGGCACTGTCTGTCGAAAAACATGGAGCGGAGTGGCAGAAGATCCATTTCCCTTATTTCGATCAGAAAGGTAACGGTACATTCAAACGACCGATCCCTGCAATGAAAGTCCAGTTTGCAGACGGAACGGAACGCTTGGTGGCGACAACGTATGACGTCATGTTAAGCCAATACGGCGTCAATCGAATCGGCAGCGAGCTCGAAGCGACTGGGTATGATGATGTTACTTCTATATATACCCCAGCTTGGCAGGAATCAATCACGAACGTCAAACCTGAACTGGTCACGCAAATCGCGATGGAATTTGCACAAAACGCGATTGATACGGGTGGACGTTCGATGATCATCATGGGGGCGGGAATCAATCACTGGTTCAACAGTGACACGATTTACCGGGCGATCCTGAACTTGGTCACGCTGACGGCATCACAAGGCGTCAACGGCGGTGGCTGGGCGCATTACGTCGGTCAGGAGAAATGCCGTCCGATTGAAGGGTGGAGCACGATTGCGTTTGCGAAAGACTGGCAAGGGCCGCCGCGTCTGCAAAATGCAACGTCATTCTTTTATTTTGCAACCGATCAATGGAAGTACGAAGAGGCAGGTGCCGATACGCTCATGTCACCGCTCGGGGGCGAAGCGCGATACAAACATCCGGCGGACTACAATGTACTTGCTGCGCGTCTTGGTTGGCTGCCATCCTATCCGCAGTTTAATAGAAACAGCTTAATGCTCGTTGAAGAAGCAGCGAAACAAGGTAAGACCGAAACAAAAGAAATCGTCGGTCATATCGTTGATCAGCTGAAGTCAGGAGAGTTGCAATTTGCGGCAGAGGATCCGGGAGCACCGGAAAACTTCCCGCGTTCACTGTTCATCTGGCGCTCCAATCTCATCTCCAGTTCAGCTAAAGGTCAAGAATATTTCATGAAACATCTACTCGGCGCTTCCAGCGGTTTACTGGCCCGTCCGAATGAAGACATGAAACCGGAAGAGATGGTTTGGCGAGATGAAGTGGAAGGCAAATTGGATTTAATGGTCGCATTGGATTTCCGGATGACGGCAACACCGCTATACGCCGATCTCGTCTTACCGGCAGCCACTTGGTATGAAAAAGTAGATTTATCGTCTACGGATATGCACCCATTTGTCCACCCGTTTAATCCAGCGGTCAATCCACTATGGGAATCCCGTTCGGACTGGGATATTTACCGGACGATCGCCGAAACGTTCTCGGAATTGGCGAAAATTCATTTGCCGGGTGTCTATAAGGACCTCGTTACTTCACCATTGGCACATGATTCGGTTCAAGAGATCGCACAGCCATTTGGCGAAGTGCGCGACTGGAGTAAAGGTGAAATTGAAGCAATTCCGGGCAAAACAATGCCAGGCATGACCATCGTAGAACGTGACTTTACAAAAATCTATGACAAGTACGTTACGCTTGGACCTTTATTGTCAACAGGGAAAACCGGAGCGCACGGTGTCAGTTTCTCCGTGGCAGAGGAATACGAACTGATGAAAGGCATCAATGGTATATACGAGGACGACACGATCAAAGACGGCCTGCCGAAACTTTATACGGCAAAACATGCGGCAGAGGCCATGCTCACGCTGTCTTCAGCAACGAATGGCCGGGTCTCACAGCGTGCATTCGAAGCGGCCGAGCAAGATACGGGCGTCGAGCTGAAGGATATCTCAGCAGACCGGGCGGCCGAGCGCTTCACATTTGCCAACATTACCGCCCAGCCTCGCGAAGTTATTCCGACACCGGTATTTAGCGGGTCGAATAAATTGGGACGCCGCTACTCGCCGTTCACAACGAATATCGAACGGTTGGTTCCGTTCCGGACATTGACCGGCAGACAGCACTTCTACGTGGACCATGAATTCTTCCTTGGATTTGGGGAAGCGTTGCCTGTCTACAAACCGACACTGCCGCCTTTCGTCTTTGCGGATCGGGACGCGGAAATTACCGGAGGTCAGGATGCACTCGTATTACGTTACTTAACGCCGCACGGTAAATGGAACATTCACTCCACGTATCAAGACAATCAGCATATGCTGACATTGTTCCGTGGGGGTCCGACAGTCTGGCTATCGAATCTGGACGCTGAAGAACACGGCATCGACGATAACGATTGGCTGGAAGTTTATAACCGGAACGGTGTCGTCAACGCACGTGCGGTTGTCAGTCACCGAATGCCGAAAGGGACCATGTTCATGTATCACGCACAAGACAAGCATATTCAGATGCCGGGCTCGGAAATTACCGAGCAGCGCGGGGGAAGCCATAATGCACCTACGCGTATTCACATGAAGCCGACTCAAATGGTGGGCGGCTATGCTCAGCTCAGTTATGGATTCAACTATTACGGACCTATCGGAAATCAGCGAGATGTGTATGTCGCGGTCCGCAAGATGAAGGAGGTCAACTGGCTTGAAAATTAAAGCGCAGGTTGCAATGGTAATGAACTTAGACAAGTGTATCGGGTGTCATACGTGCAGTGTGACGTGCAAGACGACTTGGACGAACCGTGAAGGTGCCGAGTATATGTGGTTCAATAACGTTGAAACGAAACCGGGTATCGGTTATCCGAAACGTTGGGAGGACCAGGAGCTTTATAAGGGTGGCTGGCAATTGCGAAAGGGGAAGCTAGAACTGAAATCGGGTTCCAAGCTGTCCAAGATCGCACTCGGTAAAATCTTCTACAATCCGGATATGCCAGAGATGAAAGATTATTATGAGCCATGGACGTATGATTACGAAAAGTTGACGGCCGCGCCGGATCAAAAGCATACACCGGTCGCTCGTGCGAAATCTGTCGTTACAGGCGAATATATGGATCCCGAGTGGGGCCCGAACTGGGAAGACCAGTTGGCTGGTGCGCATATTACAGGACCGACTGATCCGAATATCGAGAAAATTGAAGAAGAAATCAAGTTCAATTTCGAACAAGCGTTCATGATGTATTTGCCTAGACTATGCGAACACTGCCTGAATCCGAGTTGTGTGGCTTCTTGTCCTTCCGGTGCGATGTACAAACGTGACGAAGACGGCATCGTGCTAGTTGACCAGGAAGCTTGCCGTGGCTGGCGTTACTGCATGACAGGTTGCCCGTATAAAAAAGTGTATTTCAACTGGAAGACGAATAAAGCCGAAAAATGCACATTTTGTTTCCCGCGTGTGGAATCGGGATTGCCGACGGTTTGTTCTGAAACTTGCACAGGGCGTATCCGTTACCTCGGCGTCTTGCTATATGATGCGGACCGCGTACAGGAAGCGGCTGCTACGCCCGATCCGAAAGATTTGTATCAAGCGCAGTGTGATTTATTCCTAGACCCGAACGATCCTGAAATCATCGAGCAGGCGATCAAAGACGGGATTACAGAAGACTGGATCCAAGCGGCACAAAATTCACCTGTTTATAAATTAGCAATCGAATATAAGCTGGCTTTCCCATTGCACCCGGAATACCGGACGTTGCCGATGGTGTGGTATGTACCGCCGCTTAGCCCGATCATGAACTATTTTGAAGGAAAAGACTCCATCAAAAATCCGGATATGATCTTCCCGGCTATCGAAGAAATGCGTATTCCGCTCCAGTACTTGGCGAATATGCTGACGGCGGGGGATGTAGAAACGGTGAAAGGTGGCTTACAGCGTATGGCGATGATGCGTTCCTATATGCGTGCGATTTCTTCCGGCAAGGAATTTGATGAGACAAAGCTTGAGCGTGTCGGCTTGACGGCGAAACAGACGAAGCAAATGTATCGTTTGCTTGCGATTGCCAAATACGAAGATCGTTTCGTCATCCCGACTTCCCATAAAGAGGGGCAGATGAACGTCTACCGCTCGCAAGGTTCCGCCGGGTATGACAGCATGGGCACATACGGTGAACAAGTGCCGAATCAAAGCCCGTACACCTATTCTGTGATGGGCGCGGACGGTGCTTGTGATGGCTGCGGGCCTGCGTCTCCAGGGGCTCCTGTGAAGACAGGCAAGGAAATATACGAGGAGAATTTCTATGGGGGGATCTGGCGTGATTAATCTCGACCTCTTATATGAAAAGAAAAAAATTTTCGGTTTCTTCTCCAATCAACTGAATTATCCCGAAAAACTAACGTTTCATCCGAATATGTGGGAAGAATTTGTAACACCCGACACAGCAGGTTATGAAGACTTGCAAACGTATTGGGAAGCTATGAAGACGTATAGTTTGGATGAAATTGAGGAGCTGTACACATACACATTCGACTTCCAAAAGGATGCCACGCTTTTTATGACATTTGTGAAATTTGAGGACTCCAAAGAGCGAGGACAAATGCTGGCGAGATTGAAAGTGCTGTATGAAATGTTCGGTTTGAGTATGCCGGATGAAGAACTGTCTGATTTACTTCCGTTGATGTGCGAATTTATCTACGCAGCCGAATGGAAGGGTGATCCGCGAGCGCAGCAAAGCTTTTCCATGCTGCTAGCGGTCATCGAAGACGGGACCTACTTCTTGATGAAGGCGCTAGAAAAGTATGAAAGCCCTTATTTCTATTTGATTCGGGCGCTGCGTGAAACATGTAAATCGTGTATTCAACGGGAGGTTTCTGCCAATGACTAGTCAATTTCTATGGGTCATTTTTCCTTATATCTGTATGGCAGTATTCATTGTAGGACATATTTTTCGCTACCGTAACGACCAGTTTGGCTGGACGGCGAAATCCAGTGAGTTTATTGAGAAGAAGCAATTGATGATCGGCAGCTTGCTGTTCCATATCGGGATTTTCCCGGTAATCTTGGGACATGTCGCGGGGTTAGGAATTCCGATGGAGTGGACACGGGCGATGGGTATCAGTGACCATATGTACCATCTCGGAGCGGTATGGGGTGGCGGTTTCTTTGGTGTCGTGACGCTTGTCGGAATGATCATCTTGACGTCTCGCCGTTTTACGAAGTCGAACGTTCGGAAATTATCATCCACTTCCGACTTGATCGTCAACTCGTTGTTGCTGTTCATCGTGTTCATCGGTGTATACAGCTCATTGATCACCAATAATATAACACCGGGATTTGACTATCGTGCAACTATTTCCGTATGGTTTCGCTCGTTGCTTATTTTCCAGCCGGAAGCTGCGTATATGGCCGCTGTGCCGATTGCGTTCAAGTTGCATATTTTAACCGGGTTCCTCATTTTTGCGATGTGGCCGTTCACACGTCTGGTGCACGTCTGGAGTGTGCCGTTGAATTATGTAGGCAGAAGTTATATTCTATATAGAAAACATCAGCCGACGAAAAACACACCACGGTGAGCGGATGATGAGAAATAGGAGATCATGTCTATGAAAGGACAACAGAGCTTTAATTTCCAGTCGGCCATCGAACAACTCAGAGAGACATTTCAGCTTGACTTCGTCGGGTTGGCGCTTGTGGATATCAGTAAGAAACGTCATGAATTGAAGTGGCGTTATGTCAGTGGAAACTTGAGTACTCGTTATCGAAGGATCGTCCTTCAATCGGGAAGAGGAGTTGCGGGACTCGTTTTCAAGATGGGCAAACCGATTATGATTGAGAACGTTGAGGCGCAGTTGGATCCGCAAGATCTATACAACCACCCGATTGTTCTATTCGAAAAGCTCAAAAGCTTTGGAGCAATGCCATTATTCCAAGGCGATCATGTGCAAGGTGTGCTGCTCATCGGGTATCGCAAATCGAACAAAATGACGGAGGAAACATTTGAACAGTTCAAACAAGCAATCGGGACGCAATTCGGACCGTTTTACCTTAAGGAGCGAATGAAAGATGACGTTATCGAACAGTGAAAGCCTAACAAACTTGCTGCAAAAACTATATGACCGTACAACGGAAGCGATGTTCTTCTTTGCAGCTGATGGTCAAATCCTGTCGATGAACGAGGCGGCCAAGGAAATTATTGAACCCGGAATCTATAAGAAGATGCTGGAAGGAGATGCGCGTTCTATCTGCCTGACGTGCCGCGGCTATACGAGTGAAGAGGAGCAAATGACATGTGTCTCTTGTTTCATGTCCAATCCGCAAGAAACGCTGACATCATTTCAACTGTATCTTGAGACGAGAGATTTGGGCGTCTTGCCTTATAGTGCTACGTATCAAGTGATAGACAAAGAGCAACAGATCTCTGTATTGATGTTGCGGAATTTAACTCAACAAACGCAGACGCAGGAAGTATTGCACCAAAAGTTACGCATGCAGCAAGTAATTCTGGCACAAGAAAACGAACGCAAACGGATTTCCAGAGAATTGCATGACGGCGTGGCCCAAGAAATGTTGAGTTCTCTTGTGGATCTGCGCGTCTTGAAATACATGGATGTGAATGACAAGGCACTCGAAAAGCTGCGGCAGACGGAAGGGTCACTGATGCGGTTGTTAGATGAAATCCGCCATCTGTCTGTCGAGTTGCGGCCGGCTGTCCTGGATGATTTTGGCTTGGAGGCCGCGTTTCGGACGCATATTAAAGGCTTGGAAAAGAATTATGGTCTGTATGTTCATCTAGACTCGGACCTGAAGAAAAAACGTTATGAAGGTGAAATCGAAACGGTAGTATATCGAATCGGTCAAGAAGCGATTTTGAATGCAATGAAGTACGCGGAAGTGGAAGATGTGTACTTGAATTTGAAGGAAACAAAAGGGATTTTACAATTACAAGTGTTTGACGAAGGTGTGGGTTTCGACGTCAATAACTTTACGCCGCAGGGCACGGGTCTTGGCCTTTATGGAATGAAAGAACGCGTAGAGCTCGTTGGCGGAGACTTGACGATTGTATCCGGTGCTCAAACTGGAACAAAAGTCCAAGTGGAGATTCCGGTGAAGAAGGAGAGAGCAACGAATGAAAATCATAATCGCTGATGATCATGCAGTCGTCCGCACAGGATTCATGCATATCCTGAATTACCAAGATGATATGGAAGTCGTAGCGACGGCAGCAGATGGATTGGAAGCATATGAATTGGTTGCCAAACATCGGCCGGACATCATTTTGCTTGATTTGAGCATGCCGCCCGGACAAAGCGGTCTGATTGCAACAGGCAAAATACATGAGGACTTTCCTGAAACAAAGATTGTGATCTTAACGATGTACGATGACGAAGAGTATATGTTTCACGTCCTGAAAAATGGAGCGTCAGGCTATATTTTAAAAAATGCGCCTGATGAAGAATTGATCAGCGCCCTTCGTGAAGTATACGATGGTGGAACCTATGTGCATCCGTCCATGGCAACTTCGCTTGTGCGGGAGTTTGTGCAAAAAGACAGGAAACTGGCTGACGAAGATGATCCGTTCAAGATTTTATCAAAACGGGAAATCGAAATCCTGCCGCTCGTCGCGAAAGGTTACGGCAATAAGGAAATTGCAGAAATGCTTTATATCTCAGTAAAAACAGTAGAAGCGCATAAGTCGAAGATGATGGACAAACTTCATTTGAAGAATCGTCCCGAATTGGTCGAATATGCGCTGCGTAAGAAGTTTTTGAATTTCTGATAGGAGGTGAAGGAAGATGGTCAACCCGGGGTTTACGTATTCGCTGCCGGTTTTGCGTGTGCTGGAAAATGAACATCGTTTCTTATCGCATTTGATGAACGAATGGCATGCGATTGTGCTGGATTTCGAAAAGGGAATCTACTCCCGCGAGAAGGGGTTGGATGCGCTCAAGCAATTGCGCAAGTTGGTCATCGAATTCATTGATCCGTTGAAAAACCATACGGAAAAAGAAGAAGGCTATCTGTTTCCAATGCTTTCAAAGTATGTCGGAAGTGAGCAAGGTCCGATCCAGGCGGTTCAAGAGGAGCACGAAGAAATCGATGCATATATCGGTCATTTCCTTCACCATACAAGAGGAGATTTGTCTCAGTTCACACTTGAGATGATGGAAGATGTGGTGAAAGATGCAGGCGAGGCATTTGAGGTCATCATGATTCATTTCGTCAAGGAAGAAAATGTGGTGTTCCCGATGGTGGAGTCTGTGTTGCGGGCGAAAGAGCAAGATGAACTTTTTGAGCAAATATATACATCGATCTTGCCTAAGTCTTGAGCAAATAGAACGAGAGAGTAAAAGAATGTTGTGGTTGTTTAGTAATTAACTTCAGATTGGATGGATTCCTATGACACAAAAGATCCAACTGCCGCTTCAGACGGCGAATCTAGTTGTCGGTTTCATGGTTTGGGTGCTTATTTCTTCGCTGTTGCCGTTCATCAGTGAAGACATTAATATCCCGCCTGAACGTGTGGCCATCATCACAGCAATCCCGGTAGTGCTCGGTTCGATTTTACGGATACCGCTTGGCTATTATGCCAATGTGTATGGAGCACGTGTTATGTTCTTCATCAGTTTTATCGTGTTATTATTTCCTGTCTACTACATAAGTGAGACCTCAACGGTGACAGGGCTATTGATTGGCGGTACTTTGCTTGGGGTAGGCGGAGCGATTTTCTCCGTTGGGGTTACATCGCTTCCGAAATATTATCCTAAGGAAAAACATGGTTTGGTCAACGGTATATACGGCATGGGGAATATCGGAACGGCGATCACTACGTTTTCTGCACCTGTGCTCGCTATGAAGTTTGGCTGGTCGTTGACTGTCAAAATGTATCTCGTCTTGCTGCTTGTGTTCATCGCGTTGAATTTTTTCTTCGGTGACCGCAAGGAAGTGAAGGTAAAAGCACCGATTGTTGAGCAAATTAAAGGTGTTTATAAAAATGAAAAGCTTTGGTTTTTCTCGCTATTCTATTTCATCACGTTTGGTTCATTCGTGGCATTTACCGTATTTTTGCCGAATTTTCTCGTCAATTACTTTGGACTTGAGAAAGTGGATGCAGGACTCCGGACAGCGGGCTTTATCGTCGTTGCTACGTTACTGCGACCGGTCGGTGGTTGGTTGGGTGACAAGTTTCAGCCGTTATTCTTATTGATGGGCTGTTTTGCGGGTCTGACGGCGGCTTCCATTGTGCTGGCATTTTCACCTGATATCGCGCTCTATACAGTGGGCAGCATACTGATCGCGGCTGCAGCAGGAATCGGCAATGGTGTAATCTTTAAACTGGTTCCGCTTTATTTCAGTAAGCAAGCCGGTACGGTCAATGGGATTGTCTCGATGATGGGTGGTCTCGGTGGATTTTTCCCTCCATTGTTATTGGCGACGATCTTCTCGATGACAGGTTCGTATTCGATTGGTTTCATGGCGTTTTCTCAAGTCTCACTCGCCAGTCTTGTATTGGTTGTTTGGCTTTATTACATGGACCGTGTGAGTCTGTCAAAAGAAGTATTTGATTCGACAAAGCAAGGGATTCTCGTGACGAATCAGACAGGGGTCATTGTATCGGTCAATCCGGCGTTTACGGAACTGACAGGATATAGTGAAAAGGAAGTGCTTGGCAAAAGTCCGAACGTCTTGAGTTCCGGCCGGCACGAGAGAGCATACTACGATGATATGTGGCGGCAGATCGAAGAAGAGGGCGTTTGGCATGGTGAGATTTGGAACAAGAAGAAAAACGGTGAAGAGTATTTGGAGTTCCTTTCTATCAGTGCCGTGAGAGATGGAACGGGGGACGTGGTCCGATATGTCGGATCGTTCAGTGATATCAGTCCTGTTGCAGGCGAGGGCAATCGGTTTAGTTAACCGATGCCCTTGCTTCTTGTCAAATGAAAGGAAGTAGATGAAGTGGAAAATCGCTATTCGAGACAAACATTATTTCAGCCAATCGGGCAATTCGGGCAGCGCCAGTTAACGGAGGCGCATGCAGTCATTATCGGTTGCGGTGCACTCGGTTCTGCAATTTCCGAGACGCTTGTGCGAGCGGGGATCGGCAAAGTGACGCTGGCTGACCGTGATTATGTAGAAGCTTCCAATTTGCAGCGGCAACAATTATTCAATGAAGCCGATGCGAAAGGAAGCGTGCCGAAAGTGGTGGCGGCAGAACGGCGATTGCGATCGATCCGCGAAAATGTAGAAATCCGGACGGTGCTCGATCATGTGGATGGTCCCATTTTGGAAGAGATCTCCCAAGATGCTGACCTGCTGCTCGATGCGACGGATAATTTCGAGACGCGCTTGCTGATCAATGATGCGGCTTGGAAACTGAATATTCCATGGATCTATGGCGCAGTTGTCGGCAGTTCCGGCAGCGCGTTTCCTTTCATTCCGGGCGAGACTCCTTGTTTTCGCTGTCTGCTTCCAGTACTCCCTGCTGTTAATGAAACATGTGATACAGTAGGAGTCATCGCGCCTGCCGTTCAGATATCTGCGGCACATCAAAGTGCAGAAGCGTTGAAATGGCTGACAGGAAATACGTCCGCCATGCGCACGAAACTTCTGCATTTTGATGTGTGGAACAATACATCTGTCGAAGCGGGAATTAGTCGAATGAAGAACCCTGATTGTGAAACGTGTGGAAGTCATCCGACATACCCTGCGCTGCATGCGCAATCCGGCACGCAATACGCAGTGCTTTGCGGACGCGACACCGTACAGATTATACCGGATGCCGATCGCGAATTGACGGTAGCGGATGGAGTGCGTGTCGCCCGGCAACTTGGGATGAAATATCGTGAAACGCCATTTTTCGTAGAGTTCCATGCGGAGAATTATCGCTGCATTTTATTCGACAATGGTCGGTTACTCATACATGGACTGAAGGACATGCGGACTGGAAGGAAATTGTATCATTCATTATTCGGTTAAGGAGGAGCAGAATATGGAAGAATCTCATTTACCAAAGCAAGCGCGCAAGAAGTCCATTGCGGTCGCTGTATTGACGATAAGTGATTCAAGGACAGAAGCGGATGATAAGAGCGGGAAAATCATTCGGGAGAAGTTGGAGGATGCAGGGCATCAGGTGAAGGAATATGGCATCTGTTTGGACGAAGGTGAGCATATTGTGAAGCAACTATCGGATTGGTTGGCGGATTCCTCGATTCAAGCGATGATTTTCACAGGCGGGACGGGCATTGGAGCACGTGATATTACGGTGGAGATGGTAACTCCTTATTTTACGAAGCCGTTGGATGGATTTGGCGAATTGTTTCGCTTTTTGAGCTATACCGAAGATGTCGGTTCGAAGGCGTTGTTGAGTCGTGCGGCGGCGGGGGCGATTGGTTTGCAAGTGGTGTTCTTGCTTCCAGGCTCTTCGAAAGCGGTAGCGCTTGCGATGGACAAGTTGATTCTGCCGGAGTTGCCGCATATTGCGCATGAGTTGACGAAGCATTTGGAAGGTTGAGTGATTTGGTTTGGGTGTATGAGCGTGGATTCGAGGTTTATGATCGAGTCTGGGTTGTTTATGAGCGGTAATGCGGTTGTTATGATCGCGGGCTGACAGATTTTCCACTCCATAACCAAGCCAATAAAAAAACGCGCGACGTTCAGTCTGCGCGTTGGTAGTCTCCGTTTTTGCCGCCAGTTTTGTTTTGCAGCATGGTTGGTCCGATGACCATCTCTTTGCCGGCAGCCTTGCACATATCGTAAATGGTGAGGGCGGCGGCGGAAGCGGCGGTCAAAGCTTCCATTTCAACGCCGGTTACACCTTTCGTTTTGACTTCGGCTTGGATATGGACTTCGTAATGGGCGTTTTCCTCGTCAATTTCCCAATCAAATCGGACGTCGACGCCGGTTAACGGCAATGGATGGCACATCGGAATGATCGTTGCCGTATTTTTAGCGGCCATGATCGCGGCCACTTGAGCGACCGCGAAGACATCACCTTTTTTATTCGTGCCGTGGGTGATCTGTTCATGGATTGACCCGTTGACGATGATCGAAGAAGTCGCAATGGCGGTGCGCAAAGTGATTTCCTTGCCTGATACGTCAACCATCTTGGCGCGACCTTGTTCATTAAAGTGAGTGAGTTCGGACATGTTGAACATCCTTTCATTTCATTGTACTCGTTAGTATATCAAAAGAAAGAGGAGATGTAAGTGGTAGAAATTCGAAAACCTATTCAAATGGCAGAAGCTGTGGAACGCGTCATGTCACATGTGCATAAGTTGGGAACAGAAATGCTTCTTTTAGAAGATACATACGGCAGAGTGCTCGCGGAACCGATCATCGCGAAGCATGATGTCCCTCCTTTTGATCGTTCACCGTATGACGGCTTTGCGATTCGCGCGGCGGATTCAGCAGGTGCTTCAGGAGATGCTCGCAAATCGTTTCAAGTAATTGGTGAAATCGGAGCGGGTCATGTGGCGGACCGGTCGATTGAAGAAGGGGAATCCTACCGCATCATGACAGGAGCACTGATTCCGGAACAGGCGGACGCGGTCGTTATGCTTGAGCAGACGGTGGAAAATGAAAAGGGCTTCACGTTGCGAAAGCCGTTTGAAGCGGGTGAGAATATTTCACGACAAGGGGAAGACGCAAAGAAAGGTGAGCGATTGGTCGAAGCGGGGACAGTCATTCATCCCGGAACGATTGCACTGCTTGCGACGTTTGGATATTCACAAGTGCGTGTTGCGAAGCGGCCGATTGCCGGCGTGTTGTCGACTGGGACGGAGTTGCTCGACGTAGCGGATGGGTTGGTGCCGGGGAAGATCCGGAATTCCAATGGTCCGATGATCCGTGCACAATTGACGCGAATGGGTGTCGAGTCGAAATCATACGGCATGATGGAAGATGACTTGGATGCGTGTACGGAGATTGTTGAGCGCGCGCTTCAGGAGACGGATTTCCTTATTACGACAGGCGGAGTATCGGTCGGGGATTATGATTATTTGCCGGCGATATATGAGCGGCTTGGAGCGGAAGTGCTATTCAATAAAGTGGCTATGCGCCCGGGAAGTGTGACGACAGTGGCGGTGCTTGGTGAAAAGTTGCTGTTTGGGCTTTCGGGTAATCCGTCCGCATGCTTTACAGGATTCGAATTGTTTACACGTCCCGCCATCCTTTCAATGATGGGTTGCACTGCACCGTTTATGCCGCGGATCCAAGCGAAACTCGGAGATGATTTCAAGAAAGCGAATCCTTTCACTCGTTTTGTCCGGGCATCTTGGAGCATGACATCTGAGGGGATTGTCGCAACACCTGCTGGTTTCAATAAATCAAGCGCGGTGTCTTCCATTGCACGAGGCAACTGTATCATCGTCTTGCCGAGCGGAACACGCGGCTTCGAAAAAGGAATGACCGTGGACGTGCTCTTACTCGGAGCGGAGCAGGGTGTGGAGCGATGGGAACTGTGAAAACACTGCATGTCGTAGGCTACAAGAACAGCGGCAAAACGACGTTGGTCTCCCATTGGATTACCGTGCTTCAGCGTCTTGGGATGAAGGTCGCCGTATTGAAGCATCATGGACACGGAGGCGCGCCTGAGCTGCCTCCCAATCATACCGATACGGTACAATTTCTGAAAGCAGGAGCCATCTCGACCGTAGTGGCGGGTGGGGGTATGATACAATTGATTCAACAGAAAGAACATTCATTTCAAGAGCTTAAGGCACTGGCAGCTTCCGCGGAACCGGATGTTTTGCTGATAGAAGGCTATAAGAAGGAAGCCGGAGATAAAGTGGTGCTCATTCGTCATGAAAAAGATTGGGCGGAGTTGAAATCACTCTCTGGAATCATCAAAGTAGTGAACACAGAGGAAATCTTCGCAGACAAGATGGCACTGGATAACTGGCTGCAAGAATGGGTTCAGGAGGCGATGACAGATGAAACAATTTGAACTAGTGGATACACCAATCGATCCGCAGAAATACAGCGAGTTCGTCTTGCATCCAGCAGCTGGCGCAGTGACTGTCTTCACAGGGCATGTGCGCGAATGGACGCATGGCGTTCGTACATTATATCTCTCGTATGAAGCATATATTCCGATGGCGGAAAAGAAACTCGCGGAAATCGGTGAGGAGATGGAAGAGAAGTGGCCGGGCGTTCGAGTGGCGATGGCGCATCGGATCGGCGAACTGAAAATATCGGATATTGCCGTCGTGATCGCAGTTTCATCACCTCATAGAAAGGCTGCGTATGAAGCGAATGAATACGCGATCGAGCGAATCAAGGAAGTTGTGCCCATTTGGAAGAAGGAAATCTGGGAAGATGGCGAAGAGTGGATCGGTGCACAAAAGAAATATCCAGAGAAAGGGAGCAGGTAACAATGATTACAGTTCATTACTTTGCAAGGCTGCGAGAGTTGACGGGTAAAGGAGAGGAATCATTGGATCGTGCTCCTTTGACAGTGGAAGAATTATTGGATTGGGCGGAAACGACGTATCCAGGTTTTGGAAAAGACACGATTCATGTGGCGGTAAATGAAGAATATGCCCGGAAAGAAGACGTGATTCAAGCGGGCGATGTGTGTGCATTCATTCCGCCGGTGAGTGGTGGATGAAGCGGACGGCCGGGATTTTATTGGCAGGCGGACAGTCACGCCGATTCGGTTCCCCAAAGGCATTTGCGGAATATAAAGGGGCTCCATTTTATCACTATTCATTACAGGCATTGAACCCTTTTTGTGAAGAAATTATTGTCGCTACGCGTACTGAGTTTGTCGATAAATTTCCGAAAGATCTTTGCGTCACAACCGATCTCGTACAATTTTCTGGGATGGGACCGTTGGCGGGAATATTGTCTGGCATGGAAGCAGTCAAAGCCGATCATTATATTGTTTTGCCGTGTGATATGCCGTTCATACAACAACGCGTAATCGCGCGTTTAGTGGACGAGCATTCTGGAGACGTTTCGGCAGTGACGGTGGAAGGGAAACGCCATCCGCTTGTTTCGATTTGGCAAGCCTCTGCGAAACCGATGATCCGTCGGGCATTAATAGAGGATAATCGTCGCGTTATGCATGTTCAGGCGCAGCTTAACGGGCGATGGATTGAAGGAAGTTCGCTGACGGATTCACCAAAACTCGTGTTTAAAAATGTTAATACGCCATGTGAAATAGAAAGGAGATGAGGAAGATGGATGCCATCGTAGATCAGCTCGGAAGACCAATCAGGGATTTGCGGATTTCAGTGACGGATCGCTGTAATTTCCGCTGTACGTATTGCATGCCGAAAGAAATCTTCGGTGACGATTTTCTGTTTTTAGCGAAGGATGAGTTGCTGTCATTTGAAGAGTTGGAACGTCTGGCAAGGATCTTTGCTGAGCTGGGCGTAAAAAAACTCCGGCTGACCGGCGGTGAACCTTTGATGCGCCGTAATTTACCTGAATTGATCCGAAAGCTGCATGACATCAAAGGAATTGAAGACATCGGGTTGACGACGAATGCGGTATTGCTCGGGCAGTATGCGCAGCCCCTATACGATGTAGGCTTGCGGCGCTTGAACATTAGCTTGGATGCCCTCGACGCAGAACTGTTTGGTCAGATCAATGGCCGTGGCATTTCACCGGATCTCATTCTCAAAAATATTAAAAAGGCACAAGATATCGGCTTTACGATCAAAGTAAATATGGTCGTCCAAAAGGGAGTCAATGAAAGCCAAATTCTCCCGATGGCTACGTATTTCAAGAATATGGGGATCACGTTACGTTATATCGAGTTCATGGATGTCGGCAATGACAATGGCTGGAGTTTCGGTAAGGTGGTCACTAAAAAGGAAATTTATGAGATGCTTGCCGCGGTTTATGACATGGAGCCTGCGGAAGAAGAGTATTACGGCGAGGTGGCAAAACGCTATCGCTACACGGATACAGGAGCGGAAGTCGGCTTCATCACGTCGGTTTCCGAATCATTTTGTTCAACTTGTACGCGTTCGCGCCTGTCTTCAGAAGGTAAGTTGTATACGTGTTTATTCGCATCCGAAGGCTTTGACATTCGAAAGTTGATTCGCTCAGGCAAGACGGATGAGGAGTTGCTGGATGAAATTGCAGCGGTTTGGAGAAAGAGAACTGATCGATATTCGGACGAACGATCAGAGCAGACCGTGAAGAACCGCAAGAAAATTGATATGAACTATATCGGTGGCTGAAGGAGCGATTTCTATGAAACCTACATTGTATATTTGTCGTGAAATGCCGGATGAACTCATCGCACCGCTTCGTGAGTTATACGAAGTGGAGATGTGGCAATCCACGAGTGAGGCGGTGCCGCGCGATGTGCTGGTGCAAAAAATCACGAACGCAAATGCGTTATGGACGGTTATTACCGATCAAATTGATGAAGAAGTGCTGGAGGCTGCTTCACATCTAAAAATCATTGTGAACATGGCAGTCGGCTACAATAATATTGACGTGGAAGCGGCTAAAGCGCGAGGTATCATCGTGACGAATACACCGGATGTTCTGACGGAAACAACTGCGGATTTGGCATTTGCTTTATTGATGGCAACTGCTCGCGATCTGATCGGGGCGGAAAATGCATTGCGTGAAGGCAGATGGACATCGTGGGAGCCGCTTGGTTTTACAGGCGTTGATGTCTATGGTTCGACACTCGGCATCATCGGCATGGGTCGGATCGGTGAAGCTGTCATGCGCCGTGCGAAAGGTTTCGATATGAAAGTGCTGTACCATAACCGCAGCAGGAAACAGGAGATGGAAGAAATGTACGGCTGTCAGTACGCCGAGCTTCCCGAGTTGCTTGCACAATCTGATTTCGTGCTCATCTTAGTGCCGTACAGCGAGGAGACAAAAGGGTTGATTGGAGCAAAAGAACTGGCTCAAATGAAAGAGACAGCGATTCTGATCAACGTCGCACGTGGCGGGATCGTCGATGAAGAGGCATTGTTCCAAGCGTTGCATACGAAAAAAATCCATGCAGCCGGATTGGATGTCTTCGAGACGGAACCTGTTCCCCTAGATCATCCATTGCTGACGCTTCCGAATGTGACGGTACTGCCGCATATCGGAAGTGCGACTGTCCAAACACGTTTGGCTATGATGAAACTCAATGAACAAGCACTGCAGGCATGGGCCAAAGGCGAAGAACCGAACAATCGAGTAACTTAAGTTAACTACATGAAGAAGCGCGGATAATCCATTAGGATTATCCGCGCTTTTTATCCATCCGTTTTATCAATAAACAACCATATCGCAGCGGATAGCTCAATTGTACGATGTTGCAGGTCGGTGCCTTCATAGGCCTGGCGGAAAGAGCGTACGACCGATTCTAACAAATACATCCGGGGGGATTCACTCGTCATTTCTTCAAAAAGAAACTGTGCATAGAGCTTTCCGGTATTTTCGTCGGCGGGCAGTTGTCCGATGAAATCCCGCAGTTCCCCGACGAGCACTTCTTGCGTCATCGGATGAAATTCCGCATGCGCCAGAATCCTCTCCACTAGATCTTGCGGCAAAAAATGCGCATTCTTTTTAACGACATCTGGAACGATGGCTTCCATGCGTTGCATGACATAATCCACTAGCTGTTTCGTATCTAGGTGTTCAGTAGTTGAACCCTTCCAGATATGCAGCGAATGTTGCACGCAGCCAAAAAATAAAGAAGCACAATCGTACGAATAAGGCTTCACTTCTTCTCCATATATATTCACCAAACGCTTAGCGATCCAAGCCAATTCCCTGAAGTGCATCTGTTTGACGAACTGCCGCAGTTCATCATCAGGCGAATGGACAATCGTTTCAAATAAAGGAAGCAAATTCTGCTCCCGATTCATCGTCAGGCGAATTTGGATCTGATCGGATAAAAGCTGGGGATCGGTCAAGTCTTTCCCGATGGCGAGTTCATTCCTCCGTAAATAGGATAGGTGGTACGCATCTCTCAAAATAGCCATCAAACATTCATTTTTCGAAGAGAAATAGTTATAGAAAGTCCCTTTTGAAATAGAGGCTTCATCCAATATGTCCTGAATGGATGTAGATTGAAAACCTTTCTCTGTAAACAGTTGTTTAGCAGTTTGCAGTACATGTTTTTTTCGATCATTCACTCTTAATCACCTATGTCTTTTAACTTGAATTATACTTTGGGTACAACTAGTATAGTAAACAATAAACCCTTTGTTATCAACTTTTTTAGACTTTCAATTTTTTTAGTTGAAATAAATGGACTATCGGTATAAAATGAATCCTTGATATAATTTTTATGAAGTTTAGGAGGATACTATGGAAGAATCATTAGATATTAAAAAAATGCATGAAAAACCTCCATATGGGGTTATTGCCATACTGTTCATTGGTGCTTTTGTCGCCGTATTGAACAATACATTGCTCAATATTGCTCTGCCTGTCATCATGGATGAATTTTCGGTGCGTCCATCCGATGTACAGTGGTTGACGACGGGTTATATGCTGGTCAATGGGATCATGATTCCAGCCAGTGCGTTTTTTATACAGAAATTCACGAATAAAAAAATCTTCCTCACAGCGATGATACTCTTTACGTTAGGGACCTTTCTGGCAATCGTCGCGCCTACGTTCGGCTTACTGATCGTGGCACGTATGGTGCAGGCATCGGGATCTGCTTTGATGATGCCTTTACTGATGAATGTGATGTTGACAGCGTTCCCGATCGAGAAAAGGGGAGCTGCACTCGGCATGTTCGGTTTGGTTATGTTCACGGCTCCAGCGATAGGGCCGACGCTGTCCGGATGGATTGTGGAGAACTACTCATGGCGGACACTGTTTGAAATTGTCTTGCCGTTCGCAATTTTGACGATCGTCCTTGCGGTGTTCAAATTGAAAAACATTACGCCGAATAGTGATGTCAAATTAGACTTCTTGTCACTCTTGCTTTCAAGTATCGGTTTTGGGGGTCTGTTATACGGCTTCAGTTCTGCAGCCGATAAGGGCTGGGGAGCACTTGAAGTATACGGTACGATCGCAATTGGAACCATCGCCCTTATCATTTTCGTTGTGAAGCAACTGAAAATGGAAGAGCCGATGTTGGATTTCCGTATTTATAAGCATCCGATGTTTGCCTTGGCATCCGCAGTTTCCATCGTTCTATCAATTGCGATGTTCTCCGGGATGATTCTGACGCCTCTTTATGTGCAGAAAGTCCGGGAAATCTCTCCATTCCATGCGGGGTTGCTCATGTTGCCGGGCGCGGTGGTTATGGGGCTCATGTCGCCGGTTACAGGAAAGCTGTTTGATAAATATGGACCGCGTGCACTTGCGTATACCGGTTTAACCATATCTGTCGTCACGACCTATTTCCTGAGTCGTCTGCAGCTTGATACTGGATATTACTATTTGATGATGTTATACACGATCCGGATGTTCGGCATGTCGATGGTCATGATGCCAATTATGACGAACGGTATGAATTCATTGCCAATGAAATCCAATCCGCACGGAACAGCGATGAACAATACATTGCAGCAAGTATCGGGTGCTATCGGTTCAGCATTGTTGCTGACTATCATGACTAATCGCTTGGAGCAGTCGGCTACCAATCAGGCGAAAGAATTGATGGCTTCCGGTGTTGACATCTCAGCAATGAAAGGGGAGATTGAACGAACTGCGATGCTTGACGGCGTCAATCATGCCTTCTTCATCTCTACCCTCATTACGCTTGGGGCCTTAATATTGGCGCTTTTCATTAAACGAGTGGTTCCGCCAAAATTTGAACCTTCTGCAGATGCTGTCGAAGAATTTAAGAAGTAAAAGAAGGGGTTTCGCATGTCGTGGGCATGCGGGGCTTCTTTTTTTTATGTTATAGTAAAAAGAAAAGGTTGTGTTCGATGTGATAGGAAATAAAGAGAAATGCCCGTGCGGAAGTGAAAAGATCGTACAGGACTGCTGCGGCAGAACCGATGGGCCGGGCAAGAATCAAATTCAAGAAGAATTGAAGACTGTTCTGAACAACTACTATGAAACTTCCTTGTCACCTGCAGAAGTTCAAGAGCTGGAAGGCCTGTTAGCGGAATGGGGCCAGCACCTTGGTGAGTGGATGGAAGAAAAAGAGTTGGTGACGAACGTCAGTGATTATTATTTCTTCATCGTCCGAAAAGACCTCTGGCGCCGTCATATCGTGAAGGCACTGAATCGGACGCAGAACAAAGCAGTGCGCACTATACTGAAAAGTTGGCAAAACGCCTTCATTACTTTTGCTGAAGTGACTTCGTCCGACGAACATGTCTACCGAATGAAAGAGATTCTTGGAGACGGTGAATATTTATTGGCAAGAGAACCGGGAGAGCCGGAAGATGTGCGGGCTGTTTTGGCGATCGTGCTGGAAGAATGGCGCAATGACGAACGCTGGGTCATGCCAATTTCTGCGATTGCGGTCAATAAGCATATGAGTGAAGAATTAATAACGAAAGTGCAGAAGCTTGCAGAGGTCAGCGATGAAAAGAACAGCTTTGATTTCTTCAAAAACTATCTTATGGATATTTACGAAGTCGTCTGTCAGTTGGATGCACAGACAATGATGGAAGTCGTTGAGCAGAATTTCACGCCGTTGCAGCGTGAAGTGATCGAGGTACTGGATGCGAAGCTCGAGAATGAGGAATTACATCCAGGCGCCTATGAGATGCTGCTTTCATTGATGGCCTATTACTTTACGGAAAAACAACCGAAATTCCGTAAGCCCGAAGTACTTGCAGCGGCGGCATTTCAGCTCGCAATAGAGGTAAGCATGATGGCAAAAACGTATACGCAGGCAGAAGTAGGAAAATTGTTTGGAGTTTCTGTCTCTTCATTTAGAAAACATACGGATGTCTTGCTGGAGAAAATCGGTGAATTGGAAACGATGATGCAGGAAGGCAATACTTCGGCGACTTATTATGTCGGCACCGATCCACGCCCGATTGAACAGACGAATTGGCATGTACATATGCTGTCCACAAAGCATGAATTCGCTACGATGGAAGAAGCGCAAGCCCATATCCAAGAAGCGATCCAGCACCCGTTCGAACCGGAAAATCGTCAGCAGGAAGCACAGATGCTCTGCTATATGGCATACGCCGCAGAGACTGCGGAACAGCGCTACGATTTCGCGCAGCAAGCATATGGTGCTGACCCGACGAACGTCGATGCATTATTGCTGCAAGCTCAAATGACCGATTCCAATGAAGAGCAAGAAAAATTCTTGAAGCAAGCCGTTTTCTCTGGCGAAAAGCAATTTGATGACCGTGCCGAAGACGCCTGGGCGTTCGCGACGAACCGTCCATACTTGCGTGCTTTACTGAGCTACGGTGTCTGGCTTTATGATAGAGAACGTTACATGGAGTCGAGCGAACTGTTTTTACGCATATTGACACTTGATCTCTACGATCACCAAGGTGTACGCTATCTGGCGATTTCATCCTTAATTTATCAGAATGAAATTGGACAAGCCGAACAAGTCCTGAAAGCGGGTGCGGAAATTTCCGAAGGCGACGCAGCTTATCTATATCTGGCGTGGCTGATCGAGATGGAAAAATCTCAAGGGAATTCGGAACAGAGTGCAGAGCTATTCAAGCGTGCTGAACAAGCCAACCCATACGTAGGTGCGCTGATCCATACGTCAGCTGATAAAATAAACTATCCAAGAAGCGCCGACCTTAAACCCGGCACTCCGGATGAAGCACAATATATTTGGTACTTGATGTAAGTAAATTCAGCCGCTACGGCAAGTCATTCATCAGACTTGCTGTAGCGGCTTTTTTTGTTTCGTTGCTCGACTTTTTAAAGTGACCGAGCTAAGTGCAGGGTTTGTACATTGACACCGCTTCGCCGCTGGGGGATTGCCTCCCGCCAAGAGCCAACTAGCAAAGAGAGCGCTAGTTGTCTCATGGCAACGGCCGACCCCGCAGTTGCGGCTACGCTGGTGTGGTCAACGTAATCGATGTGGTGTTTAAAGTAGAAATATCTAGTATGCATTTTCTGTCAAAGCTAGCTTGCGTAGAGAATGAGCTCCTTTGCTTCCACTCGCTAAACGAAGGCGCCTTACAAGTGGTAGGCGGAGCGATGAGCCATCCGCCAGCGCCGAAATGGGTTCAGTGACGTCACTCTTTTGTTGTCCCGTTGCTCGACTTTTTAAAGTGTCCGAGCTAGGTGCAGGGTTTGTACATTGCACTGCTTCGCCGCTGGGGGATTGCCTTACGCCATAAGCCAACTAGCAAAGAGCGCGCTAGTTGTCTCATGGCAACGGCCGACCCCGCAGTTGCGGCTACGCTGGTGTGGTCAACGTAATCGATGTGGTGTTTAAAGTAGAAATATCTAGTATGCATTTTTTGTTAAAGCTAGCTTGCGTAGAGAATGAGCTCCTTTGCTTCCACTCGCTAAACGAAGGCGCCTTACAAGCGGTAGGCGGAGCAATGAGACAGACAGGCGATCTTCCTGAGGCTCATTGCGGGAGCCATCCGCCAGCGCCGAAGTGAGTTCAATGACTACACCCAAGCTATCCCAAGCAAGGATTTGGAACAGAAAACAACATGTCAACCCAGATTATTAAGAGGACAAAAGCTCGGAATACCCTACACATTAAAGGAATAGGATAGTATATTGTCGAACAATTCTATATAAGGACAATAACGAAAATCACGCAAATTAGAAAGGAGCAAGACGAATGAAACTGACAAACTATGTGGACGGTGTGTGGCAAAAGGAAGCCGCTAACTACACCGCTGTACTGAACCCAGCAAACGGAGAAGAACTCGCACAAGTCCCGTTATCCTCAGCGCGAGACGTGGAAAAAGCCGTAGCGGCTGCTAAGGAAGCACAAAAGAAATGGGCGCTCGTCCCGGCACCGAAACGTGCAGACTACCTCTATGAAATCGGCCGAATCATGAAAGAGAAAAAAGAACATCTCGCACAAGTGCTGACAAAAGAAATGGGCAAAGTGATCGAGGAAGCGCGTGGCGAAGTCCAAGAAGGAATCGACATGGCCTATTATATGGCAGGCGAGGGACGCAGACTCTTCGGGGAAACAGTCCCGTCCGAACTGCAGGATAAATTCGCCATGAGCGTCCGCGCACCGATCGGCGTAGTCGGATTAATCACGCCTTGGAATTTCCCGATCGCCATCGCCACATGGAAGTCCTTTCCGGCAATCGTCGCCGGCAATGCATTCATTTGGAAGCCTGCAACCGAGACGCCTTTGATGGCATATGAGATGGCATTGATTTTTCAAGAAGTCGGTTTGCCGCATGGTGTAGCGAATATCGTTTTCGGATCCGGAGCTGATGTCGGAACGGCGATGATCGAACATCCTGATGTGCGGGTTATTTCCTTCACGGGTTCAACGGAAACCGGTCGTCATGTCGCGGAACTCGGCGGCCGCCATCTGAAGAAGGTTTCATTGGAAATGGGCGGCAAGAATGCGGTCATTGTCATGGATGATGCGGATCTGGATCTGGCTGTCGAAGGGATTTTATGGAGTGCATTCGGAACAGCAGGCCAGCGCTGTACTGCATGCAGCCGTGTCATCGTACATGAAGACGTCAAAGAAGAACTGCAGCAACGCCTCGCTGAAAGCATGCAGGGGTTGACAATGGGAGATGGACTGGATGAATCGGTGAAGGTCGGCCCAGTCATCAATGTGAAAGCGCTGGAGAAAATCGAGAGTTACATCGAAATCGGCAAGCAGGAAGGTGCAAAATTAGTGGCGGGCGGAAAAGTTTTAAATGAAGGCGAATATGCCAAAGGACATTATTTCGAACCGACGTTATTTTCAGATGTTGCGTGGGATAGCCTTTTGGCACAAGAAGAGATTTTCGGTCCGGTCGTTTCTCTTATCGCAGTCAGTAGCTTGGATGAAGCAATTGAAGTGAATAATAGCGTTGCGTACGGATTATCAAGCTCAATTTTCTCTCAGGACGTCAATAAAGTGTTTCAAGCACAACGAGATCTAGATACGGGAATTGTTTACATTAACGCAGGAACGACAGGCGCGGAGATTCATTTGCCGTTCGGCGGGACGAAAGGGACAGGAAACGGCCATCGTGATTCAGGCGTAGCGGCGCTTGACGTCTTTACGGAGTGGAAGAGTATTTACATCGACTACAGCGGCAAGCTGCAGCGTGCTCAAATCGACACGGAATGAACTACAGAGAGAAGGGATGAGCAGATGAAAGTTGTCGTATTAGGTGCAGGATTGATGGGTAAAGAAGTCGTACGAGATTTAGTAAAGCAGGACGAAGTGAAGAAAGTCTATTTGGCGGACCGGGCAATTCGGCAGGCAGAGGACTTTGCGGAGCAACTGATGTCCGACAAACTCGATATTTTATTGCTTGATGCACGTAATGATGTTCAGCTGAGCGATGTCATCGGGCTCGGAGACATTGTGGTCAATGCATTATTTTACACATTCAATGAAAAAGTGGCCCGCTGTGCAGTGGAACGTGACGTGCATGTCGTCGATCTTGGCGGACATATCGGCGGTGCGACGGAGAAGGTGCTGGCCCTTCATGAGCAAGCGGCCGCTAAAGGCGTGACGCTCATTCCAGATCTTGGTGTGGCGCCGGGAATGATTAATATATTAACAGGATACGGCGCTTCGAAACTTGATGAAACGGAAACGATTAAACTTTATGTAGGCGGTGTGCCTGTGAATCCGAAACCGCCGCTGGATTACAATGTCGTATTTTCATTGGAAGGGTTATTCGACCATTATACCGATCCGTCCCGTGTCATCCGGCAAGGCAGTATTAAGGAATTACCTTCTTTATCAGAAGTGGAAGCACTGGAATTCGATCGCTATGGCATGATGGAAGCGTTCCATACGTCTGGCGGTACATCCACTTTACTAGAGTCATTTCCTGCCGTGCAGACGCTCGAATACAAGACAATCCGCTATCCGGGACATGCGGAAAAGGCCAGGTTGCTCGTGGATCTTGGATTACTATCAAGAGAATCCACGATCCAAGTGGACGGCAGACCGCTGCGTGTGCGTGATGTCATGATGGCGCATCTGACCCCGCAATTGCGTCTTGGAGATAAGTCGGACGCCGTACTGTTGCGTGTGCACGTGAGCGGAACGAAGGATGGCCAACCAAAAACAATTACGTTCAATATGATCACAGAAAAAGATTCATCAACAAATGAAACCGCAATGGCTCGTGCGACTGCCAACACAATTTCCGTAGTGGCGCAGATGATCGGAAACGGCATCATCACGAAAAGGGGTGCCCTTCCGCCAGAGCAGATTGTGCCGGGAGCATTATACATTGAAGAAATGAAAAAGCGCGGAGTAGTCATCGAGGAAAACTAGATTCATTGTAAAGGAGGACATGAAGATGGACTTTACATTTACAGATGAACAGAAAATGCTAAGGCAGACAGCGAGGCAGTTCGTGGATGCTGAAATTATGCCGAATATCGCGAAATGGGATGCACAGGGTGGGTTTGATCCGACGATTTGGAAACGTCTTGCCGACCTAGGATTTATGGGTGTTTGTGTTCCCGAAAAATATGGCGGCAGCGGGATGGACTATAATTCCTTGGCGATTTTATGTGAGGAACTGGAACGCGGTGATACGGCTTTTCGTACAGCTGTTTCCGTGCATATCGGTTTAAATTCTATGACACTTATGCAATGGGGAACGGAAGAACAGAAACAAAAATATTTAGTTCCACAGGCGGAAGGTGAGAAAATCGGCGCGTTCGGATTAACGGAACCAGGTGCTGGATCAGATGTGGCGGCGATTCAGACAACTGCGGTTCGTGATGGAGACGACTATGTATTGAATGGACAGAAAACGTGGATTTCGCTCTGTGATTCGGCAGACCATTTCCTCGTTTTTGCCTATACTGATAAGTCTAAAAAACACCATGGCATCAGCGCTTTCATTGTCGAGCGGACAATGCCGGGATTTTCATCGAAAGCAATTAAAGGGAAATACGGAATCCGTGCAGGAAATACGGGCGAACTATTTTTTGAAGATGTTCGAATTCCTGCAATGAATTTGGTAGGTGAAGAAGGAGAAGGTTTCAAGATTGCGATGGCCGCTCTTGATAATGGCCGATTCACTGTAGCAGCAGGGGCTGTCGGCTTATTGAGTGCTTGTCTCGAAGCAAGCATCAAGTACTCGAAGACCCGCGTAACATTCGGCAAGAAAATCGGTGATCATCAACTCGTCCAGCAGATGCTTGCGAAGATGGAGGCCGGCTACCAAATGAGCCGTCTTCTCGTCTATCGTGCAGGCGAATTGAAGAACAAAGGAATCCGAAACACGCGCGAAACATCCCTCGCAAAATGGCAAGCATGTGATTTTGCCAATCAAGCCGCAGATGACGCAGTCCAAATCCACGGTGCGTATGGCTATTCGGATGAATATCCGGTCGCTCGCTATTTGCGGAATTCGAAAGCGCCGGTTATTTATGAAGGCACTCGGGAAATTCATACAATCATGCAGGCGGAATATGTCCTTGGCGAACGCAGCGATAAAAAATTAAATCGCATGTTGCCAAAGTGGCCATTTGAGGGATAATAGCAAAAAGGCTGCCCGGAAAGTCATGGGGAAAAGACTTTCCGGGCAGTCCCTGTTCATGCTATTACTATATTTGTGCAGTCCGCGCTCATAAAACCACTAGATGCGCTCATATTCTACTTCAGTGCGATCATACTAGCATGGATCTCGATCATACAGATACTCCGCTCGCTCATAACAGCCTCAAATGAGCTCATAAAGTACTATTTCATTTCCAGATACCTTGAATGAACTGCACCAAAAGCCATTAAGAACCAACAAAATCTCCACCATCAACATGAATCGTCTGGCCGGTCATATAGCTGGAATCCTGCGAAGCCAAAAATACATAGGCGGGCGCATTTTCAGCGGGCTGACCGCGTCGTTTCATAGGCGTGTCCGCTCCGTGTTCCGCTACTTTCTTCGCATCGAATGTCGCGGGGATGAGCGGCGTCCAAATCGGCCCGGGTGCCACGGCATTGACTCGAATACCTTGCTCTGACAAGCTGAGTGCCAATGAACGCGTAAAGCTTGTAATGGCACCTTTTGTTGCGGAATAATCGATCAAACCAGGCGATCCATTATAGGCCGTGATCGAAGATGTATTAATGATACAATCGCCTTTCTTCATATGCCCGACCGCGATTTTTGATAGATAAAACAGACCGAAGAAATTCGTTTCGAATGTCTCTTTCAGCTGATCACTCGAAATGTCTTCAATGGAGTTTTGAGGAAACTGTTTTCCTGCATTGTTGACCAAGACATTCAATTTGCCGAAGTCCTGGATAACTTGCTGAATCAGCTGCTGGCAATTCTCTTCTTTGCTTATGTCAATCTGATATTTCTTCGCCTTACCTCCATAGTGCTCAATCAATTCGACGGTTTTATCCGCATCCTCATCTTCCTGATCGGCTAAGTAGGCAATCGCCACGTCCGCACCTTCTTTTGCGAATGCAACTGCCACGGCACGTCCGATCCCGCTATCCCCGCCAGTGACCAGGGCCGTTTTTCCTTTCAATTTATCGGCACCTTTGAAGTTCGGATCATCATAAATCGGAGCAGGGTGCATCTCTTCTTCTACACCAGGCTGCTCGGATTGGGTCTGTCCAGGTACTTGTTCGTCTATTTTTTCGTATTTATCTTTCGCCATATTGCATCCTCCTCAATAGAATTTCACTACCAGTAGTATTCCCGAATTGTAATCGGACAAACATGCCGTACTGGCAATAAAATTTTTCCAAGCAACAACTCTGCATGGTACAATGAGGAAATCAACTATTCTATAACAGCTAAGGAGTGCGTCTTTATGAATTTTAAAACTTCCAAAAAAATGTCGATTTTCCCGCCTACGATTTTCGGTGAACTGAAGGCAGCGGCGGCAGCGAAGAAAGCGACGGGAGAGAATGTCATCGATCTGAGCCTAGGCAGTCCTGACCTTCCACCGGACGAGCGCGTACGCCGAGCGCTGTCCGAGCAGAGCGCCTTGGTATCGTCGTACGGCTATACACTTGGAGGAACAAAGAGATTCCATGAAGCTGTCGCAAATTACTATAAACGAAGAACGGGAGTCCTTATCGATCCTGAAACAGAAATACTGCAGACAATGGGCTCACAGGAAGGTCTCGTTCATCTGCCGCTTGCATTTTGTGATGAAGGGGACTATGTCTTGACAACGAACCCTGCGTACGTTGCCTATGACGCAGGCATCAAATTAGCGGGGGCCGTGCCCTATTACATGCCGTTACTATCAGAAAACGACTTCTTGCCTGATTTGAATGAAATCCCGGAAGAAGTCGCGAAAAAAGCAAAACTCCTCATCCTGAACTTACCAGGTAATCCGGTACCCGCAATGCCGAGTGAAGAGTTCTTCAAAGAAGTCGTAGCGTTCGCGAAGAAACATGAAATTATCGTCTTGCATGATGCAGCGTATTCGGAATACTATTTCACGGGTGAACGGCCTGCAAGCTTCCTGACTACACCAGGCGCAAAAGAAGTAGGAATGGAAATCAACTCTCTATCGAAAAGCTTCAGTCTGGCAGGTGCACGGATTGCATATTTCATCGGGAATGCAGAGATGATTAAAGTCCTACGAGAACTGAAGTCGAATCTCGACTATGGTACGTTTGGACCGATCCAAGAAGCCGCGGCCGTCGCACTCGACCACGGCGAAGAAATCACCGATCGTTTGCGCGCGGAATTCTCCAAACGCCATCACACCTTAATGGAAGGCCTTGCGAAACTCGGCTGGGAAACTACTCCATCTGCCGGCGGTATGTTCGTCTGGGCGAAATACCCGTTTGAAATGGATGATAAGCAATTCGTTTTCGAAGCCATCAAACAAGCAGGAGTCGTCATGGTGCCAGGAAGTATTTTTGGCACGGCGGGGGAAGGCTATGTACGAATTGCGCTAGTGCAGAAAGTGGAATTGATTGAGCAGGCAATTGAACAGCTCGCGAAAATGGTGACTGTTGAAAGCGTAAAAGTAGATTAAATACCACGTTACAAACGGAGAACTAGCCTTAGTTATCTCTAGGCATAACTATGAGGATTTATTTATAGAAGACATTATTCATAAACGAAAAACGCCAATCCGACTAGGAAAGGCGTTTTCAAACTTTAATTTATTCACCAGCAGATACGTGTCCTGAAATCCAGTGTCAACCGATAATGCTTCTGCCTAAGAGAAGCAGCAACCTTTCCTAAAATCCTTTATCAAAAGTGTTGCCCGTTAATGGTACATCTATTTAGTACTTACCGAGAATATGTTTATCTCGCTTTAATTGGCAAATCAAATGATAAAAAATCGGGCAGTTGTTGTTCACGCTTGTCGAGCATAATCTGTTCCGGCTTGATGCCTTGTTCACGCAGTACTTCGATGTTCTGCAAGAGGAATTCATCGCTGCCGACTACATAGAAGAGTCCATCCTTGTCGGCGGCAAGATTTTTCACTTCTTCATAGTAGTCTTTACGATTATCGACGAACTGTGATGTGAACTTCTTGTCAGGTGCAGATTCAAAAATAGTAGTGAATAAGAAATCTTTTGATGAATCGATGTTCAAGGAATGCATTAGATTGACGTGTTGAGCACTATTGAAATACTCAAGTACAAGCGGTCTGAAAGTTGCCAGTCCAACACCTGATGACAGCAGGTAAACATTTTTGTCTTCTCTTTTAAGCGGTACATTCGAATGTGTTTTAAATATTGCAACCTCATCACCGACTCCAAGATTTCTTAAAGTCATTTTAAACTCAGAGCACTTTTCTCTGATGCGTGTGGTGATACCGATTGAATTTTCGTTCGGTAAAGTAGAGATTGACATGTGTCGAATCAGGCTGCGGTTTGGTTTATCTCCGGCATTAAAACCTTCCAATGCGAAGTGGGTGTGGGAACCTTCTTCCCATGTAAAGCCTTCCGGGCAGTCGAGCAAGTACGTTTTAACCTCAGGCGTTTCTTCAATGATCCGGTTTATTTTAGTCCAGTATATTTGCATTAGATAGTCTCCTTATTCAATTATATATGTTGTTAACATCCAATATACCATAAGTGATAATGATTCTCAATTAAACGGATTGTTATTTCAGTTAATCAGTTGCAGGTAACTATTATGTTTGTTCAAACTTCATGATAGTTTAAACAACCATAAAAGTATTAATATTCGTGTTTGTTTGATGTGCAGGCACGGCGCGAAATATTCGCCTGGTTCAAGAAGCGCCGGTCATTGCACTCGATTACGGAGAAGAATGCATCAATTATCTATGCGCTGTGCTTTCCAAAAAAATCCTACTTTAATGGAGGCCTCGTGAAATTTGGCTAAGAAACTACGCCGACTGCTGGCGGCATGTTTTTCTGGGTAAATTATCCATTGGCGATAAGCGACAAACAATTCTTTTTGAAGCAAAAAAACAAGCAGGCGTTGTCATGGTTTCAGGAAGTATTTTTTGTACGGCGGGGGAAGGAAGAATGGAAGGGTACTCTGTAATATTAAAGATAAGTAATGGTATATGGTGACTTATCTCATCATGGCTTGTTTATAATGTTACACACATTATAAAAATGCGTATTACTAAAAGTAAATTTTAGTAATACGCATTTTTATTTTGGCTAACATTTCCGTATAGTTTTATTAAAAGGTTAAACATTTTACACTTACGAAGAAAAGCATTAGATTAGAACCAACGTTCTATATTGTAGGGGTTAATAATTGTATTGGTATGAGTATTGTCCGAAACATGTTGAAAGTAAATATCCGCTATTAGTATTTAAAGATGACCAGCCCTTTCTGCCTTTGACAGATTATGACCAAGATTGTTTAGGGCGAGTTGATAAGAGTTTTGCAACATCTTATTTAAAGTGCATATTAGAAAGAGGAATTGGTGAATAGGTTAATTGCAGTTGAAAAATCCGTTATAGAAAACCAAGAGCGATGGGTAACTAATCAATTTGATCAGTTCAAGTAGATGAGTAATGAGTTGAAAAATAGCCTCGTTAAATTATTTAACAAGGCTATTTTAACTATCTTGTTCTACAATCGCGCCCGATTGCTTAATCCTCTAATTCATTATTTTTCTTAGCAGAACGCTTTAAAGAAACCAAATCGAAAAGGAAATATAAAAGAGTGAAAACTATTGGAAGAGCAATCATGTCTATTCTTTCATAGTAGTTAGTTGGAATCCCTTTAACGATTACGAAAATAATGAAAAATAGAACACCGACTAACAAAGCACGCTTGCCAGCAACACGACGTTCCTCCTTATAGCCTCGCTTGTTCGATACTTCTGTATGTTCTATTCCTGAAAATATATAACGAAAATACGTATATCCTACCATAAGCATTGGAAACATCATAAGAATAAAAGTTACTTCTGTTGAGTCCAAATTCCACTTTAACCAGTAATTGTTTAAAGCAGATCCCAACATCAATAGCCCACCCATTAGGAATGCTGCTTCGGCCATAAAATATAAAACCCTTAATCGTTTGTATTCATCTTCTGGTAAAAATACATTTAAAAATGAAAGTATCACTTAATCACCTTCCCAAAATAAATCATCTAATGTTTTATTTAATGCTTTGGAAATTGCGATACACAAGTTCAAACTGGGATTGTACTCTCCTTTTTCAATCAATCCAATTGTTTGCCTTGTTGCATTTACTTGTTTCGCAAGTTGCGCCTGGGTTAAACCTGTTTCTACTCTTGCCAATTTCATTTTACTTACCATATGCTCACCTACATAATGAAATATATATCTAACATTCTGTTAAGTTTACCTTACATTAATTTTTGCTGAAATGCAAGATAAATATTGCGTGAAATTAAAAAAGCCGACTTCTTATAAAAGAAATCGTCCCCTACCTTTGTGAATAACCACCCTACAATAATTTAACCCAGATCACAAAATGGCCCAATTGTTGAAAGGGCGCAAATCCTTCTTCAAGAATTGCGCCTGATTGTTTGTGATGGGTTTTCTGTGTCCCCAAACCTTTAAAACGCCAGTTAAGAGAAGTCTATGGAATGATAGATAAAAGATAAATTTAAAAAAATTTGTAACGAAATAGTTGGTTGAGGTATTAATACTATGAACAACAAGAAAGTGAGGGCAGTTATGAATAAGCTAGAGGAAGAATATGAAGAGATCCATCCGAAAATCTATGCGTTTTTTTATTCCAAAACAGGAAATCGGATGACTGCTGAAGATCTTTGCCACGATACCTTTTATGAATCATGTAAAAATATTGTCTCTTATAATGGACATTCCACCTTGTCGACTTGGGTGTTCTCGATTGCGATTAATTTATTAAAAAAGTATTACCGAAAAAACAAGTATCAGCAAAGCTTAATGCAAAAACTTGCAACTCTTCCAGAGATTGAAGTTCATTCACTGGAAGAGTTGGCAGAAATTAATGAAGACACAAAAATACTCTTACATCATATCTCGAAACTGGATGACGCCTCAAGGGAAATCATATTGCTGCGCATTTACGGAGAACTGAGTTTTGCAGAAATTGGCGTCTTGGTCGGCAAATCAGAGAACTATACACGTGTGACTTTTCATCGGTTGAAATTAAAGATCCAAAAATTAATGGAGGTGACTTTATGAACAAAGAATGTACAATTGTGCAAGACCTTTTGCCGTTACACGAAGAAGACTTATTGCAAGCGGAGACAAAACAATTTATCGAGGAGCATTTGAAAAGTTGCCAAGAATGCCGCCATATCGCAGAGCAATCACAAATTCCCCTGCCTGCGGAAGTAAATCCCGTCGGTGCTTCTAAAAAAATGATTCGGAATATAACCGTGAAATTGACGACAATACAGATTTTCTTTGTAGCAATTGCCTTTATATTGGCGATGAGCACGGCCATTATGAATAATAGTGGCTTTATCCTAACCTATACCACTTTGGGTGCGGTATCGTTTCTGTTTTACCGATCGGTCCTCATTACGGTCCTGCTTGCGGGGGTACCGAATTTCATATGGAATTGCTTGTTATATATGACGGATTGGTTCGGCGAATTTTATGCTGAAAGTTTTTCGGAAGCTCTTCAAATAGCACTGACCAGCTTAATTGTCCACCTGCTATTTACTTTTATCGGAATCATTATCGGCTTTAGCATTCTTAAAACAAGAGAGGAAATTTAATTATGAAAAAGAAAATAATATACAGTGTAATTGCAATTACATTAATTGCGGTCACAGTGTTCGCTTACATGCAATTCAGCGGAAATACAATTGACAAACACAAGGCAAAGGAGAGTCTGGAAAAGTTTTTAGAACAAACTTATCCGGACTTGGACTACGAAATCAAGCGGTCCGTAGGGTATGGATGGACTGATGGTACTTATCGTTTTAAAGTAGTGGAAAAGGAAACAGCAGGAGTTGAAACCACTTATACGTTCTATGTCTCTGCTTTCGAACCGTATGAAGTTTTTAGTGATACGATCCATGAATCCAACATAGACAAAGAGGCATCCGAAAAGCTAAGCGCAGAGGCAGAGAAGTATCTTCTAACGCTCCTCCGGAAAAAAGTTCCGCAAATCGATTCGGTAGACACGGATGTAGAAGTATACGACAAAGCTGTTATGGAATGGACGCCGAAGTTGAAAACACCCAAGCCGATTCTTATCATGTTGGAAATTGAAAAAGGCGATTTGACGAAAGAACAAATGCTACAACAGAGCAAGAAAATACAGAAGCAATTGAATAGTAAATCCATCGATTATTCTTTAGCTGAGGTAGGGTATATTAGCGTCATCAATGGTGAAAAAACTTATAATTGTTACGTTAGTTTTACACCAGAACAGGAATTAACCATAAAAGATGTAAATTAAACGGTAAGGAATAAAAACATTTAGTCAATAAAAGTTTGAAAACACTATAAGCATGTCCAGTGATCTGATAGAGTTGATCCCATTATCGGCTTTTACAATTTGTCTTAAGAAGAGTAAACGCACAAAGTGAATTTTAACACTATCTTTTGGTTTGTAGTGCTTTTTTTCGGCCATAACTTACCCGACGGATTCCCCAGCTAATTATCAAAAGCTGGGAACTTTATTTAAATATAGTAGGGGGGAATAAACCGGCATCAATAGTTTATACATATCAATTATAAACCGAGGGGCTGTCCAGTCTCTCAAATAAAGCGGACAGAGCTGCATAAGAAGTGAATTTGTAATGTGCTATATTGGAATTGCTTCAACTAAAAGATGAGATCTTTCCGAAATCGAGGAACGATTGCAGAAAATTTTAGGATGAAAATAATCAAACTTTTTCAAGGAGATCTTTACTTCTTCATTCGATTCCTCGACATAACCCTTCAGTTTTAGAAACCCAAAACTGCTTGACCTTTAACGAAATTGTGAGACCATATTTCATTTGAATCAGGAACATTTCGCATCAATAATCTGGCTCGTTTGTTGAAGAGCTATCAATATCATAGTACCATATTTACCCGTTTATTAGGCATCAAAAAAGTGCTACGTGCTAAATGTTTCTACTACACGTTATGGTCCGATACGACATAAAAGAGATCGTCAATGACGATCTCCTGTTGTTCGATTAATCTAGCTTATATAATGTTATATATTATATGAAGGATGCTGATGTATCAAGAGAAACATGTTAACTCTTTACTTTTAATAAAACCGTTTACTGCTCTTCTTTTTTAATTGTAAACAAAGATGGGTCAAACCAATCCCGACAATCGTCTAATGAATGAAGGGGGACAAAATACATGATTAATGATGACGGAGAACTCGACAAAAGAGCGTTGCTGGACTCATTCATCCGTGATTACGGCGATGATCTGAAACGCATAGCCTACCTGTACTTGAACGACTTGGCGGAAAGTGAAGACGTTGTCCAAGAAGTTTTGATCAAAAGCTATCATCAGCTCGATCAATTCCGTCATGACTGTACTTATAAAACATGGCTCATCCGAATGACCATCAACCAATGCAAAGACTTCACCAAACGCTGGAGCTTCCGTAATATCTTCTACCGGCAAGAACTGGATGAAGTCCATGATCAAAACCTAACGGAAAACCTATACATAGAACAGGAATCGTCCTATGAAATGAGTCAGCAACTTGCGAAACTGCCAGCTAAATACAAAGAAGTCCTCATTCTATTTTATTACGAAGAATTGACGATGAAGGAAATTAGTGAAGTACTGCAGATCAACCACAACACCGTAAAATCACGATTGCTAAGAGGAAAAAAAGCCTTGAAAGACAAACTCGAAAGGAGTGATTGGATTGGATGAATTCGACCGTAAAATCTCAAGAGAAATGAAGCAAAGAGTACAAGGGATTTCATTGACGGATCAAGGAAAAGAACAAGTGCAAAGGGAGATTAGGCGTCCGTCCGACAAAACCAGAAAAAGAAGCTACTTCACCTGGACCGTAGCCGTTGCAGCCGCCGCATTGTTTTTGTTTCTGACAATACCGTTGTTGCAGCAATCAATATCAGAACAAGACTCTGGATCACCACTGCCAGACGATTTCTATGATGGGATGGAAAAATTGGAACTCAATGTGCTAGAGGAAAAGAAACTAGATGACGGCACTACTGAATATATGATCGAGGTAAACAATGGTACGAAGCGAAATATCCGACAGGCTGTCGTATCCATCAGCTTCGATATAAAATTAGAAAACGGTATAGCAGGAAATCCGTTTAAGCAATCTTGGGGAATCCCGCAAGACATAGAAGCAGGACAAAAAATTACGATACCGATGATCACGGACGCCGGCATATTTAAAGAAGTTCATGTCAATACCAGCTCCGCCACCCTCGATTTGGTGGGTTACTTGGATGAATTAAAACCAGAAAATATCTTTAGTGCGCACCAATCAAACAGTTCTATTAATGGTGAAGGAAACGTTGAATAAAAGTGATCAAGACTAATGAATTGCCAATGACTGCTTTTTGGAATAATCTCAGCTGACAAGTTGCTGTCCTGACACCGATTCTCATTTTGGTCAACGCCAGGCTGTTGGAAAAGTAAGCCCAGTTTTTTGAAATTCAATCATTAATCAAAAGGTATTTAACAATGTTACAAAAAAACTTTTCAAACCCCTTGCATCTTCTCGCAATCCAGTGTAATATAATGACCTAGTGACCATAAACGTTTTACGGTCAATGAGCGAGGCGAGGTGAAGAAGTGGATCGCAGACAGGAAATCTTACTTGCAGCAGAAAAATCATTCTCACTATTCGGCTACAAAGCCACCACCATGGACCAAGTCGCAAAAATTGCCAATGTCGGAAAAGGAACCATCTATACATTCTTCTCGAACAAAGAAGAATTGTTCCAAGCCATCGTCAGGCAAATGGTTGAAGAAATGCGGCGAGTGTCCGAAGAAAGTACAATAGCAGGCGCTTCATTTGAAGTAAATGCCCATGCGCGGCTCATGCAACTGCTAAAATTCAGAGAAACTCATCAGCTGTATGTTAAGCTGATTGAAGAAGAAAAAGAATTGCGGACACCGATGGTCAGCGAAGTACTGGCATCTATAGAGGAAGAAATCATCGAATTCGTCCGACAGAAAATTGAGCGAGGAATTTCAAAAGGAGAGCTCAAGCCGTGTAACAGCGAACTGGTCGCTTACTTGTTATTCAAATCCTATCTGGCACTCGTCGTGGATTGGTCGAAAACCCATGATCGACAGCTGTCAGAAGAAGAAATCGCACAGTTATTAAGCGATACGATTTTTTCAAGTCTCTTAGTTTGAGACTTTTATTTTTACAACGCAATGACCGTTTGAACCTTATAGTCAATTGGTCCGAAGTGAAATTGGAGGAAAACTAATGAAGAAAAGTATGACATTTGCTGAATGGAAGCAATTATTGCGCACACGCAAAATGATTGTGCCGATGATTGCAATCTTATTTATTCCTGTATTGTATGCTGGGATGTTCCTATGGGCATTTTGGGATCCGTATGACCACATGGACCAATTGCCGGTTGCGGTCGTCAATTTGGACGAGGGCGCTGAAATGGATGGAGAACAGCTCGAAATAGGGAAGGAACTAACGGATAAGTTAGTGGACAGTAAGGAGTTCAACTTTCAAAGCGTGACAAAAGAACGTGCGGAGAAAGGGTTAAAAGGACAGGATTATTACATTACGATTGAAATCCCTGAAAACTTCTCTGAACACGCAACCACTTTATTAGAAGAAGAACCGCAGAAATTAAATCTACTTTATAAACCGAATGAAGGCTTCAACTTCTTATCTGCCCAAATCGGTGAAACAGCGATGGACCGTATCAAAGCGGAAGTAAATGAGCAAGTAGCTTCGACGTACGCAGAAAAGCTTTTCGATTCCATCAATGAAATGGGCGAAGGTTTTGGCGAAGCAGCAGACGGCGCAGGAGAATTACATGACGGTGCAAAGAAATTGGCAGACGGTACAGACGACCTCAAAGGCTATCTTGAGCAACTCGCGTCAAGCAGTATTGCACTGTCCGATGGTTCGACTAAATTAGCGCAAGGTGCAAATACAGCCGCAAAGGGTGCAAATGATCTATCAAAAGGTCTGGGCACATTATCGGCGGGGGCAAGTGATCTGCAAAACGGCGCAAACGAAGCGGCAGCAGGCGCTTCGAGCTTAAAAGCAGGTATTGGAGAATATACGGCAGGCGTTGATAAATTGGCTGCCAGCTATTCGCAAATCGGAGCAAAAGAGAAGGAATTTGCAGGCAGTATTGGTACTCTAGCCGATAAATCAGGCAGCCTGAAAAATGCTTCCGATCAGTTAGCGGCAGGTTCTCAAAGTGTTCATGCGGGAATCAATCAGTTATCGGACCAACTAGGACCAATTTTAGCTCAACTGCCGGATGAACAAAAAGCAGCTTTGCAGGCAGCACTAGGTGAGTTAAAGCAAGGAAGTGCTCAAGTTGCGGGTGGAATAGGCGAGTTATCAGCAGGAGCAGCTGGCCTTCAGCAAGGTGCTTCACAATTAAACGGTGCAGCTGGTCAATTACAAGGTGCACATGCGGAAGCACTTGCTGGATTGAAAAAGCTTCAAGGCAATTCTGCGAAGTTAGTGGAAGGTTCAAATGCTCTGGCTAACGGCAACAGTCAATTGGCAGCAGGATCTAAGCAGTTGGTTGGCGGCGTGCAAAGCGCAGCAGCAGGTTCTAAAGAATTAGCCAATGGTTTGAATGAATTGACAACAGGTGCAGGAACGATGCAGCAAGGAACAGGCACGCTCGTCTCCAAATCCAAAGACTTGGCAGAAGGTTCCGGAAAACTCGCTTCAGGTGCTACGGAACTAAACGAAGGAACAGCAACATTACAAGAAAAACTAGCTGAAGCCAATGAAACAGCGGGTGAAGTGAATCCGACAGACAAGACATACAATATGGCGGCTTCACCTGTTGATGTGGAACAGCAAAGCATTAACAAAGTACCAAATTACGGAACAGGTTTCGCACCATACTTCCTTTCATTAGGATTGTTTGTAGGTGCATTGCTTGTGTCGATCGTCTTCCCATTAGTGGAACCAGCGACTCCGCCGACAGGTGCATTAGGTTGGTTTACGAGTAAAGTGTCCGTCTTGGCGATCGTCGGATTGATTCAAGCGTTACTCGCAGTCGCTGTCGTTAAATATTGGCTCGGTATGGAAGCGGTCAATACGCCGATGTTCATATTGACTGCAATCATCACAAGTTACACATTCATAGCTCTCGTCCAAGTACTCGTTTCCATCATGTCGGATGCAGGACGTTTCGTAGCGATCTTAATCTTGATTTTGCAATTGACAACGAGCGCTGGAACATTCCCATTAGAATTAATTCCAGAGCCACTAAAAATCTTCAACACATTATTGCCGATGACATATTCTGTCCAGGCATTTAAAGCGACGATCTCCACTGGAGACATGGCGCATTTATGGGCAAACAACGGCGTTCTGATCGGCTTCATGGTCGTGTGCCTAGCATTGACATTTGGCTATTTCGCACTCGTCTTCAAGAAGCGTTATTCAGGAAAAGCAGCAACAACAGTAGAAGCGTAAGAGAGTTTGCATTGTCCTAAAGGGATTGTCCAGGAAGTCATGAAACATGACTTCCTGGGCAGTCCTTTTTTATTTTGCTTCAAATTAAGTTAAGGATGTCCTATTGGAATTACTGTGAAAGGTTCGTTCCTTTATAAGAACTTGAGTAGTTGGATGAATATGATAGTATTGGTGTAATATATTGGTAGATTCGGCAATCGGGCCAGCTTGTTTAACGGCATTTTTAGTATCCCGGATTATACAGGAGGTGGAAAATAGTATTAACTAGTCGAACTATCGGGATATTGATTTCGAGAAATTTAATCTTATAGAGGTGTTCAGAAAACAAAAGAGGTGGCTGGGAGGTAAGCGGGATTTACATGATGTGGAAAGCAAAGAGCCTGAGGTTCCGGTTGATGATGTATGCTAATAATAAATTTAATACTTGATGAAACTTATTAAACATTGAAAGAGGTTAAAGATGATTATTAAAATAATAATGAAATTTATACTTAAGATTATTGGTTTTTTGTTAGTAATTTTGGGACAAGGTTTAATATTACTCACAACAATTTCAGGCTGTTTAATGAATCTTATTACTGGATTTTTATTTCTTATGGCAATCATACTTAGTTTTTCAGATTTGACGGTGAGTCAAAAAATCTTTTTCTGGGTTATAGCTATAATTTCCGGTGCCATTTCAACTAACATTTATACAATACCTGAACGACTGGTAAGTACAGGCACACATTTAATTAATTTTGATTTTAATTAAATGGTCTAAAAGCTAAAAATTACTGGTCAATAAAAATATCTAAAGCGCTTTATAGTTATTTTGGTGACGACAATTTTTTAAACTGAGAATATCTATACATTACAAAATTTAGACATGACTCTGACAATTTAATAATGTACAAAGAGAGCAGTCTTCTGATCGAAAAATCGGTCGGAAGGCTTCTTTTTTGTAAAAAGAGTTTGGCTACCAAGTCTTTAAGCAATTCGGAAGCACTTCTGATTTATTTCGAGACCTAGTGCCTACCCTTAAAGTAGTATAACGCTTAAAGATGGCAAGTGAGGGGGGCTCTTAATCCTATGTCACTCGAGATTTTTATTAATCCAATATGTGGTAAGTAGTGCCTAGATTAAAAAATAGGGAACAATAATTTTTGAAAATTTGTTAAAGTGTACACAATTCGAAAAAGGAGGTTGCTTTAAGTATAGGAAAACCAATAATTAGGAGGGGGTTCTTTTTTATGAGGAAGTGGACAAGATACTTTATTTTATCTGTATTAATTACTGTATTAACATTCAGTCAAATTCACATGGGAGTTGCGGCAGAGGAGACAAATAACTCCAAGAATAAAACAATTAGAGTCAAGGAAGGGACGAATATGAGTGTTGCAGTCTCCCCTGACGGCAAAAGTCTAGTGATCGAATTGCAGGGTGGGTTATGGTCGCTTTCCGGGAAAGGCGGGGAAGCGAAGAGAATATCAGATAACCTTGACGACCCATCTGTACCTGACTGGTCACCGGATGGAAGTAAAATCGCTTATCAATCATATAGAAGCGGCAACTATCACATTTGGACAATGAATCCGGATGGTTCAGAAAAAGAGCAGCTGACGACAGGCATTTATGACCATCGGGAACCAAGCTACTCTCCGGACGGTTCGCGTGTAGCCTTTTCAGCAGACCGTGACGGTAGCTACGATATTTGGGTATTGGATTTAAAAACAGAGGAACTTACTCAATGGACCGATAGCCCGGAAGAAGAATTCTATCCTACGTGGTCACCGGATGGAAAAGAAATTGCCTTTGTTGTCGGCGGAGATAGTAACGGGAAGCGCATTGATGTGGTGAATGAAAATAACGAACGCCGCACGATTACAACAGTGGAAGATGGGAAAGTTTTATCTCCATCTTGGTCGCCAAATGGAAAAGATATAGCTTATGTATTGCAAGTAGACAGTAGAAGTGAACTGATCATTGACGGTGAAAATGTAACTGGAGGGGAGGATGTATTCCCGTTCCCGGTGAAATGGACCTCGGGCGACGAGATGATCTATACAGCGGACGGAAAAATTAAACAGCGCAATTTAAATGAACAAGAAAGCCGATCCATCCCTTTTGAAGCAGAGATTCCAATTGATCAGCCGGAATACAATCATAAAAAGTACGACTTTGATTCTAAGAAGCCGATGCCTGTTACGGGGATTGTTGACCCGGAGTTATCTCCAGATGGAAAGACGATCGCCTTTGTAGCATTAAATGATCTCTGGTTACTCGAAGTTGGCAAGAACAAGCCTAAGCAATTAACTAATGATTCATACTTCGAAGCAAATCCAGATTGGTCACCAGACGGTACGAAGCTAGCCTATTCTTCTGATAAAGCCGGATCGGAGGATATATACATTTTGGACGTGAAGACCGGTAACGAACAAAGGCTAACATCGGAAGCCGGGGCAGAAGTGGCTGCATCATGGTCACCGGATGGAAAGAAAATCGCGTTCCAAGATCAAGAGGGTGCAACGTATATTATCACTATCGAAACTGGCGAGATTGAACAAATTCTTAAACCTATGTGGGAGCCGGGGCATCCAACGTGGGGACCGGAAGGAAAAACGATTGCGATTGCAGCTTTAAAGCAATTTTCTAATAGATTCAGAGAAGGGCTGAGTCAAATTTTGACGGTAGACCTGGAAACAGGGGAACAGACATATGTAGATCCTGCAAAATCTAAATCGTTGAGTAACCGTTCGAATTCAGGTCCCGTTTGGTCACCGGACGGAAAGCATATGGCCTTTATTATTGAAAGCACGCTTTGGGTCATGCCGGTAGATCAAAAGGGTAATCCAATGGGACAAGCCCGAAAAATAACCGAAGAAGTAGCTGAGTCACCTAGCTGGAGCGGAGATTCGAAAACGTTGTTATACGTGTCGAATGGCGAATTACGGACCATTCAAATGAATGGTGACGCTCCAAAGAAAGTACCGTTCAAAATGACTTGGAAAGCTGACCAGCCGAATGGCATTACAGTGATCCATGCAGGCAAGTTATGGGACGGTGAAAGCAAAGAACTCAAGCACAATATGGACATCATTGTACAAGGAAACCGCATCAAAGAAATTAAACCTCATGAAAAACCTCACCACGGCAACAACTTCATCGATGCAAGTGATCAAACAGTCATTCCAGGGTTATGGGATGCCCATGTCCATCAGGCACTTGAATCGGCCTTTCTAGGATCAAGACAAGGAAGACAATTATTATCCTTTGGTATTACGAGCACCGTCTCAATGGGAGAACCGGCCTATTTAGCACTTGAAGACAGGGAAGCAAGCGCTTCAGGAGCACGTGTCGCTCCACGGTTCTTTGCATCAGGAGAACCAATTGATGGTTCACGTGTTTACTATAATTTTATGAGACCGACTACCAGTGAAGATCAATTAATCAATCTGGAGCTTAAGAGGGCGGAAGAATTGAATTATGATATCCTAAAAACGTATGTGAGAATGCCGTTTAATTATCAAACGATCGCGATTAATTACGGACATGAACTGGGAATTCCTACTTTCTCACATTATTTCTATCCATCCATTGGCTTCGGTCAGGACGGAACATCTCATGTTTCAGCAACGCAACGTTTAGGTTTTTCCCGTTCACAAAGCTTCACGAAACTTTCATATGAAGATGTCACCAAACTGGCTGCGGAATCGGGAATGGCTGTTACTTCAACTCTTTTCTCATCAAAAACGTTACTTGAATTCGATCCAGCTTTACTTTCAGATCCTAGAGTTAAAACATTGTATACACCATATCAATACGAAGCAATCACCAAACATTACAGTAATGCTACAACGACTGACCAGACCGTAACTAGAACCGGATTAGAGAGAGAGGTATCCTTGCTGAAAGACATCATGGATGCTGGAGGAACGATACTGGGCGGAACGGATATGCCGCTAGATAATGTTGCGGTGAGTCTTCATTTAAACATTCGCGCCATGGTTCGTTATGGCATGACTCCTTATGAGGCATTGCGGACAGTAACATACCTCCCTGCGAAGAGGTTCGGAGCGGAAGATGACCTTGGAACGATTGAATCAGGGAAATTAGCAGATTTAGTTTTCGTAGATGGAGACCCTCTTCAAAATATTGATGATGCTGCTAATGTTCAAATGGTCATGAAAAACGGGAAAGTGTATTTGATGGATAACCTTTTGGAGCCGTATAAGAATACAGATGAAACGAATTAATATGTTTTAATTATGATGGACGGCAATTATCCGATTTCAGCGGATAATTGCCGTTTTTGTTAAAACCCAATCCTACACCGAACCCACTTCGGCGCTTGCGGATGACTCCCGCGATGAAGCCAGTCAGGAAGGGCGCCTTTCTGTCTCATCACTCCGCCTACCGCTTGTAAGGCGCCTACGTTTAGTAAGTGAAAGCACTATGAATATCTATTTGCACTTTGGATTCTGACTAATAAGTTGGCTGCTGTAGTATCTTCTATATTTAAACACTACTCTCATTAATTTGTACGTACAAGCGAAGCCGCAACTGCGAGGTCGGCCGAAGCCATGAGTAAGCTAGCGCCCTTTGCTAGTTGTCTCATGGCGGGAGGCAATCCCACAGCGGCGCAGCGGTGATAGTGTACAACCCCGCACCCTTTCTTGGACACACTGAAATTCGAGCAACGTGACAACAAAAGTGTAACGTCATTGAAGTCACTTCGGCATTTGCGAATACCACTTACCACACTTATTTTCTATACCACACTAGCGATGGTGCCGCTACGGCATCCGTGATGAAGAATATTTACAAGGTACTTCACTCCGTCTTATTTCCACTCGATCTGTAACCAAATCAGAAAAATTCAGTCTACTCCAATAACAACAAGTGGAGAGAGGATGAATAAAATGAACAAGAGCAGATGGATCGTGACGTTTATAGCTGTCGGTGGAGTTGGTGTGCTCATGCTGGCAAGTTTCTTTTTCTGGCCGAAAGTAAATACCACTTCCGCCCGATCGGCACTTGCCGACCAGCCGATGACGGTGTATTTCACGGCACCGGTCAAACCAAGTGTGGAGGCATCAGAGTTTTACGTGACCGACCGTAATGGGAAAAAAATTTCTGCTGAGCTGTCTTACGGAAGCGGGAGGACCTCTTTGAAAGTGGAAGCGCTGCAGCCTGGAGACTATGAACTGCATGTGCCGAATAACAGTTTCAGAGGCTGGAAAAGAACAATGGACTCCACGTTTTCATTCGCTGTGATCGAGTCCGTCCTGCCTGTCGGATCCATTAAAGAGATTGAAACATTCTTTAGGCAAGCAGAGCAACAAACTAACAATTTTATGCAAAGTGATGACCAAGTGGAGTCTTCTTCGGAAGACAAGGCGTCTAGCCAAGGTGGTGCTGCTTATTCTCAAACGAATCAGCAAGTTGAGGGTGTGGATGAAGCGGATCTTGTGAAAACGGATGGTAAATTCATTTACGATATCACGAACTACGAGCAGTTGATCATTACCGATATCCGTAAACCGAGGAAGCTAGTGAATGCCAGCATCACGGGCTTTGACGGGACATTTTATCCAAGAGAACTATATGTAGACGACAATCTTCTCGTAGTCATCGGCAGCAAGCAGCACGATCAACCTGTTACCGCTGATGAAGCGAAACGGATGATGCCGACACAAGAGTTATCCGTGATTCGGGTGTACGATGTGACGGACCGAAAGCAGCCGAAGCTAATTCGTGAAACAGGAGCGGAAGGCTATATCATAGGGACACGAAAAATTGGCCGGCATGTGTATATGGTGACGAATAATCGTCCGATGTATTGGATTCAGAACGATTTGCCTGAGGGTGAAGAGTTGTTGCCAAAGGTGTTTGACTCCGCGGACGACCATTCGGTGCAGCCAATGAAGATCGATCAAGTCTCCATTTTGCCAGGTGCAATGGAACCGTCGTATTCTGTTATCACAGCACTCGATATTCATTCGGGTGACAAGAGTGGTGTCGAGACGAAGGCCTATCTTGGCAGCGGCGAACAACTCTATATGTCGAAGGATCATGTCTATTTGATAGCCACTCTCTATGGAAACCAAGCTACGCAAGGAAACAGCGAAGTCTTCAAATTTAGGCTGAATGGAACGGCCATCAATTTCTTGCAGGCAGCGCAAATGAGAGGCACCATCTTGAACCAGTTTTCCATGGATGAATATAACGGATACTTTCGAGCGGTCACAACGGAAGGCAATCTCTGGGATGAGAAAAACATCGCGAAAAACCATTTATTCATCTTAGATAACCAAATGAAGCAAGTTGGATCTGTTGAAAATCTTGCGAAAAATGAAAGGATTTATTCGGCACGGTTCATGGGGGATAAAGCCTATATGGTGACATTCCGTGAAACAGATCCTTTATTTGTGATGGACGTTGAAGACCCGCAGAACCCTGAAGTGCTCGGTGAATTAAAGATCCCCGGATTCAGCAACTATTTACATCCATTGGACGAAAGGCATTTGCTTGGGTTCGGTTACGAAACAGTAGCCAAGAAAAATCCTCAAGGTGGCGAGCCGATCATTCAAACACAAGGTATGAAGATTTCATTGTTTGATGTCACGGACTTCGCGAATCCGAAAGAAAAGGCAACTGAAATCATTGGCGGTCAAGGTACGTATTCACCTGTCCAACATGATCATCACGCTTTGTTTTTACATCCGGCAAGGAATTTGTACGGATTTCCGGTTACGATCTATCGGGAAGTCAAAGGTGAAAATTTCTTGAATTCTGAAAAGGCTGGGGCGATGATTTACGAAATATCGGCAGACAAAGGAATTATTGAAAAAGCCGACCTGACGGAAAAATTTTCAAACGATTATGTGGATTGGGAAAAAGAGGTTCAGCGCCTGCTTTACAGCGGAGACACCGTTTACACGATTGCTGCAAATGAAATAAAAAGCTATTCATTGGATGATTTTACGTTGTTAGATGAATTGGAAAAGGAATGAAAAGGTTGTCTTTTCGCAATTCGTCCATTAAGCTTTAAGTAGCAGTACCAATTAAAATTTGCACGAAAAAAATGGAGCCCTTTCTTTATGAAAGGAGCTCCATCTCATTTGGTCAAAAACAGTTATTTGATTTCAATCTGCTCTGCAGGTACCGGCTTTCCTATAAAATGACCTTGGACCGCGTCGATGCCCATTTCTTTCAGCAATTCGAATTGCTGTTCATTGCGCACGCCTTCTGCGATCGTATACAAATTCATTGTCTTAGAGAATTGAATCATACCTTCGATCAATTGTTGTGTTTTCGAATTGCTTAGTAAAGTGTCGATGAACACGCGATCAAATTTAATGCTTGTGATCGGCAAGTGCTGTAAATAGCGTAGAGACGCATAGCCTGAGCCGAAATCATCAAGCGTAAATTGCAGACCGAGGCTTTGGAGTTCCGACATTTGGGTAATCACAGATTGTTCTTCTTCTGCCTTAAGCGCGAACTTCTCCGTGAACTCTAAAGAGACTTTATTTGCCGGACAGCCTGTTTCATTTAAGATAGAGAGTAGACGGTTTTTCCACTGTGGATTTAGGGATTCTCGAATGGAAGAGTTGATCGAGATGTTCATTTCTGTGCCGGCGCGATGCCATTTCGTCGCAAACGTCATCGCTTCTTCTGCCACAAATGCACCAACTTCTTCGATCAAGCCATTCTCTTCCGCAATAGGAATTAACTCGTCCGGACTGATGACACCCAGCTCTTCATCTTCCCAACGGATTAACGCTTCATAGCAATTAATGCTGTTGCTTTTGATATCGAGTTGGGGCTGATAGGCGACTTGTAACGTATTACGGTCCAATGCAGTGTACATTTTTCGATCGATTTCTAAACGACGATTCAGAATTTTATGGGATTCAGCAGACAACGAAGCAATTCGTCCTCCGCCTTGGCTGATGACATCATCGGCAGCAGTTATGGCCACTTTGTATAGCTGCATATACGTTTGTTGATCTTCCGGATACCGAACGATACCGCCGCTAACCGAAAGCGTCTGTGCATTGTGACTCAAGTAAATCGGTTGTTGTTTCAAGAAGTCATACAAACCTTGTATGTACCAATCACCGAAAGCGGTCAGCACGACAAAACTATTCGTATCAATGCGTGCCACTGGGCTGTCTTGGAAGTATCGCTTCAGACGGTTGGTGAACTCTTGAATTAGCTCTGTCTCAAATTCTGGGGATTGCTGCTCTTTCATAGAGAAATAATGGTCGATCGTCAAATAAACGAATGAGAAATGCTGGCCTAGTTTAATCGATTCATTCACAACTTGCTCTAGTTTATGCCGGCTCATTAGACCGGTCTCTATATCAATAAACGCGATTTCACTTAATTTTTCTTGCAGACGGATATCTTCTGTAATATCCAGCTCTACGAAGAGGGTGGATTGCAGTTCTCCGTCTTCTGACATGGTAGGGACGGCGAGCGTGTTAACATAAAATGGTTCGCCTCCGCGAGTCATTTTTTCCACTTTTCCGGACCATGACTTTCCGGATAACAGACAATCCCAAATCGAGTTGACGGTTTGTTGGTTCTTCGGATCATCTGAGAACATTTGCCAAATGGATTTCCCAATAATTCGTTTAGGTGTCCAGCCACTGATCGTCAGATAGTTTTGGTTTGCATAGGTTATTAGTCCCTCACTGTCTGTATGAGTGACTAACTGAAATTTATCGAGACTATTGACTAATGAGGTTTGTTCTTTAGTTTCCGGGAAGTTAATTGTATTCATTAGTGAATGCTCCTTTCCGATTCTACTATATAACTATTATAGTATAAAAATCATCTATGTCTATATAGTATGTATGAACTTTATACTATAAATTATGATGGATAGTTGATTTCTTTCATTAGGGGGAATGGTTTATGATGCGATTGAAAGGGATAATGATGATTATTGTCGGTTCCATGTTGTGGGGGGCTACAGGACCCATGATGGAATGGATTTTGCATAATAGTGATATTTCCGTTTCCATGCTGCTGATTCTGCGTTTGATGATTGCCGGCGCTGCTCTCCTCTTCTTATTGAAAGCTAAAGGGGTGCAAGTGGGACGGCCAATGAGGCAAAAGCTTTGGTTACGCAAAATGGTCATGTTCGGTGTCTTTGGCATGCTGGGTGTTCAGTTCGGCTTCGTCCAGACAATTGCGCATAGTGACGCGGTCGTGGCCACGCTTTTTCAATTCGTCGCGCCGGTCTACATCATCATTTTACTCTCCGCTGCACAGAGGTCCTTTCCTCCTGCGGGCCAAGTGATCGGCATGGTTGTAGCTTTATTCGGTTTATATCTACTGCTGACGAATGGCTCGTTTTCCAGTATTACATTGAATACGGAAGCGATTATTTGGGGAGTAGTAGTTGGATTTGCCTTTACGTTCTATACGTTGTATCCAGTCGTTTTAATGGCTGAATGGGGTGTATTGCTGGTCGTGGGCTGGGGGATGTTCATCGGCGGGGTAGTGTTGTTTATCATCAATCTCCCGTCCTTTTTAATGAATCTTTCCTTGCTGTTAGATGGTCCGATGATGGGAATGTTGCTACTTGTCACCATCATGGGAACGCTCGCCTTCATCCTGTTTTTACAAAGCATGACGTTCATCACTCCTGTAGAGACAAGTGTACTGTCTTGTTTCGAACCGCTCACAGCAATGGTAGTCTCGGTCCTTTGGCTTGGCCAAATGATGGGAGGGTGGCAAATAAGCGGCGCCATAATCATGTTGCTCGGTGTAGTTTGGTTATCCATAGGCGGTGACAGTAAGAAAAAAACTGTGCCGCCGCCAGAGCCGGTAGTGCCGTATGAGCCGTATGATATGTAGCGTCTTCATCTGTACACCCCGCGATTGAATATGACATAATAAAATAAATGAAATACAGTTGGGGAGTAAGAGGTGGAACAGATGAAGACGGTTTTTCGTTTTGCGTTACCTTATAAATGGTCTATGATGATCGCTATATTCCTAATGCTTTTGGAATTGGCAGTCGAACTGATCCAACCTTTGCTGATCGGTAAAATTATAGATGAAGGCATCATGCAGGAAGACCTCGGCGCTGTCGGACTATGGGGAGCTGTCATGATGGGCCTTGCCTTCGTTGCGCTCTTTTCAGGAGTCGTCAACTCCTATTTCGCTTCACATGCGGCGCAGAGCTTTGGGTTTGACTTGCGTCAGGCGTTATTTAAAAGAGTGCAGACAATGTCGCTCACTGCTTTTTTACGCTTTCCGACATCCAGCCTTATCACCCGACTGACGAGCGATGTGACACTTGTGCAAAATGCATTGTTCATGGGGCTGCGCATCATGGCGAGGGCTCCTCTGATGGTGTTCGGAAGTCTTGCCATGGCGTTCGTTGTCAATCCGAAGTTAGCCATTTTTTTATTGGCAGGAGCGCCATTTTTAGCGATTTTTCTGGTCATCATGGCCCGCAAAGGAGTGCGGCTCTTTGGAATAGTCCAACGTCGTCTTGATTCGGTCAATCGATTGGTACAAGAAAACTTGCAGGCAGTTCGGCTGATTAAGGCCTATTTGCGTGGCGCATTCGAAACGAGTCGTTTTTCAAAAGCTGCTGGAGACTTGAAGAAAGACAGTGTCCATGCAATGCGCTTAATGGAATTGATTTTGCCTGTATTGTTGTTTATTATGAATGCCAGTTTCATGGCGGTGCTTTGGTTCGGAGCGGATGAAGTAGGAAATTCCGGAATGCCTGTAGGAGACGTTGTGGCGATTGTCAACTATGCGATGCGCATGACGAGTGCATTTTCCATGTTCTCCTTTTTGATTGTGATCTTTTCGCGCGCTAAAGCATCTTCTGAGAGAATGGAAGAATTGTTGACGACGGACGATCAGCTGGAGGTGCTTGAAGCCACGGATAATTCATACGATGGTGCTTCCGCAGTACGTTTTGAACAGGTTTCATTCCGCTATCCCGATACGAATGAATATGTACTGCAAGATATATCTTTTGAAGTGAGACCAGGTGAAAAGCTTGTGATTATGGGCGCGACAGGTTCCGGTAAATCTACACTGTTGCAGTTGATACCGCGGATGTTCCAGGCGACAAATGGTACTATTTTGGTCGGCGGCAAGAAAATAGGGGAGTGGCAGCTTGATACGTTGCGGAAGATGATTGGCTATGTACCTCAGCAATCTATGTTGTTTACCGGGACAATCATTGACAATCTAGCGTGGGGTAAGCAAGGAGCTAGTCTGGAGGAAGTGGAGGAAGCTGCGAAGAAAGCACAAATCCACCAATCGATCATGCGGTTTACCGATGGTTATCACACACGAGTCGGACAGAAAGGCGTCAATTTATCCGGAGGTCAGAAACAGCGTCTGTCAATTGCTCGTGCGTTGATTCGGAAACCATCGATTTTGATTTTAGACGATAGCACCAGTGCGTTGGATGTGAAAACGGAAGCGGCGTTGTGGGAAGCTCTCGCGGAGGAAAATACGACGATGTTCATTGTTACGCAAAAGATTCAGACCGCACAAATTGCAGATTCGGTGTTATTGCTTTCAGATGGAAAAATCGTCGGTCATGGGACGCATGATGAACTGCTGAATTCTTCCTCTTTCTACCGGAAAATCGTGCAGTCGCAACAGGCGGAAGGGGTGGAATGATGGTGAAGCCTTTTACCAAGCCATTTGGCTATGAACCGATTATCGGTAAGGATGATTTAAGTAAATCCAGTCGTAAAAAAGTTCAGAAGGCAGGCGATTGGAAATCGGTACTCTTGCGTATTTGGCGATTAATCGATCAACAACGCGGTCTGCTCATTGCCGTATTGTTTCTTGTTTTCGCCAGTTCTGCTCTAGCTTTGGTCGGTCCCTTGATGATCGGGAATATTATTGATCGCTACATCATTCCGAAGAAAGTGGATGGTTTGGGAATGCAAATCGGCTGGTTGCTTACTGTTTATGCCAGTTTTTCCGTTGCGACGTACTTGCAGAACTACTGGATGGTCGGTATTGCTCAACAAACGGTTTATCGGATGCGGACTCACTTATTCGGTCAGCTGCAGAAGTTGCCCATTCGCTTTTTCGATAAACGACAGCATGGCGAATTGATGAGTCGTATGACCAATGACATTGAAAGTGTCAGTCAGACCTTGAACTCTTCGCTTATCCAAGTGTTTTCGAGTGTATTGACATTGGTCGGTACGGTGTCCATTATGCTCTATTTAAGTCCGTTATTGACGTTGCTGACGATGATTATTGTGCCGTTGATGTTTCTTGCGATGCGCTGGATCACAAGAAGGACAGGTATTTTATTCAAAGAGCAGCAGCGGGCGATTGGTGAGTTGAATGGAATGATCGAAGAAACTGTATCAGGTCAACGTGTAGTCAAAGCATTTTCTCGAGAGCAGAATGTCATTGACGAATTCGCTGAAAAAAGTGAGCGTTTAAAATTGGCTGGGTTTTGGGCTCAGACGTATTCGGGATTCATTCCGAAAGTGATGAACACGCTGAATAATATGTCGTTTGCCATCGTGGCCGGTGTGGGCGGCTTGCTTGCGGTGACAGGGTACGGCGGTGTAACGGTAGGGACAATTGTTATTTTCAGCGAATACGCGAGACAGTTCACAAGACCTCTCAATGATTTAGCCAATCAATTCAATACCGTGTTATCTGCAGTCGCAGGAGCGGAACGTGTCTTTGCAATTATGGACGAGCCAGTAGAGAAGGATGAGGTCGCTGAACAAACTTACACGCTTCAAGGAGATGTTGAGTTCCGCGACGTAACATTTGGCTACGATGAGGAAGTGATTCTCAATTCGATTAACTTTCACGTCAAACCAGGCGAAACGGCCGCTTTTGTCGGAGCAACCGGAGCTGGCAAGACGACGATCATGCAGTTGCTTTCTCGATTTTATGAAGTGGATGGCGGACAGATCTTGCTGGATGGCGTGCCGATCGATCAGCTGCCGCGGCAATCTGTGCGCAGTCAGATGGCATTCGTTTTACAAGATCCATTTTTATTCGAAGCAACTGTGCGGGAGAATATTCGCTATGGACAGTTGGATGCAACCGATGAAGAAGTGGAAGAAGCCGCAAAGCAGGCGAATGCGCATGCGTTCATCAGCAATTTGCCTAAAGGCTATGATACGGTGTTGACTGCAGGAGGAGAAGAAATTTCCCAAGGTCAGAAACAACTGCTTTCCATTGCCCGCGCGTTGGTGGCAGATCCAAAGTTATTACTATTGGATGAAGCCACCAGCAGTATCGATACTGTGACAGAACTAGCGATACAAGAGGCGCTGGAACGCTTGACTACAGGCCGGACTAGCTTCATCATCGCTCATCGCTTGAACACGATCCGTAAAGCAGACAGGATCTATGTGCTGGCGGACGGAGAAATCATGGAATCAGGCAGCCATGCGGAGTTACTCGAACGCAAAGGAATGTTCTACGACATGCTGGAAAATATAGATTGAATGCAAAAAAGCCATCTGTTCGCTGTTATATCAGGGATAAATGATGTGAGTTCTTATCCAAAAGTTGTGAAGGGTAAAGGCACCGTTGATCTATGTTCCAGGCGGACGCTTTCCGCGGGGCGCGCGGTGAGCCTCCTCGTCGCTACCGCTCCTGCGGGGTCTCACCTGTCGCGCTAATCCCGCAGGAGTCGCCGCCTTCCACTACGATCAACTAGCGTATTTCCCTGAAGTTAGTGAGTCGATTGCTTAATATGAATAGTTGTAAATACATGAACCAACGTCCAAGTATATGCACAGATTTTTTCAATCCAAAGAAACGAAAACTCATACTACATACAGTGAGTTCGCTATGTATAACAGTTCACATTATAGGGATTGAAGCGAAAGACGGGCGAAAAGCAAGGATTTTGCTCCCAACGCTTTGCTTATGCTCGCAAAAGCCGTTCTTCGTGACGGCTTTTCCTGAGGGATTTAGCTCGAATGATGAGACCCCGGACTGAGCGAAGCGAAGGAAGCGGCTTATCCACGTCCCACGGAAAGCGTCTCGTCTGTATCGTAAGCCAATGTACTACTCATGGTTTTTGGATTCCAACTTATTATTTTGATGTTTATCCATAAATTAAGCCATCGATCCAATGAAGGATCGATGGCTTTTTGTGTTATTTCTTCTCTTCAATGTCTAGCGATTTATTATCTGTATACTTCACGTCTAGTTCGAACTCATCATAATCATCAAGTCCGTACCATTTCAAAATTCTCTCGATTGCTTCTTCTTTTGTCGTATCACTGTCTAGCAGAACTTCCATAAACATCTTGTGCATACTATCAATTGCATCGTTGCCTTCTTTGTTCACTTCCTGAAACTCATTGATGTATTCCGCATCGGAAGGTTTGACGTCTTCATAATCGACTTCAATCTTCTTGCCGTCTTTCTTGATCGACAAATCGAAGTCTGTGAAACCGTAACCGTCCCCTGTGTTAATGGAACTGCCTTTATCTTCATCTTCGTAACCGATTGTCGGATCGTCATTATTAGGTGCCTCTTTTTTCGAAGAACAGCCTCCCAAAATTAAAACTGATGAAAAACCCACAATTGATACCATTCGTAAAAATGACATGAGCGCCACCCTTTCAAAGTTCATAGTACTTATATTATGACCTGAAAAGGCTGGAGCTAAACCACAAATTCAAGGTATGAAGAGAATAGAGTATGCCTAAATGCCTGGATTATCGATCTGTGCGCTGTAAAATGGAACCGAGCATTTGTCTGATCGGCAATATTTGATCATTCGGCAGACGAATCTTTCCGTGATAATAACCAACCATTTGATTAACTGACATCTTGCGAATACAATAACGATCAAGTGTATGTTGCTGGAAGAATGGTTTGAATGTTAAGTTGACATCATTTGAAAATTTTGATTGAATACGCCAAGGATTTAAGGGGTTTTCAATATTTCTTTCAAATAATACATCTTCGTGGATCTTATACATTGTCCCTTCCACAAACACTGCATTTTCTGTTAAGCCTGTGCCGTCTGTCCAGCCTCCGCCTAGATTCAAGCCCACTCGTTTTCCGCCTGTCCGTTGGGATGCCATCGCCCAGCTCCAATCCGTCATACTGCTCCAAACACCTCGGCCATAATCATGGACCGCGAAGCTGTAATAGGGATTGAAATCGTATCGTCGATCGCCAATTTTTACAAAGCCACCGGTAGGTAAAATGGCGTGTTTGGAAGTAAAATGGAAAATGTCGCGACTTTTTGGAATGACGACATTCAATGATTCATCTTTTTCAGGATGGATGATGTGCAGATCTGCATGCAACGTTTCGTTGTCGAAGTCAGGAATAGTGACAGACAGATGCGTTTCACCTTGCATGTGGACGAACTGAACAGTAAGTTGGTCATGAATGAACTTGATGCTGTTCAAAGGTTCTTCGGGCATTTTGACACGTCTACCCAGTGGCAAGGTCAGATACTTTTCATAGAATCGCTGGGTTTCGTAATCTAGTATGTAAATTTGACAAATAGCTTTATGGTCCAGATGAACAATTGACGTAGAAAATAATAAATCTTCTCCATAAATACACCAATAATTCCACCTTTTCTTTTTCATAAACTGCCCTTTGAGATTACTGATTACTAAAGGACTTCGGGCAAATCCAATTGACTCAGGATTGAGAAGACCCTTTGAATCGCATAATACCACGGATTCGGTCAGTTCTCTTTCTGCATGCTGCATCTGTCCTACCACCTTTCTTGCCTATTGTCTTTTCATCGAACACTTGCTATACTCTATATTGTATCAGAAACGAGGGGCATTAGCTCAGCTGGGAGAGCGTTGCGCTGGCAGTGCAAAGGTCAGGGGTTCGAGCCCCCTATGCTCCATATATAGAATAGCAGATGGCAGTTCTTGAAGAATTTCTTCGGGAACTGCCATTTTTTAATGATAAATAAATTCTGTTCTTACCCGATAAATCCTCAAAAATTAGAGAATTTATGATTATTTTATAATAGCTATTGTATATTTATTCACCGTGTTGTATATTAAGTATACTAAAAGACATCGGTAGCAGGCTATAGCCAATTGAGTTAAAAAAATATTCATTGCACTATGAATATACTATTCAAACAGCTGTAGACAGCTCTCTTCCAATAACTTATAATTATTTTAATTTAGAAGATTGACATCACTTTAAAGAAAGAAGGGGAAACGAATGAAAAAGACAGTTTCGGCACTTTTACTCATTCTCGTATTAATTATTGCAGGCTGTAGTAATAATGACGGAGGTGGAGCAGGCACAACAGAGAAATCCACCTTAAAGAACATCCAGGACAAGAAGAAACTGGTGGTCGGGATCGCACCGGGTTATTTCCCTTTTGAGATGAAGAGCACAGAGGGCGGTTATGTAGGGTATGACATCGACTTGGCAAATGCAGTTGGTGAATGGTTGAAAGTTGACGTGGAGTTTAAACAATTCGTATTTGACGGCTTAGTACCAGCGCTCCAAACCGGAGAAGTAGATATGGTCATCGCAGGGATGACGATTCGAGGAGACCGTGCACTGGCGGTCGGTATGTCGGATCCTTACTACAAAACAGGTCAGGCGATCATGGTTCCAGCTGCCAATAAAGATGTTAAGTCTTGGGAAGAGCTGGACGTAAAAGGAAAGAAAATTGCAGTGGGCGTAGGAACAACAGGTGCGTTACTGGCGAAATCTCAATTCAAAAATGCTGAAGTCGTGGACTTTGAAGATTTCCCTTTAGCTGCTACAGCAATGGGTTCAGGACAAGCTGACGCAGTCGTTTACGATGAGCCGGCTATCGCGGTATGGCGCTTGGAGCATGAAGGACAAGTACATCAGGTAGAAGGTTTGCTTTCTGCTGAAAATCTGGGGATTGCTGTGAAGAAAAATGATTTTGAAACATTGCAATGGTTGAATTCATTTTTGCATGGCTACATCGATAGCCCGGAAGAATTGGAATCCAGAACGCGCTGGTTTGAAGAAAGTGACTGGCTGACGAAGGTTACGGAAGATTAATATGGGAAGCTATGATTATGACTTCAGTGTCATCTCTCAAAACAAGGATATTTTTATTGAAGGGACATTAAAGACGCTTGAAATTTCAGCGATTGCTTTACTTCTTGCTATTCCGATCGGTATTATATTCGGAATGGGCAGGATCTCCAGGAATAAATTTATCCGTCTAATTTCTTCAGCTTATGTAGAAGTCATGCGTGGCGTGCCGCTGTTAGTTTTACTGATTTGGATTTTCTTTGTATTAGGCCAATTTTTGAAGTTAGGCTCCTATTGGGGGGCCATCATCGGTTTGGCAATTTTTACAGGAGCCTTCATTGCGGAAATCGTTCGTTCCGGAATTCAAGGTGTGCCGAAAGGTCAAATGGAAGCGGCCCGTTCTTCGGGTATGAGTTATTGGCAGGCTATGCGGCTCATCGTTTTGCCACAGGCATTCCGTCGAGTTCTTCCACCGCTTGCTTCACAATTTATCATGCTCATTAAAGACTCTTCACTAATTTCTGTAATTGGTGCAACGGAATTGACGTTGAATGCGAAAAACCTGGTCTCTACCACATTCCGTTCAATCGAAGTATGGACATTCGTTGGTTTTGTCTATTTTGCTATGACATTTACACTGTCCATGATTATCCGTGTTATTGAAAAACGACTTTTTTCGAGGGAAAATTGATGATTGCCGATGTGAAGGAGTGCCGTAAATGATTGCTGTAAAAAATGTCAATAAAACATTTGGTACGAATCAAGTGCTGACTGATGTTTCGTTGGAAGTGCCTAAATCCCATGTAGTGGCGATTATCGGTCCGAGTGGTGCAGGCAAATCCACGTTGATTCGTACAATTAATGCGTTAGAACCAATCGATAATGGAGAAATCATTGTAGATGGGATCTCCATCCATGATAAAAAAGTAGATATTAATAAAGCGCGATCGGAAATTGGGTTTGTGTTTCAAAGCTTTAATCTCTATCCATTCCTGACTGCACTTCAAAATGTGACGTTAGCTCCAATAAACGTCAAGGGGCTGAGTAAAGGAGAGGCGGAGAAGAGAGGGAAAGAACTTCTGACTTCATTAGGTTTGGGTGACAAATTTGATGCGTACCCAAATAGACTGTCTGGCGGGCAGCAACAGAGAGTAGCGATTGCTCGAGCGTTAGCAATGGAACCTCGGGTGATGTTGTTTGATGAACCGACATCTGCACTGGATCCTGAAATGGTTACGGAAGTGCTGGATGCAATTCGTAAGCTGGCAGAAGATGGGATGACGATGGTGGTGGTGACCCATGAAATGGGATTCGCGAAAGAGATCTGTGATGAAATCATTTTCATGGCAGAAGGAAAAGTCGTGGAACAAGCATCACCTGACAAGTTTTTCTCAAACCCTAACACAGAGCGTGCCCGGAACTTTTTGTCTAAAGTATTAAATCATTAATGAGCTGCCCTTTCTTGTCATATAGTTTGGCAAGGAGGGGTTTTTTTGTATGATCGATTAGCGGCTGTCCGATATGCAGATAAATGGTGGAATAGCAGAAATCCTGCTTTTCCGATCGTGGAGGATGATTGCACGAATTATATATCGCAGTGTTTATTGGCAGGCGGTGCACCGATGCATGGCTATCCGAACCGTGAAAAAGGATGGTGGATGCGCAATGGGACGTGGAGTTTCAGTTTCACCGTCGCCCATTCATTGCGCTGGTATTTAGCCACTTCTAAAAAAGGATTGACAGCTACGCAAGTCGGTTCGGCGGAAGAGCTCGGACTCGGTGACGTCATCGCCTATGACTTCCAGGGCGATGGGCGATTTGATCATTCGACCATCGTCACAGCTAAAGATGGCAGGATACCGCTTGTCAATGCCCATACTTATAATGCATATCACCGAACGTGGGATTATAAAGATTCTTATGCCTATTCGCCCAATGCCACGTATATTTTCTTCAAAATTAACGACAACTTTTCTTGAGTCACGGTCGTTGAATCGAAGTGTTTTCGCTTAGCCTCTAGTAACAACCTATATAGTTGGGGTATACTTGTAGCTAAATACTTTACTTACAAAGGAGAAGGTTGAGTTTGAATGAACAAGCATTATCGGTAAGAGAAGCCATTATCTCAAGGCGTTCGATCAAAAGCTTTAACGGACAGCCAATCGAACCTGAAATTATACCAGAAATTATAGAAGATGCCGTTTGGGCACCGAACCATGGAAACCGGAATCCTTGGCGCTTAGTTGTAGCAGCAGGCGAGCAATATGAGCAAATTCTGGACGTGTTGAAAGAATTCGGCGTGGCGAACTGGAAGCAGCTTTCGGATGAAGACTTAGAAAAGCAAATGAAAAAGTTTACGTCTGCCAGTGCAGCCGTTTTTGTTATCGTGCCTGAAGACGCTCGTCAAAAAGAGCGTCTAGAGGATTACGCGGCAGCTAGCATGTTGATTCAAAACATTCAATTGCTGGCATGGGATAAGGGAATCGGGACATGCTGGAAGACACCAGGCTTCCTGGACAACCCGAAATTCCGTGAACGCTTAGGTATACACCCCGGTGAACGAATCATCAGCATGCTCCAATTCGGCTATTTCGACGCAGCTCCCAAAGCCAACCCGCGCAAGCCTGTCGAAGAAATCATCACGTATTTCGGCGACAGTGAAGAAGGTTCAGTGGAATAAACAAAAACAGGCTGCCCTCGTATTGTTGAGGACAGCCTGTTTTGACTTGTAGGCAAAATACAGAAATAGTTGGTCTGGATAGTGCCAGAGGGAAAAATAAAGCAAAATAATATAGGCTGATTGTCCGGGGATTTACGCTCCAGATGGAACGCAGATCAACGATGCTTTTACCGCTTACCGCTTACCGCTTCCTTTAATTACAGCTCGCTATTACTTCAAAGCCCAAGCTTTTCAACTTCTCCATAATAAGTGCTGATCACGCGCAAGCCCTTGTCGAAGTTTTCCAAATGAAAATGTTCATTCGGTGCATGGAAGTTTTCTGTATCGAGACCGAAGCCCATCAAAACGACAGGCAAGTTAAGAATTTCATCAAAAGCAGCTACGATCGGAATGGAACCGCCGCCACGGGTATAAACAGTCGGTACGCCATACACTTGTTCATAAGCTCTTCCTGCTGCTTGAATTACCTCGTGGTCATAAGGCGTCAAATAAGGTTTTCCTTTATCGAAATCGGTCACCGTCACCGTACAACCGACAGGCTCATGTTTTTTGATATGCGCGCGCAACTTAGCGACAATATCATCAGGATCTTGATCGGGTACTAATCGGCAAGTGATTTTTGCCCCTGCCTCCGACGGCAGAACCGTTTTGATTCCTTCTCCTGAAAATCCACCGAATACGCCATTGACTTCTAATGTAGGACGAGCCCACGTACGTTCCGTATAAGAATAGCCGGGTTCGCCGGTAAGCTCCTTCACGCCGACTTCCTTTTTAATCGCTTCCTTATCGAAGTCTAAAGCTGCCCATGCAGAACGCTCTTCGTCTGTCAGATCTCGAACTTGATCATAAAAACCATCAATCGCAATCGTACCTTCTTTGTCTCGGAACGAAGCCAAGATTTCAACTAAGGCGTGAATTGGATTTTGTACACCTCCGCCGTACAATCCTGAATGAAGATCTCCTTTAGGACCTTTCACATCGACTTGTACGCCGGCTAAGCCGCGCAGTCCGTAGCAAATGGCAGGTTGTCCGGGCCCGTACATACCTGTGTCGGAAATGACGATCAAATCAGCAGCCAGCTTGTTCTGATTTTCCCGAATATACGCTTCGAGGCTAGGGCTTCCGATTTCTTCTTCGCCTTCAATGATGAGCTTAACGTTAACAGGAAGCTTTCCATCTAATTTCATCAGGGCCTCGATCGCTTTCACATGCATAAACACTTGCCCTTTGTCATCACTCGCACCGCGTGCATACAATTTATTATCACGGATGGATGGCTCAAACGGTGGTGTTTCCCATAAATGAAGGGGATCGACAGGTTGTACATCATAGTGGCCATAGATCAGAATAGTTGGCTGATTTTCCGCATGCAGCCAGTCGGCATAGACGACAGGCTGCCCGGCTGTTTCCTCAATTGACACATTCTCAAGACCTGTGTCTTTAAAAGCGCTTGCCAACCATTCAGCAGCCCTTTGCATATCCGGTTGATGTTCCGATAAAGCACTAATGCTTGGAATTTCCAAAAATGCTTTCAGTTCTTCCATGTGACGCTCACGGTTTTCTGTGAAATAGTGATCCAATGTTTGTAATGTGCTCATGTGAAGCCCTCATTTCTGTACGTATTTTATATTCCACAGTATAGCAGAATTTCATGAACGATAAGGTTTAGACGCTTAGTAAGAAGGGAAACGATGTGTAAAAGTGGGTGTGCAGGTCTGTTTCGAATTAACGGATCGTTTTGACTTTGTGCTATACTATTGAAATAAGAAGTTGAGAAATTTAGGGAATATCATATTTTATTAACTAAGCTTAATGAAGAAGATGCTGGGGGAGACGCAATTGTTTATTGCATTAGGACTTTGTTTGTTTTTGTCCTTCTTTTTATCGGGAAGTGAAACCGCTTTGACTGCTGTGAATCGCATGAAGATTCAGCTGCGTGCAGATCAAGGGGATAAGAAATCAATTAAATTACGGCAATTAATTTCAAAGCCGGATCGGATGATTACGGCCATATTAATCGGCAATAATATCGCGAACATTTTGATGCCCACAATCGTAACGATGATCGCAATTGATAAAGGCTTGAGTGTTGGGATCATGACGGGAATACTGACGGTGGTTCTGATTATATTCGGTGAAGTGCTGCCGAAAACGATCGCTGCTACTTTCGCGGATCGAATCGCTTATGTCGTTGCACCGCCCATTACATTTCTCGTTAAATTACTCATTCCATTGACTGCAATACTGGCCCTGTTTACCAATTTCTTCGTTCGACTGATTTCTAAAGGGGCTGTAACAGAAGCGACGCTTACGAAGGAAGACGTACGTTCTATGGTAGATATCGCATCTACTGAAGGAACGTTCGGTCAGGATGAATCGATTCGTTTGAAAGGTGTTCTGGACTTTCGTGAAAAAGATGTGATGGATGTGATGGAAACCCATCGGACGGATGTCATTTCTTTATCGATGGATTCCACATATGAAGACGTTCGAGATGTTGTACTGCAGTATTTTTATACACGCTATCCGGTATATGAGGAAAGTATCGACAAGGTTGTCGGTATTTTTTATTCGAAAATGTTGATTGAATGGTCGATGTATCCCGAGAAGAAGTTCTCAGAAATGATTGACCATGAACCTTTATTTGTCGTGCAGACAGCGAGTGTGGAATTGGTATTCAAACGCATGCTGACACAGAAAAAGCATATGGCCATCGTGCTGGATGAATACGGCGGAACACTGGGGATCGTCACGCAGGAAGATATTATTGAAGAGATGATTGGACAGGATATAGAAGACGAAACGGACGTTGAAGAAGAGTCAATGGTCTTTGAAAAGGATGAAAACTGTCTGGTGTGCCAAGGACGTCTCGGGATTGAAGATGTGATCGAGTTGCTTGATGTCGAGTTGCCGACCGACCATGAAACGATTGGTGGTTTTGTATTTTCGGAAATTGGACATATCCCCGAAAAAGGCGAGCAGTTCACTTTCGACTCTTTAGTATTTGAGATTGAAGAGATGGACAGGACGCGTATTCTGCGTTTGCGGATCACGAAACGCGAGGAACCAAAAGAACAAGAAGAGTTAATCGAAGCTTAAGTGACATCCGCCGGAGGCTTTATCTTTGTTCAACAGGCGTTTGAACACCCTCTGAACAGGAAAAAAACTGCATTCATCTTACCACCTATAAAGGTGGGAGTCTTCTGCTGAATAAAGATAAAGCAACCTTACAGAAATGTAAGGTTGCTGAAAGAGAAAGCAATAGTTAGTAATGTAGATGTCTGACATAATAAAGGTACCAGTTCAAACGGAGGTACTTATTATGAATACTGACTTAAACGCATTATATGAAGAATATGGCCGATACTTATATCATTTATGTCTTAAATTGACTCGAAATAAAGAAGAAGCAGAAGATCTCATGCAAGATGTTTGGGTGAAAGTGGTTCGATACAGTGGTGAAATGAACGAAGTCAATCGCATGAAAGCTTGGTTGACAACGATTTGTATGAATACATTCCGAGATCGCTACCGAAAAAATGTACGACACAGCCAGTACGTGATGAACCAGCCTGATACATTAGACGTTCCGCTTCTAGATTTGGTTCCCAGTGATGCAAAAACTCCTGTGGAATTGATTGAACAAAATGATATTCAAATGTTGGTTCAGCAGAAGATCGGACAGCTGGACGGTATCTACCGTAAGACTATCGAGTATTTCTACGTCAATCAATATTCATTAGTCGAAATTGCCGGTATCATGAAAGTGTCCATCGGCACGGTGAAGTCACGTTTGTTCCGTGCAAAGAAGTATTTGAAGGAACTATTAGTGCAGGACCAAGCAGCAACGGAATATGTTATGGCTTAAAGCTCACTTTATGTGAGCTTTTTTTAGCTGAAAAAGTACGTGTATGAGCGCGCGCAGTGGTTTTATGAGCGAGTTCCGTGCTGTTATGATTGCTTGAAGAGGGAGTATGAGCGCAAGGAGGTTGGTTATGAGCGGCTGACTAGAGTTTATGATCGCAAATGGGTTATTCATGATTGTCGGCAACGAAAAAGGCTGTTCAGAAAGTTTGAACAGCCCCTTGGTGTTTTACTCTGTTGCTTCAGCCAGCTGCTTGTTCAACTCAGCTAAGCGGTCTTCCATGCCGGCTAGTCGGCGTTCCGCGTTTTCGATCATCTTGCTGTGACCTGTGGATTCTAGTTTTTCGATATCGCCTTGCAAACCGATGTAGTCCATTTTGAGTTGTGCAATCTCTTGTTCGATTTGGTTTTTAGTCATTGGGAAAACTCCTATCTACCATTTTCCCTTAGTGTAACATATCCTGATCTTGTCCGTTTTGGAAACTCCAATAAATAGCGGATCGCCTCCACGATTTTCTCCTCGCCATTGCCTACATTCAACTGAAGTTGCCGCTTCACAGCTCGTTCTCTCCGTGCCTCATGCAATAACGGCTCCATGATGGCATTCAGCAAATTTGACTGTGTCACCTTACGACCGAGCCCGAGATGGATGAAGCCGTGGCTCTCTGTAGGGAAGCCCAGGTTTGATTCGAACTCGTTTTGGGCAAGGACAATACAAGGTACACCGATTGTTGCGACTTCATAAGGGGTATAGCAGGCATCGCATAAAATCATATCTGCCTGCGAATAAATTTCTGCCCGATTGTCAGGTGACCGAAGAACTTTCGTATTTCTGCGGCTGAGAGCCATCATTTGAATTTCACTGACGTCATGAGTATAATTTGAGCCAATTAAAACAGAGACGTGCAGAGGGATTTGTAATTGCTTAATATGTCTCAACGCGCGATAGGTCAGGTTACCAGGATCCTCGTCTCCAAATGAAATGACGAGATGCGGTGAAGAGGCGAAAGGCTTTTCCTTCAATCCCGCCTGGTGGTGCGGCTTGAGTGAAGCGTCTGCTGCAAACATTTCATGGCCGACGATGTAATGGTCTGGGAGCGGCTCATGTGTTTCTGCATATAATGTTTGGATGACTAAATCCGCAAGATGTCCTCCTTCGCCAAAATCGTCGAAGTGCAGCAGACTAGGGACTAAATCTTGAAGCTTGGACACTTCTTCTTTATGGCTAACACCGCTGTCTCGAATTAAAAGGTCGGGTTGCAGATGGGTTATAAGCTGAATGAGGGAAGAAGGCCCTTCCACTGGATAACAAGCAAAATCACCTTCAGGAACTGCTGTTTCTCGATCATGCAGAAAGAAGACTTCTGCTTCAGTTTTCAAGATGCTTGCCAACGAGGCTGCACGTCGGAGAGGATAACTTCCTTTTCCGTCTGTTATAGAGAGATACATCGCAATTTTTTTTTTGACTTGTTGTTCGATTGGAACCACCCTTTCTGAACCTGCTACGTTCCTCTTAGCCTATGAAAATGGAAAAGAGTTTATTACAATGGGGAACGGTGGAATTTACTTGCTAGATAAGGAAGGAGGAGACCCTTGCATGTTTAATTCATTGTTGATGGATTTAATGTTTGTCGTATTGATTGGTGTAGGGTCCCAGTGGGTGGCATGGCGTACAAGGATGCCTGCAATTGTAGTTATGGCGATTGCCGGTTTGCTGGTCGGACCGATTTTCGGATGGATCAATCCCCAGCAATCGATGGGTGACTTGTACGGACCGATCATTACATTTGCAGTTGCTATTATTTTATTTGAAGGCAGTTTGAATCTGGACTTTAAGGAAATTAAAGGGTTTGGGCGGCCGGTTGCGCGAATCGTAACGATTGGCGCATTCATTGCCTGGATTGCAGGCTCATTGGCAGCGCATTATATCGCGGGACTTTCGTGGGAAGTGGCCTTCATTATCGGTGGTTTGTTCATCGTCACGGGTCCTACTGTCATTTTGCCTTTACTCAGGCAGGCCCGGTTGAAACCGCGTCCTGCAGCGATTTTGAAATGGGAAGGTATTGTAGTAGATCCATTTGGTGCGTTACTTGCTGTTTTCGCATTTGAAACTATAAAATTTATCAATGATGAAGTGACAGCAAAAGCGATGATGCTCTTCGTCGGAGCTTCACTATTTTCGGTCTTCCTTGGATGGGGAACGAGCCGCTTGTTAGGATCAGCGTTTGAAAAAGGCAGGATTCCAGAATATTTAAAAGCACCGATTTTATTCGGCCTCGTGCTGTTTGTCTTTGTGCTTTCTGATGAAATTATGCACGAGACGGGCTTGCTGGCTGTAACAGCAATGGGGATGACGATGGCGAATATGCGACTGACGACCTTGCAGGATATCCGGCATTTCAAAGAGAATATCTCCGTATTGCTCATCTCCGGAATTTTCGTCATGTTGACCGCCTCCCTTGATCCGCATATTTTAATTGAAATTTTGAATCCGAAGATCGTGCTTTATGTACTGGCAATGTTATTTATTGTCCGACCACTATCGATTTGGTTGTCAACGATCGGTACGGATCTAACGAATCGGGAGCGGACACTGATCGGTTGGATTGCTCCTAGAGGAATTGTCGCCTTAACGGTGTCCGGTTATTTTGCGACCATTTTGCTGGATAACGGCTACGAGGATGCCGAACTACTGACGGCGTTGACATTTGCGCTCGTATTTTCTACTGTTGTCGTGCACGGTTTTTCAATTGGCTGGTTAGCCAAGAAGTTGAACTTGACGACACCGGAAGAATCTGGCGTTGTGCTCATCGGAAGTTCTCGTTTCGTAGCGGAACTTGCCAAGAACATTCAGGAGGCGGAACACCAAGTGCTGGTTGTCGAAGATTCTTGGGGCGGCTTGTCCAATGCCCGAAAAATCGGTCTCCCGACCTATATGGGAGATATTTTATCGGAGCATACCGGCTACCATTTGGACTTGACGCCGTATCGGTATATATTGGCAATGACTAAAGTGGACGTCTACAATTCTCATGTATGCGCAGACTTCACTCCAGATCTCGGGCGTGACTTACTGTTCCAAACGTCCACGCATAAACGCAGTGCAGGACAGCAGTTCAATTTAACGACCGGCCAGTTTCTGTTCACACCCAATTTATCGATCAACGAATTAGAAGAGCGCATGACCTCAGGCTTTGTTTTCCGTAAAACGTTATTAACGAATCAATACAGTTACACGCAGTACTTGCGGGAGAGGGATGACCAATCCATTTTACTGTATATCATGCGGGCTGATGGTGAGCTCGAGTTTTACACTGCAGAGAAAGAGTTGCAAGCACAAACTGGAGATACCATCGTCACGTTATCCACACCGAATAAAACGATCGAACGGACGATTGATCGTCTTGAAGGAAAAGACGGCAAATCCAACGTCAAAAAAGAGATGGTTGAAACTAAGTTTTCAGAAGAACCGACGAATGAAAAACCTGCTATCCCAGGAGAAGCTCCGCCAAAAATCAGTAAGACTGCTGAGTGATGCTTCCTTGGTAGAATGTTAAAAAGTACGCCTAACTGAACTGCACCCCAATTGTTAGACACAATCTAACAATTGGAGGTGCAGTTTTTTAATGACTAAATTTACAGCTGATATCAAATTAATGATCATTCAAAGATATGCTTTCAACACTATGCTTTTGATCGTAAAAGCCGTTTTACGTTACGGCTTTTCCTGCGGGATTAGCTCACCGCGAGCTCCGTGGAAAGCGTTCACCTGCAACGGAAATCAACGGATTTAACGTTTTACTTTGATCGTAAGTTATTTATTTCGATATATATAGCAGGTTTGTCTTTCCATTTATAAGGGTATCTACCCGAAATGAAAACTGCAAAGACTAGTAATTTTAACCTGTTGGATGAGAATGATTCAGAATAAAAAAGACTATGTCAAGTCAGTATGAAATAATTGATAATTAAGAATGCGTTCTTTAGGTGGATTGGTTAATTAAATGACTTTGCGTAAAATAGTAAGTAAAAATCCTGAACGAAAATTTTAAAACGGAGGTGAATGCTATGAATGCTGTAATGGGATTTGCAAGCGCTGCCGAACAACTGCAACGATACGATGCAGTCCGCAGAAGGAATGCTGAAAATGCCTATGAACGGCAATCCGAGTTTCGCGAACACACAAATAAAACAAAAGAAGATCTAGAAGCGCTGTTACGCGGAGTACAAGAACCTGTAGAACAAGCGTCGGAAGAAAAATCGAGATTCCAAAAACTTGATGCCGGCCAAGTAAAGAATATTGCCATCCCGCTTGGAAACAATTTAGAAGAAACAATTGACCTATGGCGTGATGTTCGAAGAGAAGCATATTCTGTGCCAGAACCTACGACAGCAGATTACCAACTCGGCAGTAAGGCTTCAGCAAAAATTGCCCAGGCAGAACTGCAACTGGCCTTGCACAACCGTGCTAAAACTATTCGCGACCAAATGTCAGCCTCGAATGCTGTGTTTACGCCTTTAGAAGTCATGACCGACACAGGAGCGGATCACATCCAAAAACGTTACGACAACGCATTCTCCGCCTACAGTCTCCAAAACCAGGCGAAAATCAACCACTACCAAATTGAATCGCCAGCCATGAATATCAGTGTTTGATTGGAAAAACCGGTTGTGTCATTGTTATTGAAAAGCTATGTCTAAACTGGAGCCTATTTTGCTAAAACTTAGTGAAATGGGCTTTTTGGATTTACAGCGTCTCTAGTTGATTGGGGTCGAAGGTGGGCGAATCCAGTGGGCTCATCCCAAGCCTCACAGAAAGCGCCCATCTGGAACAGAAATCAACGGTGTTAAAGCTGATTTATGCGAAAAAGGAGACGAGAACTTGGCAAAGAAAAACAAATCTATCAAAACCAATGCAATCCGCATTATTGAAAGTGAACAGATTCAATATGAAACTCGCAGCTATGAAATAGCAGACGGTCACAACGACGGACTTTCCGTAGCGAGTAAAACCAACGAACCTGCGGAACACGTCTACAAAACACTTGTCGCCATGGCTAGCAAAACAGACTTGCTCGTATTCATCATTCCAGTATCCGACGAACTTGACTTGAAAAAAGCCGCAAAAGCAGCCGGCTTCAAAAAAATAGACATGCTGCCGATGAAAGAGCTAACGAAAGAAACAGGCTACGTAAAAGGGGGCTGCTCACCAGTCGGCATGAAAAAGGAATTCCCGACATTTATTGACCAGCAGGCACAAATCCTTGACTACCTGTATGTCAGCGCCGGTAAAGTCGGCTTGCAGATGAAACTTACTCCGAGTGACTTAGCGCAAGTGACAAGGGCCCAGTTTGTGAATGTGGTCAAAGATTGAAGTAACATATCGGGGCTTTTCTGTTACAATAGATAGAGAGAGATTGTAACAACTAAGGAAAGAAGAATGTATATGCGCAATTTATTAGCTTGGAGATGGATTTTCTTCATCGGTGGAATGATGATCATGTCTCTTGGTATATCACTTACAATAAAAGGACAGCGTCTCGGAATCGGTCCTTGGGATGTTTTGCATGTTGGGCTGTTCCAAAATATTGGTTTGACGATCGGTTCTTGGAGTATCATCACAGGATTTATAATTGTTACGGTTACCTCATTGGTTCTTAGACAGTGGCCTAGATGGGGAACTTGGTTAAATATGATGATGATTGGGTTATTTATCGACTTTTTCAATTGGCTATTGCCCGATCTGACGTCACTGACTGCGCAAATCATTAGTTTTGTGCTAGGTGTATTGGTTCTGTCATATGGCGTAGGGATCTATGTCTCTCCAAATCTTGGAGCGGGACCGCGGGACAGTTTAATGTTATTATTCGTCGAGAAATTTGGCTGGAGTCTTCGATTGGTGCGTTCAGGAATCGAAGCGACAGTGACATTGGTTGGCTTTTTACTTGGTGGTCCGGTTGGGGTCGGTACGCTGCTGGTCGTACTGTTTTGCGGACAGCTCATACAAATCGCCCTGCCACAGTGCCGTGAGATATTATTGAAGATAACAGATCAAGAGGACGAAAAAGTATTATGGCATTACAAAGGAGCATAAGCGGAGACGCTGTGCTTTTTTTTTATGCTTAAACATAGAATGAAAGGACGAAAGAAAGGATGGTTAGCATATACGGGCATATTACAGAATACATGGGAACGGCGTATACAGGAGAAGGCATCGTGCATAAGTACGGGGAGCTTATGGAGGAATCCAGGAAGACCATTTTCCTGAAATGTCTGCCTACCCACTCCTTATCCCAAGCATTGAATGATTTAGCTATCTATTTTGTTAAAAGAGGCCATGCCGTAGATCGTTTCATGAATCCGGGACATGTGGATAAAACGGATGCGATCTTTGTAAAAGAATTAAGTTTATTAATCTTGCAAGCATCTCATCCAATTTCATTTGAACCGGTGGATTTAGGCGGGCGTCATAAAGTATTCTGCTTTTATGATGTCTACCATCAAGAACACCTTTTCCAACAGCACGGTGAAGTGGGCAATTTGCTGAAAGAGGGAAAAAGCAGCTTTGAAAAGTCTTTGGTTGCACTGAGAGAAGCAAAAGCGATCCATGATGAGTGGGAAGTGGCCAATATTCAACGAATGGATTGGGAACGCCTCACAGAAATAACGGAAGAATTGAAGGATGAAATTTTCGGAACGATTGAACTGGCAAAAGAAGCGCATATATCCCATCGTATCGTGGGCTCATTATCCGCTGGCAAGGCGCACGATTTCATACCGTCGATTACGAAGCGAATGCGGCGTCGATTGCTGATCAAAGGTTTACCAGGTACAGGGAAGTCGACGATGATGCGCGCGCTTGGCGAAGAGGCAGAAAAAAGGGGAATAGATGTGCTCTACGGCTGGTGTGGTCTTGATCCGGCGAGTATCGATCTGGTCCTATTCCCTGAGCTGTCCATTTGTCTTTTCGATGCAACAAAACCGCATGCCTATGATGCCGAAAGTCCTCGCGACGAATTAGTGGATATCGTTTCGTTATGCGCAGAGGATGAGAAGATTGAGAAAGAAATTGAAGATATCCGCTATCGTTATCAAGAGAAGATCGCAGACGCTGGAGGCTATATGCAAACAGCCATGAAAGCACAGAACAGCGCCAGAGTACAGATGGACCGTACGTTAAACATTGAAGAGTTTGAGGGAAAATTAAAAAGTCTTTATGCGCTGATTAAAGCGATGGATGGGAATTAACATATTCCATGAAAGTAACGCACCAAATATTTATACCACCGCACCAATCGAGCAGATTAGCGAGCGAAATGAATCTGCGAACGCACCAAAATTGCCCCATGCCGAACCAAAAACGACAGGCACCGAACCAATCCACGATACTACCGCGCCAATGCTACTTCTGTAATCCATCTCATTGCAAAAAAACCGCAGAACTTCTGCGGTTTTTTTAGTCGAATTTATACGTATAAAAGGCTTCGTTGTGAAGCCAATCGAGTGCTTCTTCATCATCTTCAGCCCAACGCTTTTCCATATCGGGAAGCATCCAAATAGTTTGGGAAGCATGCGCTCGCAAAGTAGCGATTTTCTTTTCCCGCATATCAGCAGTATGGTGAATTACGTCTGGTTCACCGATTTTCTCGACCGTATCATTGTCGAACGCCTTGACATATAACGTAGGGCGCTTCGCTTCAGGAATCCGCCTCACAGCATCCACGACAGCCAGACCTGTAGCATTGTGATCCGGATGCACAGCTAATTGAGGGTGGAATGTGATAACGAGAGAAGGGTTTAATTCCTCAATCAAATCGGTCATCATCTTGATCAGTTTTTCAGGATCCTCGAATTCAACCGTTTTGTCACGTAATCCCATCATCCGCAAATCCGTCAGTCCCATAGCCGCACAAGCATCCAATAATTCTTGCTTGCGGACTTGCGGCAGCGTTTCGCGGTTGGCAAATGGAGGGTTCCCTAAATTCCGCCCCATTTCACCGAGTGTCAGACAGGCATATGTAACAGGCACGCCCATCTCAATATATTTTGAAATCGTTCCCGACACGCCAAACGCTTCATCGTCAGGGTGAGGGAAAATGACCAATACATGTCGTTCTTTCTGCAACATCAAAAAATCTCCCTTCTTAATAAGCAAATGGCGTTTCGCTAATCTCAAGCGCAACGGCAAGTTTGCCGTCAGGTCCCAGACCCGCCATTAATAAACGATCATGCTCATCCATCGTATAATGTGTGATACCTTGTGCGTAAATCCAGCCACTCGGCAATTTTAGTCCGATGCGGTGAGGGGAGTCGCCCGCAACTTTTCCAAGTTCGTAGCGAATCACGATATTGCGGATAAAGGCCCCCGCATTAAAAAAACCTTCTTGAAAATGAGAAGCATACGATCCATTTGTCGTCTCCAAATGAATGTATACGTCCTTATTAGCAAAGGAGTCCAGTAACTCCTGCAAATGATTTACTTCAACAGTTTGCATACCCATCCTCCTATGTAGCGCGGTCATTCACGAACTGCAGACAAATGACTGCACAAATTATGTGCAATGATTTGTCTGCAGTCCATCTAGTATCAGTATATAGAAAGTCTCGTTTGAATGCGATTAGATGGCTCACAAAAAATCCGAGTGCAATTTTCCTAAACTTATTTAAATGAAGCCTATCGCTAAACCTCCCGATTACATGAAATTCCATAGAATTACATTAGCAGCCAATGAAACTTATTACCTTGTGAAACGTACAAATAGTTGTAGATTTATCAGGTATTTTGTCTGCTAGTGAGATGCTCTATCAGGCGTGTTGATTAGCCAATTTATAAGCTATTCACTTCGCATTCAGCCAACTAATTCGTGTGCTGTTTTGGAAAAAAGGAAGAAATAATGAGGAGAAAGGTGTAGTCCTCGGGATTTGCCCTCCAGTCGGGGACGTGTTCTGGAGGGCGCGCGGTGAGTCCGCCGTCGCAAGCTCCCTGGCGGTCTCACCCGTCACGCTGATCCTCCCAGAGTCGCCCCGCCTTCCAGGAAAATCCCCAACTTTTTGTTCTGGAAGGCGATGATTATTGTCTGGGAATTAGAGAGTGAAAAGGAGTTCATTCGTAAAAAAGAAGAATTCCAGCACTTAAAAAGCACCAGTTGTTTTAACGGATTTTAAACGGAAATCAAATTGGCTGATATACGCAATTTAGAGATTGGAGCGGAAGACGGTCGACTCCGAGAGGATCAGCGTGTGTCTTGAGACCCCGCAGGGAGCGCAGCGGACGAGGAGGCTCAAGCCACGCCCTCCGGAAAGCGTACCGTCTGGAGCGCAAATCCCCACGGATACACCACTGCCACGCTCACTAGATGATAACTCGCGAGTTGCATTTCAATGTACAGGCCACAAAAAAATCATGTGAAATATTGGTTAATCAACACGCCTGATGTCCAATCTCACTTTATTATAAAGAAAGGTCGTGAACCATGAGCAAGCATGATTCATCTGGGCGACAGAAAAAAGAAATCGAACTGGCGGAAGCTCAATCAGCCGTCACGGTCGATGAAATAAAGAAGCCTAAACGCAAGCGCAAAACAGGATTCTGGAAACTGGGACTAACTCTATGGTCCTCTTGGAGAAAAACCTACCTCTCCCTCATCCTACTGCTCGTTGCCGCTATCATTATCCTGCCGATCGCCGGCTTCTATCTAATAAAACTTGGCTCCACTTTTACCGAACAAAAAGGTGCTTTCGTCGAACAGGTACAAGAACTGCAAGAACTGACGACAGCCGAAGCTTACACGAAAGTATTGGTAGAACGCACTGACAATGAATTATTCGGTCAAAGCATCGGCGTCAACTTACCGGGCACAAAAAGAAATCTACTGGTCGTCATCCCCGGATCTGTAAAAGCAGGGATTGACCTCAGTGGCATAACTGAAAATAATTTGAAAATAGATGAAAACGAGAAGACAGCTCGTTTAACTGTACCGGCAGCTGAATTTCTTGGAGGAGCAGAAATCTTCTTCGACCAAGTAGAAGTTTATTCGGTAGCAGGATTATTTCGCGGAAAAGCGGATATAGAAGAAGGATACGAACTTGCTAACGAGGCGAAGAACTTGATCCTGGAAGAAGCATCTGAACAAGGCGTCCTACAGACGGCTGAGCGCAATGCTGAGAAAACATTGAAAGATATGTTTTCATTCGCGGGTTATGAGTTGGAGATTGAATTTGAGGAGTGATGCAGATGCAACCTAAATTCCACAATGATTGGGATACGGTGCTGAAGGATGAGTTTAATAAGCCGTATTATCAAACGCTACGGAAATTTTTGCAATCGGAATATGCTACACATGTTATTTATCCGCAAATGCAAGATATGTGGACCGCTTTTGAGTTAACATCCTATCATGACGTTCGCGTCGTCATATTAGGGCAAGATCCTTATCATGGTCCGAATCAAGCACAAGGGTTGAGTTTCTCTGTCCAGCCTGGCGTTAAGGTTCCACCTAGTCTTCGCAACATTTTCAAGGAGTTGTCAACGGATATCGGCGTTCCTATCCCTGACAGCGGCACGTTGACAGGTTGGGCTAAACAAGGCGTACTTTTGTTAAATACAGCATTGACGGTGCGTGAAGGCGCAGCTGCTTCTCATCGCGGGAAGGGGTGGGAACTGTTTACAGATGAAGTGATCCGTAAATTGTCTCTGCGCAGGGAACCGATTGTCTTCATTTTATGGGGTCGACATGCACAAGAAAAAAAGGCTTTGATCAACCGCAGGCGGCATGCGATCATTGAATCCGTACATCCAAGCCCATTCAGCGCAGCACGCGGATTTTTCGGCAGCCGGCCGTTTTCTCAGGCGAATGACTATTTGCGGAAATGGGGGGACCAACCGATTGATTGGTCCAAAACATCAGCAGAACAGTTAAACAGATAGAAAGGAAGTGGTATAATGGCGGTCAACTGCTTTGAGTGTCAATATTTCTACACGACATGGGACCCAGCGAATCCGCGAGGTTGTAAAGCATATGGATTTAAGACCAAAATGTTGCCATCTATCGTTGTCAAGCGCTCGTCAGGTATGGAGTGCTTGAAGTTTGAACCGAAAAAGGGAGCGAGATTCCGATGATTTCATCTGACCAACTGCTGAAGGAAATGGAGCAGCAAGTCCGTTTGGCTAAACATGCGGCAAATGAACAAACGCGCAGAGAAGCGGTCTATGCTGTGCGGGCATTATGTAATGTACTGCTGAGCGACAATGCATCAGCTATTAACACACCCACTATTCCTGTAGCATCTTTTGATAGCGCGCCTTCAACAATCAAGATGATTTCCACATTACAAGAACAACCACTGCGTGAAGAAGACGCAAATGGGGAGTCGTTGTTTGATTTTTGAATGAATATGGTAGAATATAGTATAGTACGTTATTGACAAGTTGCGAGAAAGAAGGAATTATCATGCCATTTTTTATTATAGCAGGGGCCATCAATGCCGCCATCGCAGTGGCTTTCGGGGCGTTTGGTGCCCACGCTTTGAAAGATCGTCTATCTGAACATTATTTGGCCGTTTGGGAAACTGCGGTTCAGTATCAAATGTTTCATGCCATCGGATTGCTGGCAGTGGGCATTTTGATGAGCAGCGCATTGCTTGGACCATCAACCCAATTAACATGGGCTGGTTATTTACTGCTTGCAGGTATTATCATTTTTTCAGGCAGTCTTTACGCGCTTAGCTTATCGGGAGTCGGTATTTTAGGTGCAATCACGCCAATTGGCGGCGTGGCGTTCATAGTTGGCTGGATCATGCTGATTTTAGCTGCAATTAAGTTTGGAAACTGAAGTTTTTCTTCACTATGAAAACAACCGCTCATTGCATATGCAATGAGCGGTTGTTTTCACATGGACTTACGGTGTTTGATCAAAGTAATTCAATTCCTCATCGAATTCTGCATAATCAAAGTAGATCATTGGGAATAAGTAACGGCGTCCCGTGTTCGTCTCACTGAGGATCACGTGATCTCGTCCGGCCGCCTCGACCAATCCGTTGACGGCTATTGTATTCTCGCCAGCATTTACGGCATTCTCGAATGAAAAATGAAAGACTCCAGGTTTCCCTCTGTTTAACCTCAAAATATTTTCGATGTACGATTCCTCTCTGAATGGAGGCGTGTTTGGTCTGCCGCTTGGGATGGTCACTTGTGGCGGCATCATTTGTTGTTGACCATAGCCGGGATTCCAATAATATTGAACCATTTCAACATCCTTTCTCTAAATGAGTGGGCAGTCTTGTTCCGTCGGGGAGTAGAAACAGTGCGATTTGTAGCGACCGGTATTCCACTGGTTGTACCATTGGACTGGGCAGTCTCCGGTTGGCATGAAAAACCACAGGGAGCGTTGGGCTGGGTGGAAACGTTCTCCATCGATCGTGCGTTTCGCTAGTTTGCGATCACGTTCCCGCACACGCTGATAAAAATAACTTTTCGTAGTGGCCTCGAACCCTCCAGGTCGTTGGTATACCATATCATTGAGCGAACGAATGCCTTTAAAATCCAGACAATTGGCACGCACACGATTGACACCAACGTTTCCAACCATGAGCATCCCCAATTCACCTTCGCCTTCCGCTTCCGCACGCATTAAACGAGCGAGCAAATCGATTCCTTTTGCATTTGTCGCGATGACAGCCAAAGCAAAACCCCCTTGCTTGTATCCTATGTACGGAAGAAGCTAGGCATGACAAAAAAATTGGACGGGGATTTCTAGTGTATTGGGTTATGCTCGATTCCAGTCGACAGAAAGGGGTTAGTCATCAGACGCGAGAGGGGCAAACAGCTTTATGAGCGGCTTGGTGCGGCTTTATGATCGTGGACAGACAAGTGAGGTAATAAAAGAACAAAAGCTGCCCAGGGCATCATTTTGCAATGATGTTCCGGACAGCCCTGAATGCTCTCTTATTTCACTTCAAAAAATGCAGCTCGTTTGTCATCTTCTAGAATCGTGCCGATAAAGAATGAACCAAACACGCCGTAACGCGCGCTCACTTCGTCAAAACGCATTTCATAGACTAGTTTCTTGAATTGCAGCACGTCATCGGAGAATAGTGTGACGCCCCATTCGTAATCGTCAAAACCGACAGAACCGGAAATGATTTGCTTCACTTTTCCAGCGTAGCCGCGACCGATCATGCCATGGCTGCGCATTAAGCTTTTGCGATCATCCATATTGAGCATGTACCAGTTATCGTCGCCTTCGCGTTTCTTATCCATCGGGTAGAAACATACATATTGACTGCGTGGCAGTTCAGGATACAAACGGCCGCGCACATATGGATTTTGATACGGGTCTTCATCTGATTCGCCAGCTAGGTAATTTGATAACTCTACAACTGATACGTAAGAGTAAGCCGGGATTGTGTAATCTGCAATCGTTAGTTTATTGAATTCTGCTTCAAGCTGCTGTAATTCATCCATTGTCGGACGTAGTGTCATGAGCATGAAATCGGCTTTTTGCCCAACGACTGTATAAAACGCGTGACTGCCTGTTTTCGCTTCATCTGCCTGTTGCAGACGCTCCAAATAGGCTAAGAATTCATTGACTGCTGCTTGACGTTCTTCTTTTGAAATTAACTTCCAAGAAGCCCAGTCCATTGTTCGAAAATCATGAAGTACATACCAACCGTCTAATGTAATTGCTGCTTCATTCACTTGAATTCAGTCTCCTTTAACTACAAAATGTTTTCTCATTCAAGTGTAGCATAAACAGACTTTAGACAGTAAGAATTAAGATGGTGGTAACTCCGAAGGTATGACAAAATTGTGCCTGCACACAAAAATGTCTGAAATTTTCGTAAGTAGTAGTGAATTCTACAATTAATTCAGGTATGATGAATAGGAAAATATAACAGAAAGTGGGGCTTACACATGGCAGATCTTTTTGATGGAATTCGAGAGCGATTGGAAGGAAAGGGAAAGACAATTGTATTGCCGGAAGGGGAAGACGTTAGGATACTTGAAGCAGCTGTACATCTTCAACAAGAAGGTATCGTGAAACCGTTATTACTGGGCGATGAAGAGGCGGTTGGGAAAGCGGCAGAAGAAGGCGGTTTCGACATTAGCGAAGTAGAGCTAATCAATCCTGCAAGCGCTTCCTATTTTGATGAGCTGGTCGAAAAGTTCATGGAGCGCCGCGGCGGGAAAGCAACGCTTGAGCAAGCACGTGAGCAAGTGAAGGATGTAAACTATTTTGGAACTATGTTAATCTATACAGGACGTGTAGACGGCTTAGTGAGTGGTGCAGCCCATTCGACAGCGGATACGGTACGCCCGGCTTTGCAAATCATTAAAACGAAACCTGGTATAACGAAGACAAGCGGCGCGTTCATTATGATGAAGGAAGAACAGCGTTTAATTTTCGCAGATTGTGCAATCACAGTGAATCCTTCAGCGAATGAATTGGCTGAAATTGCAGTGGAAAGTACAAAAACCGCAAAAGCATTCGGTATCGATCCACGAGTTGCGATGCTATCCTTCTCGACAAAAGGTTCTGCCGTGACGGAAGAAACTGAAAAAGTGGTTGAAGCGGCGAAGATTGCACAAGAAATGGCACCTGAATTGCTGATTGACGGTGAATTCCAATTTGACGCGGCTTATGTTCCAAGTGTGGCGGCGAAGAAAGCACCGGAATCCGTTATTAAAGGCGATGCGAATGTCTTTATCTTCCCGACATTGGATGCGGGAAATATCGGATATAAGTTGACGGAACGTTTAGGTGGATATGAAGCGATCGGACCGATATTGCAAGGCTTGAATGGGCCTGTAAATGATCTGTCACGCGGCTGTTCTGCGGAAGATGTTTACAAATTATCACTTATTACAGCAGCGCAAAGCTTATAAACCGCAAAAGCCAAGATTGTGAAACGTCTACATACATATTAGATGAACAACAGTGGGAGAACTGGACATGTCACAATATAAAAATTTATTGAATCAATCTGCTTGGCGTTTCATTGACGAATCCATCACGGCGCGCAGTAGATCTGCGCTGGAATCTTTTGCGATGGATGATGCATTGTGCCAATTGGTAGGCCAGCAGAAAAGTGTGCCAGTCGTTCGGACATGGGTGCATGATCGAACGATTGTGTTAGGCATACAAGATCATCGCATGCCTTTTATTCAGCAAGCAATTGAAGGAATTGAACAGAATGGGTACCAAGCGATCGTACGTAATTCTGGCGGTCTGGCAGTGGTACTCGACGAAGGTGTACTGAATGTTTCATTGATTTTTTCTGAGGAAAAGTCCGCAATCGATATTCCGGTAGGCTATGAGGCAATGCTTGCTTTTGTAAAACTACTGTTCCCTGAATTAGGCGAGCAGATTAAAGCCTATGAAATTGTCGGTTCGTATTGTCCTGGCTCTTATGACTTGAGTGTCGATGGTAAGAAGTTCGCCGGTATCTCGCAGCGGCGTTTGCGCTCAGGTGTGGCTGTGCAAGTGTACCTGTGCATAGAAGGAAGCGGAGTAGAACGGGCGAAGGTGATCCGGGAAATCTATGAAACCGGATTGCAAGGGCAGCCGACAAAATTCAGTTATCCTGATATCCAGCCGGATGTGATGGCGTCTCTATCGGAAATTCTCGGTACTCAGTTGACGGTTAATGAAGTAGTCATTCGTCTGCAATTGTTGTTGAGATCCTTGACCGATGATGTACAGCATGGCGGATTAACGGATGAAGAACTCGATTTGTACGGTTTTTATTTGCAGCGCGTTTGGGATCGGAATAAAAAAATGTTGTCTTGAAACAGAAAAAAGAGCTACCAATCAATGACTGATTGGTGGCTCTTTTGATGACACTAGATTGCCATTAGGCTCCATCGTGAAGATTGGCGCCACATGCTCGTTTTCTTCGTTGAGCGCAATGAGTCTGCGCGCACGATTCATGATTTGGACGAATTGTTCGTAATCGTCTTTTAATGTACGATTCTCTTTTTTCAATCCATCCAATTCTGCTTCCATTGCTTTTAACTGTTCTGTCGCAGTTTTTGCCGTCTGTTTCCAGCGAAGTGCGTCTGTGTCGGCACCGCCGTTATGATGCATGCGAATCAAATACGCGATTACAGTATCAAGCGATAAAGCGGAAAGCGGAACTTGAATTTTTTCTTGGCCTTCTGCTCCTGCTTCTGAGCTGTACATTTGCTGGTTTCGTCTTTTAAAATCTGTACCTAGCACACGCAGCGTCTGTTTTCTCTCTTTCTTCGCTTCTGCCAACTCACCCTCGTATTCTCTTCGTACGACTGCATTCCATCTAAAGCCACATGCTGCCGCCGTCCTGTTTAGTGCGTCCCCAACTTCCTCGAACGCGCTCAATTGCGTACTTCCTTCTCTTACATGTCTAAGCACCGTCTCTGCCAACAGCTCGTCATCTTGCTCCAACCATGCATCTTGTCTAACTTTCACCATCTCCATGCCTCCTGTCTTGTACTCTCTTTCTACTGCCATTATGGACAGACAACGAAACATTTATTCAGAGACTCACAAAATTCTATGAAATATGTATTGTGCAAAAGTGGAAAGCGCCGTTTTGAGAGGGTTTTGGGTCGTTGCTCGACTTGTTTTGGACTTCGTATATAGAAAGGGTAGCACATTGTCACCGCTTCGCCGCTGGGGGATTGCCACCCGCCATAAGCCAGCTAGCGAAGGGCGTGCTAGCTGTCTTACGGCTACGGCCGACCCCGCAGTTGCGGCTCCGCTGGTGTGGTGGGGAAAAATGAGTGTGGTGTTTTAAAAGGAAAAAATGATTTCTGCAAGCGTTGAAGTAAGTTTAGCAACATCATTTAGTTATAGTCTGTCTCGTCGCTCGAACTTTTAATATATCCAAGACAGATAAAGGGTTGCACATTGTCACCGCTGCGCCTCTGGGGGATTGCCTCCCGCCATAAGCCAGCTAGCGAAGGGCGTGCTAGCTGTCTTATGGCTACGGCCGACCCCGCAGTTGCGGCTCCGCTGGCGCGGTTGGGATAAATGAGTGTGGTATTTAAAATAGAAAAAATCGGCATTCGTAAGTACGGAATTGTGTACAATGACAACACTTTATTGATTGTCTCGAAGCCTGTGCGAGTAACTACTTAGTAGTCAGAGCTAGCTTTTGTAAAAACAGATTACCTATTCCTTCTACTCATCAAACGAAGGCGCCTTACAAGCGGTAGGCGGAGCGATGAGACAGGCAGGCGACCTTCCTGACTGGCTTATTGCGGGAGCCATCCGCCAGCGCCGAAGTGTGTTCAGTGACGTTACATTATTTTTGTATTAGTATCTGGCAAGTCTCACAAAATGTTTTTGCTAGAAGGTATATCATTAGCTTGCACTCACCATCCGCCAGCACCGCAGTGTATTCAGTAACGTCACTCCTGCCAGCCACACACCAATCTTTTACACGTTGTAGGAACACAACGCACAGAAATTGATCTAAAATCCGCCATTGAGTCTATGTCACCTTTCGTCGTTTTTTGCTATACTGGAAAGAATGAAGGATGAGGTGACGACATGGCGTACGAAAATGAAAAACTGCCGGAAGAGAAAGTCTTCAAAGACCCGGTGCATCGCTACATACACGTTCGTGACCGCGTAATCTGGGACGTCATCAACACGCGTGAATTCCAACGGCTGCGCAGAATCCGCCAACTCGGCACGACTTATTTGGTGTTCCATGGCGCAGAACACAGCCGCTTCCAGCACTCGCTAGGGGTCTATGAAATCGTTCGCCGCATCATCGACGACGGCTTCAGCGGACGCGCTGAATGGAATGAAGAACAACGACTCGTCACCCTTTGTGCGGCCCTTTTGCATGATTTAGGACACGGTCCGTTTTCTCATGCATTCGAAAAAGTGTTCAATTTGGACCACGAACACTTCACACAGGAAATTTTATTGGGTCAGACAGAGGTACACGAAGTGCTGAGCCGGGTATCACCTGACTTTCCGCAAAAAGTAGCGGACGTCATCAACAAAACCTATCCCGATAAACTTGTCGTCAGCTTGATATCCAGCCAGATCGACGCGGATCGGATGGACTATCTGCAGCGCGACGCTTATTATACAGGCGTTTCCTACGGTCATTTCGATATGGAGCGCATTTTACGTGTCATGCGGCCGACAGAGGAACAGGTCGTCATTAAAGAGAGTGGCATGCATGCAGTGGAGGATTACATCATGAGCCGCTATCAAATGTACTGGCAAGTGTATTTCCATCCGGTTTCCCGCAGTGCCGAAGTCATTTTGATGAAAATTTTGCATCGTGCGAGATATTTGCACGAAACAGGGTATGCATTTACTCAAGAGCCCACACATTTCATTTCGTTCTTCGAGAAGGAATTTAAGTTGAAACAATACATAGCACTCGACGAAAGTGTGTTATTGACGTATTTCCAGCTATGGATGGAAGAGGAAGATCCGATACTCTCGGACTTGTGTGATCGCTTTGTCAATCGGCGTCTGTTTCAATATGCCGAATTCGATCCGGCTTCCCAATATATGAAAATCGGCGAACTTATGAAATTATTCCAACAAGCGGGACTTGATCCGGAGTATTATTTAGTGACGGATTCTTCATCCGATTTACCTTACGATTTTTACCGGCCTGGCGAAGAGAATGAGCGCGTGCCGATTTATTTGCAAATGAAAAATGGAGATTTGCGGGAACTGTCACGGATGTCCGATGTCGTCGATGCGATTTCAGGTAAACGAAGGACAGACCATAAGATTTACTATCCCGAAGACATTTTGATGGATGGGTCGAATTTATTGCATGAAGAGATTTTGGAAGTGTTACGAGGTTAAGAGAGGGGTTGCGCGAGTTGCTGCAAGAGCATGCAAAAATCGTTCAGTTTGTGTCGTTGGCGAATGAAGTGAATGGCCGCAAGAAAATGCAGAAGATGATTTATATCCTGAAGAAGATGGATTTCCCGTTTGCGGAAAAGTACGAGCTCCATATGTACGGACCGTATTCGGAGGAGTTGACGCTGCGTGTAGAGGAATTATGTGAAATGGGTTTCCTGGCAGAGCGTTTTGAAGACAAGGGGTCATACAAGCAATATTGCTATCAAGTGACAGATGAAGGGTCAAAGTTCCTTGGCACGGCAGAGGAACCGAGAATGCAGTTACCTGTCTGTATCGAACGATTGAATGGTAAGTCTTCTCGTTTTCTTGAATTGGTTTCGACGTTGTTGTTTTTCGATCAGTTGGACAAAGAAGAGCAAATCGCTAAAGTGCGTATCGTGAAAAATAAATTGAATTTTACAGATCAGGAAATGGATCAAGCTTTCGCGTTTATTGAAGAATTACAAGCTTGTTCTGCGAGCTGAATCGACAAAGAAAAAAAGGATTCTCGAGATGGGAATCCTTTTAACGTATCATTTATTGGTCGCTTGCTCTGACGCCGCCCTTGGACATATGGTTCTTCGGCATTTCTTCGATGTAGACAACGACATTTTCAGAAGGTGCACCGGTTGTTTCGACTACAGCTTCGGTTACTTTTTCACAAAGTGCACGTTTTTGTTCATCTGTGCGACCTTCGAACATTTTTACTGTTACGAATGGCATTTTGCTTCCTCCTTAGCAGAAAATTCAGGTATAGTACATATAATAACAGAGATGGAGGGAGATTTATATGGCGAGTGAGCAAAACTCCAAGCCGAAGTTAGGCTTTACGATTATTAAAAATGACCCGACAGATGGCCATAAAGGATTTGGCATCGGATCTTTGTCATTAGAAAATATTTCACCAGTGATTATTGATGTGGAAGCAGGCACCGCGCAAGTAGAAATGGGGGCAATGCATGCCCGCAGTGATACAGAACGAGGAATCAAATTTACGATCAATCGCGAGGATTCAGAAGGCGGAAAACCGTATTGGCTCGTTTGGGTAACAATTGATTACCGCGAGGAAGGGCCTTATTACGCTGGTGTCACAGCTTGTGAAATGGTCGTCAATCGCGAAAAGAGACGTGGCTATAAAGTTCTGGCCGATCATGTGAATCGTATGGATAAATCAATGAAACGACATATAATGGTGGATGATATGGATGACCGTTCTAAGAAGATTTTAGCGGACTTCTTGCAAACGCATAATATGGAACTATGGGAACGCAGCACACCGGAACTGCATGAAGGTCTGCGCACGGAGTAAATCGTTGACCAAGGGAATAGTACCAGCAGATGTCCAGTCAAATACGTCAAAGATGTGACAATTTGTTTTGGACTCTCTTTGAGGTTGAATGTCTGCTGGAAAGGAAGTAAACTGAACATACAGCTTTGCTGCTGTAAACTAGGACAACTATTGCAGATTCATATTGTGTAAGGAAGCCACAAAACCCAAGCGGGCGAATTTATACAATTGGTTTGCTGTAGTCAAAAAAGCCTCACTCTCCGCGGATTCGGAGAGCGAGGCTTTTTTCTTTTTAAAAATATAGCTGATTGAGAGAATACGTCGCAGACAGAATCAATACATTCACTCAAAAAATGAAAATGGGAAAAGCTCCATCTTTGAATTTTCCTGTTCTCCGGAATTTTGCTCGCGCAACGAACGATCGGTGCATAGTTTTTTCGGTACATCCTTATCACGGACGTACATAAGTCGCTGCTTTGTGCATTCATTGACTGCTATGCCGCCCGTTTCGATATCCACGATCACTCCTTGGACTCCGGATGGAGGCAGAAACGGTTCGGGTGTGCTGCCTTCGTGTACTTTCTCCATAAAATCAATCCAAATCTTTTTCGAAGCGGCTTTGTCGTTCAAGTCTTCGAGTTGTTTTCCCCGGTCGAATCCTGTCCAAATCCCCGCCGTCAATGAAGGGGAGAAGCCGATCAAGTATTGGTCGGAAATCGTCGTGCCGGATTTAGCTGCATAAGGCCGTGATTGCTTCGGGCGCATGGACAAACCTGTAGCGGATAAATAGTCGCTGAATACCGGATCAAACATCCCCGTCATCAAATGCGTCAGCACAAATGCATCTTGTTTCGATATGATCTGTTTAGGTTTCTTTGACTCATATTCATAAACCACTTTCCCGGTTGAATCTGTAATCGACAAGACCATTTGCGGTTTGACTTGAACACCTTCTGATGCAATCCGATTATAGGCAGTCGTCATCTCCAACAGTGTCACGTCAGACGTTCCGAGCGCAACTGCAGGGGATTCCTGGAACGATACGTCGATGCCGAGACGCTGTGCCATTTTGGTGTACTGTTTATAGCCAATTTCCTCCAACGTTTTCACGGCATAAATATTATCCGAAATCGCTATAGCCTGTGCCAATGAAATCGGCTTACCTGCGAATTTCCCGTTAATATTGCTCGGTTCATACGTTGAGCGACCGTCATCATACGTGAAGATGGTCTTCTCCGCAGTCATAAACGTCAGCGGGTTGAATCCTTTTTCCAGCGCGGCGGCATACAAGATCGGCTTCATCGCGGAACCAGGCTGTCGTTTCGCTTGTGTGACCCGGTTAAATGAGCTTTCCGCAAAATCCACACCGCCGACCATCGAGGTGATATAACCGGTGTCTGCCTCCATGGATACGAAACCGACTTGCAATTCGTTCTCTGGCATCCATTCTTTGATGACATTTTCTGCGGTTTGCTGATGTTGCTGGTCCAGCGTCGTGCGGATCGTCCAACCTCCTTCAGCAGGCACACGCCCTTTTTCCGCCAATATTTCCTCTGCTTGCTGCCAGGCCGCATCTAAAAAATACGGTGCGACTTGTTTCGTTTCTTTCCAGCTTTCCGTTTTCAACACGATGGCCCCTGTAGAAGCACGTTCTTTTTGAGAAGATGTGATGTATCCGTACTTTTCCATTTGATTTAACACAAGAAGCTGGCGGTCGCGTGATCTTTCCGGATTATCAAGCGGCGAATAAATCGATGGTCCTTTGGCGATTGCTGCGATCGTCGCAGCTTCTTCCAACGTTAGCTCATTAGCCGATTTCGAAAAATAGAAACGGCTTGCTGCTTCCACACCATACATACCGTGACCGAAATAAACTGTATTCAGATACCCTTCTAAAATCGTATCTTTATCGTAAAATACTTCCAACCGATAGGCAAAGAGTGCTTCCCGAATTTTTCGTGTCCAGGACTTCTCATGAGTTAAATATAAATTCCTCGCATATTGCTGAGTAATCGAACTGGCACCCTGCGCTTTACTCATCGTTTTGACATCTTTCAAAACAGCTCCTGCAATTCGAGAGTAATCAAAACCATTATGCTCATAAAATTGCCGATCTTCCGTCGCGATGAAGGCGTCTGCTAAAAAAGGGGAAACATCGTCTAATTTTATCCAGTAACGGCGCTGCTGTGAAAAGTGATCTCCGATCTGATGACCATTTTGATCCAAAAATAGCGAAGCCTTCGGAACGCTCAGTGACGGAGCCCCAAGTATTTGAGCGTAGAGTCTCAACGCGATCATCACTGTGACCGCAGCCGTAATCAATGTTATGGAAATCGAAAAAATACGCTTTCTATACTTTTTCCGATTCGTCGTTTTTTTATAGTCGGTACGTTTCATTGAACATCCCATCCCGTTCCATTCAGTATCTTTTGCTAGTATGGGAAGGATTGGTTTGGATTAAACGGCGCCTGCAAAAAAGTTTGGATTCGGTAACATTGAAAGTGGCAGTGAAAGAAGTGTATAATGAGTAAATCTATCTACATAAGGCGGTGAACGAATGGAAGCGCCAAAACAGCAAAAAGCGGTGCTTGTCCAGCTCCGTTCTAAAATTCAGCATCCGGGACAGCCGGCGGAAACACATGAAATGCAGGCGACAGGACAAATCATTGAAAAAAAAGGACAGGCCTATCTATTGTTTGAAGAACAGACAGAAGGTATGCCGTCTGTCCGTACGACAGTGAAGCTTCATGCGGAAGACGCGTTTATCATGCGAAAAGGCGGCGTTCAGATGAGATTGCCGTTCCGAACGGATGATGCGAGGTTTGGTACATATGGAAACGGCCCAGCCATCATGGATTTGTTGGTCGAAACGAAAAAACTTCAGTGGACACCAGGGATTTTTTCAGTAACCTATGATTTGCATGCAGAAGGAAATTTATTAGGGAAATATCAATTGACAATAACCTATTCGGAGGTAACGAAATGAACGCAGTGGAACAAATTCAGCACGAAATTAAAGAGGCATTGCAGCAGGCGGTTGAGAAGACAGGGCTCGTTGAACAGTCAGAGATGCCAGAAATTAAACTGGAGTCACCGAAAAATAAGGAGAACGGGGATTACGCAGCGAATATCGCGATGCAGCTTACGAAACTTGCAAAAAAACCGCCGCGCGCAATTGCAGAGGCGATTTTAGAGCAATTGGACACGTCTAACACGGCAATCCAAACGATCGAAATTGCAGGTCCTGGTTTCCTCAATATCCGTCTAAAAGCTGACAGTCTCGCAGATGTTGTCAAATCGGTGCTTGATCAAGGTGAAGCATATGGTCATTCCGAAAGCGGTAAGCAGCAGAAAGTCCAAGTGGAATTCGTCTCTGCGAACCCGACAGGTGATTTGCACCTTGGACATGCACGTGGAGCTTCATTAGGCGATTCACTTTGTAATATTCTTGACGCAGCGGGTTATGATGTTTCGCGTGAATATTATATTAATGATGCAGGAAATCAAATCAATAACCTGGCATTGTCCATTGATGTCCGTTACTTCGAAGCGCTCGGTTTGGATAAAGAGATGCCAGAAGATGGCTACCGCGGACCTGATATCATTGAGATTGCAAAGGGGCTGGCGGAGGAACATGGCGACCGTTATGTACAAATGCCGGAAGAAGAACGCCTGGCATTTTTCCGTGAGCACGGTCTTCAAATTGAATTGGATAAATTAAAGAAGGACTTGGCTGATTTCCGAGTTCATTTCGACAACTGGTTCTCTGAAACATCGTTGTACAACAACGGTAAAATTGAAGTAGCGCTGAATAAGCTGCGTGAAAATGGCCATGTCTATGAAGAAGAGGGAGCAACTTGGTTCCGTTCCACGACATTTGGCGATGACAAAGACCGCGTGCTGATAAAACAAGACGGTTCATTCACATATTTGACGCCGGACATCGCGTACCACGAAGATAAACTGCGTCGCGGATTCGATAAGCTCATCAATATTTGGGGAGCGGACCACCACGGCTACATCCCGCGTATGAAAGCAGCAATCCAAGCACTGGGTTACGATCGCGACACGTTAGAAGTGGAAGTAGCGCAAATGGTTCAGCTATACAAAGACGGTGAAAAGTTCAAGATGAGCAAGCGGACAGGGAAAGCCGTCACGCTGCGTGAACTAGTCGAAGAAGTAGGACTTGATGCCGTACGTTATTTCTTCGCTATGCGTTCAGGCGATGCCCAAATGGACTTCGACCTCGACCTGGCAGTTTCCAAGTCCAATGAAAACCCGGTTTACTATGCACAATACGCGCATGCCCGGATCTGTTCAATTTTGCGTCAAGCAAAAGAGCAAAACTTAAAAGCTTCAACAGATAACGTCACTCAATTGCAAGACGAAAAAGAACTGGAGCTGTTGAAAAAAATCGGCGACTTCCCGAAACTCGTCAGCGACGCCGCGCGTCTGCGCGCACCGCACCGAATAACGACGTATATCCAAGAACTCGCTGCTGCATTCCATAGCTTCTATAACGCCAATAAAGTGCTCGACCCTGAAAACAAAGAACTATCCGAAGCGCGACTCGCCTTGGTCACTGCAACAAGCATTACGATTGCCAATGCATTGAAACTAGTCGGCGTAGAAGCACCTGAACGGATGTAATTCCGGATTCAAATTAAACAAGCCAAGCAAGAGTTATCGACAACTCTTGCTTGTTTTTTATTTCCGCTCTGATGCTGATTCGTTTTCTAGGAACTCTCTTTCATTCAATGAGAGTACCGAGGAAGTCCGTTTTACTTTTTAGACATTTGTCGTAGTGTAGGAAATGTCCGGTTTGCACCAGGTTTGGCACGGTTAATGTGAGGGGTGGCTCGGTTCGCATACACTTTGGTTCGGTCCTCTGTCTTTCTAGTTTGATTATGAGGTAAAGAGGTTAATGAAAGTGGCTTAGAATAGATACCTTCTAGAGGCGAATGTATAGCGTTAGGTATTCTTTTTATAAGTGAGTTCAATGGGCGATACTTATTTACTCATTACATACAATGGTTTCACTTTATATCTCCTCTATTTATTTAGGGTTGGAGCGAAAGCTGTAGCGAAGAACGGCTTTTGCGAGTAAAAGCGAAGCGTTAGGAACACATCTTTGCCTTAAATCCCTGGACATAACACCCAGGCCCACCTTTCCTAAGCAGTGAAATTAAGCTTTAGCGCGCACTCCGGCTGTACAACAGTTTGTTTTATAGTATAATAGAGCACGATTACAAATTACATAATTCCGAAAGGTTCTCTAAGTCAAATAGAGATGAAAAGGGAAATCGGTAAAAGCCGATGCGGTCCCGCCACTGTACGTGCTCCATGCACAAGCCAGGTACCTGCCTTTTAGGAAATGAAGTTCCGCAGCAGCCTACGAGGATAGGCACAGTGGTGGTAATCTGACATAGATTTCATCCTGTCCAATCCTTCGAAATGACCGAAGGATTTTTTTTATGTCTGCGGCAGACTACGTAATAAGTAATGAACGCAAAGGGAGGAAATCACATGAAGAAGTTTTGGCAGCTGTTGCTGACAGCGATGCTGGCAGTCCTTGTGCTTGCAGCATGCGGTAACGACAGCAAGAAAGAAGAAACACCAGTCGATTCTGATCAACCAGCAGAAACGGAACAGGAAGAACAAGCAGGAGGAAATTCTTCCAGCTATCCATATACAATCAATGATGCAGTCGGAGAAGATATCACATTTGAAAAAGCTCCGGAAACTGTCATCTCGTTAATTCCAAGCAATACAGAAATTTTATTTGGCATCGATGCAGGTGATAAAGTGATCGCTGTCACGGAAAACGATGATTTTCCAGAAGAAGTGAAAGATCTCGATAAAGTCGGAGATTATAACGTCAACGTGGAAAAAGTTATTTCATTGAAACCAGATGTCGTTTTCGCGCATGATATGATGTTAGGCTCTGGTGAAGAAGGCTTGAACCAAATTCGCGACGCGGGCATCCAGGTAGTCGTTATACCGACTGCAGAAACATTCGAAGAAACATATGAAACGATTAAAATCTTCGGCGAAATCATGGATAAAAATGAGGAAGCTAATAAGATCGTAGAAGATATGAAAGCAAAGGTTGAAGATATCAAAGCGAAAGCAGCGGATATCACAGACAAGAAAACGGTGTTAGTGGAAAACTCAGATGCACCAGAAATTTATGCGCCTGGTAAAAACACATTCCCGCAGCAGTTCTTGGACATAATCAATGCAGAAAACATCATCACAGAAGAAGGATGGGTGATGATCAGTCCTGAAACGATCGTCGATGAAAGTCCGGACGTCATTCTTGTGTCCTACAGCTATGTGCCGGATGTTGTTGAAAACATTAAGAAGCGTGACGGTTTCGATACGGTCACTGCAGTGAAAGAAGATCAAGTCATTCAAGTGGATGAAAATATCACAAGCCGGACAGGTCCGCGTTTAGCGGACGGATTGGAAGCTTATGCAAAAGCGATCTATCCAGAGGTGTTTGGTGAGTAAAACGGCTATCGCCTATACTGTGTCAATTGCCACGCTACTTGTGGCAATTTGGCTCGGTGTATCGATCGGCACAGTGAAGATACCGATTGAGACGCTATGGAACGATGCAGATGCAACTGCGAGCAATATTCTTTGGAAAATCCGCATGCCGCGTGTGCTGCTGGCTGGAATTGTCGGCGCATCTCTTGCAATTTCAGGCGCTGCTTTCCAAGGATTGTTGAAAAATCCATTAGCAGATCCATACACCCTCGGAGTGTCATCCGGTGCCTCTGTAGGCGCTGTGATTACACTCTTTTTTGGTATCTCCCTGCCGTTCTTAGGCGCCTTTACCTTACCCGTCTTCAGTATGGTCGGGGCAGCTGCGACGATGTTCTTGGTCATCGGCTTTGCCCGTCTGGTCGATCGGTCAATGAAAATGGAAACGATCATTTTAACAGGTATTATTTTTGGTTCGTTTTTAGGTTCTGTTTTATCCTTGATGATTGCGTTAACACAAGAAGAGCTGCGCCAAATCATTGGCTGGCTGCTCGGTAGTGTCTCCATGCGCGGTTGGAAATATATCACGATGGTGTTACCGTTTTTCATCATTGGTTCATTCATTCTTTGGCTTAATCGCAGGGAACTGAACGCCATGCTATTTGGTGAAGAGCGTGCACATCATTTAGGAGTCAATGTGAAACGCCGTAAAATGATGATTTTGATCGGCGGCTCTGTACTGACAGGCTCTGCGGTTGCAGTTTCCGGGACCATCGGCTTTGTCGGCTTGGTTGTTCCGCATATGACGCGCTTGATGTGGGGGTCGGATCATCGGCATGTCTTGCCGTTGTCCTTATTTAACGGAGCTTCCTTATTGATTATTTGTGATTTAGTGGCGCGGACGATTATTTCGCCGGCTGAACTGCCTGTTGGTGTCATTACGGCATTTATCGGGGCTCCAGTCTTTGCCTACATCTTTTACAAGCAACGCAGAAAAGGAGCGATGTGACATGCTGCAGGTAGATGAAGTGTCAGGAGGATACGGTAAGGAACCGGTTGTACGGGGGGTGTCATTCCACGTAGAAAAAGGAGAGGTCCTTGGAATTTTAGGACCGAATGGCAGTGGGAAATCCACGCTGTTGAAAATTATTTCAGGCATTTTACCGAAGCAAGGCGGAAAGGTCACGATTGATGGAAAATCCGCTTCCGCTTATACACAGAAACAATTTGCACGAAAAGTGGCAGTGTTGCCGCAGCTTCATGCCCATGCATTTTCCCATACGGTGAAGGATACCGTCGGGCTCGGGAGATATCCACATCAGACCGGGCTGTTCTCCAGTTGGTCCGATCAGGACGAACGTGCAGTACAGGAAGCGATGAACTATACAGGTATCACGCGCTATGAAGATACGCCGATTGAGTTATTGTCGGGAGGCGAGCAACAGCGTGTATTTGTTGCCCAAGCGCTCGCCCAGGAAGCACCGATTTTATTGCTCGATGAACCGACGAATCATCTGGATATTGCGCATCAGCAACAATTGCTCGATACCATTCGCAATCAAGCGCATCAAAAGGGCATCACCGTTGTTTCTGTATTCCACGATATTAACTTAGCGGCGCTTTATTGTGATCGATTGCTGTTAATGAAGAATGGTGAAGTGGCAGCAATCGGAACACCACAGGAAGTTGTACTTGAACAGGAAATCCGCTCGGTTTATGAGGCGCGCGTCAAAACACAGCCTCACCCAGAAATGCCGAAACCGCAAATGACGCTATTGCCGGATTTGAAAGAAGAAACAGAGCAGTTCCGGATCATGAAAGAAGATGTGAAAATTCGTGAAGATCATGTAGTTTTGCAGGCGCAACAGCCACTCAAGACAATTTCATCCGCTGTCCACAATGCGGGCATGGGCTGGTATCGAACCTTTATTAACCGTGGGGTGCGGCACGATTATCACTGCGATGATGTACAAAGTGAGCTGGCGGATTACTTGTTGTCATATGATTATCAGCTGACGGATACGGTCGCGATGATGACGGCCGTCAGCCCAGAGTATGTCAACGTGCAGGAGTTCAAAGCGGAATTCGGATCGATCGTGATTGCGGTGACAGTAGGAATCGGCAATGCGGTGGATGTTTCGAAAGCTTGGCAACGCGAAGAGTTGCCGTATATTGGCACAATCAATACATGGATTTTCATTAATGGCTTACTGTCAGAAGAAGCATTCGTTCAAGCGATGATTACAGCAACCGAAGCCAAAACGAAAGCTTTACAGGACGAAGAAGTCATCGATCCCGAATCAAAGACGATTGCAACAGGCACTTCAACAGACAGTTTGTTGATCGCGTCGACACAGCAAGGGGCTTCGCTTCCTTACGCTGGGCCGATTACGCAGCTTGGGAAATTGATTGGCCGTGGGGTTTATGAATGCACTGTACACGCGATTCATTCGTACCGACAAGCGAAGGATGAAGCAGAATGATTCCTGCACATTTTATTGCGATTGCCATTGGCATAGTACTTGACCGAATCATCGGTGATCCTCCTAATTGGCCGCATCCAGTGAAGTGGATCGGCACATCGATACATAATTTGACGAAGCTGCTGAATAAAGGGAAGCTGCGTACGATGAAAGGTGCATTGCTCTGGCTGATCATTTGCGGAGTGACTTTTCTTTTGGTCATTTGGCTTGTCAGCTTTGCGTATCGCCTTCATTTACTTGCAGGAATTGCGGTGGAAGGAATTCTGGTTGCAGCGGGACTTGCGCAAAAGAGTTTGCGGGACGCAGCTCTGCTAGTCTATGAACCATTGCAGTCAGGAGAAATGAAAGAAGCGCGTGAAAAACTCAGCTGGATAGTCGGGCGAGATACGGATAAGTTAAATGCCGGTGAAATTTCACGTGCAACGATCGAAACGGTATCAGAAAACACATCAGACGGCATTACGGCTCCGTTATTTTGGGCGTTCTTGCTCGGAGCACCGGGTCTTTGGCTATACAAGGCGGTCAATACGCTCGATTCAATGGTCGGTTATAAAGATGATCGCTATCTGCAATTCGGTAAAGTGTCGGCGCGAATGGACGATTTGTTCAATGTCATACCATCGCGGATTACGGGCTTGCTGATTGTTTTATTCACTTTGAATGAAGGCGGCTTATCGCTCGGTAAACGTTTTAGAGGATGGCTGCGTGATGCCAAGCGTCACCCGAGTCCGAACAGTGGATATTTGGAAGCTGCAACAGCTTGGCAACTGAATATTCAGCTAGGGGGTAAAAATACATACCGCGGCGTGACTTCGGAACGCGCGAAGATGGGACCGCTCAAGGATCTCGTTCCGACATCTGCTTCCCATATCCGCTCTTCCATTAACCAAATGCACGTCGTTTCATGGATCTTCTGGTTCCTATTCACAGCGATTGGAGTGTTGATGTATGCAATTGCCTGAACATGGCGCGAATAGCTCAAGATTGTACGAGGTGTTTGGTTTGTCCGTGCCGGATGAAGTATTGGATTTTAGCGAGAACTGTAATCCAGCAGGGCCGCCTGCATTGATCGTGGAAGCATGGCCGTATTTAATAACGAAATTAATGAATTACCCCGATCCGGATGGTCAACCATTCAAGGCGGCTGCTGCTCAATTTCACGGCGTCAGCGAACGGCAAGTGCTTGTGGGCAACGGTGCAGCAGAATTATTGTCCTTGCTTGCCGGGCGTTACCGCGGGAAACGAGTAGTGCTGATTGACCCTGCGTTTTCCGAATACCGCGCTACATTGGAAGCAAATGGAGCGGAAGTTGTATCGGTTCAGGCGAGTGAGGCAGAAGATTTCACATTGCCCATTGCAGAAATTGAAAAGGCTTTGCCTGGTGCAGCGGCCATATATTTATGCACGCCGAATAATCCAACAGGTATTTTGCCGTCCGTTGATGAATTGCTGGCAGTTATCATTACAGCCAAGTCGAGCGGAACGGAAGTGGTGCTGGATGAAGCATTTATTGATTTTGTTGATGAAAACTATTCATTTATTCAGCATCTCGAAGCATATCCTCACGTGATTGTTGTGCGCTCTATGACGAAAATGTATGCCATACCTGGAATTCGACTGGGGTATATGGTAGCCCATCCTGAAATTATTGCGGATGTGAAACGGCAGGCTCCTCATTGGAATGTGAATGGATTGGCTGCTGAAATTGGGGTGCTATGTTTGCAAGAAGCATCATATCGTGAGCAAGCGATTCAATATGCGGAAGCTGAACGTTTGAAGATGGTGAGATTCCTGCGTGCACATGATTGCAAAGTGATTGATTCGGCAGCGAATTACCTGCTGTTCAAACCGCAACGAGATGCGAGAGAGTTGTATCGAAATTTATTGGAACAAGGCATGGTTCTTCGTCACACAGAGAACTTTCTCGGGTTGGAAGGAAAATGGTTGCGGGTTGGCATGAAATCAGAAACGATGATGGAACGGCTGCGGGAGGCGATGACAAAATGGCTCAAGGCACAGTAACCTTCATTAGCGGCGGTGCCCGCAGCGGGAAAAGCGCATATGCTGAACGACTGCTCGTTGCACAGGCGACGGGGCGACTTGTCTACATTGCGTCTGGCGTGGCATTTGATCATGAAATGGAAGAACGGATCGCGAAACATCAGCATGACCGGAAAGACCATGCCTGGCTAACGATTGAACAGCCGGTGGATCTTCACCAAGTAGTTCCTCTTTTACAACAGGGCGATTTCGTGTTGTGGGATTGCCTGACAACATGGTTGACGAATGAAATGTATAAGGGGATTGAAGACGGTGCGCCATGTTGGAAACGTCCGGATTGTCTAGATCAGAAAAGGTGTGAACTGTTACACACCATCGAGCAAATTAGAGAGATTGCCGCCCATCTCGTCATTGTTTCCAATGAAGTGCTCGATGAATGGCCGCATTATGATGAAGAAACAGAATTTTATCGGAACGCAATCGGCACGACGCACCAGCAAATCGTTCAGTGCGCGGACGCGGCAATAGAAATGGATCACGGATTACCTGTCGTTTGGAAGGGTGACGTTCGATGAGTAGCATTTTATTGGCACTCCAATTTTTTACTTCATTGCCTGTCAGGAAAGAATTGCCACTCGGAAAGAACGAAGTGTCCGGCATGTATATCGCCTTGCCGCTCATTGGCGGGGGAATCGGTTTGCTGCTTGCGGGAACTGCAATGGTCTTCAGTGATTTCAATAGTTTCCTAGCCGCGATGCTCATACTGATTGCAGGAATCATCGCAACAGGCGGGCTGCATGTGGACGGCTTCGCAGATCTCGGAGATGCCTTCTTTTCCTATCAAGACCGTGAAAAACGACTGACGATCATGGAAGACCCCCGACTCGGCGCATTTGGCACCCTTTCGCTGCTTGTCTTGCTTGGATTAAAGGTTGGACTGTTCATGGAAATTTTGGGAATGAAACATGGCTGGGTCTTGCTTGTTGCGGTGCCGATCTTGTCTCGAGCGGCAATGGTCTTCTATTTCGTAACGACAGAAACAGCGAAGCAAAGCGGCCTGGCGTACTTTTTTAAACAGCATTTCCTGCGGAAGCGTATGGTGGCAGCAGCGGCTGCTGTCAGTCTTCTAACTGCAGTAGGGGTAGGATTGCTGTACAGTTCATTGGGCATCATCGTCGTCGCGTTGCTGACACTAATCATAGCTGTTTTGTTTTATCGAAGTTGGACCGTCAAACATTTTGGCGGTGTGACAGGAGATCTATGCGGCGCGTTCATTGAAGGAATGGAGGTGCTTTTATGGCTCGTCCTTATCGTTTATTTATCATTCGGCATTTGAAAACAGCTGCCAATGAAAAACGACAATATTGCGGATGGACGGATGTTGAGTTGGCTTGTGCTAAAGGAGTTCCCGTTGAATTTCCGAACAGTGTCGACCAAGTGTATGGAAGTGATCTGCAAAGAACACGTCAAACGGCAGCGATCTATTTTCCTGAAGCTGCCTATCATGAGGATTCACGTTGGCGAGAGTGCCACTTTGGAGATTTTGAAGGTAAAACCTATGAACAATTAAAGGACGACACCGATTACCGCAGCTGGTTGGAAGCACCGTGGCAAGTGGCTCCGCGTAATGGAGAAACTTTGCTGCAAGTGAAAACACGGGTCTTCGACGCCTTGTATGACTTGCCGAATGAAGCGGTCGTCGTGACACATGGCGGGGTGATTCGATTACTGTTGGAAGCATTCTCAACGGATTCACGTTCATTCTGGGAATGGCATGTAGGGAACGGTTCGGTTTGGCAATTCGAGTGGGAAAATGAGCAGCAATGGAAAGAAGGGAAGCCATGCACATCTTTATCGGTGGTGCCTATAACGGCAAAACAGAATATGTAAGGCGCTGGATTGGAGATCAACCATCGTTCTTCTGTACAATGGAAACAGCAGGTTCTGCAGCGCCTGGCGAACGGCTCGTCATCTCGGATCTACATGATTGGCTGCAATCTACATCATTAAGTGAGTCGGAATCGCTTCATGCAATTCGCGAAATCAGCTCGCCTGATACTGTGTTCATTTTAACCGAAGTGGGCCGCGGCATTGTCCCGCTCGGATCAGAACAACGTGACTTGCGTGATCGGTGCGGCCGGTTGTATCAGCAATTATTTGCAGAAGCAACAGACATCATACGGATTTGGTACGGTATTCCCCAAACTATCAAAAGGAGTGGACTGTTATGAAAATCTATACAAAAACAGGTGATAAAGGCACGACAAGTTTAATCGGAGGACGCGTCGCAAAGGATGATTTACGCGTAGAAGCATACGGAACAATTGATGAATTGAATTCGTTTATCGGAAAAGCAATGACTGAGTTGGAAGGCGATAAATTCTCAGATATTCTGACCGATTTGGAGACCATCCAAAATGAATTGTTCGACGGTGGCGGCGACTTGGCGAACGTCATGAAAGAGCGTCATTATAAGTTGGATGAAGCGCCAATTGCTGTGCTTGAAGAGCGCATCGACAAGTTGATGGAAGAAGCACCGGAACTGGAACGTTTCATCCTGCCTGGCGGCTCGTCCGCGGCCGCTACATTGCACATCGCCCGCACGATCACTCGCCGCGCAGAGCGTGTGACGGTGACGCTGATGAACGCGGCAGACGACGTTTCCCCGATAGTTCAGCGCTACTTGAATCGATTATCCGACTACCTATTCGTAGCAGCCCGAATCGTCAACGCACGCCTTGGTATTTCCGACAACGAATACGTTCGCAGTGCGAAAGTATTCCGCACGAGTGAGAAGAAAGAAAAGTGAGCAATTAAAAACAGAGACTTGGTTGGCGTCGCGTCATCCCAAGTCTCTGTTTTTGACGTGCTGTGTGACTTTTCGCGCTCATACTCCTGTGTTCCGCGCTCATAACCTACTCCTTAATCAAATAATAAAGCTCCGTCAATTGCTTCCTATTCAAAATTTCCGGCACTGGATACAATGGATTGGCTTCCGCCGCGGCCCGTTTGACCATCAAAGGGATATCCTTCTCCGCAATACCACTCACCTTGTCCGGAATATTCAACGCACGATTCAACTTTTTGATCTCCTCAATGAACTTCTGCGCTTTCATTTGCTTCGGGTCGGTTGGCAACGTAATTCCGATAAGATCTGCAAGCTCAGATAGCGGTTGGTAGACACTCTTACCGTAATACTCCAAAACATATGGCAAGATGATCGCGTTGGCTTTTCCGTGGGGGACATTATAAAATCCGCCCAGCGTATGTGCTATCGCATGGGCATTGCCGACATACGCCCGAGTAAACGCCTTGCCTCCCAAGTAAGCCGCCTTTAGCATATTTGTGCGTGCTTCCAGATTTTTCCCATTGGAATACGCTTCGAATAAATTCTCGAAAACCAACTGAACAACCTCTCGGCTCCACTGCCACGTGTTTTTTGTATTGCTTTTTCCGATATATGCTTCTACCGCATGGGTCAACGCATCAATCCCGGTAGCCGCTGTAATCGCCGGCGGTAATTTAAGAGTGAGCAACGGATCAAGCACGGCATAGTGCGGGATCAGTGACGTATCCATGATTGCATATTTTTCATGCGTCTCACTATTCGTCACGACTGCAGCTAATGTTGCTTCGCTTCCGGTTCCCGCTGTAGTCGGCACTGCAATTAACGGAGGAATAGCTTTTTGTACGCGGAACATTCCCTTCAATTGAGGAATACTCTTATCCGGCCTCGCAATCCGAGCACCGACAGCCTTCGCGCAATCGATCGGTGAACCACCACCAAACGCAATCAATGCCTCACATTGATTCGCCACGTACAAGCTGCGAGCCTCTTCAATAGAATCAATCGTCGGATTCGGAACGGTGCGATCATAGACCAAATACTTGATTCCCAATGCATCCAGCGCACACAACATCCCATCCATCAACCGGAGCTTCGCGATTTCCCGATCTGTAATGACCAATACAATGCCGATCCCCAAATCCTTAATCTTCTGCGGCAACTGACCGAGACTGCCAGGTCCTTCCAACAGCTCCGGATCTCGCCAAGGCAAAAAATTCATCCCCAACTTAAATGTTCGCTGATACAAACGGGCATATAAATCGTACATTTAACCCACCCCTTTCAAATCTATTTCATGTATAATAAAAATAGTAGCATAGAGTCGGAATATTTACTGTAGTTAAATTGTTCAATTATTTTTAATGATTCACTTCGAATTTGGAGGCATTCCTCGCATATACAATTGACTATTCTAAAAATAAATTTTCGGAAAATGGTTGACTGAATGCTCATTCATAAATTACACTGTACATATATTAAATACTTGTAAGCGATTTCTCGTAAGGGGTCTTTGGGAGAGTCAGAGGAAGGGGAGAAAGAAAATGAATGTGTTACTCATCGCAAACTGGATATTGTTTTTAGCAGTAACCGTTTATGGTGTCGGGTTATTTCTCTATCTATTGAAAACCCGGTTCGAATTTATTCGACTAGGAAGAAAAGAAGAATTTGACCACAACGTCAAAGAACGTCTCAGAAAAATCTGGGTGTACGTATTTGGACAAAAGAAACTATTGAAAGATAAAAAGAGTGGGGCAATCCATGTCCTGTTTTTCTATGGATTCTTACTCGTTCAATTCGGCGCAATCGATTTAATATGGAAAGGATTAAAACCTGGATCACATTTGCCGTTAGGCCCATTGTATCCCGCGTTTACCTTCTTCCAGGAAATCGTCGTATTCTTAATTTTAGTTGCAGTCGTATGGGCATTCCATCGCCGTTATGTTGAGAAACTTGTCCGGTTGAAACGCGGTTGGAAATCAGGATTGGTCCTTATTTTCATTGGTTCATTGATGGTTTCTACGCTTGTAGCAAACGGAGCGAACATGATTTGGCACAATGAAGGTGCAACTTGGACAGAACCGATGGCCTCGCTTATAGCCATGGCGTTCAGCGGAGTTCCTGAAGGTGTAGCAATAGCTGTTTTCTTCATAGGCTGGTGGGTGCACTTACTGACATTGCTGACATTCTTGGTCTACGTGCCGCAATCGAAACACGCGCACTTGATCGCGGGTCCTGTAAACGTTTACTTCCATCGTCTCGACAATGCCGGCCACTTGAAGCCAATTGATTTTGCAGCGCTCGAGGAAATTGAAGATGAAGAGGACATGCCTCCACTTGGAGTAGGTAAGATCACAGACTTTACACAAGCTCAAATGATCGACTTCTACGCATGTGTAGAATGTGGACGCTGTACAAATATGTGTCCGGCAACGGGTACAGGGAAAATGTTGTCACCGATGGATTTGATTACGAAATTACGTGACCACTTGACGAATACAGGCGCTGTTATGACAAAGCAAAAGCCATGGGTGCCGCAACTGATGTTCACTCAGACAAAAGGTAATCAACTGGCACTCGCAGCGGGAGCGGAAGGTGTCTCCATCGATGAATTGTACAGTCCTTCATTGATTGGCGACGTCATTACAGAGGAAGAAATTTGGGCATGTACGACGTGCCGTAACTGTGAAGACCAATGCCCGGTTATGAACGAACACGTCGATAAAATCATCGACCTTCGCCGTTATCTTGTGATGACAGAAGGAAAGATGGATGCGGACGCTCAACGCGCGATGACCAACATCGAACGTCAAGGGAATCCGTGGGGCTTGAACCGTAAAGAGAAGGAGAACTGGAGAGATGCTCGTCCTGACTTGCACATCCCGACAGTGAAAGAAGCGAAAAAAGCAGGCGAGGACTTCGAATACTTGCTATGGGTCGGTTCGATGGGTGCATTTGATAACCGTTCGCAGAAAATCGCATTATCTTTCGCACATCTATTGAATGAAGCGGGCGTAAGCTTTGCGATTCTCGGCAACAAAGAGAAGAACTCAGGAGATACGCCACGCCGCTTAGGAAATGAATTTTTATTCCAGGAACTGGCGACTGCTAATATTGCAGAATTCGAGAAAGCAAACGTCTCGAAAATTGTCACGATCGATCCGCATGCATACAATATTTTTAAGAATGAGTATCCGGATTTCGGATTGCAAGCAATCGTTAAGCACCATACGGAATTATTGTATGAGTTGGTGATGGCGGGCAAATTAGTTCCGAAGCATGCAATCGATGAAACGATCACGTTCCATGACTCTTGTTATCTAGGACGCTACAACGATGTCTATGACCAGCCGCGGGAAATCCTTAAAGCAATTCCTGGAGTGCAATTGGTCGAAATGAAACGGAATCGTCAGGACGGCATGTGCTGTGGAGCAGGCGGCGGGATGATGTGGATGGAAGAAGATACAGGTCAGCGCGTCAACGTGGCGCGTACCGAGCAGGCGCTCGAAGTCAGCCCGGGAATCATTTCTTCTGGTTGTCCATATTGTTTGACGATGCTATCTGACGGAACAAAAGCTGTGGAAGTGGAAGAGCAAGTCGGCACATACGATATCGCGGAATTGCTGGAACGTTCGATTTTCGGTGAACAACAGTTAGAACCTGAAACAGCGGAGGAACTAGTTGAAGAACTAGAGTTGGAGACTGAAATGGCTGCAACGGTCGAAAAGGTGGATGAAACACCGTAAAACACGGATAGAATGTCAAATTAAAATATTGCGAATAACATGATAATACAGTACAATTAGAGTATCTAAAACGCAGACAAATTAGATAATAGATAAATCAGAGGGTCTTAGTACCCTCTTTTTATCGAGATCTAGTCGAGTGAGCGTTCAGTCAGTATAAAATGGGAGGGAATGGAATGACGAGAACTGTTATTTTACAAGGTGCAAGAACACCATTTGGGAAATTAGGGGGCGCGTTGCACTCGCGGACAGCCAGCGATCTAGGGGGAGTGGCGATCAAGGCTGCATTGGAGAAGTCAGGGGTTCAAGCCGACCAAGTCGATGAAGTGATCATGGGAACTGTATTGCAAGCAGGGCAAGGCCAGATACCTTCAAGACAGGCGGCGACAAAAGGTGGTATTCCTTATAATGTCAAGACGGAAACAATCAATAAAGTATGCGCTTCCGGAATGCGCAGTATTACGCTTGGCGATCAGTTGATTCGATTAGGGGAAGAAAACGTCATCGTAGCAGGCGGAATGGAATCGATGTCCAATGCTCCATATTATTTGCCGGGCGCTCGATCCGGTCTGAAGATGGGCAATGCGACGCTCGTCGATGGCATGATTTACGACGGACTATCCTGTGCGTTTTCACCCGACCGTGTTCATATGGGTACATACGGCAACAGCACAGCGAATGAATTTTCATTGAGCCGCGAAAAGCAAGATGAATGGTCATTAAGAAGCCATGAACGCGCGCTTGCTGCCATGGATAATGGATTTTTCAAAGAAGAAATCGTAACGGTCAGCATCCCGCAGCGTAAAGGCGAGCCACTTGTCGTTTTCGAAGACGAAGCACCGCGCAAAGGTAGTTCACTAGAATCATTGGCGAAACTGCGCCCGGCTTTCGATAAGGACGGTACGATTACAGCGGGTAACGCACCTGGCGTCAATGACGGAGCATGTGCAGTCGTGCTGATGAATGAAGACGAAGCGAAAAAACTAGGTAAAGAACCACTTGCCGTAATTCTAAGTCATGCGGAAGTTGCGATTGAGCCAGAGCGATTCCCTGAAACTCCAGGTCACGTCATCAAAGCGTTACTTGAGAAAACAGGGAAGTCATTAGAAGAAGTCGATTTATTCGAAATCAATGAAGCCTTTGCCGCAGTTGCACTTGTCAGTTCGCAAATTGCCGGATTGGATGAAGACAAAGTGAACGTCAATGGAGGCGCAGTCGCGCTTGGCCATCCGATCGGAGCGAGCGGAGCACGAGTCGTCCTAACACTTGCCAATGAACTAAAACGCCGCGGCGGTGGAATCGGCATTGCAGCGATTTGTTCAGGCGGCGGGCAAGGTGACGCGATCATGATCGAAGTACCGAAAAACTAATGGACAGGAGGCATTATAAATGACGATCCAGCAAGTATTTGTCATAGGGGCAGGCCAGATGGGCGGAGGCATCGCACAAGTTTGTGCTCAAGCAGGCTACCAAGTAACACTTCACGATCTCAATGAAGAATCCTACGAACGCGGTTTTCAAGTTATCACGAAAAACTTAACGCGCAACGTAGAAAAAGGCCGCATGACGGAGGAAGAGAAACAAGCAGTCCTCGGCCGTTTCACAAAATCACTAGATTTACAAAATGCTAAAAATGCAGACATCGTCATTGAAGCTGCTGTCGAAAATATGGAAGTGAAAACATCTATCTTTGCGGAGTTGGATAAAATCACCCCAGCTCATACGATTTTAGCCTCAAACACATCTTCCTTACCGATTACCGAAATCGGCGCAGCAACGAAGCGGCCTGAAAAAGTGATCGGCATGCACTTCATGAATCCGGTGCCTGTTATGCAGCTAGTGGAAATCATCCGCGGACTCGCAACAGACGATGAGGTTTACGAAGCAGTGGAAGAGATGACGAAGAAGCTGAAGAAAACTCCAGTCGAAGTAAATGACTACCCAGGCTTTGTCGCCAATCGCATATTAATGCCGATGATCAACGAAGCGATCTTCACACTGTATGAAGGTGTAGCGACAAAAGAAGCGATTGACGATGTCATGAAAATGGGAATGAATCATCCGATGGGACCCCTGCAATTAGCGGATTTCATTGGACTTGACACATGTCTATATATTATGGAAACCCTCTATGAAGGCTTCGGAGATTCAAAGTATCGTCCATGTCCGCTGCTACGTAAGTATGTTAAGGCAGGCTGGCACGGCAAGAAGACCGGACGCGGGTTTTATACTTATTAATGATGAAGTAAAGTTTTTCATGAGCAAAAAGTTCGCTTAGATTATTTCCGTGGAAAGCGTCTGCCTTCTACGGAAATCAACGATGGGTAATCAAACAAATGATTTATTAACTAATGCCGGAAGCAAGAGGTGAAGAAGATGGATTACAACTTATCAGAAGAACAACAAATGATGCGCCAAATGGTCCGTGATTTCGCAAAAAAGGAAATTGAACCTTGGATTCCACGGATGGAAGCGGGAGAATTTCCGCGCGAGCTGCTAGAAAAGATGGGTGAACTCGGTTTAATGGGGATAACGGCACCTGAAAAATATGGGGGGGCCGGAATGGACTTCCTGTCATATATCATCGCCATACATGAGCTATCTAAAGCAAGCGCTGTCATGGGGGTCATCTTGTCTGTTCATACTTCAGTGGGAATGAATCCCATCCTCTACTTCGGTAATGAAGAACAGAAAAATCGCTACTTGCCGAAAATGGCGTCAGGTCAATACTTAGGTGCGTTCTGTCTGACGGAAACCTCTTCGGGGTCCGACGCTGGATCGTTGAAAACCAAAGCGAAACGAGTAGATGATCACTATGTATTGAATGGATCTAAAATGTTTATCACAAACGGAGGAGAAGCAGATGTCTACATCGTTTTCGCCAATACAGCACCGGAAAAAGGAACGTACGGCATCTCGGCATTTATTGTAGATCAAGATACACCTGGACTTTCAATCGGCAAAGATGAAAAGAAAATGGGCTTGCATGGCTCGCGAACCGTAGCGCTCAACTTCGATAACATGAAAGTGCCGGCAGAAAATCGACTGGGAGCAGAAGGTGAGGGCTTCAAAATCGCCATGGCGAACCTGGATGTAGGCCGAATCGGCATCGCAGCCCAAGCACTGGGCATTGCTGAAGCCTCACTAGAAGCTGCGACTGCCTATGCAAAAGAACGGGAACAATTCGGCAAACCAATCGCTGCAAATCAAGGCGTAGGCTTCAAACTAGCCGACATGGCCACAGCTACGGAAGCAGCACGACTACTAGTCTACCGAGCAGCATGGCTACGGGCAGAAAACAAATCATGCGGCAAAGAAGCCTCCATGGCCAAACTCTTCGCCTCCCAAACAGCCGTAGACAACTCAATCGAAGCCGTCCAAATCTTTGGAGGCTACGGCTACACCGAAGACTATCCGGTAGAACGTTATTTCCGAGACGCCAAAGTATGTCAAATCTACGAAGGCACCAGCGAAATTCAAAGAGTAGTCATAGCCAAGCACTTAACAAATTAGATTTAGCACGGTACGTACGTGGATTGGTTCGTTGCACAACGAGTTACGCACGATTCACCGAACGATTGGCGCGTTCCTAGATAGGTTTGGTTCGTTGCTCAACAGGAAAGGTGCGGTGCAACAACAGTTACGCTCGTTCCTCACCATGATTGGTGCGTTTCGAGTCTAGAATAGTGCGTTTCTACAAAAGATACGCTCGTTCCGGGGTGAACTTGACTATCTTTATTACTTACCAGCTACAGTGAGCTTGCAAAGTATCTTAACATATATTTTTAGGGATTGTAGCGGAGGGCGGCGACTCCGGAAGGATCAGCGTGAGCCTTGAGACCCTGGACTGAGCGAAGCGAAGGAAGCGGCTCAAGCCACGCCCTCCGGAAAGCGTCCGCCTGCAGCGCAAATCCCCGGACCACAAGCCATTGTTAACCAGAAAACAACTTTAAACAAACATAAAGGGTGGGAGAAAAAATGGATTTTAAACTATCAGAAGAACATGAAATGATCAGAAAAATGGTACGCGACTTTGCAGAAAAGGAAGTCGCGCCATCCGCGGCACAGCGCGACGAAGACGAAAGCTTCGACATGAACATATTTCACAAAATGGCCGAACTTGGACTAACGGGAATCCCGTGGCCTGAAGAATATGGCGGCATCGGCAGCGACTATCTGGCCTACGTCATCGCGGTCGAAGAACTCTCACGCGTTTGCGCATCCACAGGCGTCGTCCTGTCCGCACATACCTCACTGGCAGGATGGCCGCTATTCAAATACGGCAACGAAGAACAAAAACAAAAATACCTGCGTCCTCTTGCGGAAGGTAAGAAAGTCGGTGCATACTGTTTAACGGAGGCGGGCTCCGGCTCAGACGCAGGCGGTATGAAAACAACAGCGAAACTAGATGGCGATGACTATGTACTGAATGGTTCGAAAATCTTCATCACCAATGGCGGCATCGCGGACACATATATCGTCTTTGCTGTAACGGACCCAGAATCAAAACATAAAGGGACGAGTGCATTTATTGTAGAAAGTTCATTTGAAGGATTCTCAGTAGGTAAGAAAGAGAAGAAAATGGGGATTCGTTCTTCACCTACTACAGAAGTCGTTTTGGATAACTGTCGTGTGCCGAAAGAGAACCTTCTCGGCGAAGAAGGCGACGGATTCATTATCGCAATGAAAACGCTCGATGGCGGACGAAATGGGATTGCATCACAAGCAGTCGGTATTGCGCAAGGCGCACTCGATGCAGCGGTGAATTACTCGAAAGAACGTGTACAATTCGGAAAACCGATTGTTGCGAACCAAGGTGTCAGCTTCAAGCTGGCAGACATGGCGACTTCCATCGAAGCATCCCGTCTGTTGACGTATCAGGCAGCATGGCTGGAATCCAATGACCTGCCATACGGTAAGGCATCCGCCATGGCAAAATTAATGGCTGGGGATACAGCGATGAAAGTCACGACAGAAGCGGTTCAAGTATTCGGTGGCTATGGTTATACAAAAGACTACCCAGTGGAACGCTATATGCGTGACGCGAAGATCACTCAAATTTACGAAGGAACACAAGAAATTCAACGTCTCGTCATCTCTCGTATGCTGACAAAATAACAGAGGGGAAGGGAAGGGACCCAATGCCAAAACATGAAGTGAAATCTACCGTGAAAGACGAAGATTTGATTCAGAAACGACGCGAACAAATTAGCCAAGGCGCCGTGAAACTATTTATCGCGAAAGGGTTCCATCGAACGACAACGCGCGAAATCGCCAAGGAAGCCGGCTTCAGCATCGGTACGTTGTATGAGTATATTCGTACGAAGGAAGATGTCTTATATCTCGTTTGTGACCATATTTATCACGAAGTGAAGATCCGTCTTTCTGAATTGGATACGAATGACAACACGGTGGAAGGGTTGCGAATGGCGATAGCGAAGTACTACGAACTGATTGATGACATGTCCGATGAGTTTGTCGTCATGTATCAGGAATCGAAGTCCTTGCCGAGTGAAGCACTGCGTTATGTGCTGACGAAAGAACTTGAAATGGTGGAATTGTTTGAAATGATTGTGCGGCGCTGTATGGAAGCAGGCAATCTGCGCATCGGTCCTGAGGAAGTATCGCTCGCAGCGCATCATATTCTTGTGCAAGGTCAAATGTGGTCATTCCGAAGATGGGCGCTGCGCAACACTTATTCACTTGAACGGTATATTCAGATACAGACGGATCAAATCATTAATGGACTTGCGAAATAAATAAAAGGCTCCGCTGCGGATTTGTTCTGTGGCGGAAGTCATTGTTTAGGAAGGGCGGAGAGCAAATGGCAACTGAGGAAATTTACAAACCAAAGCACCATATCCGTTTTGTGACGGCATCCAGTTTATTTGACGGGCATGACGCATCAATCAATATCATGCGAAGAATTTTACAATCGACCGGAGCGGAAGTCATTCATCTTGGACATAACCGATCTGTCGAGGAAGTTGTAAACGCTGCCATTCAGGAAGACGTACAAGGCATTGCAATTTCTTCTTATCAAGGCGGGCATGTTGAGTATTTCAAATATATGTATGATCTGCTGAAAGAACGCGGTGCTTCTCATATCAAAATCTTCGGTGGTGGCGGAGGCGTCATTATTCCGAAAGAAATCAAAGAGCTGCATGAATATGGCATCCAGTGGATCTTCTCTCCGGAGGATGGGCGGAAAATGGGTCTTCAAGGAATGATCAACCGCATCATGGAGCTATCCGACTTCTCCACTACTCCCGAAAATGAAGAAGCCAATCTGGAAAAACTCACAGCAGAGACACCGGGAATCCTGGCTAATTTGATTACCTACGTTGAAGAAAAGCATTTGCATAAGGATAAGGCAGCTGAACAGTTGCTTGCGCATGCACGAAGTCTTTCCAAGCAGACGCCGGTACTCGGAATCACGGGCACTGGGGGGGCGGGAAAAAGTTCATTAACTGATGAATTGATTCGACGTTTCTTGCAAGAGTTTCCTGATAAACGTGTCGCCATTCTTTCCATCGATCCGACGAAGCAAAAAACAGGCGGTGCGTTGCTCGGTGACCGAATCCGTATGAACGCCATTTTCACTGACCGCGTCTATATGCGTAGTTTGGCAACGCGGGGTTCACGTTCGGAGTTGACGACTGCGATTCATGATGTGCTTGATGTGACGAAAGCGGCAGGCTACGACTTGATCATCGTTGAAACGAGCGGTATCGGGCAAGGTGACGCACAGATTACGGACATTTCCGATGTCTCGATGTATGTCATGACGAGTGAATTTGGCGCACCGACACAGCTTGAAAAGATTGATATGATCGACTTTGCAGATTTGATTGTCATCAATAAATTCGAACGTAAAGGCTCTGAAGATGCATTGAGCCAAGTCCGCAAGCAGTACCAACGCAGCCATCTGTTATTTGACGAAGAGTTGGAAAACATGCCGGTATTCGGTACGATCGCCAGCCAATTCAATGATAGAGGAACGAATATTCTGTTTGCAGCATTGGTCGAACAGTTGAATAAATCAGCTGGCCTCGACTGGACAACAAGTTACGCGGAATCTGTGACGAATCAAAAACAGACAGTCATCATCCCGCCTGACCGCAGTCATTATTTGCGTGAAATCGCCGCGACCGTTCGTAATTACCATGCGAAATCCAAACAGCAAGAAGAGCTTGCGCGCCGACTGTTCCAATTGGAAGGTGCAATTGAAGCTGTCAAGGAAGCTGATTCCAATGAAGCGCTCTTGAATTCATTGACTAGTTTAAAAGAAGGTATAGAAGAGCAGCTGACAGGTGAATCAAAGCGCACGTTGAAGAACTGGCAGTCTTTGAGAGAGTCGTATAAACAAGACGAATATGTCGTCAAGATCCGAGATAAAGAGATTAGGACTGCACTCAATACGGTCAGTCTATCGGGGCTGAAAATACCGAAAGTGGTCTTGCCACAGTATAAAGACTATGGAGAAATCTTACGCTGGGTCTACAGTGAAAACGTGCCGGGCTCATTCCCTTACACGGGCGGCGTTTTCCCATTCAAACGTGAAGGTGAAGATCCGAAGCGCCAATTCGCGGGTGAAGGGACACCGGAGCGTACGAACCGTAGATTTCATTATGTATCGAAAGACGATGACGCGAAACGCTTATCAACGGCATTCGACTCCGTCACGCTTTACGGAGAAGATCCAGATGAACGTCCGGATATTTATGGTAAAGTCGGCGAATCGGGCGTTAGTATTTGTACACTTGAAGATATGAAAAAACTCTATGCCGGATTTGATCTTTGTGCACCGTCCACTTCGGTCTCGATGACGATCAACGGTCCTGCACCGATCATCTTGGCAATGTTCATGAATGCTGCTGTCGATCAGCAAGTACGGAAGAAAGAACAAGAGCTCGGTCGTCCGCTGACTGTCGAGGAATTCACCGATGTACGTGAAATGACATTCCAAACGGTACGCGGCACAGTGCAGGCGGACATCCTGAAAGAAGACCAAGGTCAAAACACCTGTATTTTCTCTACGGAATTTGCATTGCGACTGATGGGCGATATCCAGCAGTATTTTATTGATAAAAAAGTTCGTAACTATTATTCTGTTTCGATTTCAGGCTACCATATCGCGGAAGCAGGCTCGAATCCGATTTCCCAGCTGGCCTTCACATTGGCGAACGGCTTCACGTACGTCGAATATTACTTGAGCCGCGGAATGAATATTGATGATTTTGCACCGAATCTGTCGTTTTTCTTCTCGAATGGGCTAGATCCGGAATATACGGTGATTGGACGTGTCGCTCGTCGCATTTGGGCTGTTACGATGCGCGATAAATACGGCGCCAATGAACGCAGCCAAAAGTTGAAGTACCATATCCAGACTTCGGGCCGCAGTTTGCACGCGCAGGAAATCGACTTCAACGATATCCGCACGACATTGCAGGCATTGATGGCTTTGCAGGATAACTGTAACTCGCTGCATACGAATGCGTACGACGAAGCGATCACGACACCGACGGAAGAGTCTGTACGCCGTGCGATGGCGATTCAGATGATTATCACCAAAGAGCATGGATTGTCGAAAAATGAAAATCCTCTGCAAGGAGCATTCGTCATCGAGGAGCTGACAAGCTTAGTAGAAGAAGCGGTACTTCAAGAATTCGATCGTCTGAATGACCGCGGGGGCGTACTGGGCTCGATGGAAACACAGTATCAGCGAGGTAAAATCCAGGAAGAATCGATGTACTACGAAATGAAAAAACATTCAGGTGAGCTGCCGATCATCGGCGTCAATACGTACTTGAACCCGAATCCGCCATCTGAAGAAGATATCGACAATATGGAACTGGCACGCGCAACAAAGGAAGAGAAAGAAGCGCAAATCCGCAACTTGCGGGCTTTCCAGTCGGCGCACGCAGAAGAAGCTGAACAGGCACTGCGGAATCTTCAACAAACAGCTGTTTCAGGAGGCAATGTCTTCGCGGAATTGATGAAAACCGTACAAGTCGCAAGCTTAGGTCAAATCACCAACGCTTTATATGAAGTAGGCGGCCAGTACCGAAGAAATATGTAATTACCCCGAGAAAGCTGCGTGAATCACGCAGCTTTTTTGAGATTGCAGGGTGGAGTGTGAAACGGCGCTCATAAGGTTTTGCTCCGCGCTCATAAAACTACTCGTAGCGCTCATAAAGTCCCGTTTCACGCTCGTAAAGCCACTCGCCACGCTCATAGGACCTTGTTCTGCGCTCATAAACAACCCTACATACAAAATCACTTCACATCAAAGTGGATAAACTGGTAATTTTATCTGTATAATGAAAAGAACGAATAGAAAGGGATGTGTTGAAGGTGAGATGGTATTATCATTTGATCATAATTGTGCTTCTATTTCTTCTCACATTCATCTTTTATAGCAGCGGTCTAGGAGTAATACCCTTCGCCTTCACAGCCATCTACCTAGGGTGTCTGACTATCAAAGAATACAGAAACGTAAAGAGAAGCAAAAGAATGTAGCATATTGGAACACAAACTGTATATAATGTAAACTATGCTTATGTGTTGAAGAAAGGACGTGCCATACATTGAATATCCATGAAATGACAAAAGAACAATTAGCAGAAGAGTCGTTCATTAATATTACTTTCCAAATCCTTACTGAACGACGTGAATCTCTTACCCTACAGCAACTGATGGACGAAATCCAAAAACTTACGGGTGTTTCCGACAAAGACCTAAAAGAACGCCTCGTTCAATTCTATACAGATCTGAACATTGATGGCAGATTCCTGGCTATCCAAGACAACCGCTGGGGCTTACGCGAATGGTATCCAGTCGACCAAATCGAAGAAGAAACAGCACCTGTCGTAAAAGTCCGCAAAAAGAAAAAGAAGAAAAAGGACTACGATGACGAAGAAGAGATTGAAGAAGATGACGAGGACGAAGAACTCTTCGATGAAGAATATGTAGAACTCGGCGAAGAAGACGAGGAAGATGTGGACGACGAAGAGGAAGACGAGGAAGTTATCGAAATCGAAGAAGACCTGATTGATCCGGATGACGACTTGGAAGTAATTCCTGATGAAGAAATCGACCTTGATGAAGAAGATGAAGAGGACGATGAAGAAGAGGAAGACTTCGAGGAAGAAGAATAACAAGACTTGACTTTTGGCGCCTGAAAATATAAGATTTGTATGGGCTCCTGAAAAGGACACATGAATTCGTGTATACGCGCTCCTTATTGTAGTTATGCTACAACTGGGGCGCTTTTTTGATTTTTCATCTTAGCCTTCGAGCATGTAAAAAGAACAAATGGAGGAACCACACATGACAAAATATATTTTTATTACGGGCGGCGTTGTCTCGTCCTTAGGTAAAGGAATCAACGCTGCATCACTCGGGAGATTGCTGAAAAATCGCGGTTTGAAAGTAACCAATCAAAAATTCGACCCATACATCAATATCGATCCGCGCATGATGAGTCCATACCAGCACGGTGAAGTGTTCGTAACGGAAGATGGCGCGGAAACGGATCTCGATATCGGACATTACGAGCGTTTTATCGACATTAAATGCAATCGCTACTCCAACGTCACTATGGGGAAAGTCTATGACCTAGTCTTACGAAAAGAGCGCAGCGGTGAATATAAAGGAGCTACTGTACAAGTAATTCCACATATTACAAATGAAATTAAAGAACTCGTTAAACGTGCAGGCGAAACGTTGAACGCTGACGTAGTCATCACGGAAATCGGGGGAAGTGTCGGCGATATCGAATCCTTGCCTTACCTGGAAGCAATCCGCCAGCTGAAGACAGATTTAGGCAAAGACGACGTCATGTACATCCATAACACATTAATTCCATACCTCCATGCAGCAGGCGAAATGAAAACAAAACCAACTCAGCACAGCGTTAAGGAACTGAGAAGTCTTGGGATCCAGCCGAATATGATTGTGGTGCGCAGTGAGTACCCTGTACCGCAAGAAATGAAAGATAAAATTGCGTTATTCTGTAACATCAAGCCAGAAGAAGTGATCGAAGCACTGGACGCAGAAACATTGTATGAAGTGCCGCTTCGTTTGCACGAACAACATATGGACCAAATTGTTGTCGATTTCCTTGGATTGGAAACACCACAGCCAGAGTTGGCAGAAGTTGAAGAACTTGTGAAGTTGGTTAAATCACTGAAAGAAAAAGTGAAAATCGGTCTTGTCGGAAAGTATGTAGAGCTACAAGATGCGTATATTTCTGCTGTTGAAGCTATGCGTCACGCAGGTTATGCCTTCGATACAGATGTGGAGATCAAGTGGATTAATTCCGAAGAAGTCACTGCAGAGAATGTTGAAGAATTCCTTGGAGATGTCGATGGAATTCTTGTTCCAGGTGGTTTCGGAGATCGCGGAATCGATGGGAAGATCGAAGCGATCACATATGCACGCGAACATAAAGTTCCGTTTTTTGGAATCAGTTTAGGTTTGCAACTAGCAGCAACCGATATCGCGCGAAACGTTCTTGGCTTGAAAAATGCTCATTCCTTGGAGTTTGACGCAAATACAGAACACCAAATTACGACATTCCATCCGGATTGCCGTACGGCGGATGAAGCAGACAGCACATTGCGTCTTGGCGCATACCCATGTAAACTTTCAGAAAATACGAAAGCGTACACTGCATATGGTGAAGAACTTGTTTATGAACGCCACCGTCACCGTTATGAAATTAATTTAGCTTATCGTGCGCAGTTGGAAGAAGCTGGTTTTATCGTTTCTGGTATCAGCCCGGACGGCCGCTTGATCGAAATTATGGAACTGCAAGAGCACCCATTCTTCGTAGGCTGCCAATTCCATCCGGAGTTTGCATCCCGTCCGACACGCCCACAACCATTGTTCCGCGAATTTATCCGCGCTGCATTGGATCATCGTTAAAAAGGAAAAAGCCGACAGGATCCTATAGAATTCTGTTGGCTTTTTCACATTTATTTAACTTATTCATCATCCAATAATTCATCCAGCGACAGTTTTACAGCTTCATAAATGAAGAGAGCAGCGAGTGCGTGTGGCTCGACAATGCGTTCACCTGTTGGTCCGGGAAGAAGTCCTTTTTTCAAGCCGGTGGATATGTACGTTAAAGCAAGATCGGCAAGTTCATTGGAGTCCTCTGCTGAATCGGCTGCCAATACAGCGAATGGAATGAATTGATCCGCCAGTTGTTTTGCCAATTGAACGGCTGCAGGATGATCTGCCTTTCTAACAATCAGCCAAACGCGATCGGCTGTAGTAAGGGAAATATCGCCAGTATAGCGAACAGCCTGCCGCAATGGTTCCGCACCGTGTAAAGCGGTAGCTGTAACAGCTTCCATCTCATCAAAAGCAGCAAGGATGATCCGTCCTTCACCTACTAGTGCCTGTGCAAGCAGCCGAGCTGTTTCCTCGATTGCCTCCTCCTGAGATCCTGAGATCCGCTCTAAAAGTCCTCTGATCTGTGTCGTTAATATTTTCAATTGTATCCCTCCAAAGATTTAGTATATTAGACAAGAGTTAGAAGTGCAAAAACAGATTGCTGAAAAAAGAAGGAAAACTTTGGATTGTTGCGAATAATATACAATAGAGAAGTATAGACAAACTTTAGATATGAAATTCCCTTGAACGCTTTAATAGATTAAAGCGTTGGAACTCGAAAAGGTAATTTCATCCTCTCAGCAAATCGGTTACACTGTATGTACTGTTGCAAAATCTTGTTGCTAATGAAATAAATAAAGAAGGTGAATGGATTGAAGCAAATATTGATAATTGATGACCAGCCAGGCATTCGGTTGCTGTTGGAAGAAATATTCAGACAAGCAGGTCTCGGAACGACATTAGCTTCAAATGGAAAAGAAGCCTTGGATAAATTAGAATACCTGCAACCAGACTGTATCTTGCTGGACATGAAAATGCCTGGCATGAACGGTGTTGAAGTTCTGCGCGAAATTAGAAAGCGAACTCCAAATGCTCTTGTCATGATGATGACAGCTTACAGTGAAATTGAGTTGACAGAAGAAGCTGGGAGACTCGGCATTGACAATCATTTCACCAAGCCGTTTGATATATTTGAAGTACGGGACACGGTCTTAAAAAGGTTGCAAACACAGGACGCATGACAGTAGTAATAATGAAGTGGATTTGGTATGCTAGAGAGCAGAAAGTATAATGAAAACAGACAGAAACCCGTAGACAACTCAAGGAGGAATTTTGCATGCCACTCGTCTCGATGAAAGAAATGATGATTCAAGGAAAAAAGCAAGGATACGCAATCGGTCAATTCAACTTAAATAATTTAGAATATACACAAGCGATTTTGCAGGCTGCTGAAGAGGAAAAATCGCCAGTCATTTTAGGAGTTTCCGAAGGTGCGGCTCGTTATATGGGCGGCTTCAAAACCGTTGTTATGATGGTTAAAGGACTAATGGAAGATTACGGTACAACTGTGCCTGTTGCCATTCATTTAGACCACGGTTCCAGCTTCGAAAAATGTAAAGAAGCGATTGAAGCCGGGTTCACATCCGTCATGATCGATGCATCTTCTAAACCACTCGCGGAAAACATCGAAATCACGAAGCAGGTAGTGGACTTCGCAAAACAGCATAACGTATCCGTAGAAGCTGAACTTGGAGTCGTTGGTGGACAGGAAGACGACATCATTGCAGACGGCGTGATCTACGCAGATCCTGCTGAGTGTAAAGAATTGGTGGAAAAGACAGGTATCGATTGCTTAGCTCCAGCGCTTGGTTCAGTACACGGACCATATAAAGGGGAGCCGAACTTAGGTTTCAAAGAAATGGAAGAGATCTCAAGCCAAAGCGATCTGCCACTCGTATTGCATGGCGGCACAGGGATTCCGTTAAAGGATATCCAACGTGCGATTTCATTGGGCACATCTAAAATTAACGTCAACACTGAAAATCAGATTCAAGGCACGAAAGCAGTGCGTGAAACACTTGGAGCAGATACTGAAGTGTATGATCCACGTAAATATCTTGGCCCAATGCGCGAAGCAATCAAACAAACTGTCATCGGCAAGATGCGTGAATTTGGCAGTTCTCAGCAAGCGTAAATCAGGAATAACCGGATAGAAAAAAGGAGGAGCAAATTATGTCTCCTTCTTTTATATTTGAATTAAGACAAAAAACAAACTAGCAGGGGGATCATTCACTTGAAATTTTTCATAGATACCGCAAACTTTGATGAAATTAAAGAAGCACACAGCTGGGGCATTGTTTCCGGCGTGACGACCAACCCTTCACTTGTAGCAAAAGAAAATATTTCATTTCACGATCGCTTAAAAGAAATTACGGCTCTCGTACCAGGATCTGTCAGCGCGGAAGTCATTTCGCTCGACGCGGAAGGTATGATTGAAGAAGGACGTAAACTTGCAAGCATCGCAAAAAATATTACCGTGAAACTACCGATGACGCCTGAAGGATTGAAAGCTTGTTCAGTGTTCGCAGCGGAAGGCATTCAAACGAATGTCACGCTCGTCTTCAGTGCCAATCAAGCATTGCTTGCAGCGCGTGCAGGCGCAACATACGTCTCGCCTTTTATTGGGCGCTTGGATGATATTGGTCAAAACGGGGTCGAATTAATCGAAACCATCTCTGACATTTTCACAATCCACGATCTAGATACACAAATCATTGCAGCTTCAATCAGACACCCTCAGCATATTACCGCCGCCGCATTAGCAGGAGCTCATATCGCGACGACACCATTCAACGTGTTGAAGAGTTTATTCGCACATCCGTTAACAGCTAAAGGAATCGATCAATTTTTGAAAGACTGGGAAACTAGAACGAATAAGTGACGAAATCAATCATGCCGCGGTGTGATTGCGTCTGGATTTTGAATCGAGGCCTGCATGATGCAGGTCATGCAGTCTTTGCTGTACAATGTGGAGCAAAGACTGCGTTCCTATTTTATACTCCTTACAAAATCCATGACATCCGCCGGAGGCTTTTATTTGGATTCAGCGGGCCTTAGAACACCCGCTGAACTGAAAAAAACATTTGCATTCTTACCGCCACATATAGAAGTGTGGTAGACTGCTGAATTCAAATAAAAGGAGATCGAAATGGACGTTTACAAAATTAAAGGCGGAAATCGGCTTCAGGGGAAGGTGAGAGTAAGCGGTGCGAAAAACAGTGCGGTTGCTCTTATTCCCGCAGCCATTCTTGCTGACTCACCTGTAACGATTGCAGGTCTTCCGGAGATTTCAGATGTTATGACATTGCAAAAACTAGTGGAAGAGATTGGTGGAAATGTAGAAATAGAAGAAGGCAAGATGACGATCGATCCTTCAGAAATCGTTTCCATGCCACTTCCGAATGGCAACGTGAAAAAGCTTCGCGCTTCTTCTTACATGATGGGCGCGCTGCTCGGCAAGTTCAAGCATGCGGTGATTGGCTTGCCTGGAGGTTGTCACTTAGGACCTCGGCCGATTGACCAGCATATCAAAGGTTTTGAAGCACTTGGAGCAAAAGTCACGAATGAACATGGTGCCATTTATTTGCGGGCAGATGAATTGCGCGGTGCCAAAATTTATTTGGACGTAGTCAGTGTCGGTGCCACCATTAATATTATGTTGGCCGCTGTCACGGCAAAAGGAAAAACAGTTATCGAAAATGCTGCGAAAGAGCCTGAAATCATTGATGTAGCGACATTATTATCGAATATGGGCGCGAATATCAAAGGGGCCGGTACGAACGTCATTCGGATTGAAGGTGTGGAAAAACTTCATGGCACTAAGCACACAATCATCCCGGATCGGATCGAAACGGGTACTTATATGATTATGGCAGCGGCAATCGGAGACGGCATCACGATCGACAACGTCATACCGCTGCATGTTGAAGCAGTCACCGCCAAGCTTCGTGAAATGGGCGTCAAAGTAGAAGTCGGAGAAGAACAAATCTACATTCCGAAGACAGAGAAATTCGAGGCGGTTGACGTCAAAACACTCGTCTATCCAGGGTTTCCTACAGATCTCCAACAGCCGTTCTGTGTGCTATCAACACAAGCGGAAGGTTCATCAATCCTGACTGACACTATCTATCCGGCAAGGTTCAAACAAATAGATGAACTTCGCCGAATGAACGCAGATGGAAGAGTGGAAGGTCGCTCGGCAATTATTACCGGACCGACAGCAATGCAGGCTGCTACAGTACGCGCAACGGATCTGCGGGCTGGTGCAGCATTGATAATTGCGGGATTGATCGCCAGCGGAGAAACAGAAATCCAGGGAATTGAACATATCGAACGCGGCTATAGCCAAATTATTCCGAAGCTAAAAATGCTCGGTGCTGATATCAACAAAGTAGAAGGACTCAAAACAGCTTCTATTTCTGAGTGACGACAATTATCGATTTCGTGTATAATAGACTGCAACGACACATCCAGAGTAAAGTCATTTAAGTAATGATGGATGCGGACGTAGGCAAATGAAGGTAAAACGCGTCGAGCGCCTTACCGCAAACAGGAGGAACAAAACAGTATGGAACGTAGTTTATCGATGGAACTAGTACGTGTTACAGAAGCGGCAGCCGTTGCGGCAGCTCGCTGGATGGGACGCGGTTTGAAGAATGAAGCGGATGATGCAGCAACAGAAGCCATGCGGACGGTTTTCGACACAATTCCGATGGAAGGTGTTGTCGTTATTGGTGAAGGCGAAATGGATGAAGCGCCAATGCTCTATATCGGTGAAGAACTAGGAACGGGCCATGGACCGGCAGTGGATGTTGCGGTCGATCCTGTAGAAGGTACGAATATTGTCGCTGCTGGTGGCTGGAATGCGCTTGCGGTACTTGCTGTTGCAGATAAAGGAAACCTTTTGAATGCACCTGATATGTATATGGATAAAATTGCGGTGGGTCCGGAAGCAGTTGGCAAAATCGATATTGACGCGTCCGTTACAGATAACTTGAAAGCTGTAGCAAAAGCGAAAAATAAATCTGTTTCCGATATCGTTGCTTCTGTCTTAAATCGTGAACGTCATAAAGATATTATCGAAGAAATTCGCCAAGCTGGCGCGCGTATCAAGTTGATTGAAGACGGCGATGTAGCAGGCGCTTTGAATACGGCTTTTGACGATACAGGCGTTGATATTTTATTCGGAAGAGGCGGGGCTCCTGAAGGT
>NZ_FUYJ01000002.1:0-522503 GCF_900167515.1 Sporosarcina newyorkensis | reverse complement strand
CGTTTGGGGATTGCCTCCCGCCAAGAGCCAACTAGCAAAGACCGCTAGCTGTCTCACGGCTACGGCGGACCCCGCAGTTGCGGCTTCGCTGGTGTGGAAAAAATAGTGAGTGCTGTGTTCAAATGATATACCAAGTAGCTTCCACTTACTAAACGCAGGCGCCTTACAAGCGGTAGGCGGAGCAATGAGACAGACAGGCGTTCTTCCTGACTGGCTCATTGCGGGAGCCATCCGCAAGCGCCGAAGTGAGTTCAGTGAAGTTACTCTTTTTATTGTCTCTTCGCTCGACTAAGTAGTGTGTCCAAACTAAGTACAGGGTTGTAGATCGACACCGCTTCGCCGCTGGTGTGGCAAAAATAGTGAGTGCTGTGCTTCAAAATGATATACCAAGTAGCTTCCACTTACTAAACGAAGGCGCCTTACAAGCGGTAGGCGGAGCAATGAGACAGACAGGCGCTCTTCCTGACTGGCTCATTGCGGGAGCCATCCGCAAGCGCCGAAGTGAGTTCAGTGACGACACCCTCATGCTATGTATGCTCCGAGAAATGTCTTCAGGACTCCCTCATTGATCTCCTTACAGTGTACTTACCTCCATTGTAATTTATTCAAAGTCCCCTTCAAACATCAAAAAAGACCGGCAAGTGGAGACCCTTGCCGGCCTTACATAAATTTTATTTAACTTTTACTTCTTTCGCTCGCCGTCTTGTTTCACGATCGAACAGACTGTAAATTACCGGAACGATATAGAGCGTTAGGAACGTAGAGCTTATTAGACCTCCGATTACCGCTATTCCCATCGGTTGGTTCATTTCCGTTCCTTCGCCAAGTCCTAGAGCCAGTGGCAGCAATCCGAGGATTGTCGTTAAGGCTGTCATGAGGATCGGGCGTACCCGGTCCCGGACAGAGGTAACAATCGCATCGTATGAGCTGAGTCCAGCTGCTTTTCTTTGGTTGATATAATCGACCAATACGATACCGTTGTTGACGACAATCCCTACCAAGATGAGAATTCCGATGACAGCCGTAACGCTGATTGGCGTATTCGTTGCCAGCAATCCTAGCGATACCCCAATGATCATCAATGGAACTGAGAACATGATAACGAATGGATATTTAAAGGATTCGAACTGTGCTGCCATGACGATATAAACTAACACGACAGCCAGGATAATTGCCATCAGCATATCGTTGATCGCACCTTCGAATAACTCGCGGTCTCCGCCGTACGAAAGTTCCACTTCATCCGGCAAGCTCAGATCATCTACCAGATCATTTACGCGCTTTGTCATGTCTCCAAGTGATTCGCTGGACAGATACTTTAGAGTGAAGGTAACGGAATGCGCCTGGTCCACGCGTTTAATCGCGACAGGACCTTCCGCAATCTTGACGTCTGCTACATCTTTCAATTTTACGTAGGCTTCGAACGGAGTTTTCAATTCTAACTCCTTCAATTTATCTACTCCATCTCTGAACGTTTCATCGTAGCTCACATTCACTCCGACTACTTCACCTGTTTTCCAGACGACTTGTGTAGCAAATACACCGCGTGTAACATCGCTAACTGTTTGGGCAATTTGATACGGTGCTAATCCTACGTCTGAAGCTTTCTCGCGATTCACTTCAATTTTGACCTCTTCTACTGTATCAATTAAGTCATTATCAACTTCTGTAACAGAATCCAATTCACGTAACTTTTCATCCAGCATAGTTACGGCTTTATTTAACCGCTCTTCATCCGTATCATTCAATGAGAAAGTTAATGTATTCGGGCTGGATCCTGCCGCGGTCTGCATATTGAAACTAACTTCTGCATCCTCGCCAATCGTATCCAAGATTCCAGGTTGCACTTCATCGACGAACTCAAATACAGAGCGATCTCGTTCATCGAGCGGCAGCAATTTCACATACATCTCGGCCATATTCCCTTCAGAACCGCCTTGCGCCATGCTCTGCTGTGTGCCGCCAACTAAACTAACGTATACTTCCACGTCTTTTTCTTTCTTAATTTTATCCTCGATTCGCTTCACAACTTTATTGGTCGAATCCAAAGAAGAGCCATTCGGAAGTTTGACGTTGATGCTGAAAAAGCCTTCGTCTGTCGCCGGGAGAAATTCCGTGCCGACTTTAAACAAACCATAACCGCTTGCGGCTAATAAAACCGTCGTCAACAGCAAGACAATAGCACGGTGACCTAATGCCCACTTAACCGACTTTTCAAAAGTCTGCCATTTCTTTGAACGACGTTTTCTTGCCTCCCGGTTTTTATTAGGCGCCTTCAGCATACGGCTAGCAAGCATCGGAACGACCGTCAATGCAACAACCAATGACGCAAATAAACTAAAGGAAATCGTCAAAGCAAATTCGGTGAAAATTTGTCCGATTAAACCACTAATAAAAATAACGGGTACGAATACGGCAAGCGTCGTCAGTGTAGAGGCTGTAATTGCACCGCCAACTTCCTTCGAACCGTCTTTCGCAGCCTCCTCCGGGTCTTTCCCCATCGCCAAATGCCGCTCAATATTTTCAATTACTACAATCGCGTTATCAACGAGCATTCCGATCCCTAACGCTAATGCCCCAAGCGTCATGATATTCAACGAGAAGTCTGCAAAATACATCAAAACAAATGTCACGATAACCGAATAAGGTATAGCCACGCCGATAATAATCGGACTCTTGATGCCACGCAGGAAGAAGAATAGTACAAGCATTGCGAACAAGCCACCAAGAATGAGCGATTGGCCAATATTGCCGATTGCAAGCTGAACATAGTCCCCTTGGTCAAAGAGAATATCGGATTCAATACCTTTATACGCGTCTTTTTCTAATAATTCATCCAAAGATTTCTTGAATTCCTTTGATACAGTGGCCGTATTCGCTCCAGATTCCTGAAGCACGGACATTAGGACAGCCTGCTTATCATTAGCTCTTGTCTCCGACTGTGCTTTCGGCTCAAGCAATGCAACATCCGCCACATCTGAGACTTTAATTTTGTCTCCAGTTAACGGGTTTGTCCCAAGCTGAATGTCCCGGATGTCTGAAATACTCTGTAGTGGACTGATGATTCTCGTTGTCAATTGCCTTCCATCATTTGTATCGATTGGATCACCAGGCATGGAGACATTGCTCGCCTGAATCATCTGAACGACATCCGACTGTACAAGACCATATTCTTTTAATTTTTCAGGATTTAGGATCACTTGAACATCTTCAATGATTTTTCCGGACACATTGACGCTGGCTACGCCTTCAATACGTCGCAATTCCTTTTCCAAATCATCAGCAATACTTCTGATGTCAGCCCCTTCATCGACTGTTCTTAGGGATAATTGGATGACAGGAAATTGAGATGGATCGAATTTCATGAATCTCGGCTTATTCGCCTCTTCCGGAATCGCCACTTGGTCAATCCGTTGAAGTATATCCATTTGCACGTCGTCAATAGTAGAATTCCAATCAAATTGCAGGAAGATTAAGTTCGCACCTTCCTGAGAAGAAGATTGCATGGACTTCAAACCGGGTGCTGTGGACAAGCTCTCTTCTAAAGGTTTCGTAATTTTCTCACTTACTTCTGTTGGAGAGGCACCAGGATAATTCGTAACGACTACAGCAACAGGCGGATTCAAGTCAGGAATTAGCGTCATCGGAATCTTGAAAAAGGATACCGCCCCTAAAATAATGACTAAAAACATTGTAACTAATGTAAAAACAGGTCGTTTTACCGAAAAGCTGCTAATCTTCATTGATCTATTCCTCTCTGTACCAATCAAAAGAATTTCTATCTTCTTACCATACCATTTGTCCATATTTCTTTCATCATAGACAATTGAAACTCCTTCTTACAATAACAATAATTTTAGCAAAAGACCCAGCTGGATATCAATTAATCCAGCCGGGTCTGTAAGGAGTTATATATTAAAGGAGATTGTAAAGACGAATATCCGGAAACTTGTCTTGGAACCAGCGCATAGCAAAGTCGTTTTCAAATAAGAATACTTTTCGATCATATCGATCTTTCACTAACAATGCACGCTGTCCAGCCATAGATTCTTTGACGTCTTCTTCGTTCTCAATCCAACGCGCCACTTTTGAGCCCATTGTTTCCATCTGCACTTCGACATGATATTCCGCTCTCATGCGGTGTTCGAACACTTCAAATTGAAGCTGACCTACTGCTCCTAAGATAACCTCTTCAGTATGCAATGTCTTATAATACTGAATAGCTCCTTCTTGCACGAGCTGTAAAATCCCCTTATGGAACTGTTTCGATTTCATGACATTTTTAGCAGCCACTCTGACAAATAATTCAGGAGTAAATTGTGGCAGTGCTTCAAATTGGAAATTACTTTTCCCGCCGACAACCGTGTCGCCAATTTGATAATTCCCCGTGTCATACAACCCAATAATGTCGCCCGCCACTGCCTCGTTTACGGTTTCACGGTCATCCGCTAAAAACTGAGTGGTTTGGGAGAGTTTAAAGTTCTTCGATAATCTCGGCACATTCACGGTCATGCCGCGTTCAAATTCCCCTGAGACAATTCGCACGAAAGCAATACGATCACGGTGTGCCGGGTTCATATTCGCTTGAATTTTGAAAATAAATCCTGAGAATATTTCTGACTCAGGTTCCACTTCTTCCCCATCTCGGCTCTTTCTCGGTTGCGGTGGCGGGGCGAATTGTAAAAAGGTTTCTAAAAACGTCTGCACACCGAAATTCGTCAGTGCACTACCGAAGAACACAGGAGTTAAATCTCCTTTTGCAACACGTTCTTCATCGAATTCATTACCTGCTTCATTGAGCAGCATGACGTCTTCCAAGGCTTGCTGATAATACGAAGTGGCTGTCATTGAATGCTCGACGGCCAGTCCGCCTTCTTCAGTGATTGGCAGGAAACGCTCGTCTCCTTCAGGACGTGCCAGTTCAACACGATCGTTGTAACGATCGTAAATCCCGAGGAACTCTTTTCCCATACCGATCGGCCAGTTCATTGCGTAGGACTGAATCCCCAGCACTTCTTCCAATTCTTCCATTAACTCTAAAGGCTCTTTACCTTGTCGGTCCATTTTATTGATAAAAGTGAAAATAGGGATACCGCGCATACGGCAAACTTTAAACAACTTGATCGTTTGCGGTTCAATACCTTTTGCAGAATCCACCATCATGACTGCTGCATCAACTGCCATTAACGTACGATACGTATCTTCACTGAAATCTTCGTGGCCTGGTGTATCCAATATATTGACGCGCTTTCCTGCGTAATCAAATTGCAATACCGATGACGTAACAGAAATCCCACGTTGTTTCTCGATTTCCATCCAGTCCGAAGTCGCAAATTTGCCAGACTTCTTACCTTTTACAGTTCCTGCATCTCGAATCGCTCCACCAAAATACAGCAGTTTTTCAGTTATTGTAGTTTTACCGGCATCCGGATGCGAAATAATCGCAAACGTTCGCCGTGAATTTATTTCATCATGAATCTTCTTTTCCATCACGGGTACTCTCCTTTTGTTTACGTTTTCTATCATAGAGAGTATGGAGAGGCATTTCAATGCTTTTTCATTGATTTGCCAAAAAAACTATACGCTCTTTCCTTAGGAATTAACTGAAGTTCCACCGAATTTTTTTCTGGCCTCATCCAACGCGATTTCCGCATCTGAATGAGGGTATTTTGTATTGCCGATGATTTGGAAATCTTCATGCCCTTTTCCTGCAAAAATAATGATATCTCCTTCATTCGCCATGGCAATTGTATGACGAACGGCTTCTTCTCTGTCTCCAATACATGCATATTGATCATGAGGCATGCTGGCGCTTAATTCAGACAAGATCGATTCGTTTGGTTCATCTCTTGGATCATCCGTTGTGAAGACTACATAATCCGCTGCTGCAGCTTTTTCTCCCATGATGGGACGCTTCAAACGATCACGATTACCGCCTGTGCCTATAAGGAACAACAAGCGATTGCCTTCTTTTTTTAAAGGTTGCACAGTGTCGATCGCTTTTTCAATCGCATCGGGAGAATGTGCGTAATCAATGAAAATCGTCAACGGTAATGCTGTCTCCACTTTTTCTAAACGACCTTTCACCGTAGATACATTGGCAAGCAGTGGTAGAATTTCTTCGATCGTCATACCTTTCGCATATAGTGCGGCAACCGCCGCCAGTGCATTATAAACATTAAATTCCCCAATTAAGGGCATTGTGACTCGGTATGTACCATCCGGTCCCTGCAATTGAAATTCCGTACGATTTGAGAACATCTGAATCGCAGTTGCTTGAAATGTGGCTTTTAAGCGGATGCCATACGTTAAAACAGGAAACGCCGTCATCTCCGCCATTTTGCTGCTCCAAGGATCATCCGTATTAATAATCGCAATTTTTTTCTGGTCCAATTGTTGACCAAGCTGTGCAAATAATAAGCCTTTTGCAGCACTGTAATTTTCCATTGTTTTATGGTAATCCAAATGATCATGCGTCAAATTCGTAAAAATGGCAATATCGAATTCCGTTCCGGAGAGTCGTCCTTCCACCAGACCATGAGAGGATACTTCCATCGTCATGGATTGGCAGCCTTCATTTGCTGCTTGTGCAATCATTTGTTGTGTTGTCAATACATCCGTCGTCGTATTCTCTGTTTCATACAATGTATCATTTAACTTAAAACCAATCGTTCCCGACACCGCCGTCTGCTCTCCGGATTGCCGCAGCATATCATGGATAATGTTGCCGACACTTGTTTTTCCGTTTGTACCAGTCACCCCGATCATCGTCATTCGTTTGGAAGGATAGCCGTAAAACTTTGAAGCCAATTGCTGGATTGCTTTCGCCGTATCTTCTACATAGACCACCGCCACCCGCTCTTCATCCACCGTGATAGGTTCTGAAGCGATAAGTAGACGTGCCCCGCTCATTAAAGCGCTTTTAACAAACTGGTGGCCATTTACCGTGTAACCTTTCAAGCACACAAACGCTCCTCCATCTTGGACTGCTCTTGAGTCTACCGCTAAGTCTGTGATCGTTTCAGGCACAGTCCCTATTATCGTTTTAACAGGCAGCACCGATAAAAGTTCTTTCGTATTCATATGGTTTCCTCCAATGGATAGTTTAAAATACTGAAAAATGTCATAAATCAAATACGCCTCGGTGTATTTGCGTCCAGATTTCGAATTGTGCTTAGGCCTGCGTGACGCAGGTCAGTTAGCCTTTGCCGCAGGACGCGGCGAGTTTTGGCTAACTTCATCTTTTAAAGCTCCTCTCAAAATCTGTGACATCCGCCGGAGGCTTTATCTTTGTTCAGCAAGCGTTTTGACACCCGTTGAGCAGTAAGTAAATTCGTTTTCATCTCATCAACTTTAGAGGTGAAAGTCTTCTGCTGAATAAAGATAAATAAATTTCATTCAAAATGTCTTTGAATTTTTCAAAAATGAAGTAAAATATATTTAGCCGAATACTATCATCATACTCGTATTTCCTTGTCACATCCACCTTAGATGATCGCTTGGCCAGTAGCTTATTAGGGGGTGTTTAAAATACCTATACAACAGAGGGACACTACTCGTTATTATAATTACCTTGATCTTTTTTTCCAACAATCCCAAGATCCCATTTCCGTATTTGATCTGGACGACAAAATCGTGACAATCAATCCCGCATTTGAAGAACTTTACGGTTGGAAACTTGAGGAATGTTTAGGTAAAGTGATTCGCTTTTATCCCGATACTGAGTTAGAAAGTGTTCGAGCCCGCTGCGAGTTACTAAAGAAAGGAGAAAGTCTTAACTCTGTCCAAGTCATTGAAAAACGCAAAGATGGAACTTGCTTTCATGCTGAAATCACAATGGCTCCTATCTTCAATGAACACAACGAAGTAGTTGCCATTTCGAATATAACGAGGGACATCACCTTACGTTTACAAGCGGAGGCATATGCTTTGGAGATCGAACGACTTCGGACTACAAGTAATATTGCTGCCGTCGTGGCACATGAAATTCGAAATCCAATGACTGCTATAACAGGCTTCGTCCAAATGATGAATAACGATTCCGCGAATCCGTATTCACCTTTCACACAGATCATGGAAAGTGAAATCACGAATATCAATCAAATCGTAACAGATTTCTTAGTTTTGTCTAAACCTACACTCCATCAATCCTCTTCCTTCTCAGTTATCGAGACGATTCAGGAAGTTATCGATGAATTTTGTGGCAAATTTAATAAACGGGAGATTACATGCCATCTTCATAGAATCAATCAAAACCCAGTACTCCTTGGGAATAAAGCATCGTTAAAACAAGTATTCTTTAATATTTTAACAAATAGCTGTGAGGCAATCGATCATAACGGTCAAATCGACATTACTTTCAGTTTGACCGATGAAACACTTTGTATTTTTATCCAAGACGATGGAAACGGAATGGATGAACCGACACTAGCAGCGATCTACCAGCCTTTCTTTTCTACAAAAGAACACGGCACAGGTCTCGGAATGCTGATTTCCAAGAAAATCATTGTCGATCATAAAGGCACCCTGGAGGTCGAAAGTCTCCAAGGCGCCTGGACAAAAGTTATTATTCACTTGCCATTATCGAATGATTCGCTTCACTAATGGAAGTTTCCCTTTATAAGGCGGATAACCGATTGGTACCGATACGGACGTACTCTTTTTCATCATCGATTTTGAATGAGAGAACGTATCGAAACTCGCCTTGCCGTGATACTGATTCATCCCTGAAGGTCCAACTCCGCCGAAAGGCAGATGAATATTTCCCACATGCGAGATTGTGTCATTTATACATCCCCCGCCAAACGGCAGTGTCTCTATGAAATATTCTGCGGCATTGTCGTTTTCTGTAAAAAAATAAGCAGCGAGCGGCTTGGGCATGGTGTTAATTTGCTGAATAACTGTTCCTAAATTCTCATAAGTGAGAAGCGGAAGTATCGGACCGAAAATCTCTTCCTGCATACTTGCACCATTCCAATTACCTAGTGCCAATATCGTCGGCTCAATAAACAAGTCATCCTGATCCAACTCTCCACCTTCTACGATATACGTTTGATCGTGTTCTAAGATGTTCGCCAATCGCTGAAAATGACGTTCATTAATGATTCGGCCGTAGTCCGGACTTTTCTGTACATTTTTTCCGTAGAATTTCTTAATAGCGCGCTTTAATTCATCAAGTAATTGGTCATAGATCGATATATGAGCCACTACATAATCAGGGGCAACGCAAGTCTGTCCATTATTCAAGAATTTTCCCCAGACGATCTTTTCTGCCGCTTTCTTTAAATCTGCCGTCTGATCCACGACTACAGGACTCTTACCACCAAGTTCTAGCGTAAATGGTGTTAGTCGTTCCGCACAAGCTTTCATGACGATTTTTCCTACAGCCGCACTGCCTGTGAAAAATACATAGTCAAATGGTGCATGCAAAAGAAGCTGGGTTTCTTCCTTCCCACCTTGCAAAATCGAGACATATTCTGGCGTAAAGATGCCGGTAATCATTCTCTTCATGACATCCGCTGTATGAGGTGTATCTTCAGAAGGTTTTATCACTGTACAGTTCCCTGCTGCTATGGAACCTACCAAAGGATCGAGCAATAGCTGAAATGGATAATTAAAAGGTCCGATGACCAACACACTGCCGTATGGCTCTTTAACAATAAAACTGGATGCCGGTTGCAAATGGATCGGTGTTTTCACTTTCTCTGGAGTCATCCATTCCTCTAAATGGTCCATTGTATGTGTAATGCTTGATAAAACAAATCCAATTTCCGTCACATAGGATTCAAACGGATGCTTCCGCAAGTCTTTACGCAACGCTTCAATAATTTCTTTTTCATAGTGCTGAATGGCGTCATATAATTTTTCCAACATCATTTTTCGGAATGAAATACTGCGTGTCACACCCGATACGTAATACGTCTTCTGTTTGCTCATGATGATTTCTAACTCATTACCTGAAAAATTCACAACACTCACGCTCCTCTTTTTCCTACCTCCTTCCATTCTATCAGTTTATCCAAAAGAAAAAACTCCGAACGATTGAAGATTCGGAGTTTATCTTTATACGCGACTTCTCATTAATCGCAAAGAGTTCAAAACGACAATCACTGTCGCACCCATGTCGGCCATAACTGCCATCCACAACGTTAACCAACCTGGAATAATTAATAGCAGTGCGATCACTTTCAAACCTAGTGCAATGGAGATGTTTTGAAGAATGATTTGCTTTGTACGCATACTCAAGTTGATTGTGTACGGCAGTTTTTCCAAATCATCTGCCATTAACGCGATATCCGCAGTTTCAAGCGCTGTATCTGTACCCGCACCGCCCATCGCAATTCCGATGTTCGCACTCGCCAAAGCAGGCGCGTCGTTCACTCCATCGCCAATCATAGCGACTTTCCCATATTGTCTCATCGATTTAATCATTGCCACTTTTTCATGAGGCAGCAATTCTGCCTTCACTTCTGATAAACCTAGTTGCTGGCCGATCGCCGACGCAGTGGATTGATTATCACCGGTAAGCATGACCGTCTTTCTTATCCCCATTTGATGAAGTTTCTGAATGACCGATAAGCTGCTTTTGCGGACTTGATCTGCTACAGCAATCATACCGTCTAGGCCTGCTTCGGACCAAACGAGCATGACCGTTTTTCCTTGCCGTTGCAATTCGAGTATTCGTTGTTCAAAAGACTCTTCTAAACGATCCATCTCTTTATACAGATTCGGACTGCCAACATAAACTAATCTACCGCCGAGCAATCCTTTCGCTCCCTTACCTGTGATCGATTGGAAATCCTCCACTTCCAATAAATCATTCGACAACTTCCCTGCTGCTCTCATGATAGCTGTTGCAAGCGGATGCTGAGAGAATCGTTCGATCGATGCAGCCTGTTTCAGTAATTCAGCTTCAGTGACTGCAGATACTGAAATAACATCTGTCACTTCCGGGCGGCCTTCCGTCAAAGTACCTGTTTTATCAAATGCAATCACTTTAATTTGTCCAGTTTCTTCTAAATGAATGCCGCCTTTAATCAAGACACCATTCCGCGCTGCATTCCCTATCGCTGTGACAATTGCAATAGGAGTCGAGATCACCAACGCACACGGACAACCGACAACAAGAACTACTAACCCTTTATAAAACCAGTCACTCCATAAACCACCCATAGCAAGGGGCGGGATCACCATAATTAGCACGGAAATCGCGAGAATAGCCGGGGTATAATATTTCGCAAATCGGTCCACGAACTGCTGGGTAGGTGCTTTTTCTGCCTGTGCTTCTTCTACCAAATGAATGATTTTTGCGATCGTTGTATCTTCAGCAAGCTTCGTGACACGTACTTGCATCGAACCTTCTTCATTTAGCGTTCCAGCGAAGACTTCATCACCGAGCACTTTATGAACAGGTACCGATTCACCTGTGATGGCCGACTGATTGACGGAAGAATTTCCTTGAATCACTTCCCCATCCATCGCAATCTTTTGTCCCGGTTTGATTAAGATCACATCATTGATCATTAATTCTTCAACTTCTACTTCATACTCTACGCCATTTCGCAATACAGTCGCTGTGGTAGGAGCGATTTCCATTAATGAACTAATGGAGTTTCTCGCTTTATCAATCGAATAGCTTTCCAGCGCTTCGCTGACAGAAAACAAAAACACGACAACGGCACCTTCCGCCCAATCTCCAATCAACGCAGCCCCGATGACCGCGATGGTCATTAATGTCGACATGTCAAATTCCAATTTTGAAAGATTTAGCAGTCCTTCTTTCATTAAACTGTAACCGCCAATCAAAATAGCCAATGCGAATAAGACAATGGATAACCAGTTATTCTGTCCATTGGCTGCTGAAACGCCATAGCCCGCCAGTAACAATACCAGCGAGACCAATGTCGTCTGGTTTTCACGTTTAAGCCAGAAAGGAATATGTTGCTTCGTGTTTCTTTGTTTTTCAGGAAAGACTTTTATGCCATCAAATGCACCCGCTTTTTCCAGTTGCAAGATCGAAACATCGCCATCCACCGTTAGCTTAGATGCCCCAAAGTTCAACTGCACGTCTTCCACTGTATCGATTTGCCTAATATTTTTTTCGAATTTCGCGGCACAACTTGTGCATGAAAGCCCTTGCAGACGGTAGACGTTTTTCTCAGTAGCCATGTGATCAGTCCTTCCCAAAATTCAGAGTAATCTATCTGCATTATCATTCAATCACCCGTTTGATTGATTACTTTCAGTATATTCAATCCAATAACTTTTGTCAATTCAATCAAGCACCAGTTTGAACGATATAACCAAAAGGTACTTAAGTATCTTACGTGCCTGAAAAAAAGAAATGATGGCAAGCATCACATCATACCAAGCTTCAACTATACTACCGTCTTTCAAGTTCAGATAATAATCCAATTAACTTATTAATTAGATATTTCTATTTCAACCTAAATGGTATATAGTGATATATAATTTATTGTTTGGAGGTAATACATGGATAATATAATTACATATATCATAATGATCGCAGTAATGGTTTTCATACCTGGTCCTGATATGATACTTCTTGTAAAAAACACAATTAGTCACGGAAAAAAAGCTGGACTTTATACTGTACTCGGAATGGCTACGGGACTTTCTTTCTGGACTCTCATTGCTGTCCTTGGATTATCCATGGCTATCGCACAGTCAGCGGTTATTTTCACTGCCATCAAATATTTAGGCGCCGCCTATTTATTGTTTTTAGGAGTAAGAAGTTTTTTCTCCAAAAACTCAATTTCTTTAGAAGCTATTCAAGAAAACCCATCTGACTCTTTAATGAAATCTTCTAATCAACATTACAAAGATTCCTTTACGCAAGCACTACTAAGCAATATTTTTAATCCGAAAACAGTTTTAGTTTATATTACAATCATGCCTCAATTTATTGATTTAACAGGAAGCGTAAATCAACAACTAATCGTTTTAGGGTTGATCGCTACCGTAATCGCAGTGGTATGGTTTTTAGTTATTATTCATCTAATAGATCTCTCTAGAAAGTGGTTAGGTAATTCTAAGTTTCTTACGGCTTTTCAAAAGTCAACCGGTGTACTCTTAGCAAGTTTTGGCGTGAGAACCGCACTTTAACCTTCCGCTAATTTCTATATTTTAAATCACCGTTTGGATTATCCAAACGGTTTTTTTTCGCTTCATACTTCAAAAATAAGAAGGTTAATGAAGGGCGAGGGATACGTTCAATGGTTTGCTTTAAAATGGGTCACTAAACATAAAAAAAGAGACCCTTAGGCATCCGCCATTAGGATCTCTATGTGTTATAGAATAGTGTTCTGAAGGTCTTTAACGCAGGTTTGACTCCTATAATTCCTACTGATCTTACTTAGATCGTGTGATAAACATCGCAGGTACTTCTGCTTCAAATCGTACCAATTCACCGGTTCGCGGGTGTAGAAAGGACAATGCTGTCGCATGAAGCCCCAGTCTGCGTAGCGGATTACTTGTAGAGCCATACTTTTTGTCACCAAGAACAGGGTGACCTAATTCCTCCATATGCACGCGGATTTGATTTTTTCGCCCCGTTTCAAGGAGAACTTCCAACAACGAACACTTTTTGTTCGACTGAATTCTTTTATAATGTGTAATTGCATGCTGACCACCATTATCAATCGGACTTGAATATACTTTGAACGCGCTATTTTCAGTCAACCAGGATGTGATGGTACCCGATTCACTTTTCACCTTTCCTTGTACAAGCGCAGTGTACATGCGCTCTTTTACTGACTCACTCCATGTATTTTGCAGAGTTTGTTGTGTTTTTTCATTTTTGGCAAACATCATGACACCTGATGTATCTTTATCAAGTCTATGCACTACAAAAATTCTATTTCTAACATCACTGCTTCGGACATAGTCCGTAACTTGTCGATATGCAGTCATCTCCCTTTCTCGTTTGGAAGCAACAGAAAGGATACCCGCTTCTTTATTGATCACTATTATATCTTCATCTTCATGTAAAATTGTTACGCCTACTAATTTCGAGATGTTTAGAGCCACTTGGTTACTTTGAATTTCAACCTTCTGACCAATTTGCAATGAGTAATTATGTTGCCTCATCATTTGCCCATCCACCATAACTTGGCCACGGGTTAGAATCGATTTAACCGAATTACGACTGGTTTTTGACAGTACTTTCAATAAAAATGGCAATAACTCGATCTGTTCCTGAACAGTATATTCCGTTTTGCTAAATGCTTCTGGTTTTCTTTTCAACAAAAAATACCTCCTACTCATCTAATTAGGTTCTAGTATGTAAATAATACACCACGGTCTCTGGACTTGTACGTTCAAGCTGTTACTGTATTAAAGAAAAATAAAGTAAACCTATTTTAAATCGATTTAAACACAAAAAAGACCCCTAGGCATCCGGCCTAATAGGGTCTCTTGGTGTTAAAGAACCGTGTTCCGACGGACTTTAACTTAGGTTTGGCACCTATGATTCCTACTGGGCTCGAACCAGCGACCTCCACCCTGTCAAGGTGGCGCTCTCCCAGCTGAGCTAAGGAATCGAATAGAACTAAGATGTGCATACTATCGCAAATAAGTTCTCTTGGATAAGCACAAATATTATAATAGCATCATCTTCGCATATTGTAAATAGGAAAATTTAAAATCGGTAATTTTTCTTATCAAGAAGAAAAATTACCGATTTTTGTGGAACACTTTTAAAATGGCCAGTTGAGACTCTCCTTCCATCTACTGCATTTGATTTACTGATTCTTCCACTTGATCGTTATCAAAATACAGAAATTCTTCATGATCAAGTTCACCGATACGTTCCTTATTGAATCCATGTGCCAAGTGTCCCTCAAATAAATTTTCAAACCAAATATCTTGTGATTGCATAGTATTTCCACTCCTTTTACGTTTTAGTCAAAATCCATAATCGTTGTATGTACATCAACATTTGTGATTGATTTGCTTATATGTAGTATAGACATAACCGTCCTTGGCAAAACTGCGTAATTAGTCCAAAATCAATTCTTTATATTATAGACCTTTGGAGTCTTGACATTTTAACACACACATGAATCGGACTAATCATTCTATCTAGCAACACGTCATTACTAGATTATCGGCAGTTCAATTTTTCTAAAGTAATAGTACTTTCCACACAACCTCTTCAATATGAATGACTACTATTATTAAGAAATAAAAAGACTTGTCTGCCCAGTTTTACAGGAGTAGACAAGTCTTACTAGATTAATTTGAAGCAAGTTGTGATGAATCAATCTTTTTCTTAGAAATCAATTGAAGCACCAATAAAACCACGAACATCCCTAAACCGACCATATCCGTCATAGTTTCTGGATAAATCAACAACAAACCAGTTCCTACCGTCAGGATTCGCATGATCCAGTTCAATTTAAGATACCAATAACCGATCATTCCTGCGCCGATTGCTACCATACCGACAATGGCGGTAAACGTTACCCAGACAATCTCCAGTATGCTGGAATCTAACATTAACATCGCTGGATTGAATACAAACATATACGGAATAATGAAGGCCGCGATCGCCAATTTAGCAGAGGTGACACCTGTCTTAATGGGATCCCCGCCTGAAATTCCGGAGGCAGCAAAAGCAGCAAGTGCAACCGGCGGAGTGATATCCGCAATAATTCCGAAATAGAATACGAATAAATGTGCAGAAACGGCGACTACAATCGGCACAGCTGCCCCTGGAGGCGCATCCAGCATCAACAATGTAATAATGGCTGGCGCTGCAATTGTAGATGTAATAACATAGTTCGCTGTAGTTGGCGATCCCATACCTAAAATGATCGCTGCTAACATAGTAAAGAACAATGTTAAGAAGATGTTACCGCCTGCAGCTGAAATCAAGCCTGTCGCTAAACTTAATCCCAGCCCGGTCTTCACTACAACTCCAACGATAATACCCGCGCACGCTGTCGCTGCCGCAACAGCCAATGCAGTTCGTGCACCGTCTACCAGTGCATGAATCATATCCCGGATACCAATTCTCGTATCTTTACTGATCGCACTGACAACAATTGTTAACACGATACCTAATAGTGCTGCTTTCATTGTCGGAATTCCGACCAACAAGAAGACGATAATCCCAAGAATCGGAAGAAGCAAGTAAATTTTCTTTAATGTTTCTTTACGATTCGGTATTTGGGATGCATCCATTCCTTGCAAACCAACACGCTTCGCTTCGAAATGCGTCATGATCCAAATACCTGTAAAATAGAGTAATGCAGGAATGGCAGCTGCTTTGGCAATCTCCCAATACGTCACGCCTCCGATAAACTCTACCATCAGGAACGCTGCCGCTCCCATGATCGGCGGCATAATCTGTCCGCCAGTCGAAGCCGCGGCCTCTACCCCTCCGGCAAACTCTTTTCTATAACCTAACTTTTTCATCATAGGGATTGTATACGAACCTGACCCTACTACGTTTGCTACAGAACTACCTGAAATCGTGCCCTGCAAAGCACTAGAGAATATTGCTACTTTAGCAGGACCGCCAGTCAAGCGGCCAGCCAATACAACGGCTAAGTCATTAAAATAATTTCCTACTCCTGTTTTCACCAAAAACGCGCCGAATAATAGGAAGACGAATATAAAGGTGGCAGATACACTAATTGGCGTACCTAAAATACCGTCCGTTGTGAAGAACATCAGTTGGACAAGGTTTTCTACGCTTTGTCCTCGGTGCGCCAGAAACCCAGGGAAGTATGGCCCGAAAAAAGCATAGATTAAAAACACAATGGAAATGATCGTGATCGGCAAACCAACAGCCCGTCTCGCCGCCTCTAGTGTCAATAGAACGGCTAATATACCGACAATCAAGTCGATATCCGAAACCCGGCCAACACGATATATAAGATCATCCATAAAAAGCGGCCAATATAAGCCAACTACGATCGCCAACAAAGCTAAGATAATATCATAAAACGGTACTTTATCACGACGGATTCCAATTTTCTTTCTAGCTGGGAACAATAAGAAAATAAGAGATAGCGCGAATCCTAAGTGAATGGAACGCTGTATTTGCGCGGTGAATGGTTTACCTATCGCTGTATATAACTGGAAAATAGAAAATGCCAATAAACCGAAAAACACAATCTTGCTTAAAATGCCCTTCAAATTTCTTGTATTGGACTCAGGGTCATATTTTTGAAGAATTTCGAGCTGCTCTTGTTCAGTCAGCGTCCCCATTTCTTCATCAGATAAACGTGGGATCTCTTCATTATTATCCTTATTTTTTGCCATCAATTCCAACTCCTCTCAACAACTCAAAATTCGATATCTTAGTTATATGAAAACTATACGAATGACCTTTCTGAAGAAAATCTTTCAAATTATAATCTTTGTTTTCATATCGCAAAGATAACCCGGTATCTACTCTACCTACATACAGAACAAATGAGTCGATCACACGATTTTCGAATGTAAGCGTATAAACACCATCTTCCACCTTCAAAATTTCGCCTTCATCCGCGTAACCCGGCAATCCGATGGCTACGTCTTCATACTGCATAAATTCGAAACGGAGCTTCTCGTTATCGGTAATTTCATATTGTTCCTTCACATTAGATAAGTGAATCGAATGAATATAATTTACTTGAAAATGACGATCAGTATGTAATGGAAGATAATACAATTTCGGTTGTTCGCTCCGCACTTCTTCAAGTACGATCACTTGTTTATAGGGATAAAAGAGTAGTATAAGTACCGAACTAGTAATTAGAAATATCAGCAGAAGAATGACTTTTCCGAATTTCATCCGCCTTTTCCTTCCTTTTATGAACAATTAAGAATGGGACGGATAAAGCTAAACGCTTCACCGTCCCTCTTCATCATTTCAAACTTCTTATTTTTATTTGTTTACTTCGTCAAAATACTTCTGTGCACCTGGGTGTACAGGGATACCAATCCCATCCAAGCCGTTTTCAGCCTTGATCAATGCACCTTTAGCATGTTGGATTTTTGAAGCGTTTTCATAAATTGCTTTCGTGATTTGGTAGCCAAGCTCTTCAGAAATGTCATTTTGCATAACAAGCATTGCACCTACAGAAACTGCCGGTGTATCTTCTTCAGAACCATATGTTCCAGCTGGAATAATTTCTTTTGCATAGTATGGATATTTCTCAATTAGTTCATCTGCTTTTGCATCTTCTACAGGAACGATGAATACTTCAGCTACCGCGTTCAAGCCTTCTACAGCACCTGTTGGAGTACCTGCAGTAATGAATGCCGCATCAATTTGCCCTGCTTGTAGGCTTTCTTGTGACTCTCCGAAGTCTAGGTTTTGTGGCTTAATATCGTCCATTGTAAGACCGTGAATCTCAAGTAACTGCTCAGCATTCGCATACGTACCTGAACCTGGAGCACCTACTGAAACGCTTTTACCTTTTAAATCTTCAAACGTTGTAATATTATTTTTCTTCAATGTAACCAATTGAACGGTTTCAGGGTATAAGTTACCGACAGCGGATACCTCGTCGATTACTTCTCCGTCAAACATCATTTCACCTTTAGATGCATAATATGCAATATCTGTTTGTACAAATGCGATTTGTGCATCTCCATCTTTTAATGCTGTCATATTGGCAGCAGATGCTTGTGATACTTCTGCAGTCGTTTTGATGCCGGTTTCTTCACCGATGAATTCTGCGAAAGAACCACCTAGCGGATAGTATGTTCCTTGCGTTCCACCAGTTAATAAGCTCAAGAACTTGTAATCTTGACCTTGCTTATCGTCTTCTTTGTTTCCATCCCCTGCATCCTTGTCTCCGTCTGTTGCATTGTCGGTTCCGCAAGCAGCCAGAACAAGAAGAGCAAGCATGGAAACTAGCGCCAATAGGCGAAGTGATTTTTTCTTCATGTGTCTTTCTCCCCTTTTCTAATATAGTCATAGACATTTCCATTCTACCATGAAAGCGCTTTAGTGTGTCAATGATTTTCAAAACAAACCGGCAAGTCGAACACTTAGCAATAATTAAATAGTACTGTACTTAAATGCTTGCTACTTCTAAAAATACCTGTACGCTGTTCTAGCGGTATTAGTACGCTTTAGTTTACAGCTAAGGGGATGCTCTCCGCGAGGCACATTAGCCGCTTTCCTCACTTCGCTCAGCATCGTGTCTCATCATTCGCGTTAAACACTACAGGAAAAGCCACCACAAAGAATGGCTTTCCCAAGCATTATCGAAGCGTAAGCAGTATATACTTTCAGTTGAGGTAGCTCAGCTGCGCCTTTCGGAAACATACTAATATTAGTAGTGCGGGCCAAGACAATGGTTTGTACTATATATTTTTCATATTAGAATGGATGCTAGTATCTTAGAATTCATATAAGGAAACCTACTCATTTCACACCCCTATTTGAACCAGGTAAATATGTTGGATCTTCGAAATGGTGTATTAGAAAATAAAATCGATAAAGCACTGTGGAGAATTTTATGAAGGGTCAAAAAGAGAAAAAAGGATAGAAGATTTCCTTTCCTTTTTCCTGCTATACAGCATTTGAGCGGAGGACGTTTGACTCCAGGTAGACCAGCATGAGCCTAGACTGAGATAAGAAGGTTTCCGGTTCTCATTTATTCCTTCCTCAATCTACAAACAAAACGCACAAATACTATGAGTAAAGTATTTGTGCGTTTATTTTGATTTATTCGCTGTTCCCATTCCGTACATCTTCAAACGTCAGGCCCGCTTCTTGTAAGTCGCGTGTTCTATGGGCGATTCGAGATGCAGCACAGGCTGCCACACTAGCGACTAAGTCATCCAAGAATGTATGAATGCCTATGCCCTTTTTTGTATCCAAATCATTGATAATGCCAATTTTGTTTTTATCCAAATGACCGAATGTCGTAACTGCGATGGAACCGTACGTGTAAACTGCTCCTAACGCAATTGTTTCATCCACACCAAATAATCCTTCATCCGACTCGACAATTTGCTGAAGCGGAGCTGAAAGCTGACCTCTTTCCGCAATTTCATCCAATTCCACACCAACTAAGATCGCATGCTGCAATTCCCGCTTACGCAAGACATTTTCTACAGAGTCGATACATTGATCTAGAGACAAGCCCTTGTTGTAAGGTACCTGCATCTCATAAACGATTTTCGCGATATCTTCAATTTTTACTCCACGGCGAAGCAATGCATCTTTTGCAGCTGCCGTCACTACATCGGAATGAACAATATTTTTACCTGCTACCATATTATTTCCCCTCTCTCTCCTCATACCAGATAGTTTTTCACTGGCTTTTCCCCATTACTTACCGGTATGATATCTTCTAAGTGTACATTATTTATGGAGGTCCTACAAAATGAACCCAGGCAAGATTGAAGAAATTCGTTTTTACAGCAATGAACTGCAAGAAGAAATGGAACTATTGCTTTATTTACCTTCCCATTACTCTCCTTTATACAAGCATAACGTCGTGCTGGCATCAGACGGAAAAGATTATTTTCAACTAGGCCGAATCGGTCGTGTTGCAGAAGAGTTGATGGAAGAAGAATTGATCGACCCTGTCATCATCGTTGGCATTCCGTACAAAACAGTTCCTGAGCGCAGACGTATGTATCATCCTGAAGGCGACCGCCACCAAGCGTATATTCGTTTTCTAGCTCATGAATTAATCCAGTATATTGATGAAACCTATCCAACATACCAAATGGGCTCAAGTCGTATGTTAATTGGAGATTCTCTAGCTGCTTCCATATCATTACTGACGGCAGCGAAATACCCGAATTGTTTCGGAAAAGTCGTCCTGCATTCTCCTTTTGTCAATGAACATGTCATGGAAGCTGTAAAGTCCATTCAAGATCCAGCTGCCTTGTCCATTTACCAGGTGATCGGTCAACAAGAAACAGCAGTCCCAACAACCGCTGATGGCAGACTAGACTTTTTAACGCCCAACCGTGAGCTGCATGAATTGATTAAAGAAAAAGGTTTCCCATATTTTTATGAAGAGCTAGACGGAGATCATACATGGAAATCATGGCAACCCGATATCCGACGGGCTCTCCTACAAATTAACAACTTATAGGGATAATAAAAGACAAGTCCGACTATTTTCTGATATACTGAAGTGGATGAACTAAAATTCACTCAATTCACGAGGAGGTAATCTTAAATGAAATACGGTATTGTTGCATTCCCTTCAAAGAAACTCCAAGACTTGGCAAATGGCTATCGTAAGAGATATGATCCGCATTACTCGCTGATCACACCGCATATGACTCTTAAAGATCCGTTTGAAGCGAACGATAAGGAAATTGAAGAAGTAGCAAAAGCGTTAAAAGAAATTACGATCAAGAACAGTCCTTTTGAGTTGAATGCCACAAAAGTAAGCACATTCGCTCCAACTACGAATACAATTTACTTCAAGGTTACACCGAACGATGAATTGCTCGAACTACACAAAGATTTGAATTCGAATTTTTATGAAGCAGAATCCAATTATGCGTTTGCACCGCACATCACAATTGCCCAAAACCTGACATCAGGAGAACATGACGATATAATCAGCCAATTGAAAATGGTAGGTGTCGACCATTCTGAACTCATCGACCGCATCCATTTACTGTACCAACTAGAAGATGGTTCGTGGACAGTGTACGAAACATTTCGTCTTGACCAGGAGTCTTGATTTGCTGATGACAGTGAAGATCGTCACAGATGATAAGGGTAGGGAGGATGCATTCTCTGTTCGCAAGAAAGTTTTTGTAGAAGAACAGGGAGTACCTCTGCATTTGGAATTGGATGAATATGATCAAGACGCTACACATTTTGTCGTTTATGACAGCGAAGACAATCCAATCGGCGCCGGTCGAATGAGAGGATTAGTCAACGCGCACGGAAAAATCGAAAGAATCTGCGTTTTACCTGAACATCGAGGCAAGCATTTTGGCAATATGATTATGCATACATTAGAGGAACATGCGAGAAAAAGTTCTATGAAAAAACTTCTGTTGAATGCTCAGGCATACGCCGTGCCTTTCTATGAAAAATTAGGATACGTAGTCACTTCACCAGAGTTTATGGATGCAGACATTCCGCATCGAGCGATGGAAAAGAGCTTACTAGATGAATCATAATGCTGTGCCCAATCAAATACCCCTGTCAGCTTTGTTTAGCTGACAGGGGTATTTTTAGAGTTCTCACACATATGTGTTAACCGCTAGACCTTTTCCTACTACTGCCGCTATCTCGGGAGATAATTGCGTTGGGTTCGGAGCTACCGGACCCCTTTTGACTAAAGGAAGCGGTGCACGCTTCATGTTCCGTTCTTCCATTTGCTCTACTTGTTGCCGATTCTCGTCCTCCAAGATATCTTCCCAATAACTAGATTCCTCATTTTCTAGACGTACTGGGCTTACTCGGCCAATATAAGCAAAATTATGACGTTCGTTATTCATTCGCTCTGCGTATTGTTGAGCCTGAAGTGGTTGGATCGGTAAAATATATCCCATGACGTGCACCTCCTTAGATTCTGTGCTTTCTATCTAGTATACCCATTAGTAGAAACTTTTAAACATCTTTTTTAAATATTTAATTAATTCCCATCAAGCATGTGATTAATATCGTTTAAGTTAAGCCCTTTTCCACTTTGAATGATCGAATTGACCAATTCATCTTCTACGTGTTGTGGTACGTCTTTTCTAGCCAACTGACTCACCTTTTGTACAATCTTTCTAACTTGACGTTCATCTTTAAAATCGGCAAACTGAATCGCGTTGGCTAAGGCAAAAACTTCTTCCATCGGGACGCCTGTCTTGGATTCTATTTTTCGAAAGAATGAATCATTCATCTTCAGATCTCCTCCTTAAAAATAGCTTCTGCCTACAATGATCAGCAAAATAAACAGGACCACAATTAAAACGAAAGAAGAACCGCCATATCTTTCTCCACAGCCTCCGCCGCCATATCCAAATCCACCTTGACCGTAAGACGGATAACATCCAAACATAAAAACCCCTCCTTCCTTCTTCTCTATCGTATGCAGAGAAGAACAAAATGGAGAGGGCGGTTAATATATTTTCACACATTTCCTTTCGAAGTAAAAAGAAGTGCTCCAATCAAACCGAAAACAATGGCTGCACTGATACCAGAACTCGTCACTTCAAACATTCCTGTCACTACGCCGATCAAGCCATGTTTTTCCGCTTCTGCTAAAGCCCCATGTGTCAATGAATTCCCAAATGAAGTGATTGGAATCGTAGCACCAGCGCCTGCAAAATCAATCAATGGCTCGTACCAACCGATCCCATCCAATACCGATCCAGCAACTACAAGTGAACATAAAGTATGCGCCGGGGTCAGTTTTGCAACATCCATCAAAAGTTGTCCAATGACACAGATCAGACCACCAACAATAAACGAAGTAATATAAATGGAAATCATATCATACTCACCTCATTTATCGAAATTTCTATTGCATGTGCGATACAAGGAATGGTATCTCCTTGCTGATAGGACAATGGGGATAGCAATGCACCTGTTGCGATCAGCAGCACACGTTGATATTCACCTTTTTGCAACTTCTGGTATACATCCGAAAAGAACACGGCGGCTGAACAGCCAGCTCCACTGGCACCAGCAAAAAATGAAGGATCCATCCCATAGAACTCTTCTCCTGCATCTCGAAAATTCTTCGTATGGGGTAGCCCTTGTTCATTTGCAAGAGCTTTTAAAAGCTTAAATCCACTGCTCCCCAGATCACCCGTGATAATCGTGTCATAATCATCAACCGTTTTACTGTGACCGTTTAAATGGCTAGATAAAGTGGACATCGCAGCAGGCGCCATAGCAGCTCCCATATTCAGAGGATCCGTCATTCCCATGTCCACTACTTTGCCAATCGTGGCGCAAGATATCGAAGGAGTTCCCGGCTTATTCTGTCCAATCAAAACAGCCCCTGCTGCTGTCACTGTCCATTGTGCAGTAGCTGCTTTTTGAGTACCGTACTCGAGCGGATAACGAAATTGCCGTTCAACTGCGTTATGTTGACTAGACGAGCCGGCGATGAGCCAATTTGCTTGTTTAGCTTCTGCAAGCAGCGCGGCTGTAATCATAGAAGAAACGGATGTTGCGCAAGCTGAAAACATTCCTAAGTAAGGAATTCCTAAAGCCTGGGCTGTGAAATTAGATGGCGTCATTTGATTCACCAAGTCGCCCGTTAAAAAGAAATCAATTTTTTCGACATCTTTTTTAGCTTTACTGAGAGCAACCATCACAGCATCATACATCAACTGTTTGTGGCCATCCTCATTTGTCGGCAAATCACATCGTTCGTCTTCATATAATTTGTCAAAACTCTGGGCAAAAACACTTTTCTTCTTTTCTAGAGGTCCTGCAGTAACTCCGGCTGAATGAATACTTGGCATAGAATTGAAGGTCAGGATTCCATTCTTCACCATGAAACAACACCGAATTTCACAAGAATTGTCTTGATGAGTGCCACAACAAATGCAGAAAATACGCCAAATAAAATAACAGAGCCTGCAAGTTTGAACATATTCCCCCCGACACCGAGCACATATCCTTCTGATTTATGCTCAATTGCAGATGAAACAACCGCATTACCAAAACCTGTGATAGGAACTGCTGCACCCGCTCCCCCAAACTGAGCAATCTTTTTATACAGACCAAAACCCGTTAGCAACATTGAAAGGAAAATCATCGTGGCAACTGTTGGATTGCTCGCTGTACGTTCCGTAAAATCAAAGAACGTTATATAGAAAAGTGCGATAAACTGTCCAATTAGGCAAATGAGACCACCTACCAAGAACGCTTTAATGACATTTTTTAGAATGGGAGGTTTAGGCGATAATTCTTTCTCCAAATGGGCATACTTTTCTTGTTCCATTAGGTTTGCTCCTTTTCAATGGATTTAATTTTATCTATTTTCTTTTGGTATTCATCTTGTTTTTCTTTATCTATCAATTTCTTTGTTTCCAACAACACTTTACTGTCAGCAGAAACAGTAACCGTCAAATCTGGATAAGCTTTTTCTAATTTCTTTTTAATTTCCGATGCAATCTTTTTCTTTTGAAAGCGAGAAAATGTATTCACACGAATGCCCGTTATCAAGTCCTTTTCATGAAGAAGTGCTATCGCTAATTTGACATGACCGTTTTGATCCAAAACTTCTTCCAACTTATCTTCATTATAAGCCGTTGTATTTTCGATCTTGGTTCCTTTTTCACTGCAGCCAGTCAATAGAATGAGCAAAGTAAACAGCAAACCTATTCTTTTCAAGAGTATCTCCCTCCTTGTAAATAGTATGGAATATTCCTAAGCGATTTATGCATACCGGTGCAAACGCCCTGACGTCTTTTCTCACACCGCATAAGGTATAGGGAAAGACAAACAGGAGGTGGACAGTAGTGGGATGTGAAAGAACAGATAGTGGAAGAGAGAATTATGGTTGCTGTAACAAGTCCAATTGTATTTGTGAGGTAGTGCGTTTTATTAAACGTGTCCAAAGCACGAGTCCAGAGGTGGATTGTGTTGAATGTGATACGGATTGCTTCATGGCTCCGCTCGGCAGTTTAACTCTTCCGGCGCGCGGTCGTGTGAATACTCGTGTATTCAGTTTGTTAACAGACGATGGGGACTACTTCAAGGCCGTATTCCGCGGTGGGAAAAGGAATCATAGACCTCGCCCGCAACCGAGAGCAACTGAAGATGAAATAAGTGGCAGAAGACCCGGACCAGGACCAGGTCCAGCACCATCAACAAGCTGCGTTTCCGTATTCTTCCGCGTACAGAAAGTATTTGACTCTTGCTGTGCAACGCTTCAAGTATTACAACCATTGAAAGATGGCAGGCCTTTCGATATTACAAATAACGGAAAAATCTGCGTAGAAAAAATTTGTCAAGTAAACGGTTTCGGAGCCACCGATACGTGCTTGACTGTTGATTTAAGCTGTTTCTGCGGTATCCAATGCATCGACGATGTGTATATCGACTTCTGCGATGAGGACTAAAATTTAATTAGAATTAACGCTTGCAATGCGAAAAAAGGGCGAACCCGAAATTACGGGTTCGCCTTTTACTATTTATATAGAAAATGATTGCTGTTTCCACTTTATGTCTCTAATATCGTGGATGGCGATTGAAGTAAGATCTTCGCCTTCCTTCATCCAAAGTACTTCATCTTTCAGTTCCTCAAGTTTCCCCATTACCACTCTCTCCTCTGTCACAATTTCAATCGGCTGATACAATTCTTTTCGGAAAGGATGAACCAAATAATCCAAGTTCCTCAGAATATGCGGATTTATTTCCACTGAAACTTCTTCATCCGATACGACTAATTGAGGCAATTCAATGACTCGTTCCGCTTCTCGAGTATGCTCCATTTCAAAAACAGAAGTACTCTCTTCTTCAACAGTTGGCGTATACATGAATTTCCGAATCACCGGGCTCTTAATAAACAATAACGGCTCTGCATTACGCATACCTCTCACATCCTTTTTGTTTAGCATATGTAAACAAAAAGCCTAACGTTCCGAGTTCCAGTTTATCTTCAATTTTCTATACGTTTTCAAATGTTCAAATAGAAAAAACAGCATTTACACCTCACAAGGAGCTAATAAATGCTGTTGCTAGTCCTAGATAAATAATAATACTGATGACGTCATTTAACGTCGTGATAAATGGTCCGGAGGCTACTGCGGGGTCCACCTTGATCTTATGCATGAATAAAGGGATGAACGACCCTGAAATGGTAGCGACAAAAATCGATACAAGGGTAGCTGTACCCACTAAAAGTGCAATGACCAATTCATGTTTCCAGATAAATATCAGCAGAACAACGAATATTGCGCAGACTAATCCGGTGATCAATCCGGTACCCGCTTCTCTCACTAACAATTTGAACTTACTTTCATCCTCAATATCACGTGTCGCAATACCCCGAACGGCAACGGCTAATGATTGGGTACCACTATTTCCCGCAGTTCCTGCAATTAACGGTATAAATACAGCGAGTAAAGCAACCTGAGAAATCGTTTCTGTAAATAAATCAATTAAATTAGCAGTGAGCATACCGAGAACAATCAATGTGATCAACCAGGGTATCCTCTTCTTCGCGGCAGAAAAGGAGTTCTTGTCGAATGTGTCCATTGTAGAAACACCGGCAAGCTTTGAATAATCATCTGAAGCTTCTTCATCAAGAACATCAATAATATCATCGACTGTAATAATTCCTAAAATGTGTTGTTGAAAGTCGACAACAGGAACGGCTAAAAAATTATAATCCTGGATTGTTCGCGCAACATCTTCCTGGTCATCTGAAACAGACACGCTGACAATGCGATCACTCATGATTTCACGAATCAACGTATCTTCATCCGCAATAATAAGATCACGTAAAGAAACGACACCAGTCAAACGCTGGTGATCATCCACGACGAAGACATAGTAAATTGTTTCGGCACTCGGAGCTTCATTACGCAGTATAGTCATCGCAGAACGGACGGTTGAATTTTCGGGAACCGTAACAAATTCAGTGGTCATGATGGATCCTGCTGTGTACTCTTCATAGTGTAGCAAAGCTTTGATCTGAACAGCAGCGTCTTTATCCATTAATGTCAAATAGCTGACTACTTGCTTTTTATCAAGTTCTTTCAGGACATCTACCGCATTATCCACAAACATGTAAGATATCATCTCTGCAGCATATGTCGCGTCCATCTCCTCAAGGAACTCTTTGTATTCATCTTCATCAATTTCGCTCGTCTCAAAAATTTCAGCAAGTTCTTTTGGTGATAAATAGAAATACATCAATTCTCGGAGTTTCGGATCAACTTTTTCATAAAAAATCGCTCGATCATATGGATGAAGGGTTAAATATTCTTGTCTAAATGAATGGATATCTTCGTTTACGAGCAACTCACGCAAGCTATCTTCATCATAGATGACTTCATTTTTTAATTCCTCTGGTTGATTGTTCATGATTATACACCTTCCCTTCTGCAGTTACGGTTCATATCAAATCCTTCTGTTATTCCCCGGGAAATTATTACATACTCCTTATTTCGACTGTCTTACTTTGCTTTAAGTAGTACTTCATGTCACTTGGCAACGGACTATCAAATATCATTCTTTCCTTCGTAAGCGGGTGAAGAAAACTGATAGATGAACAATGCAATGCCTGACGCGCAAATTGGTGACTCGAAGCACCATACAAATCATCGCCAACTAAAGGATGGCCTAACCATTGCATATGAACACGTATTTGATGAGTTCTTCCCGTATGCAGTTTCAGCTCGACTACAGAAAAAGCCTGAACGTCATTGACATAATTACCCAGAAGAGTTACATCTGTTTTTGCGTATTGTCCCTCTGCACTTACCTTCCGCTCAATTATGCTTCCTTCTTTTCTATCGATTGGTTGTTCGATCCTAATCAAAGGAGTATTGATGTGACCTTCCGCGAATGCCGTATAGCGCCGATGAAAGAGCTGCTCATTCATCTGCTTACTTAATAAGTGATGAATGTGTCGATTTTTCGCCACGCAAATTACTCCTGACGTATCTGTATCCAGCCTCGTCACGATATGAGCTGTCGATAGTATGCCCTCTTCTTCAAACTTCCCACAGACAAAATTCGCAAGTGTTCCGGACGGATGATTACGTGAAGGGATTGTACTCTGACCTGCAGGTTTATCAAGTAATAAAATCGTCTTGTCCTCATATAAAACAGACAATGGACCCAATTCTGGCTTCAACCCTTCGCTCATCTGTTCAGGAGGGAACACTACGGTAACTTGATCACCTGGCCGTAAAATATAACGAACATTTTGTGCATGACCATTCACCAAGATATCCCCGCCTTGATATTTAATGGCGGTCAATGTGGTTTTGGAAATATCTTTCCTCGCTAAAAAATCTCGCAGTATCAGTTGTTCTTCCACTTCATAGTCTAATTGAAACAAATGATTAGCTATCCTGTTCATTGTCTTCACGTTCAAATCTTAAATCACTCGCTATAAAAGATTCATTCACTCGCTTCCAAAATGGGAAAGGTCTAAACCGCGCAAAGCCCATTTTTTCATTGGAAACTTTGTACTCAATAGACTTTACGTCTTTATGAAGCAATTGCAAGTGATCCACTGTCACCATGAAATCAGGCCCTTTTACAGGAGTCAACGTACAGATATGGTGATCGGGCAAAATAAGAGGAGAACCAACTGTTCGGAAGACGCGGTTATTGATCGATGCCATTTCCGTCAGTTGCATCGAAGGTAAAGATGGATGAATGATCGCTCCACCAAGTGACTTACTATAGGCAGTTGAGCCAGATGGCGTTGACATACATAAGCCGTCTCCTCTAAAGCGTTCAAAATGTTCCCCATTTAACTCAACGTCCATAACTAATGTCACTTCAGGTGATTTCACTGTTGATTCATTAAGTGCCAAATAGGATGCACTTTTTTCTGAGTGGCGGTAATTAATCGTCACTTCAATTAATGGATACTCAATGACTTCGTATTCCTGTCTAGCAATCAAAATCACTAATTTTTCTACTTCAGAAGGTTTCCAATCAGCATAAAATCCTAGATGACCTGTATGGATACCGACGAATGACGTCTTGTCGAGTCGATGTATGTATTTATGAAAAGCATGCAGTAATGTGCCATCTCCACCAATTGACAATACAATGTCCGGTTCTTCCTCATCATACTTTAAACCGAAATCTCGTAAATATACTCGCGCTTCTTTCATTAACTTATTCGAAAGTTCGTCGTTTCGAGACTGAATTGTGAATTTCATTACGCCACTTCCTTTCTATTTTGTTTCTTCGTATACCGCTTAGTTTTCCTGTTCTAATACAGATTGGAAGACTTTCTCAACAGCTGCACTGAATGCTTCACCATAATTATCATTGCCTTCGATATTCAATACCAGTGCCTGTAGTTCCTCTGCCGCGTTTTCTAGAGGTATTTTCTGATCTACCCAAATTAGAAAAGGTTCCATCTCATTCAACAGCAAATCTACAAGGCCGTACCAGCTTTCTTGTGGAAAATATGCATACTGATAGCCCGAATCATGATCAAATACATAAACAAATGATTGTCGGTCTGTGTCTGTCAGCATTTTTCCTGTAGGGACACTATCTAAAGGCCACTCTGCTTCCGGATCCAAAATAAAGTGTATTTCATTCCCTTGCTGACTCACTTTTATTATTTTATTTTTGATATCCAATATGATCACTTCCTTAATACAAGTCTTTACGTTCAGTCTACCATATGACACACATAGTTGCATTTTGTTATTGTACATTCGGGTACAAAAGTTGGTATAATGGATATAATCGACCAATGAAAAACTAATAGAAAAATCATAGATAGGGGGAGAAAGTATGAGCCTAGACCTACAAAATCTAAGGTTACTCCTAGAAATCAACGCGCTGCAAACGCTCGGAGCAGTTCAGTCCTTCAGCACGAACTCTTCAGGCAGCTCTAACGAATTCCAATCGATGCTGACGCAGTTAATGACAGAAAGTACATTAGGGTCAGTAAGTTCATCAAATACAGTGAATGGCACTGCTGCTGACGGCCTGCTTTACCAAGGCGCCAATCCAGTATACATGCCAGCCCATATTCCAGCATTCCAGTTACAGAACTCCTCTCCAACAATAGCTGCACCATCATCCGGTGCAACCTACCAAGGTCCGTATGGAGACATCATCAAGCAAGCTGCTGACAAATACCAATTGCCGCAAAATCTGATTGCCGCTGTCATCAAGCAAGAGTCCAACTTTAATAATAATGTCACGAGCCACGCAGGAGCAGCCGGCTTAATGCAATTAATGCCCGGAACAGCTAAATTCATCGGTGTCACAGACCGCTTTGACCCGCAACAGAACATCATGGGCGGCGCCAAATACTTGCGAAAAATGCTAGATCAATTCGGAAAAATAGAAACCGCACTGGCCGCATATAATGCAGGACCAGGGAACGTAAAAAAATATGGTGGAATTCCTCCCTTCAAAGAAACACAACAATACGTCAAAAAAGTCATGAATTACTACGGGCAGATGGCGTAGCATAGATATGTTTTAAAGTTTGATGTTTTGATGTTTCCTTCACTATTTTCTAAGGAACACGCTAGTTGATTGGAGTGAAAGGCGGGCGACTCCAGCGGGATTAGCGTGACAGGTGAGACCCTGGACTGAGCGAAGCGAAGGAAGCGGCTCACCGCACGCCCCGCGGAAAGCGTCACGCCTGTAGCGCAAATCAACGGTTCTCGGAATCCCTATTTACATCCAACCAGCAATTGCCTGCTATATAACAATAATTAGAAATAAGCTGTTTTATTTGTATACAAAATAATTCGTTGATAGAATAAAGTCACAGATGAACGAAGGGGTGTGAATGTAATGACCCGAAAACCTGTCATCCCTTTTGAGGAGATTGGCGAGAAAAGGTTACATGAACTAATTGAACGCTTCTATGATAAAGTGGCTGTGCACCCGGACCTTATTCCAATATTTCCTGAAGATTTAACCGAAACAATTCGGAAACAAAAACAATTTCAGACACAATATTTAGGAGGCCCTAACCTATATACGGAAGAACACGGCCATCCCATGATGAAGGCACGGCACATGCCGTTCCCAATTACGCCTACTCGCGCGAAAGCGTGGCTTGCATGCATGGAAGAAGCAATGGATGAAGTGGGACTGGAGGGACCGCTTCGGAATGTCTATTATCAACGCCTTGTCTTAACAGCCAACCATATGGTAAATAGGAACGAGGAGGAAGACCAGTGAACTATCTAACTGTTATTGATGATACGTTACACTATTCTACTTCAGCAAAACCAATTGAACTTTATGTATTTTTGGATCCATACTGCAAGGACTGCTGGTCACTCCAACCGCTCCTACGTAAACTTCAAGTAGAATATGATCATTATTTTACGTTGAGAGTTGCGTTGCGTACACCTATAAATAAACTAAATAGGAACTGCTTAACGGAGAGACAAGACCCCCAGCCGACAAAGCGATCAAACCCATGTTTCCCGAGCCTCGCGGTGAAAGCTGCTGAATTTCAAGGGAAACGGGCTGGCTTCCGTTACCTATCTTGCTTATTTGAGTATTCGTTTTTAAAGAAGCGTGATGTCACATCTTTTTCTGTGCTAGTTGAAATTGCCGCACGGATCAATCTAGATGTAGATGAATTCATTGTCGACTTCACGTCGGAAGAAGCAATACGCGCCTTGCAAGTCGATATGTTTCTAGGAAATGAAATGGAAGTAGATGAAGCACCGACTTTCGTATTTTTCAATAGCAATATTGAAGATGAAGGTTTGAAAGTGAGCGGTCTCTATGATTATGGGATTTACGAACAAATCTTAGAGGAATTGATTGGCGAACAGATCTTACCCGATATTCCGCCATCCATTAGCTCATTGTTCAATCGTTTTGATTTACTAACCACTAAAGAAGTTGCCGAAATCTATCATATTTCAGAAAAAGAAGCAGAACGCGAATTGAAGAAGCGCCTGCTCAAGCAGCAAATCGAACGAATTCCTTTCCAAGATCGAACGCTTTGGCGTAAAAAACAACCAAATTGCTCTCTAATTAAATAGTACTTATTCATATCCGAGGTGATCAAGAAAATGATCACTTCGGATTTCTTTATACAAAAAAAGAAAAGAGCATTCTCTCCTGGGGGGGAGTGAATACTCTTTTTCAAAGGGAATGGGAGAAATGTTCACGTTCAAACAAAAGGGGTGTATGTTTGGTATGTGATTTATTCCACGTACATAACATACCATATCTAACTTATGACTTCAACAAATTATACTCGCTTTCATCCTTATGTCACATACTCCGACAACATACCTAGAGATTTATAGCTATCGCTTATCCTCTCTTCGCCAAAAGCTGCTCGAGTTCATTTAATCGCTCTTCAAAAACACGGCACGCTTCTTCAATCGGTTTTTCAGATGTCATATCGACTCCTGCCTTTTTCAGCACCTCAATCGGATAATCAGAAGATCCAGCTTTCAGGAAGTTGGAAATGTATCGGTCGACTGCCGGCTCCCCTTCTTCGAGAATCTGTTTACTTAGCGCTACTGCTGCACTATACCCTGTCGCATACTGATAGACATAATAATTATAGTAGAAATGTGGAATACGCGCCCATTCCAAACCAATTTCTTCATCGCTGACGATTGCTTCACCATAATATTTTTGATTCAATGCATAGTACTCTTCTGTTAATTTTTCAGCTGTCAATGGCGTTCCTTCTTGATCCAACTTATGGATGAGATGCTCAAATTCAGCAAACATCGTCTGGCGGAATACAGTTGCACGGAATCCATCCAACCAATGGTTCAGCAAATAAATTCGTTTGTCTTCATCTGTAGTTACCTTCAATAAATGATCATTGAGTAATGCTTCATTCACTGTAGATGCTACTTCTGCAACGAAAATTGAATAGCCACTGTAAATAAACGGTTGATTTTGCCGAGAATAATAGCTATGGACACTATGGCCGAATTCATGCGCCAACGTGAATAAGTTATTCACATTATCTTGCCAATTCATTAAGATATACGGATTTGTTCCATATGAACCAGAAGAATAAGCACCTGAACGCTTTCCTTTGTTTTCACGGACATCGACCCAACGATTCTCAAGTCCTTCTTTTACGATCGAGGTATAATCTTCGCCTAGCGGATGAAAACTTTCCAGCATCGTCTCTTTCGCTTCTTCATAAGTGTATTTAATTTCTGTGTCTTCCACTAACGGCGTGTACATATCCCACATATGAAGTGTATCAAGTTGCAGTACTTTCTTACGCAAAGCAACATAGCGATGCAGCGAGTCTAAGTTCTTATTGATCGTAGAAACGAGATTCTCATATACTTGTTCAGGAATATGATTGCTGGATAATGCTGCATTTCTTGCAGAAGTATAATTCCTGATTCTCGCATTTACATTATGTGCCTTGACATTCCCGCTAAGTGTGGATGCAAATGTATTTTTGAACTCTCCATATTTTGCATACATTTCCTTAAATGCAGCTTCTCTCACCTTAGGGTCTTTACTCTCTAAAAAACGAGAATACCGGCCATGTGTTAGTTGGATTTCATTTCCTTCTTCATCCTTAACTAATCCGAAGGTTAGATCAGCATTATTCAACATGCTGAACGTTTCAGCCGGATTTCCAGTTACTTCGGACAACTGAGCGAGTAATGCCTCTTGTTCAGTTGATAGAATATGCGCACGTTCTGCATTCAATTCCTTAAACTCTTGTTTATACAAACGCAAACCTTCATGCGATTCAATCGTTTGGTTTAATTGCTCTTCGTCTATAGAAAGCAGCTCGGGCGTAAAGTAAGACAATGCTGTGGACACCTTTACTACTAGTGACTTGATACGGCCATCCATTGTTTGATAAAAACCATTCGTCGTATCCTGATCAGTTTTAAGATGTGCATACGTATACAATCTGCGTAAACGCTCTGCCAATTTATCACGGTACGTCAATGCCTCAAAAAGTTGTCTTGCTCCGTTGCCGAGCGTCCCTTTATACTGCTCAGCTTCATTGACCATCTCTTCAACTTTTTGATATTCTTTATCCCATGCTTCATCGGAAACAAAAATATCTTCCAGACGCCAAGTTTCTTCTTCAGCTACTTCGTCACGTGTTAAAACTTTTTGATCGGTTGTCAATCAAATTCCTCCTTCAGCCATTTCACCGTAATTCGAATCCACTATATTTTCTCAATTCTTCGCATGCATTGCAAGAAATCGCCCTGCCAGAATTTCCTGCACGAAATTACCTCCAATAAATTTATCCATTCTGTAGATATCTATGCGCTCTTGGCGTAAAAAATCCGTATACACTCTGCATGCTTTTAATTGATCTTCCGTCTCTCCTTCAAATCTTTTAATAAACGTTCGAAAAAATGATGAATTAAGCTGATTAGGCATTTTTCTAGTTTCCCGCATTGCTGCAACAAGCAACAGTTGCCATTCACAGTCAGGCTGTTTGAATGCCTCCTGTCCCGCCGTCGGCACGCCAACCCATGAAGGCAGTTGAATCGGTTGAATTCGCATTTCATAGCACGCACGTAAAAAACGATTATGAATTCCTAGTGGATTGTAACCGATCACAGAACGAAGATACTTTCGCCGGGCTGATTGATAGTGACGAGTCAGCTCCTCTATATCTGTCGGGTTCGGTGCTGCGGGCGTAGCAAAAGGAACCGTTTGTTTATCTATGCGCAAAATCAAATGGCGAACGGCATAAGTAGAACCATGCAGATGAATCATATGGCTGAGGTAATGAAATTGTTCGCTAAGCGGATGGTATGTAAGAAGGATGGTGATCCGGTCATTGATTTGCCGAATAAAAAAATGATGGAACTGAGAGATACGAATAGAGAGTGTGGCTGCAGAAGTGGCATGGATCGTTTGAGGGGTTAAGACAATCCAGATCGGCAGCATGTTTAGCATGTGGTAGCCAGCGTTTCTTTGCTGGACAAGCGAAAGTGGAATGACACTACATTGGAACTCGATAGGGACCGCAGTATCCTGCCAAGTAACGAGAAGGTCCGGCCTTTGTCGCACGTCTACTAAAAAAGGTTCTAAGTTGACGTTGAGGGCGTGGCGGGAAAACAATTCGTATAGTTGAGTTTTACCAAGCAGATGAGTTGGAGATTCTCCTTCTGAGAAGCTGTCTCGGCAGTTGGTCTGCTGACGGTGCGCAAAGTGTGGTATCATAACGTCGCCGACTTTCAAAATCAGCTTTTCTTTGCATTGGGGACAATAGAACGTTTCGTCTTCACGCCATTTTCTTAAGTGTTCTAGGGAATATTGTTTAGTCAAGATCACCAGTTCCCCGCCAGTTGTACGAGCTGTCAACAAGTTGTTCACTCTCCTTCCAGCTATATTCTACGAATTAACTGATTATTTCGCAAGTCTTTTTACATACTAAAAGCTTGTGACGTTTTGTTTTGCTGAACTATTGTATGAGGTTATTGTTTTTTGATATTTTGTTGTCTCGTCGCTTGACTCATAGTGGGTTATGGCAAGGGGCAGAGGTTGTGCATTGTCATCGCTTCGCCGCTGGGGTTGTCTCCTGGCTTCGGCTGACCCCTTTGTTGGTGTCAGGAAGTACTTGAGTGTGGTGTTTAAAGAAGTAATATATCATCATCTCGTTGCTCGAATTTTTAATGTGTCCAAGATAGGTACAGGGGTGTACATTGTCGCCGCTTCGCCGCTGGGGGATTGCCTCCCGCCATGAGCCACCTAGCAAAGAACGCTAGCTGCCTCATGGCTTCGGCCGACCCTGCAGTTGCGGCTTCGCTTTTACGTACAAATTAAAGAGTGCGGTGTTTAAAATAGAAGATATTTCAGTGTCCGCTTTGTAGTTTGCAAAGAATGCTCTCCCCACACTAAACGTAGGCGCCTTACAAGCGGTAGGCGGAGTGATGAGACAGACAGGGGCCCTTCCTGACTGGCTCATCGCGGGAGCCATCCGCAAGCGCCGAAGTGAGTTCAGTGACGACACTTCCTTTGCCTGCCGCCTCACGATTGATAAAAAGCCATACTTTAACTAAGGGCGCATACAAAAAAAGCTACCAAATTATTGGTAGCTTTCCAGTGGATTATGAAAAATATTTATCTATTTGAGCGAAAGCGTCGGACTCCATAACGGCTGTGCCATATTCCTCAATACGATGAATCGACATCTTAGATAGAATGCCGTATTCTGTGATCATACTGATAATGTCCTTGGCGCGTTTCGTATCTATAAGAGTGTAATCAAACCGCAAGTTGAGATAATAACGACCCTCAAATGCATACAGCTGAGTTTCAAAAGGGTCTTCGAGTGAAGCCATTTGAGATGCCAATGGAATCAGCTCATCAAAATCTCTGAATACAAACAACTTATCATTGACTTGCACTTCTTCTTCACTATCCTCTTCCGTTTCATTGATCGCGTCAAAAATCGGATCGAATAATTCTTCAGGGTCTTCAATGCCAAAAGGAAATTGTGAAGATTCAGCGTTCTTCGGAAGATGTGCTCTTGTCACAATCACTTCAATTCCCTCATTCATAGCATTGACTTGAATCCAAAGCGGTCCTTCTACTTCGAACTCTGTATCATCGCCAAGTTCATCCATCATATCCCAAAAAAGCTCTTCACTTTTATCGCGGTTATACCAAACATCTTCTTTGCTAAAGCCGCGATCTTCTATATCTCCATAAGAAAGATAAAACTTTACCGTATTTTCGTTAATGCGCTCTATTTCCATCCCTTATCTCTCCCTTCTGTCAAACAGGCCTTCCCCTGTTTTATAATTTAAACTCACTTGCAATGCTTACTCTTACTATATGTCGACCAAACCGATTTCGAAAGGGTTTATTTCAATTGCCTAAGCATTGAAGCGAAAATCCTAGAGGAATACAAGGGAATTTCAATTCAAAAAAGCTGATAGGCACAAATGTATCCAGTGTGTCATCCCTATCAGCTTTTGTATTCAGATTAGTTCACCATTCGCCGCGCTTCGAGCAGCTGATAGGCTCTAACTTTTCTCGGTAGGAAACGACGAATCTCATCTTCATTGTACCCTACTTGGAGTCTTTTTTCATCTAGAATGATTGGTCTTCTTAAAAGGCCCGGATGTTCTTGAATTAATTCATATAACCTTTGAAGCGGCAGACTCTCTACGTCAACATTCAACTTTTGAAAAATCTTGGAACGCGTGGAGATAATTTCATCTGTACCGTCTTCTGTCATGCGAAGAATTTGTTTGATTTCTTGAATGTTCAATGGCTCAGAGAAGATATTACGCTCGGTATAAGGAATCTCATGTTCCTCCAACCATGCTTTTGCTTTCCTACAAGATGTACAACTAGGTGATGTATAAAGTGTAACACCCATGTATTGACACGTCCTTTCCCACGGCTTACGCTCATTTAGATTTGATATGTTTAGATTTCAATTTAGAATTATTATAATTTGTCTTCATACTACTCATTATACACATAATCATTCTCAATTAATATAGTTTTTCCAAAAAAATTATACAGAATTTCGACATTCTTTAGTTCCTACAAATCTGTGCAGAATGATGCTGTTTTATGCGGTAATTGAACATCTTCTCTTTTTATACCCAGTAATGAATTGATTTAAACCTACTAAAAAGAAAGAAATGGTATTCTCATTTAGAAAGTCGTTCTATCTTTTTCTCTCTCCTCTATAGTACGTACAGATGTACTGAAAGGTTTCAATTTAATCCTTATTTTTTTCTGAAAGTTGCATTTTCCAATCGAAATCGATATACTTTAGAGCAATAAGTAAATGGCGAAGAAGGAAAAAGTATTTTTGACGCGATTTTCTCAGAGAGCCTGTCTATGGTGGAAGCAGGCAAAATCGTACAAAAAGAATGGGCTCCCGAGCTTGACGGACGAACAACAGTAGTCCGACACGTATCCCGCGTTAAGGGAATAGAGCGGCTTTTAACGAAGCAATTCGGGTGGTACCACGGTTACTTTTCATCAATCGTCCCTTTTTATAGGGATGGCTGGTGTTTTTTTATGCCAATTTATAAAGGAGGAAATACAATGAAAACTATATTCTCAGGTGTTCAACCAACAGGTGTCATCACATTAGGAAATTATATTGGCGCTTTCCGCCAATTTGTAGAGTTGCAAAATGAAGAGGACTGCATCTTTTGCATCGTTGACCAACACGCTATTACCGTGCAGCAAAATCCTGACGACTTAAAACAAGCTATCCGATCCCTTGCCGCCACCTATATCGCGAGCGGCATCGATCCAGAAAAATCTACACTCTTTATTCAATCGGAAGTTCCCGCTCACGCACAAGCAGGATGGATTATGCAATGCGTCTCTTACATCGGCGAACTAGAACGCATGACACAGTTCAAAGACAAATCTGAAGGTGCTGAAGGTGTCTCTGCAGCGCTGTTGACTTACCCTCCATTAATGGCTGCAGATATTTTACTGTACAACACAGATATCGTCCCTGTCGGTGAAGACCAAAAGCAACATTTGGAGCTGACAAGAGATTTGGCGGAACGTTTCAATAGCCGCTATGGCAAAGTATTGACCATTCCTGCCGTTCGTATTCCAAAAAACGGCGCCCGAATAAAATCTTTACAAGATCCTTTAAAGAAAATGAGTAAATCCGATCCAAATAAAAAAGCGACGATCTCCATTCTGGATACGCCGAAAGAAATTGAAAAGAAAATCAAAAGTGCTGTTACAGATTCAGAAGGCGTTGTGAAATTCGATGTTGAAAACAAACCTGGTGTCTCAAATTTATTGATCATCGAATCTTCATTAGGCGGATTGTCCATCTCAGAACTGGAGACAAAATATGAGGGGCTTGGCTATGGCGCCTTTAAAGCTGGCGTAGCTGAAACGGTCAACAATCATTTAGCAGGAATCCAGCAGCGTTATCATGAATTAATTGATTCACCTGAATTGGATTCTATTCTGGACCAAGGCGCTGAAAAAGCAAATGCCATCGCTTCCACCACTCTCAAGAAGATGGAGGCCGCGATGGGCTTGGGACGCAGACGGTAAACACTAACGAAATAATGGCTATGACGAGCATTGTAAAGTCTGTCGACTGCAACATAAACAAAGTAATTTGCTTATAATCGTAACCGAGTGCTGCGTAGTTCAAGTAGAAGAGTAAATTGGCAACACAGATGACGATAATAGAATAGCTGAATAGGAAAACTAGAAAACGCGTCAAACGGATCCTCGCCCTTTATCGTTTTCTTTCATCTTATGTATAAGTACATGCCTTTTAGACGAGTACTTTCAACTTGCTTGCACGGAAAGTATTAAGAGTAGATGCATGGATCATGAAGAGAATGAACAGAGCGACCACAAGCCCATGTGCCCTATCCGAGCTTTCCCCTCCAACGTTAATTCACTTTATCATTTCATCGTTTATTAAAAGTCAAAAAAAGGAAAGAGCTACTGTGCTCTTTCCTTTTTCATTATATTTTCTTAAATACCAGCGAAGCGTTGTGACCGCCGAAGCCTAGAGAGTTGCTCATTGCATAGGTGATGTTTGCTTTACGTGCTTCATTGACCACGTAATCTAAATCACATTCTGGATCCGGAGTTTCGTAATTCATTGTCGGAGGAATGATGCCCTCCTGCAAAGCCTTTACGGTAAAGATCGCTTCAATACCGCCAGCCGCGCCGAGTAAATGGCCCGTCATGGATTTTGTCGAACTCATTGCCAACTTATAGGCATGTTCACCAAACACTGTTTTGGCAGCCATCGTTTCGAATAAATCATTATACGGCGTACTCGTCCCATGCGCGTTAATATAATCAATTTGCGTAGGATCAATCTCCGCTTTTTCCAGCGCCTGTACCATTGCACGTGCGCCACCTTCTCCGCCTGGTGCTGGAGCCGTGATATGGTGTGCATCTCCAGTAGAACCATAGCCGACGATTTCCGCATAAATTTTTGCGCCACGTTTGACCGCATGTTCATACTCTTCCAAGATCAGAATTCCTGCTCCCTCTCCCATTACGAATCCATCACGATTCTTATCGAACGGACGAGATGCTTTTTCAGGGTCTTCATTCAAGGAGAGTGCCGTGCTTGCAATGAAACCTGCTACTGCAAGTGACGTAATCGGCGCTTCTGTTCCTCCAGTGATCATGACGTCTGCATCTCCGCGAAGTATAACTTCAAACGCATCTCCGATCGAGTTCGTGCCGGAAGCACAAGCTGTTACCGAACAGGAGTTGATGCCTTTTGCTCCAGTGAAAATTGATACTTGTCCTGCCGCCATATCCGGTATCATCATGGGGACAAAAAATGGACTGACACGTCGATAGCCTTTTTCAAGGAATGTATTGAATTGGGTTTCATGCGATTCCATACCGCCGATCCCCGACCCGATCCACACGCCTGTGCGAAGCGCCAGTTCATCATCCAGCTCAAGATCCGCATCCTTCATTGCCATCATGGCAGAAGCGACGGCATAGTGTGTGAAACGATCCATCTTACGTGCGTCTTTACGTGAAACAAATTGTTCGATATCGAAATCTTTAACTTCCGCCATCACACGGACCGGGAATTTTTCCTGATCCAGTCGCGTCATAATATCAATGCCGGATTTTCCTTCCACAACTGCTTTCCATGAGTCTTCTGCGGTATTTCCTACTGGTGAAACGCCACCGATTCCCGTAATCACTACACGTCGTTTTTCCAATTCTAAACTTCCTTTCTATAATCAATTACGCCTTGGCGTAATTGCGTCCAGATTTTGAATTGTGCATGCACAATTCACTCCTCTCAAAATCTGTGACATCCGCCGGAGGCATGATTTTTGTTCAGCAGGCGTTTGAACAGCCACTGAACAGGAAACAAAATCGTATTCATGTGACCAACTGTAAAGGTGAGAGTTTTCTGCTGAATAAAGATCAACTTGTTCGTTCTTTTTAATGTTTTACTTACCCCATTTTATACATAAGGCGCCCCATGTCAAGCCGCCACCAAATCCAACCAATACAATCACGTCATCATCTTTGACGCGACCTTCCGCTAAATCATCCGTCAATGAAATTGGAATAGAAGCTGCGGAAGTATTGCCGTATTTATGAACGGACTTCGACATCTTTTCAATCGGCAATCCTAAGCGCTCACGCGAAGCCTCCATAATGCGTATATTTGCTTGATGAGGAACCAGATAATCCACATCATCTTTAGTAAGTCCTGCTTTTTCAGTGACTGAGAGCGCAGATTCGCCCATCTGACGGACTGCGAACTTAAATACTTCGCGACCGTTCATTTCGATGAACTCTCTATGGCATAGGTGTTTACCTCCAGAACCATCCGCACCTAGTTCAAATGAAAGAATTCCTCTTCCTTCACTCACTTTCCCTACAACTGTAGCACCTGCACCATCTCCAAACAAAACAGCTGTGTTGCGATCTTCCCAGTCTGTAATTTTAGACAGCTTTTCCACCCCGACAACTAAGACATAATCGTACGTGCCTGCTTCGACAAATTGCTTTGCAGTCACCACACCATATATAAATCCTGCACATGCTGCCGAAACATCCATTGCAGCCGCATTTTTTGCACCCAAACGTTCTTGAATCATTGTTGAAACGGAAGGAAACGTATAATCCGGTGTCACTGTCGCCACTAGGATAAGACCTATCTGATCAGGGCGAATTTCTGCCGATGCGAGCGCTTCTTTCGCCGCTTCAAAAGCCATGTCTGATGTATTCGTATCATCATCTGCAATCCTGCGTTCTTCGATACCTGTGCGTGTACGAATCCATTCATCTGAAGTATCTATTCGTTTTTCCAAATCTTCATTCGTCAAAACATGTGGCGGGTTGTATTTCCCCATACCCAGCAGCCCTGCTCTCATTTCATCTACCCCGTTTCTTATCATCTATTATTAGTACCTGGTGTTAATTATAGAAGAAAATCGCTCACTTTTCAATACAAGGACACTTTTTCGTCAAAATTAAATTTATTTATTATTTCATCGTTTTGATCGGCTATGGTATGATGAAGTTTGAAATAGACTAGTCGAGGTGAAAATCATGCAATATATTATGACATTTGTTTGGTCATTCCTATTAGTTGCCATGTTGAACTATGTTGCAGGTTCAATTGTCGAGGCACCATTTGACTTCATGACAGGTGTAATCGTCTCTATCGTTATGGCTGTTGTTGTACTTATTATCACAGCAATTATCCCTGATGAAGCTCCAGCAGACGTATAACACATAAAAAGCGTAAGAACTATTGACAGTTCTTACGCTTTTTAAAATTTCACAGATTAATCTTTCTTGATGAGCTGAACAACTAATTGTCCATCTTCCATCGACAATTGAATTTGTTCGTCTTCCTGCAGACTACCTCTAATCACTTCTTTAGCGACCTTCGTTTCCACATGACGCTGAATAAATCGCTTCAACGGCCGTGCACCAAAATCCGCATCTGCACCTTCCGCCACAATCCAGTTCACGACGTCTTCATCGTAGCTTAACGTCGCATCCTGCATTGCCAAACGTTCCACTAAATCACCCAACATTTTGCGGGTAATCGACTTGAACGAGTCCGCCGTTAACGAGTGAAAGATAATGATGTCATCCATCCGGTTCAACAACTCGGGTTTAAAATGGCGGCGTAACTCTGCCATAATCAAGTCTTCTTTTGCATGATCTCCGTCTTCTAAGTTGCCTTCTAATAAATAAGCAGAGCCGATATTGGATGTCATAATCACAACGGTATTCGTAAAGTTGACCAACCGCCCTTGACTGTCTGTTATCCGACCGTCATCCAAAATCTGCAGCAAAATGTTCGCCACATCTGGATGCGCCTTCTCGATTTCATCCAGCAGCACGACAGCATACGGGTTTCGTCGAACAGCCTCCGTTAATTGACCGCCTTCTTCGTAGCCGATATATCCTGGAGGTGCCCCAACAAGACGTGACACACTATGCTTCTCCATATATTCAGACATGTCGATCCGGACGAAATGATCTTCAGAATCAAATAAAGTGGCAGCCAGCGTCTTCGCCAATTCCGTTTTCCCGACACCAGTCGGACCTAAGAATAAGAACGATCCAATCGGCTTATTCGGATCTTGAATTCCTGCACGTGCACGCCAAACAGCTTCCGTCACGAGCTGCACCGCGTTATCTTGACCAATAACGCGTTCTTTCAATGTTTCATGCAAACGAAGTAACTTCTCCCGCTCACCTTCCACAAGTTTCGTCACAGGAATGCCTGTCCAACGGGCTACGATGGAAGCAATTTCTTCTTCCGTCACTTCTTCACGCAACAAACGAAGGTCCTGACTTCCTTCCAATGGACTCTCAAGCGCTTTTAATTCTTTTTCCAATTCAGGAATTTTACCATACTGCAATTCAGCAGCTTTATTCAAATCAAAACGAGCTTGCGCATCTTCCAGTTCTCTTCGATAGCGATCGAGTTCTTCCCGCTTGCTCTGAACTTCCTTCAGTGCTGTTTTTTCAGAATCCCACTGCTCACGCATATCTTTAGATGAATCTTTCAGTTGCTGCAACTCTTCTCGCAGCGTAACCAATCGAGATTGACTCATGGAATCTTTTTCTTTCCGCAAAGCCTGCTCTTCAATCTCGAGTTGCATGATTCGGCGAGTTACTGCATCTAATTCTTGCGGCATCGAATCGATTTCTGTCCGAATCATCGCGCTAGCTTCGTCAATCAAATCGATCGCTTTGTCGGGCATGAAACGCTCGGTTAAATAACGATCCGATAACGTGGCGGCAGCGACCAAAGCACGGTCATGTATCCGTACACCGTGATGCAGTTCAAAACGTTCTTTCAATCCTCGCAAAATTGAAACGGTATCTTCAACAGATGGCTCGCGCACCATCACTTGTTGGAAACGACGTTCTAATGCTGGATCTTTCTCGATATACATACGATACTCATCAAGCGTTGTCGCACCGATACAGTACAGCTCACCTCTAGCAAGCATCGGTTTCAGCATATTCCCTGCATCCATCGCGCCCTCCGTTTTCCCCGCGCCGACAATCGTATGAATTTCATCAATAAATAAGATTATTTCGCCATCGCTGTCTTTCACCTGCTTGAGGACACCTTTAAGACGTTCTTCAAATTCTCCCCGATACTTGGCACCTGCAATGAGCGCACTCATATCCAGTTCAAAGATTTTACGGTCCTTCAAACCTTCCGGCACGTCACCTTTGACAATTCGCTGTGCCAACCCTTCAACGATTGCAGTTTTACCAACACCTGGTTCCCCGATTAGCACAGGATTATTTTTTGTTTTTCTAGACAAAATTCGGATCACATTTCGTATTTCTTCATCCCGGCCAATGACCGGATCCATTTTTCCATTTTTCACTTCATCAACAAGATTACGACCAAATTGCTCAAGTGGTGAGCGCTGGTCTTCTTGTACACCATCCATACGCATAAACATCCACCTTTCGTTTGTTTGACTTTGACTATCTTTGATTAATTTAATTATAGTCTCTTTTCTACGAGAAGTAAATTGATTTGCTTAGTTAAGAGTTACTTTATTATGTGGTTATTTCCCATAAAAAAACCGTTTGCATTATGCAAACGGCCAATATAATTTTTACACCAATTTCCGCGGCGCCACGACAACCCCATCTTCATCTGCGTAGACATAGTGTCCGGGAATCCATTCGACATTTCCGAAATGAAGGACTTCTCCAATTTGACCTTCGCCTCGTTTAATACTTTTCACTGGCATGCTGCCGATTGCCATGACTCCGATTTCTTGTGTGCCGAGATCTGCCGTATCGCGTGCACATCCATAGATGATAACGCCAGCCAGTTTTCGATTTTGCGCAATTTCGCCAAGCATGTCCCCCATTAATGCGCAGCGCTTTGAGCCTCCTCCGTCAACAACGAGTACATTGCCTTCAGGAATCGTTTGCAGTGCTTCTTTTACCAAGACATTGTCTTCGAAGACTTTAACTGTGGAAATCGGCCCCGAGAATCGTTTGTGTTTGCCATACGAGTTGAATTCCACGGTGCATACTTGTAGTTCATCGATGAAGTCATCGCATAAATCTGCTGTTTTTACTGACATTTCCCTATTCCCCCTAATAGATACTGTTTAACGCTACATCCTTCATATTCGACAAAATTTTGCAATTCCTTCTTTTTCATAGACTGAAATAAAAGATTACAGGGCGAGTAGTCCGAGGGATGGCGGTCCGGGGATTTGCGCTCTGGGTGGACGCTTACCGTGGGGCGTGCGTCTTGAGACCCCGCAGGAAGCGTAGCGAACGAGGAGGCTCAAGGCCACGCCCCCCGGAAAGCATACCGTCTGAAGCGTAAATCCCGTTCCACTCACCCCGTCTGTTTTTATTTTAAACAGCACAAAAAAACCATACCACAAAGAGTATGGTTCGGTGATGCATATTAGCGTACGCCCAGTGCCATCTTAGCGTAACGGGACATATTATCTCGGGACCATGGCGGGTTCCAGACAATGTCAACTTCTGTATCTTTTACTTCAGGAAGTTCCATTAACTCCTGTTTGATGTTGGCTACGATTTGCGGCCCCATCGGACAGCCCATGGAAGTCAATGTCATCGTGATTTTTGCCAGACCTTCATCGAGCAGCTCGGCGTTATACACTAACCCTAAGTTGACAATATCGACACCTAACTCCGGGTCAATGACGTTCTCCAACGCGCCAAACAGGTAATCTTTGATTTCATCTTTGCTCATCGGAATACTCCTCTCTGTTGTGTGCTATCTTCATCTTACCAACATACTACCTTGCAATCAAATGCTGTGCAAGCCAATCGACTGACGCGAGCATACCGGGACGCGAAACAGCATGACCTGATTCCTCTTCCGGCATCCAGCCCAAACGTTCCGGATGGTCTTTATAGTCTTGCTGAATTTCAGAATAAAATTCATTTGTAAGTTCAAACGGCACAAGTGTATCCTGCTCGCCGTGCCACATGAAAAGCGGGCGACGATTCAGTCTGTTTGGATTTTTCGACAAATCTACTTGCTCCAATGCAGCGAAAAGTTGTTCGCGTTCAGCTGGGGTAACCGGTAATTCTTTGCCGGCTCGTTCCGCGTAAGCGATCTGTCCTTTGGCAAGTCGTGTAAAAGCTGGAGAACCCATCATAACGGAAGCTGCGTCTATCCAGTCATAGCTCGCGAGGCAGCCGAATGTCGTGATGCCGCCCATAGACGTACCACCGACACCGATTGACGTGCTGTTCTCTATTAGATCTTTCGCTTTCAACTCTTGATGAATCACGTCTGCTTCCTTAATTGAAGTTAAGACAATTTCCCAAAACCGCAGTTGCAGTTGAAATTCATCGTTCGATTCTGAACGTGCTCCATGCAACTTCGCATCCGGCAAAATTACCCGGATTCCTTGCTTCGCTAAATTGTAAGCATAATGCAAGTTATGCTCTTTAGCGCTCATGAATCCATGAAAAAAGATGACCGTAGGAATATGTTCTTGCTCTTTGGATTGGTCTACGATATGTAGTACAGGGATATGTTGCCACTGTTCCGAACGAATGATCATTCAAATTCCTCTTTTCTGACAAATGTGTACTGTTATTTTAGGATAACAACAATTACGATAGAAGACAAAAACTTCGCCTTGCCCTTGATTTTTTGACTTACTTGCTCCATTAACGATAAACTATGAAGATATAATGAGTAGACTTAATCATATCACTATAGTAGGAGAGGATACGTTGAAACCACATTTAATTGTTTTAGACTTAGACGGAACGTTATTGACTGATGAAAAAGTAATTTCTCCAAAGACTGAAGAAACATTGCAACTTGCGGCTTCTGAGGGGCACTATGTCATGATTGCGACAGGTCGTCCATACCGGGCTAGCGAAGTGTATTACCGCCAGCTTGGACTGACTACACCGATCGTCAATTTTAATGGCGCCTTCGTCCATCACCCATCAGATACTTCCTGGAAGACTATTCACGAAACGATTGCCCTTCCTATCGTCAACGAAGTAGTGGAAGCGATGCAGCAGTTTCCGGTTGAGAATATCGTTGCAGAAGTGATGGACGATGTGTATGCTCAGTATCATGATGAGCGCTTTTTGGATATCCTAAGCTTCGGTAATCCACGAATTACAGAAGGCGATATCCGAAGATCCTTAAAAACGGATCCGACCAGTTTATTGATCCAAGCAAACGAACAAACAGTGGATCCAATCCGTCAGCACCTTGAAGATATTCATGCGGAAGTAATCGACCATCGCCGCTGGGGCGCACCTTTTAATATCGTGGAAATTGTACGCCACGGTTTAAATAAAGCTGTCGGCATAGATGCAGTCTCAAAATGGCTGAATGTCCCACAAGACCGTATCATCGCTTTCGGCGACGAAGACAACGACCTGGAAATGATTGATTACGCAGGAGTGGGCGTCGCAATGGGCAATGCCATCGACCGCCTAAAAACCATTGCAGACGAAGTAACCGACTCTAATAATGAAGACGGCATCTCGCATATCCTGAAAGATCGGCTCTCTTTAGGGAAAGTAAAACTTAAGACGAACAGCAGTAATTGATCGTAAATATATAAGTTCAGGGGGAATTCCAATGAAAATCTTTGCTGACAGTGCATGTGATCTGCCTATATCCTTTTTTGAAGAAAACGAAGTTGAATTATTCCCGCTAAGCGTCTTGCTGAATGGAAATGAATACGAGGATATCGTAGAAATTAACTCGAAAGAAATATTCGATGCAATCCGTAAAGGACAGCAACCAAAAACATCTCAAGTTTCGCTGGACACAATGATAAAAACATGGAAAGACTTGGCTGCCTCTGGAGAAGACGGCATCTACATCGCCTTCTCTTCCCAGCTTTCCGGCACCTACCAAACAGCCGTCATGGCCAGCGACCAAGTAAAAGAAGGCAACCCTTCTATGAATTTAGTACTCATCGACTCACGTTGCGCTTCGCTCGGTTACGGCCTGCTCGTCAAGGAAGCTGTTAGATTGCGCAAGGAAGGGCTGGATGTTCGAGAAATTGAACGAAAAATCCGTGCTATGGCTTCTCATATGGAACACTTATTCACAGTAGAAGACTTAGATTATTTAGCAAAGGGTGGTCGAGTGTCCAAAGCGAGCGCATTTTTCGGCGGCCTTCTCAATATCAAACCTTTACTGCACGTAGAAGGCGGAAAACTGGTACCAATTGAAAAACACCGCGGCCGTAAAAAAGTCTTCCGGCGCATGATCGAAATAATGGAAGAACGCGGCAGTAACTTAGAAGAACAAACCATTGCGATCAGCCACGGAGACGATCTGGCCACCGCAAATGAATTCAAAGCGATGATCGAAGAAGTAATCCAGCCAAAAGCAATCGAAATCCACCAAATCGGCTCGGTCATCGGTTCCCATGCAGGACCTGGAACTATCGCACTTTTCTTCCTTAATAAAGTAAGTTCTACCTAACCAATAGCAAATAGGCAATCCTGAAGTCAAAAACGTCCTTCAGTGATTGCCTTTTTTCTCGTTAGTAGGGAGTAGAATCAGGGGTACGCACTAAAATACCGGGAAACCGAACCAAAGTGCCGACAAACCGAACCAAAACTCTTCGGCTCCAAACATTAGTCTAGTAGTACCGCACCAAACCAGCCATCAAGCGATCCAAACAGCCGGCTCACCACACCTTTCCTTCCCCTGGCAATTATTTAGAATAATTTTCATACATAAAAAAGGAGCCATCCGAAAAGTCAGTTAAAAATGACTTCCTGGACAACTCCGGTTCTTATGTTATTCCTTCGCTTGTTCTTCTTTCGACGCTTCATCTCTCCTGCGCTGTCTTCCCTTGCGAATCACCGAAAACAAGAATGCCAGGAAGAAGACATACACTAATATCGAAGCAATCAGATAAGGTGTATTGAATCCTTTATCATCCTCTACGATATAAACTTCAGCTAATTCACGGTCCAGAACGATGTGAAATTTATTGTCTTTCGTTTCCTTGACTAAATCTTGACCTAATACACCACGCAGCTTTTTCTTTTCCCCAATTTCTGAAGGATCAATCTCTAAGCTTTGTACTTCAGATGTGTTATTGATCGCGATGATCCATTTTTCCTTTTCAGAAGAACGTTCGAACACGATAAATCCATCTTTATTGTGCAAAATCTTGAAATCACCGGATCGCAATGTTTCGGAATCATTACGCAGCGTGTTAAGGTCACCAATCCACTCATGTAATTCCATATCTGTCTTAAAGTTAAAGAATGGATGTGATTCTGGTGCTTCTTTTCCGTTCACTGCAATTTCTGTCGCATACGGAACTAACGGAACGCCCGGCAACATGAATTGCGCAGTTGTTGCTACCTTCCAACGAGTGGGCGGGAATTGGCGCAATTCCACCATTTCATAAGTGAAACGCGGTCCTGTCAAATCATCAAATTGCAGAAGTTTGTCCGCATCCTCATTGGTGAAAATATCCAATGCAGAAGAATCAGGATTCACCTGTACAAACGACTTTTGAATTGCCTGACTGCGCTCTTCAGCCGGTACACTGTCGAATGCGGCTTCGCTAGGCTCGTTGGTAATGACGTATAATCCTTCGCGCATCTCTTTCAGCGCATTGATCATCTTATCAAGAAACTCTGTGTCTGCCTGCTCAAGATGCGTCAGACGGATTCCGTCAATTTTATAATCCTCGACAAATTGCACAACTGCACTAATGATTTGATCTTGCGCTTTCGGTTTACTTAAATCCCAATCAATCGTTCCTTCTTCAGCAGGGATTGTCGGGAGCTGACTTGCCCAGACATGGTCGGAACTAACGTTTCCAAGTGGAAAATCCGCCATGACTTTCAATTTATTGTCATGCAATTCTTTGATCAGTTCAGTAAATTCCTTTTTCGTTCCGAAATGCGGTTCGATCTCTGAATAATCGAGTACTTGATTCCCATCATACGTTGCTGTGCTGAAAACAGGGCCAACGGAAATCATTGTAAAATGCATATCGAGCAAATGTTGCAATCTGTTGCTGATCCCAGCAAAGTCCCCGCCATTGAAAGCATGAGGGTCCCTTGCATTGACTTCTATATCATTCGATCCCAAGCCGTTATTGAAACGGTCAACGAGCAGATCATAGATACTTTCATCACTGAAGGATTGCTTCGTATCAGCGTATGTGATCGGTTGTGCTATGGATAGGGCAAGCATGCATGCTGCCAGTAGTCCGGTGATTCGTTTCACTGTAGTAAATCCTCCTTACGCAAACTCTTTTATTAGTTTATCAAACGGCTGAAGGTGACGCCATTCTTTCTTCATAAAAGGGTGAATGCTCATTGTAAATACGGCAATCTTGTGAATTGCAGCTAGGTGCAAGCAAACAAAAAACAGAGGGTGGAATGTTATGAATTCCTCCTCTGTTAGCTCTTTCCGGTCATTTAATTGTCATCTTCCGAAAAAAAATCCGGATCTTGCTGTTTACGCGAACTAACGAAAACGGAGACTGCAAACAGCGCCATCAACAAGAGGACTACTGCTAAGAAGATCCATCCAGTCTGTGTTGACATTTGCCCATCTCCTTTTGTTCTAATCGTTCGGTATTATGCAAAAAAGTCGAAACCGAGCGGCAGTTTGAATCCGATGAATAGAGTAGCCAGCAAGAACACAACGAATAAAATCCACATAAGACCTGTGTTCTTCCCCTTGCTTCCTCGGACCAATGTCATCTCCATGAATCCGATCGTCAAAAGACCTAATAAGAATTTAATGCCGTATAGCATCGAATCATTCGTCTGGTATTTGAAAAACAATGCAGCACCAGACACAATAATTAAAATATAAAACAAACGCAAAATCATATGTGTAATCTTTTTCCCTTTCGTTCCTGCAGCCATACTAGCTGAAGCTAGAAAGAGAATGATACCCACTACCCAAGTAAATATATGAAAGTGGGTCGTATCTGTTAAGAATCCCAATCCTGACACCTCATTTTATTATGTAGTCGAATGATACTTTACCATGTTTTCCAATCGACTACTATTCTATTGCTCATATTATCGAAACTGTAAATAAATTTTATTCGAAACGATTCACCAATGTCCCGATTCCTTCAATTGAAACTTTCACCGTATCGCCTTGCTTTAAGAAAGTAGGCGGTGTCATGCCCTTCCCTACGCCAGCTGGAGTGCCTGTTAAAATGACATCACCCGGTTCAAGCGTTACATATTTGGAGATTTCTGCAATTAATTCATCAATTTTAAACATCATGGATGACGTATTGCCATTTTGACGTACTTCATCGTTCACTTTTGTGACGACTGATAAATTCTGTGGGTTTGGAATCTCGTCTTTCGTTACAACATAAGGCCCCATTGGACATGTGCCGTCTAGACTCTTACCAAGGAAAAATTGTTTATGGTCAGCTTGGACATTTCGTGCAGTAATATCGTTACCGATCGTGTAGCCGAATACATAGTCATACGCTAATTGTTTTGGAATGTTTTTTCCTGTTTTACTGATGACGACGGCAAGCTCTCCCTCGTAATCTAGGGAATCTGTCACATCACTATGAATTGGCAGCGTCTGCTCATCTCCGGCAATTGCTGTCGGAGCCTTTGTAAATATCATGACCTTTTCAGGCGGTGCTTCTGCTCCCATTTCCTGCGCATGCTCTGCATAGTTCTTGCCTACGCACATTACATTCTTAGGCGTACGAGGAATCGGTGATAGCCATTCAACATCAGTAAATGCATATTTAAATTGCGCCGCATTTTCACCCGCTTCAGTTTCCTCTACTAATTTACGAACCATTTCCACAAAATCCATGCCAAGGGACACGGCCTCGATCATCGTCTTCGGAAAATCTGCTTGCTGCTGTGCTTGCGCCATAGCGAGCACATCCCAAACTGCTTCCTCACGTTTCACTTTCGGTCCGAATAAAGTTTGCCCTTCGTAACGGAATGACAATAATTTCATGTGTATGCCCAACCCTTTCCATGTGTATTCACATACTACTATGTTACGACAAAATCTATACTTTTTCCTCTTTATTACTAAAATTCTTCCCATAAGACAACTTTCTCCATACATATTCAAGAGGTCCGATGCGGAATTTCGACAGCCAAATTTGTGCTGCGATCAATTGGATCACAAATATTCCGATCGCCAGCCACGTACCTGTCACTATATCTACTTTACCATAGAGACCAGCTCCGTATGAATAGAAAATCAGCGTCGCAATGATCGATTGCATGATATACGTCGTGAATGCCATTCTCCCGAGCGTTGCGAACGGTTTCGTCACGATTTTCAGGAATGGAATTTGCCATAACAACATCAACAGAGCAGCGTATCCTATCGCTAGAATCGGCCCGCCAAATGTTGACTGTACAATTATGATATTTTCAAATTTCGGTCCGTCGATGTACGGTACATTCTTCAATAAAACACCCAATGTAATACCGACGATCATGGTGACGACCAATTTCCCTTTCATTGCATACATCTTCTCGACGACTTTCCACTTCGAAAACGCAGCACCGAGCATCATGAGCGGCAAAACAGCGAAAAATGACGTGAACACACCGACTACTCCGAACGTGAACCATTCACCCAGCCGAAACATGAAGATTTCTCCAAATGAACCGTGTGCATAAGCCGAGATGGCAAGCTCGATCTGATGGATATCCACAAAGCCGTCGAGCAAAGAATTCGGATTAATTTTCCGGCTGAAGACGAGCAAGATATACACCAACACCGAAGGCACGATATATAAGACAAGTGCCAATGAAAACAGCCATTTCTTCGGTATCCTAACAAGAGCGATCATTACAAAGCCCATGATGGCATACGTAAATAAAATATCTCCAAACCAGATCAGCAACGCATGCAGAATTCCGAATAAGAGCAGCCAACTCATGCGGCGTGCCATGAACGGTGCAAACGGTGTATGGTTCTTCAACGATTTCTCATACTGCATATTTAATCCGTAACCGAACAGCATCGCAAACAGCGGATAGAAACTCGCTTCGACAAACACATCAATAAAATGAAATGCCGACTGTTCACCCGGCGTTGAAAACCATGTATAGGGATCCATATACGCATAAGGCGAATGAAAGTGCAGCATATTTGCGATGATAATTCCTAATAAAGCAATTCCCCTTAGAAAATCGAGTCCTTCAACTCGCTCCGTTAGGGAAGTAGGAGTCAACTTCAAACCAATTCCTCCTGTAGTCTAATTGTTTTCGCTCCATCAAATAAGTAGAGGAGCATTTCTTTTATTTCAATAGCCAAAATGGATTGCAGTACATTTTTATATAAATTCAACTGCGTACCATAGCGTTTCTGCATTTCATTCGACAAAGCTTTTTCCGAATGAAAACCGCTTACTTGGTCCGTTTTATAATCGACGAGTACCCATTCCCCATCTTCATGGAACAAGCAATCCGCGATCCCTTGCAAGAGTTGGAACTCTCCTTGTTCAGCAGGCAGCGCATAGGTGAATGGCATTTCACGCAATACTTGATCGGCTTGTTGCAGGCGTTTACCTAAAGATGTTCCATAAAACCGCACAATTGCATCGGCATCAACAGCAGCCACCTCTTCTTTCGTCAGCAACTCACGTTTCTCTAGTTCCTCTACAAACTCGCTAGCTTGCGTTACATTTAAAGGGCGCTTCAGATCAATATGCTGCATGACGGTATGCATGGCCGTTCCGACTTCCGCTTTCGTCAAGGAACGCTGCTGCAAAAAGGACGGTCGATCATGCAGGAAGGACGGTTTATTCGATATCTCAGGTGATCTCTCTTCAAACGGATCGGCATCTCCCCGTTCTAACTCCAGTAGGGCAATCCGTTTCAATTCACTGACAGACTGCTTGGAAGGCATTTCTACCGCGTGCTCATACAGATAGCGCGCCTCAAAACGATTTTGGATCTTTTCCACTAATTGTGAATCGGCAGTAAACGAAGTTTCACTGTCCAACGGGATCCAGTCATCGACTTCCACGGCATCTGAACTGTGAAATGCTGAAAACGGATAGGCATTGACGTCCCAGGAAGACGAATCGTCCATCAATTCGCCGCCAACCGCCTTGCCGAACTTGCCGAAATCGATATGGCGTGCAATCGCGGGACCAATCCAATCTAGATAACCGCCCGCCCGCGAACGCTTATACTCAGGCAGCGGAGCAGATGGATCGAGCAGCTGCGCTTCCTGCCATTGACTGATTGCCTTTTCGATATCCTTCACTGAGGCAATCAGTTCCAGATGCTCTTTCGCCCGCGTCATCGCCACGTAGAGCACACGCATTTCTTCTGCACGCATCTCCAGCTCCTTCTTCTCTTTCACAGCGAGGAACGGAAGTGAAGTGAATGTGATGCGTTTTTCGGGATCAATCGCTTTGACGGCCAATCCAAAATGCTGGTCGAATAAATACGGCTGATGAAAGTCCATTTTATTGAACGGACGTCCCATCCCAGCTAAAAATACATAAGGGAATTCCAGGCCTTTCGACGAATGAATTGTCATGATTCGCACGACATTTTCTTTCTCACTCATGAAACGCGCTTCCCCGAGATCGTCTCCTCGTTTTTGCATGCGATCGATGAAACGCAGGAATCGGAACAATCCTCGGAAAGACGTCTTCTCATATGCCATCGCTCGATCATGCAGCGCACGCAGATTGGCCTGACGCTGTTTACCATTCGGCAGAATTCCGACCATTTCATAATAAAACGTATCCTGATATACTTTCCAAATCAAGTCCGACAGCGATCCATGGCGCGCCATATTACGCCAGTCCTCGAGTCGCAGGAAGAAACGCTGAAGCTTCTCCTGTGTTACCGGCTCCACGCCAGCCCCGCCTGTCTGAATGAACGTTTGAACCGCTTCGTAAAACGGAGCATTCGGTTTCGCCAGGCGGATTTGTGCCAGTTCATTTTCGGTCATACCGACGAACGGTGCACGCAAAACCGATACGAGCGGAATGTCTTGATACGGATTATCGATGACCCGCAATGTGTTGAGCATAATCATCACTTCAATCGCATCGAAATAACCGGAAGACAATTCCACATAGACCGGAATGCCGGCTGCTTTCAATTCATCCGCTATCTCACTGGACCACGTCATCGAGCGCATCAAAATGACAATATCGCGATACTCAAGCGGCCGTTTCTTGCCGCTGAATGCATCCGCCACTTGCTCCTTATCAGCCTGCCACTGCTTGATTTTCTGTGCAATGAAACGCGCTTCAGCCTGTGACTTCTTCAACTCTTGCTGTGCTTCCTGCTCTTCCGATAAATCCGCGTCCTCTTCATTCTCATAAAGAATCGTTAGCCCGGCCGCCACTTCTTTCTCTGGATATTGCGCACCATATTTCAATGCCGCTGCGTCATCGTATTCGATTTCCCCGACACGCACACCCATAATCTGTTTGAAAATGAAGTTCGTCGCATCAAGCACTTCCGTACGGCTCCGGAAATTCGCATTCAGATCAATTTTCAGTCCTTGATCGAGCGGTTCTGCCGTAAAGCGTTCGTATTTGCCCAAGAACAGACCAGGTTCTGCAAGCCGGAATCGATAGATTGACTGTTTGACATCGCCCACCATAAACAAATTGCCGTCCGCTTCTCCGCCTTGCTTGATCAATTGAAGAATTGCTTCCTGCAAAAAATTCACGTCTTGATACTCATCAACCAATACTTCAGCAAAGCGATTTTGATAATCCATCGCAATATCAGAAGGTACAAGTTTTCCGTCTTTCTCATCCGATAAGATTTGCAGCGCATAATGTTCCAAGTCAGAGAAATCCACAAGCCCTCGTTCTTCTTTCAGCGCCTGATAACGAACCGCAAAATCTTCGACCAACTCGACGAGTGTTTGCATCAATGGAGCCATCAGACGGATTTCTTCCAGCAATCTCTCCGGTGTCCGCGTAAAATAGGTCTCTTTCAATGCGTTAACAATTTTTTTGACCGACTCGCGCATCGCCTTACCACGCTTCGCCAGTTCTTCATCGCAGGAATCTTTCTTGATCATCCCTGCTTTCATCCATTTAAGTGTCTGGAAATAGGCATAGACATCTTCCCAATTACCGTTGATGACGTATTCCAGTGCATCATCAATCCATGCCTCATCTGCTTTCGCCGTGTCAAGAAGCGGCAGCGGACCGTCATTCATCTCAGCAAGTCGCTGCAAATCCTGCGCCACTGTCTTCGCTTCTTCCAACGTATGTCGGATAGCCAATTTCAGCGGCTCGATAAATGATAATTCATCAATCGTTGCGTCATCGCCGATTTCATATTGTTGCGGAATCATCTGGAGCCATTCAGCAGGATTCGGATGAACGCGTGAATAATCATATAACCGGTCAATCAATGTCTCGATCGCCTGGTCGTTACGGTCCGCGGTAAAACTATCACTCAGTCGATAGATCGCTTCCGGGTCTGGCTGGCCATAGGCATCCTCAAGCACCAATGCAATCGTATCATCACGCAATACCGCAGCTTCTGTTGGATCTGCAATACGGAATCCGGGATCGATGTCGAGCACGTAGGAATATTGCCGGACGACTTGCAGGCAGAAGGAGTGCAACGAAGATATTTGAGCTTTATTCAGCAAATTCAACTGTCTGCGCAAATGCACCGAAGTTGGATCGTTCAAAATAGCTTCTTCCAGCGCACTGGCCATACGATGACGCATTTCTGCAGCAGCTGCATTCGTGAACGTCACGACAAGCAGCTGGTCGACGTCAATCGGCTGTTCTGTATTCAACACTTTTTCAATCATCCTCGTAATGAGGACTTTTGTTTTTCCTGAACCTGCCGCGGCTGACACGAGAAGGTCTTTGCCGGATGCATAAATGGCTTTCCACTGTTCATCCGTGAACGTCTCATGTGGCGGTTTAACGGGAATTTTCATCGCAGCCTATCTCCTTCCGCATTTTATCTAATGATTCTTCAGGCTTAAACGCCGTATAGTTTCGTGCCGGCTGTGTCGGATCGGTCCGATCAAACTGGCAAATCGATTGATACGAGCAAAATTGACATGGCATATGCTCTTTCAGGCGGTACGGGTACACTCGCGTATCCCCTGCAAGCATGCCATCTCCCGCCTGTTGATGCCGTTTGCGGACGAATGAACGCATCATATTTAAGTCTTCCGTAGGTACCACTTTCGACGTGGAATAAAAGGAGCCGTCTTTTTTCAGCCGTGCCGGGATAATGAGCGATTCACTCTCAATATTGTCATCCATTGCAAGCGCCACTTCGGCATCTTCCACGATATACCCTTGCATTTTGTACGATTTCATCAACTCTTTTTCCACTGCATCCTCGGCGAGCTCTTTCGTCAAGCGTAGCATCGGATTGTGCACATACATATAGAGCACGCCCGCCGGATCCGCATGGACACCGAGCCAATCCTCTGCGTGTTCGAGCGCCACATCTAAATACGTCAGCATCTGAAGCGACAGTCCGTAATACACTTCGGTCAAATCAAGCGCACGAGCGGAAGATTTATAATCGACGACACGCAAGAACGTCTGATCATCCTTCTTCATCGTATCGATGCGATCAATCCGTCCTCTGATTTTCATTTGCTGACCTTGTTTCAAATGAATTTCAAGCGGCGGAATTTCTTCATTCGGACCGAATCCTGCTTCCATGGCAATCGGTGTGAATCTTGAATTGCGGGCTTGTGACTGTAAGGCACGGATCGTCCGCTGAATAATTTGCATCAGCTTCCGCTGAATGTACGCATACCGCTGACTGGACAGCAAGATCCGATGGAAGAACATTGGCGTCAACGCTTCAATCGCCTCTCGTCCAAGCTGCCAGCACTGTTCTTTCGTCAGAGATGCCCACGATAATCCCCGCTTCATCACTTCATCCGATACCCACTTCAGGGCGGCATGGAAAAGATCCCCGATATCGGGTGCTTCCAAATGGAACTCAAAACGCTCCTGCAAACCAAGTCCGTACGTCGTGAAATGCTGGAACGGACAACTATAATAAGATTCGATACGGGAAACACTCGTCGTAAAAGACGAACCGTATAAACCAGCCGTCAGATGCGGATCGAGCATTTCGGTTTTCTGCCGTTTCAGCGCCGGCTGTACGATCGACTGAATGATCGACGACCACAGCGGATCCTCTTTATAATAAGCGAGCACCGCCTGCCACTCCGGTGCAATGGCCTCCTGCGAATTGGCCTGTCGCATGACACGCACCACATAGGACAACGCGACTTTCGGATGCTCGATATAGTGCATCTTGTTTTCCGTATTAGGCAATTCCGTCGGCTCAATCACCGCTAATTCAACCGGAATGCCCGATGAAATCTGCCGCAATCTCGGAATATAAAGAGACGGAATCAACGCTTTTCCTTCTTCATCCGCAATCGGATAACTGACAGTCAATCGCTCACTTGCTCCGGTGAATGCACGATAAACCATATACGACTCACGCATGAGTAGCATTTTCGAAGTTGGCGCAAGCGTGATACCGAGTTCACTGAACAATTCGCGGTCGCCATCGGACAGCAGCCCTTCCCGGTCACTCCGCAACGGCAAAACACCTTCATTCGCACCGAGGACGAAAAGCGCCTCAACATCCATCGAATTAAACAACTCCACCGTCGTAACGGTCACTTGATCGAGCGATGGCGGAATGAGTTTGAACTCCAGCGTATCAAAACCTTCATCCAAAATTTTAATGGCTGCCTCAAACGGCAATTCCTTATCCCCAAACATCAAGACAAACTGATCCAGCACATTGATCCAGCTATTCCATGCTTGCTCATGCTCTGCCGCCGCACGCAGTCTGTGCTCACTCCGCTCTTCCTTCTGCAACTCTACCATCTTGTCATAGACATTCAGCGACTCCATCGCGAAAAACAATGCTTCCGCCACGTCGCGTCCTGTTTTTGCTTTTTTTAACTGCTTTTCTAATTGCAAAATCGGGTCTCGAATCAAATCACGCGTTTCCGCATACTCCGCCTGCATTGCCAACTCTTCATCGGTTTGAACCGGACGAATCATTTCAAGACCGCGGTAGCGGTTGACCTTCCAGCGTTCTTCATCAAGCCAACGTGAACTGCCATGAATTCCTTTAGCCAGCACGAAGTTCTCCAACCGATCCGCCCGTTCCCTCCATACCCGCTTATTTTCATTCACCGGGAAGAACAAATCGGTTTTCACAGCACGGAACACTGCTTCATACGACCAATCCGTCCGCACCGCCTCGAGCAGTGAACGCGCAAACTCAATGAGCGGATGATGGAGCATCGGTTTTTTCTGACTGATGAAAACTGGGATATCGTATTGAGAAAAGATCGTCTGAATCAATTCGTCATAAACATCTGGCTGTCTATAGACGACAGCCATGCCGCGGTAACGTTTGCCTTCACGCATCATTTTACGAATCGAACGCGCCACTGCGTGAACTTCTGCTCGTCGGTTCGTCGCTTCGATCAATTGGATATGACCTTCCGCTTCGTTCGGCACTGGAGGATAGCGATCGAACTGCGCCTCTAAATGCTGGAGTTCCTCATTCGTAAAACGTTTCATTTCAGTTAAATGAATCCGTTTTTCCATGTCTACAGAATCGCTATGAGCGAGCTGCTGCAGCATCGAATATTGTTGCTCCGCGGTATAGAACAGTTCATGTTCCCCGCTGTGCAGCCTGTCCTCCATCGGCAATACGACGGTGACCCGCTTGGTAAATTTCATTAATTGATTGATGATATTGTATTCCTGTGTGGTAAAGTCTCCAAAGCCATCGATATAGACCGATGCATCTTTCAGCCACTCTGCAAAAGGGATTTGCTCAGCTAAAGCTGTAAGCTGTCCTTCGCTGTCCATAAACGTAGTACCCAGACGCTCTTCGATTTTCTGAAGCAAAAGTTGAAGATCATGTGCTTTGTCCTGCAGTATCCGCGGAGCTTGTTTGTCTTCGAGCAGAGTTGTCAGTTCAGCAAATGCCTGCTGATCGATGCAGTATTTGCTGAATTCTTTCATGACGTCGCTGATTTGCTCAGCAAAGCCATGTTTTGAAGCGGCTTGTTTAAATAAGCGGAATGAATCTTTATTTTCCTCCAGCACGCTGCGCACGAGCATGCGATAGCCGAAGCTGTCGACTTCTTCCCTAGTGATGCCGCCAACTTCTTGCAGCACGCGCCAGGCCAGACGTTTGAACGTCAATACTTGGGCGCGGATCATCCCCGATAATCCAAATTTTGTAGATAGGCTATATTCCATCGAGTAGGATAGCTGATCGGGTACGATAACAATGATCGGTGGCCCCATCGGCCGCTCCTTTAACTCTTCCGCAATTTCCCTTTCGATAAAAGTGGTCTTTCCTGTCCCGGATCGACCAGTCACAAAACGCAACGACATCTTTCTCTCTCCTTTCTATCCTTGTAAGGTATGGTGAATGTAATTACAGAAAAGCTGGCTAAAATCCAGCGAGCTAGTGTATGGCGGAAGAAGCGTCGGCATTGGACTCACTTCGGCGCTTGCGGATGGCTCCCGTAATGAGCCAGTCAGGAAGATCGCCTGTCTGTCTCATCACTCCGCCTACCGCTTGTAAGGCGCCTTCGTTTGATATGTTGAGAAACACATAGCCTAAGCTGTCTTTCACTACTTAGTAGATGCCAATTAGTTCTATTTTTAAATACTATACTCACTAAATTAGCAACACAAGCGAAGTCGCAACTGCGGGGTCAGCCGTTGCCGTGAGCCAACTAGCGCTCTTTGCTAGTTGGCTCATGGCTGAAGGCAATCCCCCAGTGGCGTAGCGGTGACAAAGTACGGTCCTCCGCTCCTTACCAGAACCCATTATAAGTCGGGCAACCGTAACAGCAAAAAGAGTAAGCCTATTGGACTCACTTCGGCGCTTGCGGATGGCTCCCACAATGAGCCAATCAGGAAGAGCGCCTGTTTGTCTCATTGCTCCGCCTACCGCTTGTAAGGCGCCTACGTTTGGTAAGTGAAAGCACTTGGTATATCTATTTGCACATTGGATTCTATTAATGAGCTGGATGCTGAGACCTTCTCATTTTAAACGCCACTCTCGTTATTTTAACCACTCCAGCGAAGCCGCAACTGCGGGGTCGGCCGGAGCCATGAGACAACTAGCGCCCTTTGCTAGTTGGCTCTTGGCGGGAGGCAATCCCCCAGCGGCGAAGCGGTGACAATACACACACCGCCCCTTGCCAGAACCCACTATCAGTCGAGCGACGAAACAACAAAAAAATCCTGTCGACTCCTTTCCTTCATTGTACCGAAAGAAAAGATAGACAGGAAATATTTTAAACGTTTTTCTTATCCGACTGCCCCAAAGTGGAGAAACTCTTAAAATCTTCCTCCACCTTCTTCGCCAGCCTGCGCTCAAACCACTTACCAACCAACCACAACAGGAAAATTAGGAAAAACATAATCAACGTGCGAATCGGATTCGTAAACAACGCACGTATATCATGCCCGATATACGTAATCATCAAAATCATGACCAACTTACCAAGCATCAACGCAAACAAAAAATTCTTCTTATTCATATTTGACAAACCCGCCACTAAATTAACAACCGAAGAAGGAGTGAATGGAAAGCAAAGCAAAATGAACAACGGACCGAATCCATTGCGTTCCACCCATCGAATCAACTTCTGCACACGCACCGGCTTTGTCAAAAACGTGAAAAAGCGATTATCCCCGTACTTCCGAATGAGCAAGAACACCGCATACGACCCTGCCACCGTACCTGCCCATGAAAGCAGGAAACCTTGCCAAAAACCAAACGCCAGAGCATTTGCGATGACGAACACGACCAACGGCAGAAATGGTAAAAACGCCTCCAAAAAAGGCGGGATTAAGCCCATATAAAACCCAATCGACTCATATTGCCTTGCCAATTCCTCCACTTTATCAATTGATAGCCATTCCTTCATCGCAAACACCCTCACCGTTTAAAGTTCAATTAAATATGTTTACTCCTCCATATAATTGCAAAAGTCCCTAGCATCTGTCCATTTATAGTATAATAGCAGAAAGATTCTGATAGAAAGATGGGCTGCTTCATATGAATACAACTTTTTCTCAAGGCCTGAAAGCAGGATCGAGCATCGCCATCGGCTACTTTCCGGTTGCCTTAACGTTCGGACTGCTTGCTAAAACAACTGGACTGTCTATGATCGAAGCGACTGCTATGAGTTTGATTGTCTACGCAGGGGCTTCGCAATATATGGCACTTAGCCTGATCGCAACAGGCGTAGCACCTTGGCTCGTCGTCATGAATACATTTATCGTCAACATACGCCATTTCCTGATGACCGCTTCATTAAGCGAAAAAGTGGAACCGGCACCGAAGTGGATGAAGGCGATTTATGCATTCGGTATTACGGACGAGTCATTCTCCGTCCTGTCTACACAAAAAGGCAAGATCACGACAGCTTTCGCATTTGGCGTTGCCTCAATCGCCTACGGCAGCTGGGTTTTCTTCACTGCAGTAGGACATGTTATTGGCGCCAACCTTCCGCAATTTTTACAAAATGCGATGTCTGTGGCGCTCTATGCAATGTTTATCGGATTGCTCGTCCCTTCGATGAAAGGCAATCGCAAAGTTGTCTTGCTTGCCGCAATCGGAGCTGCTATTCATTGCGTGTTGTATTACGGAAATCTGCTGTCCACCGGATGGTCTATTCTGGTCGCAACACTCGGATCCGCTATTTTTGTAGAAATCATTTATGTAAAAAATAACCAGACAGTCGAACATTGGACTGTACAAAAGGAGGCGGATAACTGATGGGCGCTGCATATTGGTGGATGCTGCTCGGGATGGCGATCGCTACGTACGTGCCTCGAATGATTCCTTTGACGTTTTTGGATGGAAAAGAGTTGCCGCCGATCGTCAGCGGGGTACTTCGCAATATTCCGTACGCTGTGCTTGGTGCGCTAATTTTCCCTGCGGTTCTTCATATCCAAGACAATATCCTGTTCGGAGTCATCGGTGCCGTCACGGCTTTTGCTCTGTCTTTCATCGGACTCGATGTCATGTTCGTCGTTATAGGAACGATTGCAGTATTAGCTGTTTATAGTTTGTTTTAATCGCTCTCTTATCTTAATTATCCCCGAAACACTCCTGACTAAAACAGAGAATGCAATTTTAGGAACAAAAAGGCGGTCTTCAAAGAGTTATATGCTTTGAAAACCGCTTTTTTCATTCCTCCATTTGGCTTCTCCGGGCATTGCGCACCATACGTGAAGCAAACCAAAACCCCACCGTTAACGAGACTGCATCTGCTACATAAAGCAGCCAATTATGCGTGTACCCTGCATAGACAGATGCAGCAATCAAGGCCAATGTAAGGATGAGCCCTACCACATGATGGAATGTCACCCTCGTAAAAAACACCACTAAAATTCCTGGCAACAATGTAGCAAGCAGAAGCTTCGTTTCAAAATCATGCATCGTACTCTCTCCTTTTACCGCACGACTAGCATACCTAGACGGAAATGATCGTGGCGATACAACACTTGCTGCTTCAGCCGCACTTCACCGTCACGGCCAATCACCTGCAAACGGCAATGAGCAGCATTCACTTGTATCGCGTCATACAATTCACCTTCATTATGAATCGTAATACCGTTCACCGACTTAATCAGATCACCTGGAATAATTCCCATTTTTTCTGCTGGGGAATCCTCCAGTACAGTAACGACGAAAACCCCTTCAGACTGCGGCACTAATATTAATGGCTTTTTGCGCTCGGAAACAGAGATCAAAACAGACAGGAAGATACGACACAACACCCCCGCGATCAACGCGGCCCAACCAAGAATCGGCATCCATATCGCTCCGACGCCTATGGCTGCAACCGCAATCCCAAGCCAAGCGACCGCTGTACCCACTTTGGGAAACAGCACATCCGGGAACGAAGCACGCGCCATCTGCGAAAAACCGATGATCAGCGGAATTGGTACGAATGAAAACTTTTCTGCCCCGAGCGTGAATTGTGGCCAGTAAGGAGCATATTCCGCGACCATATGACCGGGCACTAAGAGAACAACCGGAACTATCCACAACAGTTTTGATTTATAGATCGCCGCACGCATTCCTCGATTTGTCGGAATCAAAACCGGTGAAGCATGACGACTCGCATAACGACGGATCAGCAAACCTTCCGTAATTAAAAACAGGCCGGCGATAATCGGGACTGTAATAGCCAATGTGCCGAAAAAGTCCAAATCCTCTTGTACAAACCAATCGTTAATTGAAAAATCTCCCGCCCATCGCCCGACTGCATATAAACCGAAAAACGCTATCGCTGCATAATAGATCGGTGAAGCTAGTTTATAGGAAAATGATAAGATTACTAGCAACATCACGAGCGAAAAAATTATGATCCAATTAAAATCGACAATTAATCCTACGCCTGCAATTAGAACAGAAAGCAGCAAGCCATGAATCCAGGCAGAAGAAAGCGCATGCTTCATCTCCGTCAAGCCAGCCAGCACGCGGGTCTTAAAGTCTTTTCTTTCTCTCTTAACCCGAACATAGCCGAGCAGCACGGCCGCAAGCAAAGTAACCAGCCAGACTGGATTAAAAAGAAAATATAATATTGCTTCCATAATAGTATTCAATAGTTCGCTAGACATCATCTATCACCTTCCCGCTCGTCCAAACAACTCTTTTCCCCATTGTACAAAAAATGAAGGGAAATAGCGAATGCTGAACGAAAAAAACGCACCTCCTATGAGATGCGCTCTATTTATTCTGCTAATTCATTTACTAAATAATCAATTGCCATCCTCAATTGCTTATCGTTTTTTGCATCTCCGCGGTACTCCTCTACTGCAGCCTTCAACGTGGTGAAAAACTCTCGATCCATCGCATCATTGTCGGCGATTTGATGGTCTGCACGGAATGCCTGTACTGCTTCAGCAGTATCTTTATCAAAAAAACCGTCTACTCGGCCGGTCTCATAATCAAAAGCTTTCAGCATCCGTTGCGCATAAGCGATTTGGTCATTGTAGTGACCCTCTTTAAACGTTTCCGTGACCATTTGTAAATGCTCCGTGAACAGTATACTCTGCTTCACTTCTATATCTGCTTTGACACCTTTTCCGTGAATCCACTTTTCTTTCGGTGTCAGCCATTTATTCGTCGATAGTTTTAACTCGCCACCGTTTGTTAACTCCATCGTCTCCTGTACAGTACCTTTCCCGAAGCTTGTTGTGCCGATGATGGCTCCGCGTTTCAGGTCTTTTACAGCTGCGCTTAACACTTCACTTGCGGATGCGCTTCCCACGTCTTGTACGAGTACAACCGGGATTTGTTTCAATCGTTCATTGTAATCGAGATCCGCAGATTTCTCTGTCACGAGTGGAGTCAAATTCCCTTTCGCATCCTGCATCACGACAAACACCTTATCTTCGTTCAATAAACTCCCCGCTATTTCGGAGACTGCCATCAAATAACCGCCTGGATTGCCCCGCACATCGATGATAATCGCCTTCGCACCCTGCTTGATGACTTCTGAAGTTGCTTTTTGCCATTCTTTCGCCGTCTCTTCACCGAACATCGTCAGTGCTATGTACCCTAACTTAGCACCTCGTTCTTCCAGCAGTTGATGTGAAACGGACTGCACCGGAATTTGATCTCGAACAATGGTATATTCCATATGTTTATCTGCGTCCGGCCGGAAAATCGTCATCTTCACTTCCGTTCCCTCTTTACCCCGAATCAAATTTACAACTTCTTGCAGCGTTTCATTGCTTAATCGCTCATTGCCTACCTTTACGATTTCATCATACGGCTGTAAACCTGCTTTCTCCGCTGGCCCCCCTTTTATAGGAGAGACGATGATATACTTGCCGTTCGTCCGCGTCACTTCAGCCCCAATTCCTACTCGGGAGCCTGCCAGCGATTCACGGTGTGAAGCTGCTTCTTGTTCCGTCAAATACGTCGAATACGGATCACCTATCGTGTCCGTCATCCCACGCAGTGCTCCTTCGACGAGCCTGTCCTTTTCGACTGGATAAACTGCTTTTTCTTGAATGGTTTCATACACTTCATCCAGCACAGGCAACTTACTGATCGGCTTTGCTGATTCCGATCCTGATTTTCCGCAACCATTCAATCCGAACAGCACACCGCCGATCAGCAAGATGCTTCCCAATAAAAAAAGCCTGCTCCTACGCATGCATAACCTCCTCCTCCCTCCACTATATGAAGGAAGACAAGAAGTTACGACACGAAAACAGACTCTTTTTTCAATCCATAAAATCGACCAATTCATTCAACGTTTTTTCATCTAACGGGCCAATGACCTTTTGTGCAATTCGCCCTTTCGTATCGATCATAAACGTTGTCGGCATGGAGAATACACCATACATTCGCGTTACTTCCGCAGTTTTATCAAGCGGGATCGGGAAGCTCAATTTATATGACTTTACGAAATTTTCTACTTCACTGATTCCCAATTTCTCTGACTCCGTCACATTGACCGCTATCAATTCGACTTGATCTTCATCCGTTAGTTTCGAATAAAAACTTTCCATATGCGGCATTTCTGCTTTGCATGGAGGACACCAGGTCGCCCAGAAATTCAAGATCACTTTCTTACCTTTCAGCTCTGACAAAGTCACCGTTTCACCGGCAAGTGTCTCCAATGTGAAGTCAGGAGCAGGTGAATACTGTTCGAGCCCTTCTTCAGCCACCTCTAGTTCATTCGCTTGACTCAAGGAGGTTACAGGCGATTCAATCGGCTCAGGCTTCTCCACTGTATTCTTCACCATCAAAAAAACCAATGTGCCGATCACTAACAAACTGAGGATGGATCCAATCATTTTTTTACTCACTTTGCTTCTTCCTTTCTACTTACCGAATGCGTTGCCTGGCGTTGCAGAATCCACATCAGCAACCCGCTTCCGATCGTTGTGATAAGCGGCATTGTCCAAAATGCGCCTGGCTGAGATGCCGACACCATGAAATGAACCGCAATCCAAATAATTGATAATTCACTAACCGAATTGGCTTTCTTGCGGTAACTCCAAAACGTCAAGGCCCATAACAAAACGAAGAAAGCGATCGTCCCGCCTTTAACTAGGAGACTGCCATCATTCAAAAAAGTCATGACCACTTGATACACCGTCTGCCAACTAATCAACGCAAGCAACAGCGACCAGTGATCCTCGTACTTCCACTTCTCTTTCATCCCTTGCCGAATTGTCAGCAGACCGACAACAATCAAAGCTAGAATCCAACCAATCTTGCCGCCATGGAAGTATAGAATAGACAAAGGATAGTGACGGACAGTCGAAAAGTCTGTCAAGATCACAGAGAACTTCCATATGATCACCGTATTAAAAAATATATTGCCGATTCGGTCACCAGCTGTTTTCCCAAAGTATATGCGAATGAAAAGATAGGTCATGACAAAGCCTGCACTAAATGCAATCCAGGAAGACGGCACGGTGATTGCTCCGACAGGATAATACTGAGTTATGGGCACCGCCACTTCCTCCTTCATCTGTCACCATATGAAAAACCTGCCGTTGAATAGGCAGGTTTTCATTTTATCCTATATCAAAAAGACACGTAATGCAAAGGGTTGACCGCGCTTGGACCAGAGCCTGAGAAGTTTCCAACATGGACTTCAAAGTGCAAATGTGGTCCTGTCGAGAAGCCTGTTGATCCAACAGCTCCAATATATTGACCTTTTCCGACATGGGCACCTGAGCTCGTACTAATTGACGAAAGGTGACCATAGACAGTAGTTAAGATTTTACCGTCGACAGAATGTGTGATCATGATCACATTACCGAATCCACTCATCTGACCCGCGTAAGATACGACGCCATCTCCAGCTGCTACAACCGGAGTTCCCATAGGCGCACTTAAATCGATACCACGGTGCTGTTTTTTCGCATGAGTGATCGGGTGTGTTCTCCAGCCAAATCCTGAGCTGTATCTACCATTTGTAGGCTTTGTCCAAAATCCGCTTGAAACGGCAGGTAGGTTACCAGTCGGTGCAGATGAACCGCCGCTTGATTGTGTTTGCTGCTGACGCTTCGCCGCTGCTTCCGCACGACGTTTCGCTTCTGCTTTGCGAGCAACTTCCGCGAGACGATTCTGTTCCGCTACGATTTGGCCTTCGAGCTCGTCACTGATTTCGATTGCATCGTTATACTCTTCTTCGAGATTGGCTTTCTCTTTTGAAAGTTTCTCTTGCTCAGCCTGCAATTTATTGACGAGCGTATTCTTTTCTTTCTTTTGAGCATCCAACTTATCTTTCATTGCTTGAATTTTAATCTTGCGTTCTTCTTGTTCTGCTAACTTTTGCTCGACAAGCTTTTTCTCTTCTTCAAGCTGTGCCATATCTTCTTCTTGCTGGCGGATAATTTTACGATCCGCATCCATTAAAGTCGTCACTGCCGAAAAGCGGTCAATGAAATCAGAGAAGCTGTTCGCACCGAGCAACACGTCCAAATAGCTGACTTGTCCGCCCTTCACTTGCATAACCCGCACGCGTTCGCGTAATACTTCATCACGTTCCGCAATACGAATTTCCAGTTCTTTGATCGACTTTTTTAATTCTTTAATCTCTTTCTTTGTTTGATCCATTTCGGCAACGAGATGATTCATATTGCTGTTTGTTTCATCGATTTTCGCGTTGAGCTTCTTGATCTGCCCCGTGAGCTGATCTGCTCTCGATTGCTTCGCCTGAATTTGACTTTCTTTATTCTCGATCGTGGAATTTAAACTGTTCTTTTTATTTTCCACCGCTTTTCGTTCATTCTGAAGATCTTTCAAAGTACTTGCCGAAACGCCCCCACTGCCGACCATCGTCGTCATAAGACATACCGCCAAGACACTCGAAATGATTCGGTGTCGCTTTATCAAATCCCAGTTCCCCCTTCGAAATTTCAAATCTATCAATCCTTTATACTTTTAAGAACTTTCTAACTGACATAAAGCTGCCCCATACGCCAATGAATACCGCGATGAACAGCAGTAAACCATTCAACTGCAATAGAAATGGCATTGGATTCAGTAAATGAAACAGTTCATTTTGCAATCTGGCTTCCCATACGGTATACAATTGAGAATAAGCGACTGTAACCAAGATCATCGGCAAAATCGCACCAAAAATTCCGAGCCACACTCCTTCGAGCATGAATGGAATTCGTACAAAGCTATTGGTTGCGCCTACAAGCTTCATAATCTCGATTTCTGTTCGTCTCGCCACAATCGTTAGACGGATTGTGTTCGATATGAGGAACATAGCGGTAAATAATAAGGCCAATATTAAAACAAGCCCTACATTCCGACCAACCTTCAGCACATTGAACAGTTTTTCAACCTTACCTTCTCCATATTCCACATCGTATGTATAATCGTATGTACCGATTTTTTTTGCGATTTTCGCCGTCTCTTTCGGATCCGCAGCTTTAATATAAAGCGCGTCACCAAGCGGATTGCTCTGCTTGTACAGCGCCAGCTCATCTCCGAATGAATCGATCATTTTTTCAAGTTCCTGATCTCGGGTGGAATGGACTACCTCTTCCACACCTGGCGTTTCCTTCACTTTCTTTAAGAGCTTTTGTACCGCTTCCTGATCCGCCGCGGGATCCGCTACCACTTTAATTTCCACATCATTTTCAATATTATCCGCGAGTTGATTCAAGTTCATCATGATGACGAAGAACACGCCGATGAGTAGCAACGTGACCGTTACCGCACTGACAGATGCGAAAGTCATCCAATTGTTTCGGCTAAGGCTTTTGAAACTTTCCCTCACGTGTCGTTTTAACGTTCTAAATTTCATAGCGGTACTCTCCTTCATACTCATCTCGTGTGATGAGACCGCCTTCTATCTGAATCACTCGGTTGCGCCGCGTGTCGACGATTTCCTTGTTATGTGTTGCCATGACAATCGTCGTGCCGTGCGCATTGATTCGTTCAAAAATTTTCATGATCTCCCAAGATGTGTCGGGATCTAAGTTTCCAGTCGGCTCGTCCGCAATAACCAGCTTCGGTGAATTGACGATTGACCGTGCAATCGACACGCGTTGCTGTTCGCCCCCCGACAATTCATTCGGGAACATTCTTGCTTTTTGAGTTAATCCGACCAATTCCAATACCTCAGTCACTTTTTTACGGATCGCACTCGGTGTTTCTTCTATTACTTCTAGTGCATATGCAACATTTTCATAGACATTCAATTTAGGCAGCAATTTAAAATCCTGGAAGACCACACCGATCTGTCTTCTCAAGAAAGGCACATCTTTACTGCGCATTTTTGTTAAGTCCGTTCCATTGAAATAAATCGTTCCACTGGTCGGAACTTCTTCACGATACATCATCTTAATGAAAGTGGATTTTCCTGCTCCACTTGGCCCGACAACGTAAACAAATTCACCTTTTGTGATCTCAATGTGGATTCCGTTAGAAGCCACTACGCCATTCGGGTACTTTTTGTACACATTTTTCATTACAATCATACATTTTAACCACCTGAATTTTGTTTTCCATTCATGTTCGCCAAACTAATTATAGCATGATTCGACATGCCTTGTATTACAGTTATGTATCAAATGGTCTAAGTGGGTATTTTTATGTGAAATCCTGGCTAACCCTCTCCAAACATGAAAAAGACCATTCTCAAGGAGTCCTCAAGAATGGTCGATTGTTACATAATTATTTCTTCTCAGCAAGCCAAGCTGCTACTGCGTCAGCTTCTTCGCCTTTGATAATACCTGGAGGCATTGCGCCTTTACCGTTGATGATGATGTCATGGATTTCTTCTTCAGAGTGAGTAGCTCCAACTTTGTCCAATGCAGGACCTGCTCCACCTTCTAAGTTTCCACCGTGACAAGACACACAGCTAGTCTGTACGACTTTCTCCGCGTCTACATTGGATGTTTCAGCACCGTTGTTGGTATTTGTGTCTTCTGCTGGCTTGTCCGCTGCGTTGTCGTCACCGCCGCCACATGCACCAAGCACTAGCGCTGCTCCAAATAAGGTAGCCAAAAGTTTGTTCTTCATGCAATATCCTCCCTTTTGATTAATTTTTTCTCACATTCAATAGTATACCAAAAAACCTTCGTTCCACAGCAAACAGAAATGACAAGTTTTCAAATTCTACAAGGAAGCTGCCATGCGTCTTCTGCGTAATGGACGGTTTGGTAATGAATACACTCTATAGTATTGACCAAAACATTGCGGATTAAACATTTTATTTTAGATAAAGTGTAAGGAATTTAGCAAGTCAGCTGTGCCTATTACTTTTCTCGATGAGTAAAGATGACTCAGTAAGCGTTCCGGGATTTCCGCTCCAGACGGTACGCTTTCCGGGGGGCGTGGCCTTGAGCCTCCTCGTTCGCTTCGCTTCCTGCGGGGTCTCAAGACGCACGCTGATCCCCCAGGAGTCGACCGTCTTCCGCTCCAATCCTTAATTAGTGGGGATGGACACACAGTAAGCCCATTGTACTTTTTTTAAAGTCTGAGAAGAGTCCCCACACTCAGAGTACATAACGGGCATCTCTCATTCTCTTAGTTAAATAGCGTTAGGTGATTTCAAGAACAAGAAGCCTGCGAGTACTGCTTCTTTTCATTAGCTTTTGAACTTTGATCAATTTCGTAAGGACACATCGCTTTGTCACTTAGAATTTTCAATGGATAAGCCACTATAATTCCCATCAAAAAGTAGGGATTGGAGCGGCGGGTGGCGACTCCTGCGGGATCAGCTCGACAGGTGAGACCCCGCAGGAAGCGTAGCGAACGAGGAGGCTCACCGCGAGCCCCGCGGAAAGCGTCCACCCAGAGCGCAAATCCCCGGAGCATTTACTAAGTCTTACAATCCCATTATTACTTTATTAGAACAAGAAAAAGTGCATTTCTGCACTTTTTGATTAGGATATTCTGGAACGCAAGTAAGCGTTGATGAATGGGTCGAGATCGCCATCCATGACGGAGCTTACATTTCCGGTTTCTTCATTTGTTCGGTGGTCTTTTACCATGGAGTATGGATGGAAGACGTAGGAGCGGATTTGGCTGCCCCAACCGATTTCTTTTTGCTCGCCACGGATTTCCGCTAAGCGAGCTTCTTCTTCTTCAACGCGTATTTGATAAATTTTTGCTTTAAGCAAATTCATCGCACGTTCACGGTTTTTGATCTGTGAACGTTCCGTTTGACAGGTAACGATTGCGCCTGTCGGTATATGTGTCATGCGTACAGCAGAGTCCGTCGTGTTGACGTGCTGTCCGCCCGCGCCGCTGGAACGATACGTATCGACCTTGATATCTTCTGTTTTAAGATCCAAATCGATGTCGCCGTCGAATTCCGGCATGACTTCAATGGAAGAAAAAGATGTGTGACGTCTTCCAGAAGAGTCGAATGGTGAGATACGGACTAATCGGTGAACGCCTTTCTCAGCTTTTAGATAACCATAAGCGTTATGACCTTTGACACTCAAAGTGACCGATTTCACACCTGCTTCGTCACCTGCTTGATAATCAAGGGTTTCCACTTTGAAACCATGGTGCTCAGCCCAACGCGTATACATGCGGAGCAACATTGAAGCCCAGTCTTGTGACTCGGTTCCACCTGCACCTGAATGTATCTCCAGCACTGCATTGTTTTTATCAAATTCATCGCTCAATAGCATCTGTAGATCGAATTTATCCATTCGTCCTTTGAACTCTTTTAATTCGGAGACGAGCTCTTCCTGCAACTCTTCATCTGCCTCTTCACGAAGCAGTTCAAGTGTCATTTCTAAGTTTTCCTGCGTGTCATTCAAATCATTGTATTCCCCGACAATATCTTTTAATGCATTGGATTCAGAAATGACTTTTTGCGCGGCATCCTGGTCGTCCCAGAAGCCTGGCTCAAGCATCATTTCTTCTAATTCCTGCATACTGGCCTCTTTGTTTTCTAAGTCAAAGAGACCCCCTAAAGTCCGCTAATTTCTTAGCTGTTTTGTCGAGCTCGTTCCGAACATCGGATAATTCCATCATAATTGTTTCCTCCTGAGTGGTTGTTTCTCTAAATAACGAGTTAAATAATCTACATCCTATGTGCACGGTTTTGCAACGTTGATTTCCGTTGCAGACGGACGCTTTCCTGGGGGCGTGGCTTGAGCCTCCTCGTCGCTTTGCTCCTGCGGGGTCTCAAGACGCACGCTGATCCCCAAGGAGTCGTCGCCTTCCACTACAATCAACTGGGCTTTCGCATGTTCATGGAAAACACTCAGCTTCGGAAATAAAATCAATAAATCGCCTTAATTAAAATCACGCTTTGCCGTGGCAGTTTTTATACTTTTTGCCGCTGCCGCATGGACAAGGATCGTTGCGGCCGATGTTGACCGAACGGCGAATCGGTTTTTTGCGTGCCGGTTCGCTGCCTTCTTTCGGGTTGTTCGCTTGCCCTTTTGCTACTTCTTCACGCTCTAGGTTGTTGCGGATTTCTGCTTTCATGACATACTTCGTCGCGTCGTCTTCAATCGCTGTCAGCATATCTTCAAACATCGCAAATCCTTCTGCCTGATATTCACGCAGCGGGTCAGTCTGTCCATACGCACGTAAATGAATTCCGTTTCGAAGCTGATCCATCGCATCTATATGATCCATCCACTTCGTATCAATCGCACGCAGTAAGACGACTTTCTCGAACTCGCGCATGCGGTCTTCAGACATTTCCTGCTCCTTCTCATTATAGCGTGCAATCACCAATTCGTGAATAAATGATTGCAGTTCTTCTTGAGATTTTCCTTGAAGCTCCGCGACCGTAACGGAGTCTTCCGGCAATAGGTTCGCTTCCAGATAATCCTTCAGACCTTTAGCATGTACTGTGTTCTCATCGATATGCAGCGCAACTACACGCTCAATGACCGAATTCAACATCCCTTCAAGTACAGGACGTATATTATCGGAACTTAACACATCATTACGTTCTTTATAGATAACTTCACGTTGCTGACGAAGAACATCATCATACTGCAGCAAACGTTTCCGCGAATCAAAGTTGTTCCCCTCGACTCGTTTTTGCGCAGATTCAACAGAACGCGAAACCATTTTGGATTGAATCGGTGTGGAATCATCCATTCCGAGCTTCGTCATCATCGATTTCATTTGCTCCGAACCGAAGCGGCGCATCAATTCATCTTCGAGTGACAAATAAAATTGTGTCACCCCAGGATCTCCCTGACGTCCGGAACGACCGCGGAGCTGATTATCGATACGTCTTGACTCGTGCCGCTCTGTACCGATGACCGCAAGACCGCCAACTTCTTGAATATGATCGCCCAGTTTAATATCTGTACCACGACCTGCCATGTTTGTCGCAATCGTTACTGCACCTTTTTTACCGGCGTCTAAAATTATTTCTGCTTCGTGTTCATGGTTTTTCGCGTTCAAGACGTTGTGCGGAATACCATACTTTTTCAAGAAAGCAGAAATGATTTCAGATGTTTCGATTGCAACGGTACCGACCAAGACAGGCTGACCTTTTTCGTGACGTTCTTTAATATCTTCCGCCACCGCTTTGTATTTGCCGTCCATCGTTGCAAAGATCAAATCTGGACGGTCGTCACGTGCGATTGGTTTATTCGTAGGAATTGCAATGACGTTCATATTGTAAATATTACGGAACTCTTCTTCTTCCGTTTTTGCAGTACCGGTCATGCCGGAAAGCTTTTCGTACATACGGAAATAGTTCTGGAATGTAATCGTCGCAAGTGTCATCGATTCGTTCTGAACTTCAAGACCTTCTTTTGCCTCTATAGCCTGGTGTAAGCCATCACTGTAGCGACGGCCTTTCATCAAACGTCCGGTGAAGGAGTCAACGATGACAACTTCGCCTTCTTCCACAACGTAGTCTACGTCATTATGCATACTGACATGCGCTTTCAATGACTGATTAATCGCATGGTTCAGCGTGACGTGCTGCAAATCGAACAAGTTGTCGATGCTGAATGCCTTCTCTGCAGCTTCAATACCCGCCTCTGTCAAGACGACACCTTTCGTTGATTCATCAAACGAATAGTCTTCATCTTTTTTCAATGTAATGACGAAACGATTCGCCAGACGATAGAGTTCTTGGGATTTTGCTGCTTGACCGGAAATAATAAGCGGTGTACGGGCTTCATCGACTAAAATGGAGTCAACCTCGTCAATCACCGCAAAATGAAGTGGGCGCTGAACTTTATGTTCATTGTAAAGCACCATATTATCCCGTAAGTAATCAAAACCAAGTTCATTGTTCGTACTATAGGTGACATCGGCTTCATAGGCTTCGCGTTTCTCTTCCTTGCCCATGCTGTTCAAATTCAAGCCGACTTTCATGCCTAAAAATTCATATAGCTGGCCCATTTCGGCTGCGTCACGGCTGGCCAAGTATTCGTTGACTGTCACGACGTGCACACCTTTAGATGTCAGGGCATTTAAATAAACGGCGAGTGTAGAAGTCAGCGTCTTCCCCTCACCGGTCTTCATCTCTGCGATATTGCCTTCATTCAGTGCGGCTGCTCCCATGATTTGAACACGGAATGGATAGAGTCCGAGCACGCGGCGAGCGGCTTCCCGAACGACTGCGAATGCTTCGACTTGCAGGTCCTCAATCGTTTGGCCTTCTTGATAGCGTGTTTTGAATTCGTCGGTTTTTGCTGTCAGTTCATCGTCTGACAATTTTTCCATGTCGGAAGCCAATGCTTCGACTTGGTCTGCTACTTTTTCGAGACGTTTCAAGTCACGTTTGTTCGGATCAAACATTTTATTCAATACGCCAAGCATTTATGTCACATCCTCATAACTTCTTCAATCAAGCAGGTTTGTCCCGCCAGTTGTTCGTTCTGGTAAGTTTTCACTAATACGAATTTGTGTCACACTCCATTTTAGCACTGTCAAAAGCCTGGTGCAAATGGTCCGCCGTATGGATTTTCAGAGGACAGAGTGAGAGTGCTAGGTTGTCCGGGGATTTGCGCTACAGACGGGACGCTTTCCGGAGGGCGTGGCTTGAGCCGCTTCCCTCGCTTCGCTCAGTCCAGGGTCTCAAGACTCACGCTAATCCTCCCGGAGTCGCCCGTCTTCCGCTACAATCCCTACTTTTAAAAGGAAGTATAATGGCTAGTCCATTGTGATTTATAAGGGACAAGGTGTTGCCTTCTAGCGTGATCAAAGTTCAAAAGCTAAATGATTTTGTGCAGTGCTCGCAGGCTTGGTTAGCCGTAAAATTACTTAACACGCTTGAACTCATTTAATAATATATCTAAGTTTTGCAATCTGACATTTAGCTTCTTCTTAAATTTAAGGAAATCACTGTGGACTGGCGAATTGTTCAGTGCAAATCTTTGCCCTGAATCCCGGACCGCTCAACAAGTAATCCTATAAGTTAAGGCTCGGCATAAATCATTATGTATAAATAAAACAAGCCCAGCTTAGCTGGACTTGTTTTATTGTTGATTAGTTTGTTTCGATCAGACCGTAACGGCCGTCTTTTCGTTTGTAGACGATGTTTGTGCCGTCGGATTCTGCATCTGTGAAGATGAAGAAGTTGTGGCCGAGCATGTTCATTTGAAGGATGGCTTCTTCTTGATCCATTGGCTTCAAGTCGAACTGCTTTGTCCGTACTACGTTGAAGTCTTGATCGTCGTCGAGAGATTCTTGTGTGTTGTTACTATCTTCAACAGATTGGAAGAAAGCAGCTACGCCTTCGCGCTCGCGAGATTTTCGGTTGACGCGTGTTTTATATTTACGAATTTGACGCTCGAGCTTATCAACGATCAAGTCAACAGCTGCGTACATATCACTGTGGCGCTCTTCTGCGCGAAGTGTCAAATTCTTCATTGGAATTGTTACTTCCACTTTTGTTTGTTTATCATTATACACTTTCAAGTTAACGTGAGCTGTTGCGTTTGCACCTTCTGTAAAATAACGCTCCAGTTTTTGTATTTTCTTTTCTACGTACTCTCGGATCGCCGGAGTAACCTCGACGTTTTCACCGCGGATATTGAAGTCTAACATATGAACTCCTCCTTTATTTGAACCTTATTAGTATACTTCTTCATAGTACCCTTAAATACCTTCTGCAAACTTGAGAAATTTGCTGAAACTTCAAGAAATTTTGTATAGACCAATGAATTTACTCCAAATGTTTCTCCAGACGCGCACGTTTTTTCAGTTCCTCCACGATTTGCGCATCTACTCGTTGCTCTTCACCGAATTCGAAACCGTATTGAAAACCGTGTTGGACAAACTGCTTCCAGACGACTGCGCCAAGAATTTCGAACCGATGCTGATACAGCATGAACTCCAACTGCAAAGTAAGTTTTTTAGGATGCAGAGGCAAATCGAGGAACGTAAAAAACTTCACGCCGCCCGTGCTAATATCTAGTAACTCGCACTCCCCTTCATTCGACAATTTCTTCTCTTCGTCATCCAACTGAAGTCGAAACTTCGCAGGTAGTTGTGGGTTGAACTCGTATCTAAAATAGTCCTGCCGATTATAGCGCATACGCTATTCTCCCTTCTTATTGAATTTCTATGTAAAAAAACCGAAAGAGATGCGCTCTCTTTCGGTTCTTATTGTTTTGTATCGTAATAGGCACCGTCTTGGATCATTTTCCCGTAAGGATTCGTGTAACTATTGATATTTTCTTTCTTTGCTTGGGACTCCGAAATATTTGTGCGGATGTCCTTCATGAAGCGCGCAAGATTCGTTAGCACTTCTTTTTCAAGCTGCATGAGCTCTTGACCAGCATCTCGTTCTTCATCTGTGAATGGTTCTGCAATATGCGGTTGCAATTTTTCACGGTCGTCGAGCAATCCCTCAATCTTTGTGATCACTTCGTCCCGCTGCGATTCATCCACTTTTTCCGTTAACGCAATCAATTGCATGGAACGTTCGCGCCACATGGTCATGGCAGCCCGAATCATATTTCATTCACATTCGCATATTGTTTTGAACGATTCACCTGAATAACCTGTTTCCACGTGTCACGGAATTCCTTAATAATCCCGGATGCTTCATCAAATAGCGCCGGGTCATTTTTGATATTGCCATCGATCAAGCGACTGTTGACAAACTCATACAGCACCAACATATTCTCCGCAACCGGATAGGAAGTATCCAACGTCAACATCAATTCCGTAACAATAGCCTGCGCTTTTTGGATTGCAACATTCTTTTCTTCAAGTTTACTTTCTTCCAGCGCCATTTTCCCTTGCTGAATAAATTTGAGGCATCCGTTGTAAAGCATTAATGTCAATTCGCCAGGAGTAGAAGTCGTCACCGAGTTGTTTTGATATGCTGCATAAGGATTGTTAATAGCCATGTTCAGTCAATCTCCTTTTTTCTTACAAAGTGTGTTACATACCGCCGCCAAATGAATTCATCAACTGAGCAGACTGAGCATTCGCACGTTGGATGGCACGCTCCATCGCGGAGAACTGCTTCCAATAGCGGCTTTCCATCATCTGCAATTTATTTTCGAAACGTTCGATTTGTTTATCGAAACTTTTTAGTGAGCGTCCTAGGGCGAATGTGTCGTTGACCGCTGTTGACGAACCTGCTTTTGCCGAGATGTTTTTTTGCACATCTTGTAAAGCTTTTCTATAGTCTTGAGCAATACCAGAGTTATTTTCACTGTGAACACCTTTCGTATCCTTATCATCACGACCAATTAAGTCATATACTGCGTTTGGATTTTCCGCAATTTTCGCCCGTAATTTATCTTCATTGATGATCAACTTACCATTCTCCGAATAGCTATTGGATGGTTCGATTCCTATGTCTTTTAAACTGATTGTAATTTCTTTGCCATCAGCATCAGTTGTCTTTATAACTTTAGACATTATCCCTCGAAGACTTGATAGCATGCTAGAAATCGCTGGGTCATTACGTAAGGTACCACTCTTTGCTTTCTCTTCCCATAATTCTATTTCTTTTTCTTTCATGTCGGCTTTTTGTTCCGCAGAAAGTGGATGGAAGTCTCGGAAGTTTTTCTCTTTAATTTTGCTGTTTAGCTTTTCGATCATTTCATTGTAATCATTTACAAACTCCGTAATAGAATCTACTATTTTATCGGAATCCGCAGAAGAACTAAAAGTAATCGGTGAAGACGTTGTTTGTTTTAATGTTACTTCAAAACCATTGATTTCAAATGTATTTGATGGACGGGTAGTTTTTAAACCGTTGAACGTAAACTCGGCATCAATACCTGCCTTACCTGGTACATTTAATTGAAGTTTTGATATTGAATCTGCATCGCCTGTAATTTTAATATTACCTTCCCCACTATTTTTAGCACTCATAGCAATCTTGCCAGATGCCGAATCAAAAAATGCATTGACACCGGTTTTATCATTAATCTTTTTCATTAATGATGTCATTGTATCGGACTCTTCGATGGTAATATCAACTGCTTCTCTTCCAGGAGCTTCGATTTTCAATGTCGCTCCTACATTGGCAAGGCCAAGCTCCTTAAGCGTTTTTTTAGAAGCCATTTCATCAGTGATTTTCTCTGTACCACTCTTAAGTTCACCACTTTGTAAAGTAGCTTGTGTAGCAAGTACATCTATTTCAAGAGTTCCAGAAAAATCACTTGAGCCGCTCACTGATCGAATACTAGCTGCGTTCTCGTCCGAAACATTTACAGTTTTGTGTAAATAATTCTTCTGTAATATCGAGTTATCTAGCAATTTATCACTAAGCTTTTTTAAATCTCGGTTCACACTCCGATAATCTTCCATCTGCCACGTAGTGTATTGTTTCTTCTGTGTAATTTTATCAAGCGGGATCCGGTGTGCTTTCATCATGTCTCTGATGATTGTTTCTGTATCCATACCGGATGCTAATCCACCAATTCTCATTTACTTCACACCTTTTCTTTAAATTTTTCGGTCTACCAATAATCCGACGAATTCTTTCATTGAGGCGTACATGTCCATCAATTTTTTTGGCGGGATTTCACGCACGATTTCATCCGTCTGGGAATCTACGATTGTTACATAGTATTCATTCAGTTTATCATGAAATTTAAATCGAAGCTGCGTATTGACGCTTTCGAGGAACTTATTCATGCCGTCCGTCAGCTGCTTCGCATCGCTTTTTGAAAGTTCTTTCCGCTCTTCAGGAGGCGGTTGTTGCCTGGTGTCTTTAATTGGCTGTACTTCTGTAACTGGTCTTTCGGTTTCAATGGACGCACTATCATAGGATGACTGTACTGGTTGTGGCGTGGATCCACTGCCTATTCGGCTAACCATACATGGAACCCCCCCGTCTTTAAATCAACATTCGTTATTACTAATATCGGTTTCAAACTAGAGATGTTGAGCCAAACAAATGAAAATCTTCCCACCGACTGAATTTAAAAAAATCCGCCATCCTCTCATTAAGGGAGTGGCGGATTTTTGTTGTATAAAAATTTATATCCTCAGCTGCACAGCTTCTTCATGCGTTTCCTGAATATACTTTGCTATTTGTTCTTGCTCGCCCGTCAGCTCTGTCAGCGTGGCGTTCATTTCTTCGATTGCCGCCGTACTTTCCTGGATGATGGACGCAAACTCCACTGTACGTTCAGAGACTGTTTCACTGCTCCTTGCGATGTATTCGAAGTCATCCATGAATGCATGTAAGGCGCTTTGCAATGTCGTCATCGTGCCGAACAGTTCAGCGAATGATGTATTGGAGCGATCTGCAACTTTCACTTGTTCCGCGACTTGTCTCAAGCCGTCCTGCAACTTGCCTACCGATAATTCATTGAATGTATTTACTTCGGATAAATTCAGATCAATTTTCTTCAGCGTTCCGTCGGTCAACCCAGCGAGCTTTCGAATCTCGTCCGCAACGACTGCAAAGCCTTTTCCTTTCTCGCCCGCTCGCGCTGCTTCAATACTGGCGTTCAAGGCAAGCAAATTGGTCTGTTCCGTAATTTCCTTGATCGTGCCTGCAAATGTATTCGTTTCCTTGATTTTGTCAGAAAGCACCTTAAATGTTTCATCCAGTTCCTCAAAGAATTCGGAAAAACGGTCAATCTGTTGTTTTAGTTCACTAATTTGATGCGTTCCTTCTTCTGCTTTCAGGCCTGCTTCGTCTGTCTGTATCGCTAATTCACCCATCTGTCCCGAAATGCGCGTCACAGAACTATGTGTATTCTCTGTACTCTCAGCAATTTCCATTATATGATCGGCTTGATTTTGGCTGGAGGCGCTCACTTCATTAATCGCAACCAACATTTCGAGCTGAGATGATACGGAAGTCTCGGAGCTAACTTGAAGCTGGCCCAGATTGCTGGTGATTTTTTCAACCGCTTGATCTAGTTTTTGTGCCAACTGCTCTTCTTTGCGCATCTTTTCCGCTGTCAATTCGGCATATTCTTCGACTTGCTTAAAATTGCGTGCGTTTTGGCGCACGACCAAGAGCAATATCACTCCACCTAAGAAATGAAGCAATACGAGGTTACTTCCGCTCGCCGCCACCAATTCTGGCTCAACAAAACGCGCATTATTCAACAGCAATGCAATCAAACTCAACACATATCCAAATGCCATAATACCCATCTTACCGTGAATGCCCCCCAGCACAAGCAGCAAAATGATAATACCAATTGACCCTAAATTCGCTTCGGAAAAATAAATGACTCCAACCGCAATCGCAAAATTCATCAGTATCAAAAAGTAAGGCAAATATTTCGTGATCAGTTCATGCTTAGTGAACAAAAAATAAAAATACAGCATAGCTGCTATCGCAAATGGTATGGCCACCGATAAAATAATCTCCATAGCCGATTGCTGAATAAACTGTGCGATCAGCCCCAGCCCCGCTGCAATCCCAAAACCTAACCCCATAATTTTGTTCTTCTGTATCCAGTCCTCTCGCTTTACCTGTTCAATATCCATCATACATCCCCTTTCACTATACCAGTATAATTGGCAACATAGTAATATTAAGGTAGCATGAATGAATGGCCATTCATATAATTCCGATGGCCTATCTTATACTTTATAGTGCTCATTTCCATTCTCCGAAGGGTCTTAGGATCTATATGAAGTTTTCCTTTAACGTTTGATAACTTCTTAACCTACTACATAAGATTAGGTAAAATAGAGAAAGGAGGGTTCAATGTCAAACCCTGATACAAACCAATGGCTACTGGAGTGTTATGAGCGCCCTATCGAACTCTGTCGAAAGTTGACAAGCTATTTTAAAGGTGCTACCGCAGGCCAAATCTATGACCATCTGACGTTTCATGGTCTCTACAGCTATCCTACCAAACCAGCTAAACAAGTCGTTTCAGAACTTCAGCGATTACAAGCTTGGGATATTGTCCAAAAAGAAATCAAACTGCTCCGTAAGGAATGGCAAGGTCCTCAAATCCCTACTTTCATTCTCCCAGCTCATTCCACAAAATCCGGTTTAGCATTCAATGATAAATTATTCATCTTTCTTCCTCCTGATTGTAGCGAGTCTGAGATCAAAGCTGTCGTTACGCATGAATATCATCATGTTTGTCGACTTTCAAGATTTTTTCAGAACGAATCCGATTATACGCTACTAGATGCCATCGTATTGGAAGGTCTTGCAGAGCATGCGGTCCGTGAACGACTCGGGAGTCAATTGGTAGCAGGCTGGACAAATTGGTATACGGCCAGTCAGTTGGAAGAATTTTGGGAGACATTGTTTTTTCCGAACCGTCAGCTGCCAAAATCGTCATGGGCGCATGAGCATCTAGTGAATGGTACGGCTGGCAATCCACGCATGGCAGGTTACGCAGTCGGTTATTTTTTAGTAGGGAGGTATATGAAATCTTCAGGGCTTACAACGGCTGGTTTACTTGGTGTTTCGGCAGAACAAATGGTAAAGAAGCTGTCGTAACCCACGACAGCTTCCTCCCTTACTTCTTACCAGAAAAACAAGGACAATAAAGCAATGCCCGCAATCGCACCTAACGCAATTCGTTGATATCCGCCATAGCCATATCCTCCAAAACCATATCCTCTTATACCAAAACCGCCATAACCAAAGCCGCCCAATCCACGAGGTCTACCGATCGGCTCGATTACAACTTGCCGTCGATCTACTTCTCGAATATAGCCACGATAAACACCGCCATCCTTCGTCTGAACCGTAACTGCTCTGCCATGATATCGCTGACACATTTCGTAAAATCCACAACTCGACATCTTTTCACCCCCTCAGTCACTCCTATACACAGCGTATGCCATTAAAAGGCATACGTCTGATCCATCCGTACATGATGGGTTCCAAAATAAACATCCTAAATTCTTTTGAGAAGCCAAGACACTCTGAAAATTTCTGCATACGATAAGGATAGTTCCACATTTGGAGGTGAAGTAACTATGGGTGAGTCAGTTGGAGGAGCAGGTTACAACGGTGGTTTCGGTTTCGCAATGATCGTCGTGTTATTTATCTTATTGATCATTGTCGGCGCAGGGTTTATGGGATACGGCTGTTAATAATTTCTAAATGAAACGGAAAAGGTGGTGAATAAAATGTTCGGATTCGGTGGATATGGATGCGGCGGTGGCGGTGGCTGTGGCTATGGCGGCGGTGGTAATGTTGGCGGAGCCGGCTGCGGCGGATATGGCGCAGGTCGTGGATTTGCATTGATTGTCGTATTATTTATCCTTCTCATTATCGTTGGCGCTGCTTGCCTATAAAACGGAGAAGGAGTAATGGTTTGTCAGCCCGTCGATTTTTACGACGGGTTTTTTATATTTTATTCATTCGACAAATTAAGACACTCATATTTCAACCGATAATACTAGTGTTCTATTTAAAGAGCAGGAAGGAAGGAACACCACTTGTTTAGATCTATTAAAATTAAAATTATTCTAATGGTCATGGCCCTCTTCATTGTCGGTATTTTCTTGATGACATTCATGACGAATGATCAGGCAAAGAAACAATCTATCGCGAATGCAGTAGAATCCAGCAACACGATTGCAAACGAAATAAGCTTTGGTATATATAGCTTTTTGGACAACTTTGAAAATGGTTTGAATTTACTTGCGGCTACGGACGCCATCACTTCTTTCACAGGGAAAACTGGCGAGACGACTGAAGTTGATCTCGAATCGGCGTTGGAAGACTTTTTAGCAGTCTATCCTGATACATCGTCTATTTTTTATTCATTGGCCTCAAATTCCACAATCATAAAACCAAATGCTGATTTAACAGATTTCGTTGCCTCCGAGAGATCATGGTACAAACTAGCAACCGAAAACCCAGAAGAAGCCCAATGGTCTGCCCCTTATCTCGATCATGCAACAGGCAATTTCGTCATTACTGTTTCAAGAGCAATTACCAAGAATGGAAAAGTGGCTGGAGTTATCGGCTTAGATATTGACTTGGCGGCGCTGACCGACGAAATTTCCAGCAAAGACATCGGTTATGGCGGCTATCCAGTTTTACTGGATCAACAAGGACTAGCCATCATTCATCCGTCAAAAATTGGGGAAGATTTAAGTACCTTGCCTTACTTTAATGAAATGTTTGATCACGAAAATGGTGTAGCCACATTTACAGATGAAAATGGAAAAGCACAACGCAATATTTATACAACATTGCCTGATTTCAACTGGAAGGTAGGGACGGTCTACGAAGAAAATGCACTCAATAGTCTAGCTCACTCTCTCCGAAACTCCATGTTGATCATCGCACTCATTACGCTGGCAATCACATTTACCGGCCTGTTCATCGCAATCGGCCGTATGCTCAAACCTATCGAAATAATTAAAGAAACGATGGTGACAGTTTCTACAGGTGACTTGACTGTCCGTTCCGATATCAAAACAAATGATGAAATCGGCGAACTCGGTCAAGACTTCAATCAAATGGTAGAGAATATGAACGATATTATTTCAGTCGTCCGCACCTCCGCAGAAAATGTCCGCGTCAATTCGGAAAGCCTGAGTGCTGTGTCCGAAGAAACCAATGCCGCAAGCACGGAAGTCGCCCAAGCAGTCAATGAAATTGCAGAAGGTGCAGCCAAATCAGCGGAAGATGCAGAAATCGTAACGGAACGCACCGATTTGCTCAGCCATGAAATCAATGAAATTATCGTAAAGGCAGATACAATGAAGGACATCGCGAGAAAAACAGGTATCCAGAACGCCAATGGCCAGGAGCAGATGAATGCACTGAATCGTTCATTCGCAACAACCGGGACGACTTTAGAAACAATGACTAAAGATATTTCTTCATTATCTGGAAAAGTACAAGCAATCGGAAGTGTCATGGAAACAATCATGAACATTTCCGCGCAGACTAATTTATTGGCATTGAACGCCAGTATTGAAGCGGCAAGAGCGGGAGAACACGGCAAAGGATTTGCTGTGGTAGCCGAAGAAGTACGAAAGCTTGCTGAACAATCCGCACGTGCAACGGATGACGTTAAAGTGACCATTGAAGAACTACAGGAAGACTCAAGAATCGTCTCGGAACAAATGAAAGAAACAATCGACACGTTCCGCGAGCAAGGATTGGTCGTACAAGGCACTGAGGAAACCTTCAAGGAACTCTCCTCTCTGATGGATGACATGCACGATTCCATTGACACCGTGACAGAGGAAATTGATTTAATAGCCGCTCATAAAGACGAAGTGACATTGACGATCCAGACGATGTCCGCTACATCTGAAGAAACAGCAGCGGCTTGTGAAGAAGTAAGTGCTTCATCACAGGAACAGCTACGCGCCATCCAATCTGTCACGGATGCGGCCGAAACACTGACTGAACTGAGCGAGAAACTGACTGAAGTCATAGAACAATTTAAAGTTTAACCGAATGCAAAAAGGGCTTGTCCATCGACAAGTCCTTTTGGTTTTCCCTCTTATGCTTGACTCGATGCTTCGATAAAATGCTTGAATAAGTTTAGCGACGTCGGATCATCACGATTCATGAGCGCTTCAGGATGCCATTGCACGCTCATGACAAAACGATGTTCTGTACTTTCAAGTGCCTCGATCACGCCATCTTTTGCCACAGCCGTTACCACTAAAGGCGCTTCAACCTCATTCACCGCCTGATGATGCAACGAATTCACTTGGATCTCTGAAGTCCCTGCAAATCCTGCCAATTTACTATCGTCAATGATATCAATGGAATGTGTCGCAAACTCACGATCTGCCTGCTGCTTATGCTGAACCAATTCAGCAGACAACTCAGAATAAATATGCTGATGAAGCGTTCCTCCAAACGACACATTCAAAACTTGATGGCCGCGGCAAATCCCGAGTACCGGCTTATCCTTTTCTGTCATGCATTTAGCCAGCGCAAGTTCCATCTCATCACGTTCCGGCGACAATTTGCCAACCTCCTGGTGTGGCTCTTCTCCGTAGACGAGCGGATTGACGTCCTCCCCGCCAGTCAACAGCAAACCATCCAAACGACCGCAAATTTCATCTATATCTTCCAATCCTGCCGGCAAGACGACGGGCAAACCACCCGCGCGCAAAATTGCCCGGCTGTAATTTGACTGTACCAACGTCTCCCCATTTTGATCCAAATCTGAAGTAATCCCAATCAACGGCTTCATCCCTTGCACTCTCCTTTTAATATACTGCTGCTTCACAGTGAAAAAAAGACACTATCTAACTTGTTACCCTTTTCTAGAGTAACTTAACCCGATTTGCAAACATCTATTTTTCATCTTCCTAACGTTCAGAAGGAGGATACCTTTCGACAAACTTCCATGTTATAATAAATGCACTATAATAGGAGGTGAGCAAAATGAGCGAAGTATTACTACGAGAAATTCTTTCGGAAATCAGCGGTATTAAACAAGAGATGTCTGGAATGAAGCAAGAAATCTCTGGTTTCAAACAAGAGATATCTGCAATGAAGCAAGATGTTTCAGGCATCAAACAAGAGTTATCTGGAATGAAGCAAGATATTCAATTCCTCAAAGACGAACAAGCCCAGATCAAGCAGGCTGTCCTGGAAACGAATGAACGCGTCAAACAATTGACAGACAGACAAGACAACCAGCACGCCATCATCGATATCCTCTCCAGCCGTTCCATTGAACACGAAGCGTTATTAAAGCGAGTACATTAAATTATTCCACACACTCTTTTTTCGTAAAGTCCCCAAGTGAATGTTTCCAAAATTGCAAAGGGCGTTCCGCCAATTATGGGGAACGCTATTCCTTATGTCGGTTTCTTTAACTTTCCGAGACATCAAAGTTTCGTTTTTTGGCATCTTTTGAAATCGAGTATGTCACACCGTTTGCTTGTTCGTAATATGCATGCTGACGTATCCTTCCCTCTATTATGAGTTTCAGCATACCTGCACGCTGATATCTTCTTTCGAATGAATGGAGACTAAGAGGAATCGTGACGGAAGATCCGTCGGTCAAGATCACTTTTGTATGCCCTTTATCCACTTTCACATATTTGTAAATATGACCGAGGGATAGCCAAATACAGTCATCGCTGGAAGGTGACTTGGTCGGAAACCAATACAGTTTCAACCGTTCATTGACCACGACCGGCGGCATGCTGATTTTCTCTCCTAATATTGACTTGGATCCATCGAAAGCTCCCCGTAAACTGGAGCCAAAATAGCGTAAGCTTAGGTCCACCATATTTGTCGGGCTCATATCTACAGAAACAAATTGACCGTCTATCAGCACTTTGGCACATAACTTCCCTGCAGAGTCGTAGTGTGGAAAAATCACACTTGTCCTCGGTGTAATCACAGTTTCTTTGTTACTTTCCATTCCCACCATCTCCCTTTTCATCCTATTATGCCCCCCAAAAAAGACATACTATCAACGAATCTTTATTCTTCCGCCAATTCCGTCTACATAAATTAGATCTATCCTCTCCCTGTCTTTTCACCTATTGTATACTACAGTAATCTTTTCGTCTATCTAATTTTCCCATTTTTCTGATTTTATTGTTAATAGAGTGAGAACATTGTCATTTTTTCCTCTTTTTCTGTAATTACCCAACTATTTTTGTTTCTGTGAGCAACCTTTGAAATCTTTCTACAGTATTTCAAAGTTCTGCCTTAGACAAAGCTGAAAAATAGCGATTCGATTTTCAAACCCAAACTTCCTATGATGAATGCACCCAGGGAATACAAGGTGTCGTGCACGACCTGAATAGGTCGCTTTCATGAATTCATTTGAAGAAGTATTGGCACAATACGAGCCGATGATTTCGGCAGTCATTCGTAAGTTGAATATCTATCGTGATTTTGAACAGTACCGCCAAGCTGGACGTGTGGCATTATGGCAAGCGTGGGAACGGTTTGATGAAAGCAAAGGAAACTTCACTCCATTTGCCTATCGATCAATTTACGGAGCTTTGCTCGATGAAATAAAACGGGAAAATCGCTTTAGCGCGGTAAATACGTCGGTAGAAACAGAAACGATAGAATTGCTAGGTGGCACGGTTCCCTTCTCTACGCACGCGGAAGAGATACATGCCGGTTTGAGTACTGTTGTTAAAGCATTGACGATGGAAGAGCGACAGTTGCTTAACATGCTGTTCGTAGAAAAAACATCACAAACAGAGTGCGCTGAGTTTTTCGGGATTTCAATCGCAGGTGTGAAAAAACGCCGGGAACGGCTTCTTCGGAAACTGAAACAGCGATTGTTGGAATTAGCGAGCGATTGAACCCCCTATACACCTATCTGAATAGTGTTTGATTTGCATATCGTCTTAAAACTAAGCTAAATAACTTGCACAGATTGACGATAATGTAATGAGGACTATAAACGCGACAGCAACCTAGAAAGGACTGATTCTCTCTTGTTTCGATCAATTAAAACTAAATTACTTTTCACTGTCATGATTTTATTTATTCTCGGAATTTCGCTGATGACTTATTTCACGACCAATCAAGCGAAAAAACATTCCATAGCGGACGCACTGGATTCAAGTGACGCGATTGTGAATGAAATGGGTTTTGGGGTGAATCAATTCTTGCAGAAATATGAAACTGGTCTCAATTTACTGGCAACCTCCGACTCCATCGCGCTTTTCAAAAGAGCGGAAGATTCTCAAAAAGCCGGTAAGGAAATGGAAGACAAACTAGATGAGTTTCTGTCCATTTATCCGGAAACATCGGCTGCATACTACTCATCCACAACACGCGATTCATTCATCATGCCTTATGCTGACCTGTCCGACTATGAGCCTGAAACTCGTCCTTGGTTCAGCCTCGCGATAGAGAATCCCGACGCTATCCAGTGGATTGAGCCCTATGAAGACGACCAAACCGGCGAGCTTGTCATCTCCGTTTCAAAAGCGATTCGGGATAACGGCAAAGTAGTAGGTGTCGTAGGTCTCGATATTCAATTAGGAACGTTGACCGATGAAATCACCAATCGGGAAATCGGCTATAACGGGTTTCCTATCTTGCTCGACGGAAAAGGCACAGCAATTTCATATCCTTCCGAAACCGGTAACGACTTGAGCCAACTTTCATATGTCGGCAAATTGTACGAATCGGAAAATGGAATTGTCACCTATAAAGATGAAGACGGAGTGGCAAAACGAATCATTTTCACGACGCTCCCTGACGTCAACTGGAAGGTAGGAGCAGTCTATGAAGAACGCGAACTGAACAGCTTGGCGAACAATTTACGAAATTCCACGCTGCTCTTCGCCCTGCTAACACTGTTCGTCATATTTGCTGCACTTTTTGTAACGGTCAGCCGAACAACTAGACCGATCGGAAAGATCAAAGCCGTCATGGACTCTGTATCTGCCGGCGATTTAACCGTCCGTTCCGAAATGACAGCAACCGATGAAATCAGCAGCCTAGGCAAAGACTTCAATCATATGCTCGATCAAATGAACGGCATCATTCGTGTAGTCCGCACTTCAGCCGATGATGTCCGATCCAATTCGGAAAGCTTGAGCGCCGTTGCAGAAGAGACAAGCGCGGCAAGCACAGAAGTCGCACATGCCATTTATGAGATTGCGGAAGGAGCATCTAAATCTGCTGAAGATGCTGAAATGGTCACAGAACGCACTGAATTGCTCGGACAGCAAATCAACGAAATTACCGATAACGCAGCATCAATGTTGCAGATTGCTGAACAGACAGGCATTAAAAATGCCAGCGGACAGGAACAGATGGCAGCTTTGAAACAGTCATTCGAAACATCCGGCGCCACTTTGCGTACAATGACACAGCAAACGCAAACACTCGGCGAGAAAGTAAACGCAATCGGAAATGTCATGGAAACGATCATGAATATTTCCAAACAAACCAATTTATTAGCCTTAAATGCCAGCATTGAAGCAGCACGGGCCGGAGAACATGGAAAAGGATTCGCGGTAGTGGCGGAAGAAGTACGCACTCTCGCCGAACAAACCGCCAAATCGACAGAAAACGTCGGCATGACAATCTATGAACTGCAAGAAGAATCGACAATGGTTGCCAATCAATTAAGCGAAACCGTCGACACATTCAAACAGCAAGGAATTGTTGTCGAAGAGACTGAAGCGACATTCCAAGAACTCTCTGCACTGATGACCGACATGCAACAAAGCATCCACACCGTCACAAAAGAAATCGAACAGATTGCAACTCATAAAGACGAAGTAATGTGGACCATCCAAACAATGACCGCCACTTCCCAAGAAACTGCTGCGGCATGTGAAGAAGTGAGCGCTTCGTCTGAAGAACAGCTGCGTGCTATTCAAGCGGTAACAGATGCAGCAGAAACTTTGACTGATTTGAGCGAACGATTACAGGAGGCGATTGAACGGTTTACTGTTTGATTTTCCTAATGAACGTGAAAGAACCATCTAGTTGTAATATGGCTAGATGGTTCTTTTCGTTTTACATTAAAATTTTAGCGCTAACAGGTACGTGTTTTAATTGGACGCTCAACTAGTATCACACGGAAACAATCACAGCAATTGAGACTCGCCATTTAAGTATCCGCAATACTTAGAATTTTGGTGTATATTACTAGTAAGGATTCTAATAGATGGGGGCGGTGTGAATATGAAAGCAACTGTTTTACTCAATAATTTGAAAGACTTGCGAAAAAACATGAATGTCAACACATTCAGCGCCGGCCTGGTTGCAGCGATTTTCGGATGTACAGGCCCTGCTTTAATTATTATTGGGGGCGCGTCAAGTGGCGGCTTGACGTATGAGGAGACCATTAGCTGGATCTTTGCTATTTACTTCTTTAGTGGATTGCTCGGTATCTTTCTTTCATTAAAATATCGACAACCTATCGTGGGTGCCCATTCGATTGCCGGAGCGGTATTGGTTGTCGGGGCTTTGACCCATTTTACAATGCGGGAAGCAATTGGCGCTTACTTAGTCGCCCATATTCTGATCATCCTTCTAGGTGCATCGGGTTTAATTGATAAAGTGATGAGATGGATACCCATTCCGATTGTGATGGGAATGATTGTTGGGGTGATGATCCGCTTTGCAACAGATATGATAACATCATTAACTGTTTCGCCAATACTCGCAGGCTCAGCTATTTTGGTTTATTTACTATCCACACGCTTTCTTAAAAAGTTTCCACCTGTACTATCTGCATTGCTGGTTACTGTTTTACTGGCCATCTTTATGAATGAATTTCAGTTTCAAAATGCTCAAAGCTTATTCATACTTCCAAAATTCTTCATACCTACTTTTAGTCTTGATGCCGTGTTATCAATAGGTGTTCCACTTGCATTGCTTATCATCTGTACTGAAAATGCTCAAGCATCAGGGGTATTAATGGCACAAGGTTATAAACCGCCGAATAACGCGATGGCGATGAATGGTTCAATCGTTGGTCTAATCGCCGCCTTTTTCGGTGGACATGCAATCAATATAGCAGGTCCTATGACAGCGATTTGTTCTGCCGAAGAGGTAGGCACCAAAGAGAGTCGGTATGCGGCAGCGGTTGTCAGTGGAGGGTTATTTTCTATTTTCGGGTTGTTTGCAGCTGCAGTCGTGCCACTGGTAATTGCTATGCCTGGTGTAATTGTCAGTGTGATTGCGGGCCTTGCGATGCTTGGAGTTCTTATTACTTCCCTTAAGACAGCCTTTTCAGCAAATAAATTTCAAATGGGTGCGTTTTTTGCTTTGATTATCGGAATGTCGGATGTGAGTTTCTTTAATATTAGTGCGCCTTTGTGGGCGATTATCGGGAGTTTATTTGTTTCTTTTCTGGTGGAGAGGGAGCATTTTGCAAGGAATAAAAGGGAGGCTTAGCTGGTTAGATAAAGAAAGGGCTAATCGTGAATTCGATCACCGCTCCCTCGTTGTTAGATAGTGTCTAGCAACGAAGGGTAGTTCATTTATCGACTATAAGATTTAAGTTATGAAGTGAAAACAAGCGCTATTCGAACACTAAAACCACCAATCACCAACTTTCACAAAAATATTTGCCAAAACAACGAGCGACAATAGCGTAACCAGCATGTATTTCAAGAAAACGAATATTAAAGGCCAAAGCTCACTCATCGAATTCACCTGACCGAACCACCTTTTTTCTCCGCATTCTTCACAAAACAGACGCTGCTGTGTACGTGTAACGTTGACTTTCGCAAGCCCGCTTTGGACACTTCCGCCAATTTCCCGCTTCATTGTAAAATGATCAAGCCAAGTAGTTTCAGAAAGCTTTTTTTTAGATGTGCGGACATTCCACAGATTGATATTTAAAATAGAAATTGTCGTAAATTCCTTTGCGTTTCAATTCTTTTTTATAGAATTTCCGGACACTTACCATCATAAAAATGAGCGATAGAATAATAGTTGTTATGAAAATAATAAGTGGAGCCATCACAAATCATCCTTTATTTTGATTGATTGGTTGATGTATAGGTTATCATGGGAGGGCTTGTTTGTCATGAGGAATCCTAAGAAGAAGTAATTGTTGGGATAAAAAGGTACCTGGTCGCTACCTAATCTTGACACTACTCTAAAACGAATACAATCGGCATGTAAAGCCAAAAGAAGTACAGTTTATATTTTACGTCAACTGTACTTCCTTCTGCATTCCAATCTTCTTCACTTTATCAAAATCCACTTCATAGGTATCCTTGTACACACGTGCAATCTGCTCGATTGGTTCTTTATCTCCATGATAAATCACATGGAAATCATCTTCATAATAATGCACGATAAAAATCGCATCCAACTGATCGAAGGTCTTTCGATTGAATACAATAAATCCATTCTTTTGAGCTGTCGTCTTTACACTGATCCGTCTGCTCTCATACATCACATCAAATCCATGTTGGTTTGTCTCCCGTGCAAGTTGACCACCTGTTGTAATCGCACAAAGTAATTCACCTATGCGCCCAATTAGATGTCGGAGTTCTGTCGGCTGACATTGTAAAACCCGCAGCTCATAGCGAAGTATTCTCAAATACTCTTCATACAGTCGAATTAATTGCTCCGTGCTAATGCAGTCAACGCCCTCCTTGCCGTACATTGTCTTGACACCGTTACTCCACTCTCCAATAACTTCTTCCACTTCCCCACGCGACTTCCGATAGATCAATCCTGTATAAGCAGCATGTTCACCGATACATTTGTATGTATTGCGTGTCAAGTATTCAAAAATATGCTCTGTAAATGAAATACCTTTGTTCCACCGGTTATAGCAATAATCTGTTGGAATCACACTGTCAGGATTCCGGTCATACTTCTCTAGCATGATTTGTTGAATTTCCTGTCGGGTGACGATAATGCCTTCTTGACCGTCAAGGGCTTCTTTTAGTTGACTGTAGATTTTCACTGGGCTTGCTCCTATCTGTCTTGATCCTGTTGCAGATTTAATTATGAATTTTAGCGACTATTATACTTTATATGAACACTTTAAAGTTAAGCACAAAAAGAAACCATGCAATACGGGCAGTTAGTATAATCACGCCAAGATATAATACCCCCAACATACCACTTAAGACCTTATTAATCCACACATCATCCGAATATATCATTGTTTTCAGAAGATAACCAAATGCAAAACAAGCAATTGCTAAAGAGATACATACTAATAATAACGGTATCATTAGATTGCTAAAAACATTATACGTATTTTCAAATGGGACCGTGGCAGGTAATCCACAGATTTCCGAAATTTCAGTTCCCATTTTCCTGAAGAACCCACTGAACTTTTCTCCTGTAAGATGATAATCCTGTCTTCCTTTTATTGGATCAAGTAGTTTATCAGCTGCCATAATCAAAAGAAATGTTAAAACTATTCCAAGCGATGAACACACTAAATCAAAATTTCTTTTAATTTTCGCCAACCCACCCGCTCCCCCTCCTGTTATTCCTACAAATGTATGATGCATATAGGTTGAATAGGACAAAGTTACTTAACTATTGGATGCAGCTTTCAATGACATGGCCTACTGAGTTCAGACGCCGTGGAGAAATATTTTAGCCCAGTTCAATTTTCAACTGAGTGAAAAGCTCGAAATTTTAAAGCGACTTGATTTTTCTAAAAATATAGTTTATAGTTTATAAAACCAATTAACTTACTATACTTTACAGGAGTGATTCCCATGACAACAAAACAACTTATTCAAGTGGAAACAAGCGGGAAGTGGACAGGCGGAGTACAAACTGAGATTGACATCCGATCATTTGAACCGTTTATTGTAGACGAACCTGAGAACCTCGGAGGAAAGAACGAAGGGCCGAATCCAGTAGAACTTGTGTTAGCCGGTCTTAGTAGCTGTACATCTGTCATGATCGCCCTCATTGCGAAAGAACATAAATTTTCATACGAAGCTGCTGAATTTTCCAATTCAGGTGAACTAGATCTGCAAGGGTTAGCAGGAGTGGAAGGGGTCTCTCCACACTTCCAATCTGTCCAGTTTGATGTGGTATTGACAACGGAAGAGACTGAGGAACGGATCGAACTATTGAAACAGGCTGTCGAAAAAAGATGTCCAGTCATGAATCTGTTGTTGGATGCCAACGTCCCTGTTCAATCGACTTGGACAAGAAAATAAATAAAAAACGTCTACGAAGCACAATGAAGTGCTATTCTGTAGACGTTTTTCTTGTATAGAGGCAAAAGCACCCCGCCACATTCAAAATCCAATAAGAATGTTGACGATTTTCTCTTTCTATCGTCAACATTTTCTCCTTATCATCATCTACTACAGAGATAGATAAATCCTTACTATAGAGGTGATTAGCAATGGCGAAAAGAAACCGGGGGAAAACTTTAAAAAGGCTGCCGTCCAATTCGCGTGGAAACTGCCCGTTATGTGGACGTAAACGAATAAAGCTGTTGTATTCTAGTAAAACTGAATCGGCTCAAACTGTGACGGTCTGTAAAAATTGTCGACAAAAATAAAGATATGCACGCTGTCCTTTGCCCCCACTAGGCTTACCTAATTGCATTAGACAGCGTTCATCATCTTCGTACTGACCTTTGAGCAATGCAAATGTCCGTCCCACACGGTCTCTTCGCAAGCTCAAACCACACATATACCGTACTGTCAAATCCATGTAGCAACAGAACTTGAGGTTCGTACCCTCCACAGGATCCTCGCCCTATTGTAAGTAATAGACGATAAGATTTACTCCAAATTTTATGTACTTTTCTATTTCGATGGACGCCCCTTCTTTCTTGCCCAGTGCGATGTTTCGAACATGAATCAACAAAAAAAGGACAGCTAAAAAGCCATCCCTTTCATATAATCTTATCCTTTTAAGAAATCAGGTTGGGCAAAAGCAGGGTTTGGATATTTATAGAATCCTTCACCTGTCTCCCTACCCAATTTTCCTTTATCGATATAATTTTCTTTCATCAAATCGGCTACTTTTTGGGCTTCTGGATTGCCGGTTGCCTGCGCCTTTGCCGATACAATGTGGTAGGCAGTCGTTACGCCAACGATATCCAAAATAGCAAAAGGGCCTAAAGGAGCGCCTGTCCCGATCATCCAAGTCTTATCAATCGTCTCGACATCTGCAACTTCCCTTGCGAGCAATGTCTGCGCAGCGTCTAAAAACGGTACTAAAAGTGAGTTAAGGATATAGCCTGGCTGCTCTTTATGCAATGGCAATGCTACCATACCGATCGCTTTTGCGAATTCAATCACTTCGTTGAACACTGATTCGTCCGTTCCCGGATGTTTCATCACTTCGGCTGTGTTGTTTTTCCAAATTTCATTTGCAAAGTGAAGCGCTAAAAACTTCCCGGGGCGTCCTGTCGCTTCTGCAAACTGGCTTGGTAATAAAGTCGATGAGTTCGTTGCGAACACTGTTTTTTCAGGTGCGACTTGTCCTAGTTTCTCGTAGAAATCCGTCTTAATGCTGACTACTTCAGGAATCGCTTCGATCACAAGATCTGCATTTTTAACAGCCTTTGCAAGATCACTATTGAATGAAATCCGTTTAAATGCCGAATCTACAACCGCGTCTGTAGCATTCAAATCCGCTTTATAAACATCTTTCAATTTGTTGATGCGCTCTTTCGCCACGTTCAAAGCCTCGTCATTAATGTCGTAAACGGAAACGTTAAAGCCATGAAACGCTGTTTGATAAGCGATTTGGCTCCCCAAAACGCCGCTGCCTGCCACTGTAATATTTTTATATTCCATCATCATTTACCCCTTTCAGCCTATAACTCTTGAACTACTTTTATTATAGGACAATAACATTTCGTTGACATCTTTTTTGCCTGCAACTTTCACTCCCCTTTATGCAAAGAAGTAACCTGTTGAGCAGTACTATCCATTTCCTCTGCTACTATCCGACTGTCGGAAGTCAAATTGTCGATGATCTTGCTCATTTCTAGTAAATTGGCTGAATTCTCTTCAACAATTGCCGCAAAGTTGTTCGTCGAGTCTTCGATTTCCGTTGATTGCTCAATCATTTCAGTGGAAGAGGATGCGAATTGGACCAGCTCATCATCCAAATGCTGCAGTGTCGAAGCAATCTTTGAAATCTGATTTGAAACCTGTTCCGTCGTCAGCGCATTTTGTTCTATCTTCTCGCTGCTTTCCGTCATCTTTTTAAACGCATCGCGATTGCTGTCGTTCAGTTTTGACAAATTGACTGTGATTTTTTCCGTCGTCTTATTCGTCACTTCAGCCAATTTCCGGATTTCATCAGCGACAACCGCGAACCCTTTGCCCGCTTCCCCGGCCCGCGCGGCTTCTATTGACGCATTGAGCGCAAGCAAGTTGGTCTGTTCCGTGATTCCTTTGATGAGAGCGGCGAATTCATTTGTTTCATTTAACTTATTGGATAACGAAAGATATGTCTTATGTAACTCGGCAATATTCTCCTTCAACATCATCATGTCCGCTGAAAGGATATCAATTTGCATGTTCCCTTCAACTGCCACTCCGTTTGCTTCGCTCGATTCCCTTTTCAACTCATTCGCTAAATCGAATAGAGAAGAGATGCCATCTTTCATGGACACCGTATTTTGCGCAATGGTTGAAATTTGATCAGCCTGCGACTGGCTGCCGTCCGCCATCTCTTCCACAACAGATGACATATTGCTCTGTGACGTCATATTTTGCTGAATGCGCAAATTCATGCCCGAAATGCTCTCGATAATTCCCGTCACATTCTTGTCCAAAATAGCTTTTTCGTTTTCTTTCCTTTTTGCATCTTCAGCAAACTCTTGCGTAAAAGCTGCAACTTGTCTGAATTGCCCGGTCGTCAATCGCATGATGGCAATGAACATGAACCCAAGCAGAAGGTATAGGATCAAGGTATAGGCGAATAATTCTCCGACCATCTCCTCGGCACTCACCATACGGTTGACGATAAGCAATACTAAACCATAAGCATAACCGAAAATAAATGGTTGCAACTTCAACTGGACAGCAGAGAAGATGGCGAGAAAAATGCTAATGATTACTGCTTTCATGCCACCGTCGAACAGAACGCTCCCGATCAATGCAAACGTAAACACATTGAAAATGACCGCATAAGCATACCACTCCGCCTTATGTAACCACTTACTGAATAGGAAATAAAAACCGACAACCCCTAAAAAATCGAGACTGTATAAAATCGCAGTCCCAGTGTCTTTAAACGCTAGAGCCTGCATAACCGCAATAAACAGCGAGATACCCATCGTGATCGCCATTACTCGGTTCTTCTTCATTACATCTTTTAATACTAACTGCTCAATTGACTGCATTATCTAGCCTCCCTAAATTCCAATCCAAATTCTTATATCGGTATAGTTTTCAAATTTTAAAGGCTTAGGTAATATGTAATATGTAATATGTAATGCTATTCTAATAAAAGAATTGATCGGGAGGGTGTGAGGAAAACCCTTATTAAGGTGTATTAAATCGCTAAAAATAAAAAAACAAATTCCGCACTGGTGAGCGAACCTACTACGTCAGACCAGTGATGAGCAGTTTCGGAGCAAACATTTATGTTATTTTGCCGGTGAATAACCAGAGGTATTTGGACAGGGATAAAAAAGCGGACAAGCCTATTGAAGACATGATTTCTAGATCGTTTTTGAGAAATGAACCTTCTTTTTATAATCTCCAAATGTTGAAGATTCTACAAAGGTGTATCCCCTGCTGTTGAAATGTTATTCATATCCTTGTTCGTGAAGATGAAGGATTTATTGAAGTTAACTAAAGTTGTCTCAAAGGCGCGTGAGTCCTTTCAAATACTCGAGCAAATACTAAAATTCGATATTCATAAGGGCAAGGAAGGTATGTTTGAGGATTTGACTCGCCGTACGATGCTGATCAGTATGGTGGCGACGAAGACAATAAACATTCATAATCTTCCGGGATATTTTAGTGGCTTCCTGCGGAAATAGATTGATGAGACCTTTTTAAGGATATCTATCAAGATTATACGGTTCCTGTTAGTGATGATAGGCTTTATTAGTTTGATGGCCGTAATTGAGATGAAAATTAAATCATGTGGATGAATTGAAGGGTTGAAAAACTCTCCTCCCGCTTTTTAGTTTTTTAAACAAATGTTGAATTATGTGAAAACCGATTACTGAAGTGTACGGAGAACAGCATACAGTTTCAAATTTAACCATGCATATAGCCTGTATTCCTATTCATACTTCAGCTTTCCTTACACTAAAACTTCCTCAAAAAACAATTTTAAAATAGTTTTTATCAGTTTATTCAATGTATTTTTTATTTTCAGAAATGTTATTGACTCTTTTATTCTTTTAACTTATACTACTAAAAACACAACTGGTACGGACATCATGATGAATTGAATTTACTTTGTAATAAAAGGAGGAGATTAGATGAAATTGAAGACAGCGCTAAATGTGCTAATTGGATTGGTAATCCCTTTTGTAGGTGTTATTGGGGGTATCTTAGCATTTAGAAATTCTGAACAATTCGTTCTAGGGTTTCCAATCTTATATTTCTGGATGTTTTTATGGTTTATTTTGACTTCAATTTGCATTTCACTATCATGGCACTTCTTTGACAGCAAAGAAGTAGAATTAGATTGAGAAGGGCGGAGATTGTAGATGGCAATTGTAATATTTAGTAGTATTTTAATTTTTTCTTTATACTTAGCAGTTCGATCTTCGAGTAAAGCGAAAAAAGGGAATATGGAAGATTACTTGGTCGGGGGACGATCATTTAATGGTTTCATCTTATTCTTCTTAGCAATTGGAGAAGTTTACAGCATAGGAACGATTATTGGCTTTCCGGGCGGCATCTATGCAAAGGGTGTTGGTTACGGCCTTTGGTTCCTTGGCTATATTTTATTAGCTTATCCAATCGGTTATTTCTTAGCACCTCTAATTTGGCGAGCAGGTAAGAAATACAATGCGATGACAGCTCCAGATTTATTTAAAAGTCACTTTAAAAGTAGACCATTGGAATTGATCGTCGCTTGTTCATATTTAATCTTCCTCATACCATGGGGACAATTGCAATTTGAAGGCTTAAATGTCGCATTAAATGCCTTGGGATTTAATCTTTCCCCTAGTCTGGCTGTATTTATAGCAGGCGTGATTGCTTACTTGTATATATCTGTATCTGGAGTCAAGGCGCCTGCTATCATTTCAATCTTGAAAGATATATTATTGTTTGCTGCGATTATTATTGTAGGTGTAGCCGCATTTAGAAACCTAGATGGCGTTCATAATCTATTTTCAGCCGCTAAATCTCATGGTACATCATTATCATTTACCAATACTAGTGATTTGACCTTTTCCGTAACCACAATCATTTTTCAAGCAGTCGCTTTTTATTGTTTACCATTTATTGTGACGGTCGTATTCACGAGTAAATCAGAAAAAACGATTAAGCGCGCACAAAGATTTATGCCTCTTTATATGCTAATGTACCCATTCTTAATCGCTTCATCTTACTTTGCACTTGTTGGTCTTCCAAACGTCGATAATCCAAATCATGCGTTTATTGCCACGGCAATTGAATTATTACCATCTTGGGTTGTCGGCATAGTCGCTGCTGGTGCCGCGTTGTCAGGCTTATTAGTACTTGCTATCACTTCATTAGTTGTGGGTGGTATTTTTACTCGTAACCTTATGCCAGGTATCCCTGAAAACAAACAAAGAAAGTGGTCTCAATTTGTAGTAATTGGTTACCTACTTATCTCGATGGTTTTAACTGTTGGAATGCCGAGTTTGATGCTCCACCTTGTCAATACTGCCTATTTCGGTTTCGGACAAATCTTACCCGGACTTTTGGCTATTCTATTCTCCAAAAGTGCAACAGCCAAAGGAGTGGGCGCAGGTATTATTGCAGGAATCACTGTCGCATTGTTCCTACAATTCACTGGCATAAGTGTATTTGCAATTAATAATGGTCTAGTTGCATTAGTTTTCAACTTTGTTGTAACAATTATTGTTAGTTTGTTGACGGCAAGTAAGGTTCGCTTACTAACACCAATGGTGAACATAAAATGAGCATACGATAATTGGATGAATTTAGGATGTGGTTCGAATGCAACTAAGCACAGTATTTAATTCAATAACTCTAATTGGAATGATGATCGTAATCGGTGTTGCACTTGCCCGAGTAACACCGATTAACGAAAGTACTAAGAAAACGTATACACTACTTATTGTAAATGTAGCTATGCCCTGTATCATTCTTTCTAGTATTTTTAAAGTCAATATTGACCAATCAATGTTGAGAAATATCGGAATCGTCTTAATCCTTTCCGTTGTTATTAATACGATCGGAATTGGAATTGGATGGGTTTTTGCTTCTTCATTTTCCGGTAACCGTAGGCTTCGACAAGAGATTGCTCTTTTATCCGGTCTAGGGAATACAGGTTTTATCGGGATTCCTTTATGCGCTGCAATACTTGGACCTGAAGGAGCGCTTTATGCAGCTATTTTTGATGCAGGTGTGGATATCGTAATTTGGACAGTAGGTGTCATGATATTAAAAAATTCTTACGCCTTCTCGATAGTCAACATAAAATCGCTCATTAATATTCCAATTGTCGCAATAATCGTAGGCTTATTATGTACATTTATAAATTATCGGCCTCCTGAAATTTTCATTGATTTATCTAACCAGTTGGCGGCTTTAGCATCTCCCCTAGCAATGTTTTATATTGGATTATTAATTATGTCTAAGAGTGAAAATAAAAGTGCAATAAAAACAACAAATGTAAATATCTTTTCACCTATTTTCTCAAAGTTAGTAGTATTACCGATAATTACACTTTTTATTATTAGTATTTTACCGATTCAGATGGATGTGATGATCAATAAAGTGCTGCTCATTCAGGCAATGATGCCTTCACTAACGCTAGCATCCATTTTATTTACAAAGTACTCTAAAGATGAGGTGTTTGGAGCATTTGCTACCGTTATGTCAACTATAATTTCGTTAGTAACGATCCCTTCGCTAATTTTGATATTCATAAAATTTAAATACATGTAAGGAGAATGAATGCCATGATACAAGTGGACAGACTATTTAAAAATGCAAACGTTTTAACTATTGACGAGGAAAACAGTCATGCGAATGTTGTAGCATCCTATAAAGGCAAAATCACAGGAATATGGACCAATAGTGAGTTCGATCTTATAAAAAAAGAGATTGAGAAAGACGATAAACTCATTGTTCATGATTTAGAAGGCCAGACGCTCATTCCTGGTTTTATTGATACTCATAACCATTTACTTATGTATGCACTTAATAAAAACCAAGTAGACTGTTCTTCACCAAAAAATGAAAGTATCGAGGATATTCTCAACAACCTTCGAACACATCACAATACACATTCGGATGGCAGCTGGATTATCGGGTACGGGTACGATGATACCTTGCTAAAAGAGAATAGACATCCTACTCGTCATGATTTGGATAAAGTAAGTACGAATCGTCCAATATTTATAAAACATATCTCGAATCATTTAGCAGTCGCAAACTCCTATGCACTCAAGCTTGCGGGAGTTGATGAGTCAATTGAGAATCCTGAAGGCGGCCATTTTGGAAGAGAAGAAAATAACTCCCTGAATGGTGTGTTATTTGAACCTTCAGCAATGGATATAGTTTATAAGCACGCTCCGATTCCTACAGATGAAGAAGTTATTAAATTAATGGGACTCGCGTCAGAAGACTATTTGGCACAAGGCATCACGACAAGTTCAGATGCAGGCGTAGGTTTAGTATTTGGCCGGCCCGAATATGACTTGCATATGGTCGCATTAAAAGAAGGTGCAAACCAACTGCGTATGCGTCTAATGATTATGTATGATTTATTATCGGAAGGTGGCCCATTCGAAAAATTTCACGCTGAAGAATTACGAGAAAGAATCTTGAAAGACTCGAATGGGAAAGCAAAGTTAGATAGTGCCAAGCTATTTCAAGACGGTTCTATTCAAGGGTTGACTGGCGCATTGCGTAAACCTTACTATTGTGATGACGAGTTATACGGTGAATTAATTTTTCATCAAGATACTTTAAATTCTTATGTCCTTGATTTCCATAAGCGTGGTTTTCGTGTTACAACGCACGGGAATGGTGATCAGGCAATTGGCTCGATTATTGAAGCGTACAAATACGCCCTTAATTCCAATACGAAAATAGACCATCGACATCGCATTGAACACGTACAAACCGCTACTGTAGAGGACTTACAGGAAATGAAAAAACATGATATCGCCGCCTCTTTCTTTATCAATCATGTGTACTATTGGGGGGATCGTCATAAACGAATATTTTTAGGACCTGAAAGAGCAGAACGCATGAACCCCTTAAAAGATGCCTCAGATTTAGATATGCTTTATACATTACATTCAGACTGTCCAATCACTGCCATTTCCCCCTTATTTTCTATCTGGGCAGCGGCTAATCGTATTACACGGGAAGGTAAGGTGTTAGGAGAAGGCCAAAAGATAGATGTCTTAGAAGCTATAAAATCAATGACTATATATGGAGCACGATTAAACTTTGAAGAAGACCAATTAGGTAGTGTAGAGGTTGGAAAATTAGCGGACTTTGCTGTACTTGATCGAGACCCTACTGCAATTGATCCGTTAGAAATTAAAGACATTTCAGTTGAAATGACTATTATAAACGGAGAAGTAATTTATGAAAACACAAAACAAGTTGCAACAAACTTATAAATAAAAAAGAAGACTCCCATTTAGTGAGGAGTCTTCTTTTATTTACCAGCCCTTGCTGACTTAAAATGAAGTGAATATAACTCAGGATTATAATCAGCTATACAATATTCAACCAAATCACCATTCACGTCATATACAAATCGCTCTAAGTGTAAAGTATAACAATCTTCAGGAAGATTAAGTAATTCCGCATCTTCAATTGATATTTTTTGAGCGGTAATCTTTTCATCAGCTTCATGAAGCCGAATAGACAGTTCTTTCTCCATTAAATCATATAGTGTTCCATGGCTAATATCTAGATTTGCCAATTGTAGACCTATATTAACAGGATAATACTGTGTTTCGATCGCAAGTGGCACCTCATTTGCATAACGAACACGCTTAATCAGATACGCATTCTCTAAAGCAATCGCCTTATTTAATTCCTCAGGAACTACTTCAATTCCATGTTCAATTAGTTTAGTACTAGGAATCTTGTTCATACGCTCAATCATTTCAGTTGTACTAATAAAATTCCCCTGCCAATAATGAACAGGATGTTTTGAAATAAATGTTCCCCTACCATGTTTTTTTTCTAGTATTCCATCGATAACTAATTGTGAGATAGCTTCTCGAACAGTGCTTCTGCTCACATTATATGTTTCCATTAATTCACGTTCACTTGGTATTTTCTCCTCAAATAGACCTTGCGTTATCTTTTGTTCTATACTCTTTCTAAGTTGTATATGAAGCGGCACTGGACTGCTAGGATTGATCACGCTAATTACCTCCTCAGAATTCACAAGGAAAAATTTCCTACGTGCCTATATACTTATATGATACCTTTTTAATCCATGAGTGTCTAATTTCCGTTGGGGCAAATGTTTTATTACGCTAATTAGGAAGGCCTAATTTACCTTATTTGGTTTAATGAGAAGACATACATTTTGATGGGTATGATTATGACAAGTGAGTTCTATGTGTCTGTCGTGAATTGACAGAACAAGTAGATTTCCTTTTATACTCCATGGCTAAAAAGTACGTATTTTTATGGTTCACGCTTATTCCATAGAAACCGCCGGATATGCCTTTATGTTTCACTTTTCTGCTTCAACAAAAGCACTTAACTTGGATTTCAATCCACACTCTCTATACAGAGAATGACTGCGATATATTGTGTTCATCAATACTTTAAATACTATATAGTGCAGTTAAAATCGTATTTCCCTAGATATGCAAACTAATATTCCTGATTTAAAGAGGATTTTGCTGTTTTTTTGCGCAAACCTCTTAGGGAATTTATGGGCACTTAGGGTCGCACTTTGTGATTCTCTCAATTATATCACACGTTATCAATTCTTTTTAAACTTGTATTTGACTAGTACCGATAATCCCGTAGAGGCTTCTTCCTTAGAGAAATAGATAGACCATGTAAGTAATTCAGGAAATGTTCAAGTTGTGTGATGAACTGGTACGACAAAATCATACTCAGATACAATCTATCATTTATTTATTGACAATTCTTTTCTACATGGTATATTGAGTTCTAACAACTTAATATTTTGAAATTTCTTATCTAGAGAGGTAGAGGGACTGGCCCTTTGAAGCCTCGGCAACGGACTTTTATAAGAACTGTGCCAATTCCAGTAGCATAATGCTAGAAGATAAGATGAGCAGGTAATTCCAATTTGTCTACCTATCCCTCTTCTTATTTATTAGGAGAGGGTTTTTGAATTTGGGAATTACCAAGGACATAAATTAATTTCGGTCCTACATTTTAATTAAAATTATAAAATAAGGAGTGGGTATTGATGGTAAAGACATTAGTCAAAGCGCCGTTTAGAGCGGATCACGTGGGGAGTCTATTACGACCGGAAAGAATTCATCAGGCAAGAAAGGATTTCCAAGAAGGAAACATTTCTTCACAAACGCTGCATGAAATCGAAACAGAGGAAATTAAACATATCGTTGATAAGCAAATCGAAGTAGGTTTGAAAGCAGTGACAGACGGAGAATTCCGCCGCAGATTTTGGCATACGGATTTTCTTGAGCATTTAAACGGAGTGGAAGGCTACATCCCGGAAGAAGGCTTTTCATTCAAAGGGGAAGAAACGGAAAGATACGATGTACGGGTTATCGGGAAAGTCTCCTTCAATCAGGACCACCCACACATAAAAGACTTCATCGAATTTAAAGAGATCGTCGGGGACCGTGCCATTGCCAAACAAACGATTCCGAGCCCCAACCAATTATTTAACGCGGGCATCCGCAACCCGGACATTTACCCGGACATTGAAGAATATGCAAAAGATATTATCAGTACGTACCGTGAGGCAATCCAAGCCTTTTATGATGCCGGGTGCCGGTATTTACAGTTGGATGATGTATATATCGCCGGTCTCAATGCTCCCGAAATTCCATTTAACGACGGCGGTCATTCCCGCGAAGAGTTAATTGACTTAGCATTGCGGGTAGCCAATGGGGTGTTGGAAGATAAACCAGAAGACTTAATTGTAACGACTCATCTTTGCCGCGGTAACTACCGATCTAATTGGGCTTTTGAAGGCAGCTATGCTAAAATCGCCCCTGTCTTATTTGCAAAGGAAAAAGTGGACGGATTCTTCCTGGAATACGACGATGATCGTTCCGGAGACTTCAAACCATTGGAATACATACCAAACGGCGGTCCCCGAGTCGTGCTCGGTGTATTCACATCAAAACACGGTGATTTGGAAAGTAAGGAGAATATTAAAGCACGTGTGGAAGAAGCAACAAACTATGTCCCATTGGAGCAATTATGCATCAGCCCTCAATGTGGCTTTGCTTCCACTCATCATGGCAATATTTTAACCGAAGAAGAACAATGGGCGAAGTTGAAATTCATTGTGGATATTTCCAAAGAGATTTGGGGATAAGAATTGAGCGAACGGCTTACATAGCTGTTCGCTTTTTTGGGTTTGTTCGAGGTACCAGGTCCCCACATATGACTTCTTGGACAACTTCTTTTTGGATTGAGATAAAAATCGTACTCCTTACTCCTTTTTCTCCGCCCCTTTAAACCTCGGAAAACCAACCAAAATCGCGATTACACAACAAATTCCCATCAATACTGGATAAAATGAATACATGATAATGCTCACCGGTGAAATGGCAGCGAGCCCCGAAGCAGCAAGCATTTGTACACCATAGGGCAAAACACCTTGCCAAACGCTAGAGAACGTGTCGAGCAAACTGGCCGACTTGCGGGGATCGATCTCATATTCATCCGCAATATGCTTCACGACCGGTCCAGTTATAATAATGGCGATTGTGTTATTCGCGGTCGCAATATCCGCTGCACTCACTAAACCCGCAATACCAAATTCGGCACCCTTTTTCGTTTGAATCTTACTCGTAATCATGCGCAATAAATAATCAATACCACCGTTATGCTGAATAATCCCAACGATGCCGCCAATTAAAATCGATACCATCGCCAAATCCTCCATCGCGACAACACCGTCAGCGATTGCCTTCAGATAGCTTTGCAAGTTGTAGGAGCCGTCCATCAAACCAATCACACCAGCAATAATAATCCCGCCTGCTAACACGATTAACACATGTGTGCCAGCCAAAGCACCGACTAAAACAGCCAGATATGGCGAAATTTTTACGAATTGGTACGGGTGGTTACCTGTTAGATCAGCTGTATTGCCGTGCGTTAAGAAGCCAAGAAGAATCATCGTCAAGATCGCACCCGGCAGGACAATAAAAAAATTCACTTTAAACTTATCTTTCATTTTCGTATGCTGCGTCCGGACCGCTGCAATCGTTGTATCCGAAATCATGGACAAGTTATCCCCAAACATCGCGCCACCAATAACAGTCGCCATGGCAAGCGCCACCGGAATATCCGTCTGACTGGCAATACCCACTCCGATCGGTGCCAACGCGACAATCGTTCCCATCGAAGTCCCCATCGAAATAGAGATGAAGCAGCCAATAATAAACAAACCGACCATGAGTAAATTCGCTGGCAACATCGACAACCCAAGATTGACCGTTGATTCAACAGCACCCATTCCCTTGGCGACACCTGCAAAAGCACCAGCCAAAAGAAAGATGACCGCCATTAAAAGGATATTTGGATGCCCTGCGCTCTTCATGAAAATATCAACTTTGGTGCCGAAAGACTCCTTTCGATTCATCACAAGCGCAAGTGCTGCCGCAATGAGAATGGCAACGTTCAGCGGCATGATAGAAAAATCTTTTGTAACGATACCTGAGCCGATGAAAAGAATTACAAAAACAATGAGCGGTAAAAACGAAAGGTGACTTCCTTTTTTCATGGTGTTGTTTGACATATCTATTCCTCAATTTCTTATCGTATATGGTAAGCATATTAGTTTACCATATATGAGGGGCGTTTCGACAGCGGTTTTACTTTTTCCGTTCCATTTCTCATGCTTGTCTGTGCGCAAAACAGACATGACTATTTCGATAGGCGCGTTTGCTTATTCATCCACGGGGCCTGTTTTAGTTTTGTGGTGTCTAGGCAAGTTAAAACCATTTCTATGCTTATGCAACAGTAGCGACTTATTCGTATAGCTCGCATAATCTTTAAGTTTGGAAAGGTTTTAAAATTGCTTTTGAGTATTTGAATCTCCACCTCGGCTGCACTTTGATTTTGACCATGCAGAATGTCTTTTATTTGAGCAATCAATTTCTGCTCAAATAAGGAAATTAGCACTTAATGAGTTAAGTCATTCAACATTCACATTACTCTGGCAACCGATCGGATAATACAAGAACACTCCAAAATCGTTCTAGACTTCCACCTTCTACTTTCGTATATTAGAAGAGCCGCCCTCTACATCACCATTACACAATTTTTATATTTTAAGGTAGTCATTAAAATTTCGATTGATGAACAATTTAATACTATAATTGAAATCAACTTCTACCAACTGGTTAGAATGATTCAACTGAAATAATCTTAAGCGATTTATTAAAGGTTGTAATTTATCATTCTTTAATAATTTCAGCACCAAGGCAATCTTAGCCTTTTTCTTGGTCCCCGGAGCAACCGGATTATCTAATATGAGACCGACCATGCCTAATAGCAAATCAATTAACTCTACTCCAATTTCTTTTCCCTTCGAACGATAATGGCATTCAGTTATGACAAAATACTCTCCTCGATAAAGTGAGTGTATGTTCAGAGTATCTTTCACATGCACATCGAGATGTTTGGAGCGATACTCGGTCGCATCCTCGATAAATATTTTTGCATGCAGCTGATTTTGTTCACCATATCCTCTCAACAAACCATAAAAAATTCTTTCAGGCAACTTTGTGTAAATCATATCACTTAGGATTTTCTGTTTTGAGGAGTAAGCTGATGTGAACAATCCTGCTTGGCTATCTAGCTTATTTCTTGAATAATGTATAATGTTTATTTGTATGTAAGGGACTAAAGGTTCTAGCAGCTCAAATAGTAACTCTATTCCCTCCCGATCCTTAGAGTAGCCTCCATAACTTGTCCAATGAAATTTGTACTTATCATTTAGCGCATGAATGTCAGCGTGGTTAGGATGATTGTAAACAATTGAAGGAATACTAACTGCCCCCATTAATTGAATGGGATCTTGTTTCTGTTTACCGCTTTCATCGAAGCAAATAATGATCTCTGTACTTTTAGTTCCATTCACAAAACCCACCACTTTCTTGACAGACTGTATGTATACTTGTTAAGATTAGTAACATAATAATATGTATGCGTATAACTCGTGTCATTTGAACACGCGTTAGCGTATCTCGTGAAAGAAACTCATGCCACTCGCGCATGCGTTTCTTTTTTTCAGAAAAGGAACTTTTTGTCCCCACTATATCACACCTGTTCCATATATTGTTTATCGAAAGATTCAATATCCATGTGACTTTCAGATTGAATGTCATACCTTTGAATAAATACGCGTACCAAATATAAACATTAAACAACGACAAACAAGTGGAAGGTGGCATTCAAACCAGCACACTTCCTATTGGACCCTACGCTTCTTTATTTTTCCAAATTCACTTCATGTGCATTCTTGTAGACCTAAGCAATCTACTCAAATGCCTTTTGATTAATTACAGTGAATTAATTCTTTTGTGCTGTCATCTGCAATAAATCAGTAAGGGATTGCGGATTAGTAAAATTGAACAACTACTATTATTTAAGACAGATAGTTCTCCAACGACATAATCGCATTCTGATGTTCTTGCATTTGCTTATCCAACCTCTCTTGCTCATCAGCTAACAATCGATGCTCTGCGGCGTACTGAGCAATCTCTTTCATCCCATGCAACTTGCGCTCGATCTCTGCAAGGATACGATCTTGCTGCTTAACCCGCTCCAGTTGCTGTTTAAGCAGTTCGAGTTCCTCTACGGAGTTTTCATACATAGATGTCGTCTTCCTTTAAGTTAAGTAGTACTTTTTATATCGGCTGATCAGGCAGATTATCTACTGGAAACAAGCTAGATAATCTGCCTGATGATCCAAGTAGGATTAAGCCGTCAAACATAAGATAATAGAACGAACATCCCCATTAACTGGTGAATTTAATGGAGGTTAGCAAACAATTATATCATCGGATTTGCGGGAAGTTGCTGGGGGATGGCTGTATAACGAAGCAAAGGTATCGAAAATCGAGGTTTCAATTCATTCACCGAATTGAAGATTTTGACTAGGCAGAATACTGCTATTCATAACTAAAAGATTTTTTACCGCTCACTCCCCTGTTTATAAATGAGTTGTAGATCCACGTCTCAAACAAATTTCTCGGAATGCTACACATTACAATCAAAGGCGCATGAAGTAATTACCGAGCTATATCAAACGTGGTAACCTGCCGGCAAGAAGGAAGTGCCTTTTCAATTCCTAAATCACTATTTAAACGAGGAGGCATTGTCTTGCTGGTATCAGGATGATGAACATCTAAAAGTTGTGAACGAAAAACGGTTTCGAAACGAACGACTATCTACTTACCATCAACGATTTCCCTTTTAAAGTCGACTGTGGAGATGAATGAAAAACTAAACAAGTTGGATACACTTATTTGTCATGAGGGTAAAATTGTTTGTAACGCTTCATTGTTTAAGCTAATTACAATATATTGTGCTGTAGTGTCAGAAATGAGTGCTTATCAAATTAGAATTCAAGATGTCCAGCGCGAAAAACTAGCTAGTATACGGCAACAAACTGGGTTAACGGGAAGCCAGCTAGTGGATTATTGTTTTAGAGAGTGAAATTTATGTAAGTCTGAATTATATGACAGTTACACTTCCCAATGATGTTTGAAATTCAGAATTGAGGATTAGTTGTGCGGGAACCTAGTAACTTTTTAATAAAAGCTTCAATGGCGTCAGAAAGATGACACCACTAAAGCCTCGATTTAACTTCATTTTACTAAGTCTTGTAGTTCCTTCACAACATTTGGAGGAGTTTGATTCGTAAGGGCTGCCACCATGTTTTCTGCAGCTGTCATAGCCATATCGAATCGGGTGTTGTTGGTGCAGGAACCTATATGAGGCAATGTAATAACATTATTCATCTTCAACAGAGGGTTATCTTTTTCTATAGGTTCTATTTCAAATACATCGAGCCCGGCAGCACGGATTTCATTATTCTGCAAAGCAGAAATCAAAGCCTGTTCATCGACCACTTTTCCTCTCGAACAATTAATGAAGACCGCATCATTTTTCATGAGCTCAAACTGCCCTTTGCCTATAATATGAGTTGTAGATTCATTAAGAGGCAGCATAACGACCACATAATCAGACTCCCTTAACAAATCATCTATGTCTCTATATAATACGCCGTATTGGTTTTCCAATTCTATTTTCCGTGACCTATTATGATAAAGAACTTTCATATCGAAACCGGCACTTGCCCGTTTCATAATTTTTTCCCCGATACGGCCCAATCCAATAATACCTATTGTCGCGTGATGAATATCCTTCCCGTAAAACTCCCGGCTATCCAACGGCTTTTCCCATTTACCCTCTTTGACATAGCGGTCGAATTCTACAATTCTTCTTCCCGCGGAAAGCAGCAGTCCAAATACCAAATCAGCGACCGAGTCATCTAGCACGTAGGGAGTATGTGTGCCAATGACCCGTCTTTCTCTCATCGCCTCCGTATCAAACGCATCGTATCCCACTGCAATATTGCTCACAACCTTCAAGTGAGGGGCATATGTTAAGAACTCCTTCGTGATTACCCCTTTTGGAGTCATCAGTCCTTCTACTTCAGCTACTTCCTTCAGCAATTCACTTTTTGGAATCGCTTCTTCCTTGTTCCAGATTTTATACTCACAGTGTTGTGCTATATAATCTTCCACCTCTTGAGGTATGGGCTTAGCAATAAATACTTTGGGCTTCATACAGAACTTCCCTCCTATTCAACTGTTACCACTCTGCTATACTACCATCCTTATGTCTCCACACAGGACTTTTCCAATTATGTCCTATCTTGGCTTGCCGTCTCACATAATCTTCATCGATTTCAATGCCCAGACCGGGAGCTTTAGGGATTGCGACATAGCCTTCCTTATAGTCAAAAACAGATTTATCAGTAATATAGTCTAATAAATCGCTGCCTTTATTATAATGAATTCCCAAGCTTTGTTCCTGTATGACCGCATTATGAGAAGTTGCATCCACTTGTAGGCAGGCAGCTAGAGCAATCGGACCAAGCGGACAATGAGGGGCAAGAGCCACATCATATGCTTCAGCCATACCGGCAATTTTCTTTACTTCCGTGATTCCACCGGCATGCGACAAATCGGGCTGGATAATGTCTACATAGCCATCGTTTAATATATTTTTAAAATCCCATCTAGAATACATTCTTTCGCCCATTGCAATCGGAATTGCGGTATGTTGAGCGATTTCCTTAAGAGCTTCCATATTCTCGGTAAGTACGGGTTCTTCAATGAACATAGGTCTGAATTGCTCCAATTCCTTAGCCAGTATTTTTGCCATCGGCTTATGTACACGGCCGTGGAAATCAATGCCTATTCCTATATATTCCCCTACAGCATCCCTTACAGCGGCTACTCTTTCCAGTACTTGATCCACTTTTTCAAACGAGTCAATATACTGCAATTCTTCCGTCCCATTCATTTTCAAGGCAGTAAAACCCGCATCAGCTATAGACTTGGCTGCCACTCCTACATCAGAAGGACGGTCTCCTCCAATCCATGAATATACTTTAATAGAATCTCTGCAAGCGCCACCCATTAATTGATGAACAGGCGCATTGAAAAACTTCCCTTTAATGTCCCACAGCGCCTGATCAATTCCTGATAGTGCACTCATTAGAATAGGACCACCCCTGTAAAATCCTGACCGGTACAGCTTATTCCAATGATCCTCTATATTCATCGGGTCTTTCCCTATTAAATATTCCATCAATTCCTCTACACAAGCTTTTACAGTATGGGCCCTCCCTTCCACGACAGGCTCTCCCCAGCCTACCAATCCTTCATCTGTTTCTATTTTGAGAAACAGCCATCTGGGAGGCACCTGAAACAATTCAAAGTTTGTAATTTTCATCTATACTCCTCCTTATGATTTTTTAAATAATTTTTTCGAAAATAACGGTGTGAACAGAGTAATAACCGCAATCACTAATAGAACGACCGTAATAGGTCTTGTATAGAAAATACTCAAGTCCCCTTGCGACATAACCAAAGCTCTTCGGAAATTGCTTTCCAACATCGGTCCTAAGATCAACCCTAAAATGACGGGTGAAGCTGGAATTTTAAACCGTTTAAAAAAGTAACCTACTACACCAGCGATAAACATTACAACTATATCGAAGTAATTATTTCCTAATGAATAGGCACCTACCACACATAACATAAGGATCAGCGGCGTGAGTATTGTTTGTGGAATTAACAGCACTTTTGTGAACAAACGAATTCCAAGCAGACCAAAGACCAATAACAGTACATTCGCCAACAGCATTCCCACAAATAACGTATAAACGATTGGCCCATTCGATTCAAATAACATTGGACCGGGCTGCAACCCCTGCACCATTAACGCTCCCAATAAAACTGCTGTAACCGCATCTCCGGGAATCCCCAAAGTCAATAACGGGATCATAGCTCCTCCAGTTACACTGTTTCCCGCTGCCTCTGGCGCTGCTACCCCACGCAGATCACCTTTGCCGAACTCCTCTTTATTTTTGGCAAATCGTTTCGCTTCATTATAGGCGACGAAAGCTGCAATATCCGCTCCAGCTCCCGGAACCATGCCTGTAAAAGTCCCAATACCTGCGGAACGGAGAATGGTACCAATCAATCCTTTAAACTCCAGCCACTTTAATTTCACTTTATCAATAGTCACTTTCACTTTATTTTCAGTGAATATGTCTTCCATTGATTTAAAAGCTTCAGAAGCCGCAAACAGTCCGATCATAATAGGAATAAAATTAATACCGGAAGACAATTCCGACATTCCAAATGTAAAACGTGGAAAGCCTCCGATTGGGTCCAATCCGATTGAGGCGATCAGCAGTCCCAATGTTCCGGCCATTAATCCTTTCACAAGTGAATCTCCGGCGATGCTGGATACAATCGACAAGCCAAATAGCGCCAAAGCGAAAGACTCAGGCGCGCTAAACTTTAATGCGCAATTAGCTAATTGCGGTGCAACTAAAATGAGTACAATTACACTGACAAGACCACCAATTGCACAAGACAGTGTTGATACTGTTAGCGCCTTCTGTGCTTTTCCCTTCTGAGTAAGCGGGTACCCGTCGATTACAGTAGCTGCAGAAGCGGGGGTACCCGGTGTATTGATTAAAATAGCGGTCAGTGAGCCTCCGTACACTGAACCAAAATAGACCCCGATCAGTAATAAAATCCCGGTCACCGCATCCATTCCGAAAGTCAAAGGCAGCATCAGCGCGACCCCCATAGTCGAAGTTAGACCGGGCAGGGATCCAATGATAATCCCTAATAAAGTACCAAAAGTCAGGAAAAGAAGAACATCCCAGTGAAGAATATTAACTATACCTTCCATTAATAAACTCATTTAATCACCGCCTTTTTATAAGAATAAAGATCCCATGGGAATCGAAACTTTCAATAGTTTTTCAAATACAAGAAAGACAAACAAAACGGCCCCTAACGGAACACTCACCAACGTAACAGCCTTACGGACTTTAGAAAAAAACAACAAACTGAAGATCGTTAAAGCTGTGGATACATAAAAACCGATATAGGGAATGACCAAAATATAAGCCAGCACAATGACCATCGCGATCAATGCGTATCTAACTGTTTGAGAACTTTCTTCATTTTTCGAATGATCCCGTATCCCCTGAATTAATAGTATAATCCCAAAAAGAATCAACAAACCGCAGTATATTCTGGGCAAAAATGCCGCCCCCGTATCCGCAGTGTTTAATTTAGGAAAGTCCAGAGTCAAATAGTAAAACAACCCGCCTAAACAGATAGAAATAATCCCACTCGTTATATGCGGAACCTTCATAGCCACACACCTCACTTCTATTAAATAGTGAAAAAACAAAGATTGGGAAGTCCCAATCTTTATTTATTGCCTAAGCCCAACTCTGCAAACATCTCTTTGTAATAATCGTAGTTTTCATCCATGAACGCATTAAATTCATCTGCTTTCTTCAATTCAATTCCCAATCCATTACTGCTCATGAATTTTTTGAAGCCCTCTTCATCCGCTGCCTTCAAGAAAGCATCCTGCAGAATTGTGACAATTTCATCCGGTGTGTCGTTTGGTACTGTGATCCCTCTCCAAGTGGCAATTGTTTCACTTTCAAGGCCTGCTTCTGTAAATGTCGGTACGTCAGGAATAATATCTGATCTCTTATCAGACATTATTGCAAGGGTCTTCAAGTTACCGGCATCCAGCTGAGTTTTTACTTCTGCCGGACTGACTGTGACTGCGTCCACATGTCCACCGACCAAAGCTGTTACAGCAGGTGCAGCTCCTTCAAATGGTACGTGGTTTAATTCAATGTCTGCATTCTTAGCTAAACTTTCAGCAGCCACATGCCAGATAGAGCCCGTTCCCGCATTACCGACCTGAAGTTCACCAGGATGCTCTTTAGCATAATCAATAAATTCTTCCAATGTATCATACGGTGCATCTGCAGGAACTGTAAGTGCCGCTGGATCCAAGTTGATCATAGCAACCGCTTTCATCTGGTCCTGATTCAACGTGGAAACGCCCATATGTTCAAGCATTGTTAATTCTGCAATAACCATAGTTACTGTATAGCCGTCCGGTTTCGCATTAGCGCCTTCAGTCATTCCGACAGAACCACTGCCACCCGGCTTATTAACTACGCCAATAGACTGTCCCAAGTGCTTTTCAACATCTGCCGCCAACGCTCTTGCAGTCGCGTCTGTTCCACCGCCGGCTGATGTAGGTGAAATCATCGTGATGGCTTTCGACGGGAAGTCTGTTTTGTCACCTGAGCCGGCACTGTCACTTGCATTTTCCGATTTGTCATTTCCACATCCTGCGATTGCCAGCATCAATACTGACACAATAAACAATCCGATACACTTCATACTCTTCTTCATACAATTACCTCCCTAATTATATATGTTTTTTACAATTTTTGAATAAATTCTGATCAATTCTTTCAGCAACTTCCTGTGCGCCCAATACAAGAGAGTATTCAACCTGCAAATCACTTGCCTCAATTACATTCCATTTTGGACCCAAATGCTTCAGCAGAATAGTAAATAAGCTTCGTAAAGGATTAGATCCGCCAACTACAACCCACTCAATATCTTTACTATCATGAACACTACTCAGAAGAGATTTCAGATCCTCATGGATTACTGCACCCGCATAATAGTTGGCTCTTTCGTTATCCGTTACATCTGTGAAAAGCTCCAGCAGTCTAACATGATAAAAGCTTCGGGTAAGACCATGCGTTTCCGCCGCTCTGAACCCTTTAAGCAACATACTTTCATCGACTGATTGAACCAGTTTTGAGCTCACCGAATCAGATAATATAGTTTCTTTTTGAATGGCCATCAGTGTTTCACCAGCCAATGTAGATAGGCAGGAAGACAGTGTACGATTTCGATCCACCATCACAAACTTTGTATGGGAGCCCGGCAATACCAAAATCCCTCTCCCTTCTAATTCCAATTGCTTTAATAAACCTAGAGATTCAACTTCTTCTCCCCGCATTACATCAAATTGATTAATTTGATCAACCTGATCAGCCACATTTGCTGCATAGTTGCTCATACCCGGTACAAAAATACAGGGAATATTAAAAAATTCGTCTAATATCGCGACTTGAGAATTCTTTGCAAAATCTTCTGCAGTAACAGGCGCAGTCAGATGAGGCACCTCAAGAATTCCTAGTTTAGAGGTAATCATCCCTGAAGCTACTATATACTCGATATTAGCTGCAGATAAATTATTTCTTTCCAGTAAATTTGCAATACCGTTATGTAAATGATTTTTCAGTCCTTCATTCGTTCCCTCAATCGCTGTATTCCTGACACCGATGCGAACTTTTTCAATATCTGTTATCAAGTTCTTACTGCTTTCGATCAGTCTGATTCGTGAATTGGTTGTTCCCGAGTCAATAAGGATGGTAAACATTTCATCACCGCTTTTCTGTATTCATCTCGCTGTCTATACTTGGCGTGCCACCTCTACAAATTGTGATGCTCGCCGCTGAATTTCTTCAAAGTTGCCTGTCTGAACCAATTTGTCATCCACAAGTGAGCTGCCGATTCCCAAAGATGATGCACCAGCCTCTAAATAGCTTTTGGCATTATCAAGAGAAATCCCACCTACAGCCATTGTTTGGACAAATGGCAGTGGTCCCTTAAGATCTTTCAGAAAACCCGGCCCTAAATTTCGAATAGGGAATATTTTAACCATTTTGGCTCCATATTCATACGCAGTCAGAGCCTCGGTAGGTGTAAAAACACCAGGAATCAATGGAACATCATACCGGTTTGATGCTTCAATCGCTTTTGATGAAAGCGTAGGAGCCAATAGAAAACTGGCTCCTGCATTTATTGCCAGTACAGCTGCTTCTGAATCCAGGACAGTGCCAGCCCCGATGATCAAGTCAGGGTAAAGCGCTTTCATATCCTCTATGCTTTTCAGGGCGCCAGGGGTGTTCATTGTGATTTCAACGGTCCGGATTCCTCCTTTATAAAGGCTGCCGACAGTTTCTGCTAATTTCTCAGACGATTGACTGCGGATGATGGCTACAATCTTTTCATTAGCTATTCTCTCTAGAATCGAATTCATTCTAACGCTCCCTCTCTATTCCTTAATAAGGAACACCGTTTCATTAAATGATTATTTTTTAGTCGTTCCTCAATAAGGAACGACGTTTCACTTAATTACTTTATACAATTATATAGCTAAACTAAAAACAAAGTCAATTCAAAATTAATATTTTCTAAATAACTCCCCCTAAATCCATAGAAATTGCTTTTGATGTTTTGAGTACTTCTGCCGCCATTTCTTCAAGCTTTTCCTCGCTTACCCTCATAATCGGGCCTGCTACACTTATGCCGGCAATCACCTCACCTTTGTAGTTCAAAATGGGAGCAGCTGCGCATTTGATACCCAGCTCATGTTCTTCATCATCTATCGAGTAGCCTCTGTTCCGGATCATCTCCAAATGATCGAGCAGTGCGTCAAGCTCGATGATCGTCTTCGGTGTGAACCCCTCTAATCCTTTTTCCTCCACAATCGTAACGATTTCCTGGTGAGGCAAGAATGCAAGAATGGCTTTGCCAACTCCTGTACAGTGCATAGGGGCACGTTTTCCGATATTAGAAAACATCCGGATTGTTGCAGAGCTTTCAATTTTATCAATATACACAATTTCTGACCGTTCTCTAATCACTAGATGGGCTGTCTCTCCTACTTTTTCAGCCAGCTGTCGGAGATGCCCGGATGCTATGTTACGGATATCCAGATGATCTGTAACAGTCTGGCCGAATTCGATCAGCTTCAGGCCAAGTATATATTTCTGATTTTCGGGATCCTGTCGCACGAATCCTTTCTTGAGCAATGACATTAATAACCGGTGCGCTGTACTCTTCGATACTTTTAACTCCGTCGATAACTCAGTAACACCGAGACCTTTTGGAGCTTCTTTAAGTTTTTCCAGGATCAGTAATGCCCGGTCAACTGATTGTACAGTTCCTACTTCTCTCATTTACTAACAACCTCCCAAGTTCCCCATTAAGGAACGACGTTTTATTATCATCATTATACGGGTATACAGTAAAAAAACAAGATTTTAGGCAAGCGTATAATATAAAAAAATACGTACCTTTTCAGCACGCTGCACAAATAGCCCTGCTGCTTCTAATTTTTAGAGCAGAGGGCTATCCTTTTCGATAATTGATCTGGATTTGTGGGGACCGTGGCAGATACGCACCAAGTAGATTAGTATCTTGTTGTAAGGAAAGGTTCGACAGTTCCGTGAACAGTTTTTAAATCTACTTACCCTCAATGATTTCTCTCTTAGAGCCGACTGCGGAGATTAATGAAAAACTAAACAAGTTGGTTACACTTATTTGCCATGAAGGTATAATTGTGTGTCACGCGCCATTGTTTCAGCTATTCACAAAAAATGTTATGTAGTGTCAGAAATGAGCGCGTATCAAATTAGAATTCAAGATTTCCAGTGTAAAAAAACCGGTAGTATACGGCAACAAATCGGATTAACGGTGAGCCAGCTGGTTAATTATTGTTTTAGAGTGTGAAATGTATACGATTCAGTGTAGTGTCTGAGTTATGCAGTGACCTAGTACTTATCCCTAACTACGTTTTTTTGTAACCCAGCATTTACTTACGACGACAAAGGATAGTTTTATTGTTATGTTGTCCGCTTCAGGAAGGCATACATTTGTTGTACAGATTGCCAAAATAGAGTAGCGTCTGAATTGTCTAGCAAACACCCTGCACTAAAAACTTCGTCAATATTAATTTGTAGACAGTAATTCGTACAGAATAATATGCGTTTACTTAGTGTGACTTACTGTATAACCTAGCATTTTATTTATCTTTTCTCTCCTGTGGGTTACTTGTTTCAACATCAAATTATCAGTCTGTGGAGAAATTTCATCAAAAATTTCTTGCGATCTTGTAGCGTATGTTATAAAGTTCCCGTAGGGTCTTCTATCTATCCCTAAGTCAGTGTACAACCTATAAATTTGCTTTCTATAGGGTAACTTGTTTAGGCCTTGCTTTTCCATAGTGTTTTTCGCTTTTGCAATTAATCTCTTTGCATGACGGTAAAATTTTGAAGGGCTTTTCGCACGCATTTCTACAGTTTCCCCATCAAAGACAAAGCCTAAATAATCCATCCGTGTCGGGGAGGAAGTGAAAAAGTCCTCAATACAATTCCTATTATAGATGAAAGACTTTGTCTTATTTTTTTCAATATACATTCCATTTAATTTTACTAAAGAATATATGTCATCCTGTATGGACTTAAATTCTGTTACTTCAATACCGCCGTTTTCAGGTATTACTACTATAAAATCATCAGAGTATCTCCTATAGATCCCTCCATATTTACGCACCAATTGATTTACCTGTTCATCAAAATCAATGGCATAAACATTAGACAAAACAGCACTAATAGCTGTACCTTGTGGAATTCCATATTTCTCCTCATTAGTAGTAGGCTTATAAATGGTTCTGAAACCACGAAAGTCTTTTGAAGTTAAAAAATATTTATGTTTTTTTTGTTGTTTTAGCTCTTTGGGCGATCCTACATATTTATGAAGAAGCTTTTGGTTATAGTAAGAGTATTTAGTGACTGAACGAAATACTTTATACCAATCCCTCGGTAGCTGATCTCCTTTGATTTCCATAACTTTAAGTACTTTGTCTTTTAAATTCCTGTGCTTTATTTGATCAAAGTAACCTTTAAAATCTCCTATCATTATGTAACATGACCCGAAACTCTTTATTTTGTTAATGACAGCAGCAGCATGGTCGATATTACTTTTTCCTTTTTCCCCTTTTTTAGAACGATAAGCAATCGAGGTTTCATCTATAGATCTTTTCCGAACCCAATTATTATAGGCATCATTTAACTTATCTCCATAATACTTATAAATAAAATTATCTAAATGACTCGCATACATAATCATCCTTTTTTTAGTCTTAATGGGACGACTGTCAGGACGCGATTCATCAAAAACATATTTTTCGGTCTTGCTAATATATCGGATCAACGGGTAAAAGTTATGTGTTTGAATTTTCTTGTGATTGCTTACATAACTTTCTGTTTTACCGTTAAATTTTCTTTTATCATCAAAGTGTATATATTTCTTTGCTTTATAACCGTGTTTTTCTTTTTTGTATATCAAGGTGCGTCACTCCTTTTAATAGAGCAAAGCAGGTATCAATGCAGTTCTTGAATGCTACCTGCTCAGCACACCCACTACCAGCTGTCAATTATCAATTGAAAGCTACCAGTGAAGGCCATAGTCTGCCGCGGCCTAGGCCGTCGTTTACCACGGGACACTGCTATCTAAACTAATCAAGATACTTGTTATAATTACCTCAGGAGATTGGAGCTGCCTGTCCATGATTGTGCTCAGAGTCGTTTGTGACCTTCACCTCAAGGAATTGGAATCGTTGGCAACTATTTCAACTTCCTGTCGCTCAGCTGGTTATCCTTGTCTGTTTACAAGCCAGAAGATCGATTCGTTGAAACAAGTGACCTTATAACCATTGTTATAAGCACTTCAATAATACCACACTTTTGCAAAGTTTCAAATTATCTTTAAGGGATAATATTGAGGATTTCTGTTGGCTCGTTTCTGAGCAATCACAAGCAAGTTGGAGATTATTGTTTTAGTGTGCGGGATGTATATATAAGTCAGATTAGTTTCTTGGTTGTATCTTGCACAGGTGTATCTCACTAATACTGGCAACTTAACTGTCCTGTATGGATTATGGGATACACATGTTCACCGGAGTCTTGAAACCACGTTTTTTAATTGTGGCACCAGGTCTCTACAAAATTTAAACAGAATTCAAAACTGTATTTGAATGAAATCGCATACAGTATTCAAAAATCCAGAGATCATTCGCATAACCCTTTATGTAACGTGGATTTTCTTGACACGCCGTTGAAATTCACGCAATGCGTGTTATTATAAGTTTCTAGATCTAACTCAACTTAACTATAAATTCAATCGTCAAATTGGAAGTTAACAGGAAAAGTATTATGCTTAAGAAAGGATGAGAGGTTATGGAAATAACGTTGCTGGAACAAATAGCAGACGAGCTAACTTCTATCAAGTCACAGCTATCAGAGAATACGCAACTCACAAAGGCTATCTTCGACCGGCAGGATGAAAAGGATGCCCACGTGGAAGCACGCACACTGGATGTTCATAAACTACATGGCGAGCTTGCTTCTTTGAAACGGGGACAGGAACGCCAAGATAAGATTTTGGAATCGTTGGCAATGCGATCGCTTGAGCAAGAGACGGATCTTCGTGATTTAAGACGATTACAATGAATGAGGAATAGCTTAATTTAGATGAACTGCGCTTATTTTTTCGTGAACCATCCTTCGCTTACAACAGCAAAGGATGGTTCTTTTGATTAATTGTGTGGAGACCTAGGACTTCCCACCAAAATTACGCCAAATAATTCTCCAGCGACTGAATCGCCGCCTGATGTTCACGCAGCTGCTTATTCAACAGTTCACTCTCTTCCCCTGACAGCTGATAACCCGCCGCGTACTCTACAATCTTCTTCATCTTCTTCATCTTCTTCATCTTATTCAACCGCATCTCAATCTCTGCAAGGACCCGATCTTGCTGCTTAACTCGCTCCAGTTGCTGTTTAAGCAGTTCGAGTTCCTCTTTGGAGTTTTCATACATAACCGTCGTCTCCTTTTTCATTAAGTAGTACTGTTTATATCGGCTAATCAGGTAGATTATCTACTGGAAACAAGCTAGATAGTCTGCCTGATGTTCCAAGTCGGGTTAAGCCGGCAAACATAGGATAATAGAACAAGCTTTCCTATAAGCTGTTGAGTTTAATGGAGGTCAGCAAGCAATTATATCACCGGATTTGCGGGAAGTTGCTGGGGGATGGCTGTATAACGAAGCAAGGAAATCGGAAACCGAGGTTTCAATCCATTCACCGAATTGAAAATTTTGCTGGTCGGAATACTGCTATACATAACTAAAAGACTTTTTACCACTCACGCCCAACAAAGGGTTTTCAAAATAATTGTGTGGAGACCTAGCATTTTCCACTAAAGTACACAAATAATATATCGGCACTCAGCAGGAGCATGCTATAATGAAAACAAACGTTCTTTTCCAGGGATATTCTTCTAATCTAAAAAGGGAGGATTTTCGCTATGCCGAATGATCAAACTATTACTTATATCAGACAACATTTTCCTACTACCCCAACAGAAGTTGTAGCGGAAGCTGTTAATCTTACCATCAGCCAAGTTCGTACCTTGGCAAAAAAGCATAATATCAAGAAATGTGAATTATATAAAGAAGAATTGAAACGGCAACTTGTCACTGACAGGCGCAGATGGTTTGAGAGTAGCCTATCCCCTTTTAAGCCTTCGCACTATCAGGAACAACTTCTACTCGGCAGTCTGCTCGGTGACGGCTATATCAGTACAGGCGCGGCCAGGAGCGTAAACTGTCATTATCAGGAGCATTTCGGAGAAGATCAGCGTGAGTATCGTGAATGGAAACTAGCACAGCTAAGCGGCCTGCCATTTAACATTAACGGCAATTATCTACGTTCAGCGAGCCATCCGTATTTTAAGCAATTACGTCATGCCCTATATCCGGGCAGTCACAAGACACTGGATGAGGCATTTCTTGCCCGTTGTATCCACCCCGTTTTTCTAGCTGCGCTCTATATGGATGACGGCAGCCTGACGGTTTCATTCCGGTATAATGAACGCAACCGGACCGTTTACTGCATGCCGAGTATTATGCTGTATACACTGAATTTCACACGGCAAGAGAATCAGTTGCTGGCGGATCATCTGAATAAAACGTTCGGAACTAGCTTTGTATTGTCAGGTCATCCGGACGGCCATCAAAGTCTATTGAAGCTGAACAAGGAACAGGAAGTACGACATTTACTGTATACGATTGGTCCATATGTGAAAGAAATTGACTGTATGAGATATAAGAACGACTTGAAGGAAAACATTTCATTGAAAACAGAGTCATTACAGGAGAAATTCGGGAAGGATGTAAAAATTGTCGTTAGTTCATCTGAAAGATTTAAGGCATATACGCAGGAAGAGATCGAGCGGATGGTTGTTTTGAAGAAAGCAAATATTGCCGACCAGGTGATTGCAGATGAATTAGGCAGGTCTTATTGGTCGGTTGTTTATAAGTTGAGGAGACTGCGACGTGAAGGGATTTTATAATTGTGCGGGGTTTTGCTTTTATCCAGCAACTAGGATAAAGCGTTAGTTTTTCTTCCTTTTACCCCGACAGTAAAGATTGACCCGACAATAAGAATTGCCAAGGCGGAGACTAGCATAACTTTGAAATTAAGGGCGATGAGATACCAACCAACGCGAGCAATAAAATAAATCAGCCCAAGGAATATCACAATCCAGATACCAACAATGATCTTATTGAGGAACGCATCCTCTTTTTGCAACAGGGACTTACACAAAACGATACAGACAGTAACTGCGATGATAAATGCTAGTATTACTAACAGCATTGGTGCAAACAAATTGGTAAATTGATTATACGTATGATCTACTGCTATAACGGGTTTGACAAAAGCCGCTTTTATAATGTTTCCTAAAGCCTGAAAAAAATTATTGAATTTTTCACCTGCAATTTCATGATCTAGTCTGTCTTTAATTGGTCCAAGTAATTTATCAGCAGCTATCAACAAAAATAGGATGACCACTAATCCGACAGTAGAAAATAGTAAATCCGAATTACTCTTGACCTTATCCAATTTACTCTCCTCATTTCCTCTATTTTATAAACAATATGAAATAGGAAGAGTGAATAGGACAAATCATGAAAAAAGAACTACAATTTCTACTCCCGATTAGAAAGCGCAAACCATCCAAATGATTCATTAAAGTACGAATTGCCATCTGATGCCTTTGCAACTTCTAATTCAACAATTGTGGGGGGTCTGGTACTTTCCACCATGTATACAAACTAGTATTGTGTTTGAATTGGTTGGGGACCAGGTACCTGATTTACAAACCGGGGTGACTGTAAGCCAACTGGTTGATTATTGTTTTAGAGTATGAAATGAATATAATCCAGATCAGTGTCCAAATTTTGTGGGAATCTGGTACGTAATTTATAGCCAACATACGCACGCCTTTTGCGAATTGTGGCTATACCTGACATCCCATTGTCGGGGTGAAATTCATCATTTCTGTATAGAGGTAGATAGGTTATGTATGCAATTCAGACTAGTGTCTGAATTGTGTAATAGGCACCCCAAACCAAGTATACTAATTCATCATTATTGAAATGCTATGCCTGTGCAATCGTTTAATTTTAATTATGTCCTCATCGTCTAATGTACCGAAGCTTAACAACTTCTTATAAACTTCTTCAACGACTACGTCGTTTTTCGATAAAAGTATAGGATGAGACTGAGTAGCTATAAAATAATATTCCGATTCCATATTCCTAATACGGATTTGCTCATCTCAGTCTAGCAAAACACTTTCCCCATCTATATCGGCAACGCCATCATCATACTCTTCCCTCGTTATATATCTATCCTTATACCATGCAGCCTCTTCCCATTGCACACCCCCTACTTCTGCGTAAATTCCAAAATGAGGCATAGGCTTCGTCTTAATGAGTAAAAATTGGTGATCAAGGGAATAGGAGTTTTTCAATGCCCATACTTTTTCAATTTTCATTTCCATACTATCCATAACCCATGTATCTTCGTAAATTTTGTAAATTCTTCTGTTAATGGAGCTATTGCTAAAGCCCTGAGTCCACCATAAATCCACTTCTCCTATTAAGTTGTTTATCCGTGTCATTATATTATTTATTTTTTTCGGGTTATTTGTTTCAATAAATCCCCTTTTTCCAGGGAAACAAAATAATAAAACGTCATTGAATTCCCTTAATTCCCCGATAACTCTGTTTATCTCTTTTTGCGCGTTAGATTCTTCTTTTACTTCTTGTAAAATCTTGCTCACTATATTCCGCACCTCTTCAATGGATTGCGGTCGGTCTACAGGTGAACGACTGAGCATTTTGTTAATTACTGATTCAATAACCACAAAAGACTTATCAACTGCAGTTAAGGGTGTCCTACTACCTCTTGCTACCCCACCAGTTATTAACCATGTAATAATTTGACCTAACGCGAATATATCCATCGTTGGGTGGGGTTGACTATCTTTTTCAAATTGTTCAGGCGCTGAAAAATCGTAGTTTGCCATCCTATCACTTTTCCTTGTATGTACAAATCTTTCGTAAAACTCAGGGTCAAACCAGGAAATTCCAAAGTCAGCTAAAACTATTTCATCATTATCACCAATCAATATATTCTCAGGTTTCAAATCTCTATGAACGATGTTATTCTTATGAATAACAGATATGGCATTTAGAAGCTTTTCGAAAGTTCCATTTATCTCACTAAAGGTCGAAAACTCTTTTCCTTCTTTCCATTTTTTTAAAGTACGAGGGTATTTTTTCATTAAAATGTATGGAAACTGTGTACCATCAATCTCCAAATGCCCGAAGTAATAAATTGGTACGACAGCTCTTGTTTCTGCTAGCTGAACGATTTCTCTAAATTCAGTAATTAATCTATTGTACTTTGAGGAGCCATTTTCCTCTGCTAAAACTTTTAATGCCACCTGACTCTTTCCGAACTGGGCGTTATATACAATGGCATTCCCGCCCTCGCCAATTTTTTCTTTTACATCAATTATCCCCAATGTAGATGTAATTTTCTTTTCTTTTTTGATAAATTGTCCGATCTTCCTTTTATTTTCTCGAACCATAGTTAGTTACCTCCAACATAAAATATATAGTAAATGTATTTATCTTTCTAATTTGGAATATCGCTATTTGGCTCTCTATTAAATACATGAAGTTTTCCGCAATTAGGTCAATTCAAAGCAGTTTCATTTACAGTCAGTTTTTTTGCTTTACTTGATAACTTATATCGGAGTAAATTCTCATTCGGGGCTTAAAAGGTAAAAAAGACCCTAGAAAATCTAGGGTCTTTAATATTAACGTAACAACTGAAGAACGCCTTGAGGCTGCTGGTTTGCTTGCGACTTGTCCCGTTATTTCTAAACGAGGTCAGACTATATCTTCACCCTTATACTACAAGGGGCTGGGCACTTCGAATGTTACGACTCGTAACACCCTACGGATTTCATCGTCGTAGCGGTTGCCTTAAACGGTATATCCTAGTCGTTGAACGTTCCCCACGGTTTCCCGACAGGGGCCTCGCTGCTGATTGTCCAATCTCTTCTTTTTCAAGCCGTCGCGTTTACCGTTTCCAGTTCCGCTGTGGCAGAAGAGCTCTCAGGAGGTTCCAGCAATTCACCCAGTGATGCTCTAACCAGTTACCCGGTTAGACGCCCGTACAACATTATCGAAGAAGTTGTAATACTCCTTGCGGTGACTGTGTGCTTGAGCCAACATTGCTTGTGCTGCTTGAGTTAAGATGTTGTTCTTCGTAAAGTCCATCATCTCTTTCGCCATCGTGCGAACATTAGCTTTCACTAATGACTAGACTATATCTTCACCCTCCACTTTCGGGTAGGGGCCGGGCACTTCGGATCGGCAAGTTACTCAGTCCTGCGTCTCCTATGGATTTCATCATCGTAGCTTGCGCCTTAGATGGTCTATCCTAGTCGTTGAACCTTCTCCACTCTTTCGAGACAGGAGCTTGGCTGCTGATTGCCCAATCTCTTCTTTTTTTGAGCCGTCACGCTTACCGTTTCCAGTTACGTTGTGGCAAGAAAAGTTTCAGGGGTTTCCAGCAATTCACCCGGCCGTACTCTCTGACCGTCACCAGTCAGGACGACTGTGTCTGTTGTTGCTTAGGCAGCTAAGACATAATCCACGGCGGATACGGGATTCCGCAACTATAGTTGTGTATTGCATATGTTCTCGTAATCATCGCGGCATGCCGTCGTCCGGAATCTTTTCTGATACGGGATGGATTGGATCGAATAGCTTTATGTATACATTGTGTCCCTTCTCTTCCGCAGCGACCGTCTTCACCAGCACTTCTGCTGCCGCCTTACTCGCGAAATACGCACCAATGCCCACAATTAAGTTTTTGAATCATGCCAAAATGTCCTTTCCGTTTCCATTCTTATGAATCAGCGGCAGACAAGCCTACGGATTGAATATATCCTTCTTTGTGTCGGAGTATTGAGTTGATTGCTCACGTTGCTCACAACAGTGTCTAAATTTAGGGAACATCGAGAGCTTGAGCTTATGAAATGATAATAACTGTTAGCATTAAAATCGCAACTTCACTCATAATTGTCCATGCTTTCATTTTACCTCACAGTTCTAGCACAAACACCGGTAACCCATGATTATAATTCACAGTAATCTTTGTATTGGAAAGTTGGATTTCATCGATTCTCTTCATCGTTTGCTCATTTTCATAATCACCCATTTTTTCAAGAGCCCATTCAAACATATTGAGGAAATCGGCATCCAAGCCATGCATATTAGATTTGAATATTTGATTATCTATATCTTTTACATCAACTAACACAAATATGGAGTTTTCTATTTTCGAAACAACTTTTTCTTTTAACCGGTAATCGATTAAACTGTCATTTGTTCCTTGAAAAACAATCATCTTAGCATGATTATTAAAGTTATCGTAAAGCGTATTGAGACTTAGTGCTTTTTTGTCTGTAACAACCTCTTTTGCAAGATAATCAAATTCAATTTGAAGAAGCATGGAGCCATATTGCTGATATAAACATCGATTAGCCGATAAGTAGACCGGCTCAATCCAAGCCGAATTGTCGACGATGTATGAAAATAAGTGTGGGGCCAATCGGTTACTTAAATGTAATAGGTGTGCCCCATGAGAATGTCCATAACCAATAACTTTTCTTTCATTAAAAGGCAATCCATTTTCCTTTAAAATGGTTTTAATCGTCTCTAGCGCTGTCACAATGTCAATAGCCTGCATAAATCCCATATCATTAAAATTATCATTTGTTTCAACAAGCTTTGCCATTACTGGAAGCCTCAGAGATTTCGTTGAAAGTAAATTCAATAAATCAGATGGATTTCTCTGAAGCGCTTCTAACCCATCGACATTCAGATGCCTCTCCACTTCCACCATTCCGTTTTTTAGATTAAAGTTGTCTGCCCCTTGCATAAATTCATCTCCGAAAAATGAACATTGTACTGTTACAAGGTTATATTTATCTGCAAATACATCACGCATTTTTTTATATACCTTTGATTCAATATGGGCACCGAAACCAGGAACCAAAATTAATATTCCTGTTTCATCTGACATTCCTGAATTTGGAATTGAAAAATCAATTCGAAGATCCCGGCCTGTTGAACCATTATATATATTAGGATGCGCAGGTATTGTTATACTTTGATTTCCTGCCATCATAGTCTCCTTTTAAACGTCACTAATTCCTTGCCCTTTTCTTCAACCAATAAATTGGAGTAAATAGTCGAACGATAAGAAGAAACTTCCTAGAATTCAAATTTATTAGACATAGAATAAAATATTATATTATCTAGACAGAGAGCACAGAAGCAACAGATTAGTGTTATCAAATCAATACGAGCAAGAGTTGTTTGACAAACAGTAATATTAGCACTGCACTCCGTTATTCTATGAGTAATTTTAAATTACACTAATGTCGCATAAATAGGTTTAAAATATTCCGACCTCTCTTTTTGGCTTTCAAGTAAAAAATGAAGACACCAGATCAGAGACAGTATAGATCCATTTTCCCACTATAACTTTTGTCTACTGTGACAGAAACTGATCGCCCACGTTATGGCATGCTTGTTCCTTCGATTTTTCGAAGCCAGATATATGCGGGCTTCCATAAAGAAGCTTTCAAATAGCAGATGATCTGCAAGAACGTTCGCTTACTTCCAGTCCGCAGCTGGGCAAGGACTTTCGGGCAATATACAATCATCGCAATATACACTTGATTGTGCATGCCTTGCTGGTTTTGTGCGAAGAATTTTTTGCTGTTCAAATATTGTTTCATCCGTTAGAAGAACAGTTCAATGGCCCAACGAGACTTATATAGTTCCGCGATTTCATCTGCAGACAAATCAAATCGGTCGTGACCAGGTTCAGTTAATTGCCTATGGAACCTAACACTTTCAATATATGGAACAGATTCTCCGACCTATTGCGGGACGTGCCGATGACAACCATTTCATCGGACAACACGACAGTGTCTTCCCGCAGTTCGAAGTGCTCGAGTGAACGGACCACTGCGGTCGAGCACATACATGCATTCCTTATCGCCGACTAGCACTTCTAGCTGACCGCGATCAATGATCCTTGGCGCTTGTCAAAACCGCCTGGTCAGGAAGGCACCAGCCCTTTCCAAAGAGCACAAGTCGCAGGGGAAGCTTGATTACCGAACTTGGTTTTCGAAACGTCGCCCGTAGGTGGTTAATCAAATTCAAAGGCAATGTACTGGAATCGATAATTTTCAGTGGAGTCATTCGCTTGCGTCGCGTCTGGGAATCGGTAGCATCATAAATCTGTGCGACCAAGTCGAGAAAAATGACCTGAAAGAATTCCGTCAGTACCTGGCGCAATCTCCTGCCGGGCTGCGAGAAGCTGTTGGAATCAAAGTTCGTAGCTTCCTGTTGTTCTTAGTAAAATACGCTGTCACTGACGTTTCCGTTTCATGAAGCTGTGCATAGAAGAATAAGTTCATAAACGAAGCCATATGCAACTCCTTAGTATAGTAGACAAGACAATGGAGTTGGAACTGTTCCGTAAATAATTCATTGGAAATTGATTATAGTCATTACTCAAATGCAGTTTTTCGTGTAATCTTATCCAAAAGATTGCCCTTTATTTTGGATTTGTATGGATTACTACTTCCATCCTATTATAAAGGACTTTTTTATGGAAAAGATTATTTCAAAGTTATTCTGAACTAAGTAATGTAAGATTTTATTTTAATGCGACATTAGTGTTTAAATTACTATATTTTCATTCTTACCCTTTTCTCTCCTGTAAATATCCTACGTTAAACAAGTCAACCCAACATCCACTCACAAGCTTTAAAATCCATCTCAGTATCAATATCATAAGAACGTTCTTTAGGCATCTTATAAGCAACGGTTAAATCTGTTAAAAAGGATTTCGTATTTTTTAGCCATTCAACCTCAGCTACATAAACCGCGCCATTCAGTACAAAAACTGAAGGTAAATCTTGTCTTCGCTTCGATAAATCTGACTGAGATAGAAGAGGTTGCAACTGTTGATTGTCTTCTATCCTATACATCCAATATGGTGACTCTTGTGTTTCTGTTACGCTTACGCATGCCGGGGCAGATTCTTCTATCATAATTTCAATGGTTCGATCAATGTCTTCAGCTATTCGTAACGGAGAAGTAGGCTGCAATAATACAACATAATCATAGCCTTCCACTTCTTGTAATGCATGCAAGATGGGTTCAATACCACGAGTTGTGTCTTGTGCTAGTTCATCTGGTCTGACAAATGGCACGTCACAACCGTATTTTTTCGCAGTTTCTATGATTTCTCTATCTTCAGAGGAAAGTATCAATCGGTCAATATATTGTGATCTTTGCGCTTCTTCAATTGTCCATGCAATTAAGGGCTTCTCCGCCAAATTTTTTATATTCTTCCCAGGGACACCTTTTGAACCCCCTCTTGCAGTGATGACTGCCAGCACTTTTTTGTCATTAATCATAGAATATCTCTCCATAATCCCCATTAGCTTTCTCAAAATCTGCCATTCGTCCGATATCTAGCCAATATTCCCTCAATGGAAATGCACAAACGTTTTGCCGCTCTCTCATAAGACTTCCAAATAATTGTGGCATGTCAAAAAATGCATCGCGTGGTATGTACTCTAGTGCTTCCGAGTTCAATACATAAACACCTGCGTTCACAAAACTTTTATGAACAGGTTTTTCCACAATAGATAACAATCTGTCGTTTTCTGTCTCAATTACGCCATATGGTATTTGATATTCATACTCTCTAACACACATTGTAGCCTTAGATTCGGCTTCCAAATGAAAATCCAAGAGTTGTTCAAAATTAATCTTTGTCAATAAATCCCCATTCATAACGAAAATCGGTTGATCCGGTATTTCAGCTAAAAGAGACAAAGCCCCAGCTGTCCCAAGACGTTTATCTTCTTCGATATATCCTATATTCACACCAAGATGTGAACCGTCCTGAAAATAATCTTTTACGATTTCTTTTTTATAATTCACAGTTAAAATGAATTGCTCAAATCCATAATTTTTGAAGCCTTCTATTATCGTTTCAAGTATTGGCTTATTTCCCACGTTTAGCATAGGTTTTGGGATAGACTCTGTTAACGGACGGAGCCGTGTTCCGAGACCACCTGCCATCAAAACAACTTTATTGTCTTTCCTTAAAGATCTTTTTAATTCATCAGAGAATATAATCCGCAGTAAATTTCCCTTTTCATCTACTACTGGCAGCTGTTTAATCCCATATTGTTTCATATATCTCCTATATGCCGACGGATGCTTACCTTGTTGCACAACATGTGGGGATTGATTCATCACTTCATCAATAGACGAGTCTAAAGCAAGCCCTTTCAGAATCCCCCTCCGGATATCTCCATCCGTCACAGTTCCTAATAACCTGCCGTTCACCTCGACGACTGCTGCAAATTGCATGGTCGTCTCGTCAATCAATTTCATTGCTTGAATGATAGATGTGTCGGGTGTTAGCAATACATCTTTCCAGGTACTCATTGCTTCGCCTCCTTTGCCGGCACTCCATACACGGTCTTGCCGTCTGCTATATCATTTATCACGACTGAGCCTGCACCTATCAACACATGGCTTCCGATCTTGATCCCTTGTATAATTGTTGCTCCTGTACCTATGTGGGTAGTGTCACCAATTTGTACGCCTCCTGAAATCGTGACGCCTGGAGCGATGTGAGAGTGACAGCCTATTGAACAATCATGGTCTACCTTTGTACCTGTATTTAGAATTACATTTTCTTCTATCACACTATTCGTCTGCATGATAGATCCAGCCATAATTTGACACCCCTCTTCGACTTTAGCAGAAGGGGCAATTATGGCAGATGGATGAATTACAGTAACAAATGTGTATCCTAGCATTTTAAAGTGTTGAAATATAGTCGATCTTACATATGGCAAGTTAACTGATCCTAACCCCAATACCAGCTCAACTTCACTTGGATCGAATGCTCGGATTGCCTCATCCGCTCCTAAGTAATTCAGACTGAAAAAGACTTTATTTGGCTCGGGAGAAGTATAGCCCAAAACATTTCTTTGTTCTAAAAGAAGGATTTCAGCCAAGACAGACGCATGTCCGCCATCTCCTAAGATAATCACCGGCTTATTCATCCAACAAATCATCCTTTTCATATGATTTATTAGCCGGTCGTCCTAGTAACAACCAATAGCTGTTTGGCGACATCCCATTGCCAGGGCGCTTAATTGTAATATTTGAATGAGTGAATAGCTCACCTTCAGTAATAGTAGTAGTGGCAACTAAGCTTTTCCGAACTGCATGCTGATTTGCCAACTCAATAGAAGAAGGTTCCTTCATGCCGTTGCCCATTGCTTTTTCAACACGTCGAATTTCACTAACCATTTTGCCTAATTCACTCGGTTCCAGCGAAGCTGCATGGTCAGGTCCGGGCAGTTTTCGATCAAGTGTAAAATGTTTTTCAATAACTACTGCTCCTATAGATACGGCCGCTATAGGTATGGAGATCCCTGTCGTATGATCCGAAAAACCAATTGGCAAATGTAATTCTTTACGCATTTGATTCATAGCACGCAAATTCACCGATTCAGGCGGCGCCGGATAGACAGTTGTGCAATGTAAAACCGTTACATACTTCTTTAATACTTCTTTTGCCGATTCTGTCGAATAAAATTCTTTGACTGCTTCTACTTCAACATTATGATTTGGCAAAGCAAGGCCGTATGCGATGAATGACAAAGCTTCATGAATTTGGCTCAACGTGGCCATGCCTGTTGATAGAATGATCGAACGCCGCTTCGTTGCTATATAATGCAATAAAGGGCTGTTTGTTAATTCACCAGATGGAATTTTCACTTGTTGCATGTCCATCTCATCAAGCAAAAAATCGACACTCTCAAAATCAAAAGGTGTCGATAAGAATGTAATGGACTTCTGATCACAGTACTCTTTCAATTCCCTGAATTCATCGTAAGTAAGCTCCAAACTTTTCAACATTTCAAACTGCGATGTTTTCTCTCCGATATTATCCACTTGATAATCAGCCTGCTGCGCTTCCTTCGTGACCAAGTTTTCAGTTTTATACGTCTGGAATTTCACTGCATTTGCGCCCGCGTGTTTAGCGGTGTCTATTAATTGTTTGGCCAATAGTATAGATCCATTATGATTGACGCCTGCTTCGGCGATGATATATATCTGATCATTCATAAGTCAAAGAACTCCTTTCGGATAGGTTCTTTCGGAAAACTTTTAATTTCGCTTACGATTTTCTCGGAGACTTGTCCATCTCCAAATATTGTTTCATAAGATCCTGAGTAATTAATCGCTTCTTGTATAGCCCTGTAAATTGACTCCTCATTCAGTTCAGCCTGAATAACTGAGGAAGGACGTTCTCTTCCCGACTGACGTTCACCACAGTTCACAGTGGGGGTATTCAAGTATGGAACTTCGATTAGTCCGCTAGATGAATTACCAATCACTGCAGCAGCATGCTTGGCAGCGCTCAAGTATTTTAATTGACCTAAAGAATCGAATAGATAGGCATTGCTTCTTTCTGCAATAAAATCCTCGATTAACTTATTAATCTTTCTCCCGCCATTATCTGCATTTGATTTAGTGAACAGCAAGTTAAACTCATTAAAATTATTTAAGACATTTAAAAGCGGTGTTATGCCGTTTATACATCCATTCGTCTCAGGGTGAAATGTTATTAGAAAGAATGGCTTTGTACTAGAGATAGAAAGCTCTTTATACAATTCAACCTTATCCAATAATGAAGCTTTTAATATACCTTCTATTCCCAACGCACCAACATTCCAAACGCGATCCGGGTTTTCCCCCATTTGAATTACGCGTTTCCTATGTATTTCTGTGCTGACAAAATGCCAAGTTGCCATTTTTGTAACAGAATGACGGATGGCATCATCGTAAGCACCATAGGTCAGTTCTCCTCCATGTAAATGGATTATCGGTATATTATGTATAAGTGCCGACTGAGCTGCCGACAATATTTCAAATCGGTCTCCCAATACCATTACCATATCAGGTTGCAGACGTTCAAGAGCTTCAGCAAAACCAATTGTGGCCAAGCCAATTGACTTGATCACGCCTACAGACGTGTCAGACGATAGGAGCATTTCTATCTTTTCATTAACTACAAAACCATCTTCTTCAATCTGTTCGTAAGTCAATCCAAACTCTGGAGATAGATGCATACCTGTTACAATCAACTGCATATCTAATTCATGATCATCTTGAATTTCTTTCATAAGCCAATATAGCAAACCATACTCCGCTCGTGTACCAGTAACCACACAAACTTTTTTCCTATTCACACTCATACACCCTTTCGTAAAGGATTAGATGGAACGTTTATTAAATTCCTCTTAATTGAAACAGTAATATCCAAATTGCTTTTCGGACTTGTTTCATATATTGGTAATAGATGCAAAGGAGTCCAAATCGGTCTAGCTATTACGTCTTCACCGTTGAGCTGCGCAAGAATTTCATCTAACTTATATTGTTCAGGATCAATAAAAAGTGCCTGCAACCAGTAATTACTTTTAGCATAGTCGCACTCGGTAAATAACTTAACTCCTAGCATATCTTTGGTCAGTCTTTGATACTCATTGACCAAATCTCTTTTAGACTGGATAAACCCCTCAATTTTTTCTAATTGTGCGCAACCCAATGCAGCATTTATATTTGGCATCCGATGGTTGTAACCAATTTCATCGTGAACATATTCCCATTTATGCGGTACTTTTGCCGTAGTTGTCAGATGCTTTGCATAGTCAGCCAACTGGTCGTCATTCGTAAGAATCGCTCCGCCTCCGCCAGTCGTGATGATTTTATTTCCATTAAAACTTAATGCGGATGCAAGACCAAATCCGCCTGTATGTTTCCCTTTATAATAGGAACCTAAAGATTCTGCCGCATCTTCCACCAAAACAAGATGGTATTTTTCACATACTTCAAGTAAAAGATCCAAATCAACAGGATGGCCGAATGTATGCATAGGAACGACTGCACGAATGAGTCGCCCTGTTTGCTTATTAAATAGTTGCCGATTTTTTATTTCTCCGATATCTTTAATATGCTCCTCCAACTTTTGAGGATCCAACCCAAGAGTACTTTCATTAACATCTACAAAATGAGGTATAGCCTGCAGGTAACTGACTGCATTGGCGGTCGCAATGAAAGTTAAAGACGGCATGAATACCTCTTCATTAGCCTGTACCCCTGCTATCTTCAAGGAGATATGCAGAGCTGAAGTCCCGTTTACAACAGCAACCGCCCTCTTCACGCCAGTATACTCGGCAAGATCTCGTTCAAAACGATCAACATAGCTTCCGACAGAAGATACCCATCCTGATTGAACACAATCGGTTACATACTTGATTTCTGTTTCATCAAAAGTTGGTTCATGCAACGGAACAATATTTTTACCGTACATTCTCTTAATTTGATCGGCAAATTCAATCCATTGATCATTCATATGTTATACACATCCGTTTTGTAAGTGGCTAAATTTTGAGGATTAGTAAACCAATCAATCGTTTCCTTCAAGCCTAGTCTGAAGCCCTCTTTGCCACCGTAGATAGGTTCCCACCCAAGTAATTCTTTAGCTTTACGATTATCCGCCCACAGCCGTTCCACTTCACTTTTACTTGGACGCAGCCGTTGTTCATCTGTTTCGATGTGCAAATCAACATTCATTAACTCTGCAATGATTTCAGCAGTCTCTCCGATAGAAACTTCATAGTTGGAACCGATATTAATAACTTCTCCAACGGAACGGCTGCTATTCATAACAGAAATAAATCCATTCACTGTATCTTTTACATAATTGAAATCACGTGTTGGACTGACAGCACCTAATTTGATGCTTGTCTGTCCTGCTGCGAGCTGTCCGATAATTGTCGGAATGACGGCTCTAGCTGACTGTCGCGGTCCGTATGTATTGAACGGACGAATAACAGCAACCGGGAGATCGAACGACTTATTGAAAGACAAGGCCATTTGATCTGCTGCAATCTTCGTAGCTGAATAAGGAGACTGTCCCTGTAATGGATGATTTTCATCTATCGGTACATATTGTGCTGTTCCATAAACTTCACTTGTAGAAGTGTGCACAACTTTCTCCATTCCCAACTCACGGGCTGCCTGCACTACATTAAGCGTTCCTTTGATATTCGTATCTACGTATGTATCAGGCGAATGATAGGAGTAAGGAATCGCTATGAGTGCTGCTAGATTCAACACATGTGTGCAGTCCTTCATTGCTTCTTTGACACCATACGGATCACGGATATCACCTGTAAATACGTCTAATTCCTTCTTTACCTCTGAAGACAAGGTATCTAGCCATCCCCATGAGTTGAAAGAATTATAATAAACAAAAGCTCTGACATCATATCCACTTCGAATTAATTCTTCTGTTAAATGAGAGCCGATGAAACCATCAGCTCCAGTGACTAATACTTTATTTTTCATATAGTATCTTCTCCATTCATAGAGTCGATCTCAGACTTCATCTCTTCAAAATACGGCAGAACAAAATCATGATGAATAGCCACTTCGTGCAAGTAGCGGCCGAAAGAATTGACAACTGTATTAGCTTTTTTCTCAACATTTTCTTCATAACGTATATCTTTGACTTTTAAAGAAAGTTCTTCATTTTGCACCCGCACAAGCGGTTCTAGGAAACCCTGATAATATTCGTTTTGTTTCAGGCGGTTGAATAGTTGGTCAAAAGCCGCAAATTGCTTTTCTATGTTACGAAAACGTCTTTGCTCTTTTGCAAGTTGAATTTGTTCAAGTTCATTTAAAAGAATTTGTATTTCTTTTCGAATTGAACTAGCCATATCAGCTAAAAGTGCGGAACGTTTTTTTATGAATGTTACGTCATAACAATTGGTAACTGAACTAAAAAAATCTATAACCTGCTTTTCAGAAAAAAATGTTTCAATAACCTCTTTTAGAACCATATACTCAGCGCCCTCTATATGTGCGCCTTTCTTAGTTGTATTAATAACTTTTACAGAAGGATTAGATGCGATATACATTTCAAGCTGACTGCGCATACGGTTAAAGTCGTCACTTGACTCAATTTCATTTCCTTCCACATCTTTAATTTTTAAAGATTTTTCCTGCTCTTCCTCGTTAAGTTCATTTTCCACAAAATCATAGCGAATGCCTTTTGCATACCGGTGATTTTGAAGATAACCTAAGTTTTGTCCCGCTAAAATAACAGGGTTTGCACCTAGCTTGGCTAATAATTGCAATGTTACTACTGCAATAGATGGAGCGTCGAAAACAATATCAATAGATTGAGCTGTATCTAATAGTTTAGGTGAAACTGAATCTTGACTGGTGATCATATGGAACATGCTTCCTGGATAATTCTCTAATGTTTCAAATCCCACGGAACTGCCGAAAATCAAAGGTATTTCAGGTATATTCTTTTCTTTTAATTTTTCAAATACTTTCTGATTTCTCTCAGATGGGTCATACGTACAAGCCACATCCGGATAAATCCCCTGCTCAATCAACGCATTAATCGCAGAACCAACTGAAAAGATATAAGCTAAACCATGTTCCTTAATATACCTCAGATTCTCAAACTCTTCATTCAACGAAGGCCCGGCAGCAACAATGATTGCAGGCTTCCCTTCAAAAGCGCTCCGATTAATGTCACGCAAGATATTCGGCGTTTGTAAAACAGTAGGGAAGTTCTTTATGGAGTTAATGGTCCATCGCTTTTGAAAAGCGACATTAGTTGCAAGAACGCTGTGTCTGTCTTTCACTGATTCAAGGGCTTTTTGGAAGATGATTTGAATTTGTTCTCCATAAATCTTTTCATAGACAGGCAGTGTAATAATCTTTAGGACATTATTAGATGCCGCCAGAAGTTGCTGGACCTCAAACATTACTGTTTCTTCTTTAGTTCCAGTGAAAATCTTTTCTAACTGCCGAATGGGCAGTTCGTCAAGACGAAAGTTCGATAAATACATATGCAGTAATTCTTCGTTTGGTTCATAAATAGAAAACTTCGCATTAGGGTGCTTTTCCATGAACGCTTCGATATGCGCGCCGGTGCCTATGCCCGCAAAGAGTACATGTTTAATGACTTCCCCATCAAATTTCCCGGCAAATCGCTGCGCTTCTTTCTGCGGGTCGTATTTACTTTGCAAGTAGAGAGGCTTACCGTCATGCAGTACTTTTATTGTAAGTGCCCCAGTTCTTGCCGGTTCAGAGAACACCGTCCCGCTCGCCGGCTGGTCATCCCACTTAGAAAGACGCTGCAATAGTTCCCGGTCTTTAAAACGCAGCACATTGCGATTATCAATTAAGATCATGGCGCAAACCCTCATTGTCCATAGTCAACTGTATTTCTTTTTCTAATCCCTCAAAGTTCGGCAACAATTCATATTGAATGATATCCCCGATCAATACATTATCTTCATTCTCTATAGCTTCGGCCAAACTCAAAATATCTTCCTGCAATTTGTTGGAAATAGTAATATATCCTTGCCAATTCGACGGTACCGCCATGCTTTTTCCGATGGTCATCAGCATTTCATTGATCCATTGAAGTCCGCCAAGCAGCTGATCAAGAGTCGTCCATGTTTCAGGTTGTGGATTATCATAGAAAGCTTCTGCTAACGGCGCCAGTTCCGGGATTGCGCGCTGTGTATATTCTTCAGCAGAAAGAAGCAGATCATTTACAAATTCCTTAACTGTCTTCGCAATAATTTCTAGCTTTTCAATTTTCTCAGCATGTTCATTCAGATAGTTTTCATGATCTTCATAGACTTCTGCCCCGTCTGCGATAAAATGACTTAAATAATAATCTTTCGCCAATAAGTTGTTAATTTGTTCAATAATATTTTCAGCAGTTGCATTGTCGAGAGTGGTCGTCTGCTGTTGAAAAATCAGTTCCACGGAGAACGCCTCCAGTTGATAGTTTTATGTAAAGTGTAACATATTTATATAGTATATATCGGCGGAAAATCAGTATTTTGAAGGAAGAGCTTTGAAGATGGTATTGTTGGAATAACTGATTCAGCAAGATATAGATATCATTACGTCAATTGCCATGCTAATGCTATGATAAAAAACATACGTTCCTATATGTGGTTTACTTTAATCTGAGAAGGAGGATCTCACTATGCCAAGTGATGAAACCATTTCCTATATCAAACAGCATTTTCCCACTACTCCTACAAAATTATAGCTGACGCTGTCAATCTCACTATCAGCCAAGTTCGTACTCTGGTAAAAAACATCACATCAAGAAATATGATTTATATAAGGAAGGATTGAAACGGCAGCTTTTAACTGACAGATCTAAATGGTTTGAAAACAGCATCTCACCATTCGAACCGTCGCACTATCAGGAGCAGCTTCTGTTCGGCAGCCTGCTCGGCGACGGTTATATAAGCATAGGGGCAGCTCGGAGTGTTAACTGTTATTATCAAGAACATTTCGGAGAAGGCCAGCGGGGATATCGTGAGTGGAAATTATCACAGCTGCGTGAAATTCTATACCCAAGCGGACGTAAGACACTGGACCAAGCGTTTCTCACTCGCTGTACACACCCTGTATTTTTGGCAGCACTTTATCTGGATGACGGCAGCTTGTCAGTTGCTTGCAGATCATGTGAATAAAACATTTGGGACCAACTATGTATTGTCAGGCCATCCGGACGGCCACCAATATCTATTAAAGCTGAATAAGGAACAGGATGTACAGTATTTGTTTAATGTGATTGCTTCGTATGTGAAAGAAATAGACTGCATGAGATACAAGACCAACTTGGAAGAAAATATAACATTGAAGACAGAGTCATTACACGTGAAATACAGGAAGGTTATAAAGATTGTCATCAGTTCATCTGGAAGATTTAAGGCTTATACCAAGGAGGAAATCGAGCGAATGATTATCTTGAAGAATACAAAAGTTGCCGACCAGATGATTGCAGATGAATTAGGCAGGTCTTATTGGTCGGTTGTGTATAAACTGAAGGAACTAAGACGAAAAAGATGTTTATAAAGGGAGAATAGGTGCTAAAGATTCATGCTCCAACACCTTTTTACCACCTAAAGCGACCTCTTCTAAATCTCTATGAAAAAAACGTCCACGTCCTACTGTCCAGGAGATTATAACACGAAACTAGGTTAATACCTAGTTTTAGTTATCTGTTGGTAAATCAAAGCTACAAAATCACATCTGATTTTGTAGAGCCGACGGAATAAACATCAATTTTGTTTATAACTTTTCTAGCAAATTCAGTGGCAATCATCCAATTGCCAAGCTCTAGAATATTATTTAAATTGTTGATTAATGATTCCACTTTCCCCTCTGTTATTTCAGAATCTACAGCTGTTATAGTTATTTCTCTCGCTAACTCTTCAATACTCAATATATATTTCAAATCTAGCCTGCAACGTCGTGGAGTTATATATTTTGTGTGGACGGAGTAATTCCATTGTTTAAACTGTCCCACTAAAATTTGCTTTTCAACATTCATTTATAATCCTCCTTGCCATAAATTTCAAAAGACACGATCCGAGTTATCAGATCGTGTCTTTTTAACCAAATTAACGTAGCAATTGAAGTACGCCTTGTGGTTGTTGGTTGGCTTGCTTTGCCGCCATGTCTTTCGATCATGGAATAGACTATATCTTCACCCTCATACTACAAGGGGCTGGGCACTTCGAATGTTACAGTTGGTAACACCCTACGGATTTCATCGTCATAGCGGCTGCCTTAGACGGTATATCCTAGTCGTTGAACGTTCCCCACGGTTTCCCGACAGGGGCTTCGCTGCTGATTGTCCAATCTCTTCTTTTTCAGGCCGTCGCGTTTACCGTTTCCAGTTCCGCTGTGGAAGAAGAGCTCTCAGGAGGTTCCAGCAATTCACCCAGTGATGATCTTATCCGTTGCCAGATAAGACGCCCGTACAACATTATCGAAGAAGTTGTAAAACTCCTTGAGATGACTGTTGTGCTTGAGCCAACATTGCTTGTGCTGCTTGAGTTAAGATGTTGTTCTTTGTGAAGTCCATCATCTCTTTCGCCATATCGACGTCTCTAATACGTGATTCTGCAGCTGTTAAGTTTTCGGAAGAAGTTCCTAGGTTGTTAATTGTGTGTTCTAAACGGTTTTGCATTGCACCTAGCTTAGAACGCTCTGCGGAAACTTTGTCAATGCCGGATTGAATCTTAGTAATAGCCTTCTCTGCACCTGATTGCTTTTCAATTGATAAACCTGAGACTCCAATACCAGAAGCTTTCATGTTAGCAAACTCTAAGGAAACAGTTTGTCCAGAATTAGCTCCAACCTGGAACTTCAGACCTTTATCCGTACCTGATAGGCCTCCTGACATTAAAGTTTTAGTGTTAAACTGTGTTGTGTTAGCAATACGATCAACTTCGTCTGTTAATTGCTTGAGCTCTTTTTGCAACTCGCCTCTATCTCCATCTGTATTTGTATCGTTCGAAGACTGAACTGCTAATTCACGCATACGTTGAAGAATATCATGTGTTTCGTTCAAAGCACCTTCGGCTGTTTGAATCAAAGAAATCGCATCTTGTGAGTTCTTTTGAGCCATGTCCAAACCGCGGATTTGACCACGCATTTTTTCAGAAATAGCTAGACCAGCTGCATCATCTCCAGCACGGTTGATCTTCAAACCAGAAGATAGTTTCTCCAAGTTTTTAGAAGCTGCCGTGTTGTTTGAACCTAGTTGACGGTGTGTATTAAGTGCTGCAATGTTGTGATTGATAATCATTTTAATTTCCTCCTTGAGTGTTTGTTGGGTTCACGTCCATGTGACCCGGGTTTTTGTGGCGGTGTCTGGAGCCGGCCGAACTCTTTCTCCCGCTTACACTACTAATATCGGATGGCCGGGTGAAGTGTTTAGTAGTTTATGAAATTTTTTTCGATTGTTTTTAAATGTGTAGGAGTTATGGCGGTTGGTTGATAGACGTGGGGGATTCTTGTGATGCCGGGATGCCAAGTGCCGTCACAATTCACGAATTACGGTGAATTGTGACGGAAGCCTGGTGGGCTGTTGGTTGGTGGTTAGTCTTTTTTGAGTAGGGTGGTAAACAGGTTGGCGTCCAGGGTGATGGCTTCGCTGTTGGTTTCAGTGATGGATTGGACTAGCTCTCCACGTAGGATGTCGACTGACTTTGGTGCTTCAATCCCGATACGTACTGTGTCACCCTTTATTTCAAGAATGCGGATTTCGATGTTGTCTGAGATTTTAATGGTGTCGTTTGTCTTGCGTGAAAGGACGAGCATGTTAATTTCCTCCTTTGCCGATTGAGTGTCTGACTTCGAAATGGGTATCGTTCAGGATCATTTGTTTTGCTGTTTTGTTGTGCAGTTGGAAAATTAATGGTGCTTGAAGGTTTATGGTTGATTGTTCAAATGGTTGTTTCATGGATAGGATGCCTAGTACCATGATGTCTTCTGGTTTTGTAATTTCTAGTAAGTCAATAGTCGGTTCGTCGATTTCGAATGAGTAGTTGTCGACTATGGTGTATGGATTGGCTACGATGAAGGCTGTATTTGTATTTTTTGTTGATTGGAGTACTTGGAATGCTGTGTTTCCTTCTATTGGTAATAGGGCGAATTTGGTTTCTTCTTCGAATCCTGGCAGACCTTTTGGGAAGTGCCAGGTTTCGGTGGGTTCTATATGGACAGAGCCGTGGAATTTCGTTTGGATTTGCATGTTGGTTGCTCCTTTTATCATTGTTTGGATACTAGTTTTAGACTTTCCAGTCGATGTCGATGGAGTTGTATTGTTCCATTACACGGGATACTTTTCCTTGGGTGTAGTTATGGATCGGACGGTTTATTTGTGCATCTACTATCGGCTTTTGGGTTCTTACATTGGTGTCCAGTGAGCCGGGTGAGAAGCTCATTTGTAGTTTTGTCCGGTCACCAACAAAGCGGACGTTGATGTCGGCTTGTGGTCGGTCGGTGCTTTGTTTGATGACGTCCGCTAGGCTGGCCCCGTTTTCGATTTTCATTAGTTGCTGGCCTTCTTGTGCGCGCCTTCCTGCTCCTTCCAAAGCTTTTTGCATACCATATTGAGCATTTTCCGCACTGCGTCTTAGCGTGCTTTTCAAATCGATATCCGCTCGGTTTTCAGTTGAATCCAATGATAGCCGCGGACGCGTCGTAGACATTTCTAGGATGGCGGCTGGTTGTTCGATATTTTGTGTCGCTTTAGGTTGTTCAATTTCCTGTATCGGTTTATCGATTTGCAGCCCTAGCTTAGCTGGTGTTGTTTGGATTTGTAACTGTGGGATGTTCATTGTGGGTGACCTCCATTCGTATGTAGAGAAAAGAGACAGACACTTCTTTGCTGTGTCTGTCTCCTGATATTAGCGTAAGAAGTCAACTAGTGACGGTTGGATGATCCGCGCGCCTACGGATAGTGCCGCGCGATGGATTGATTCGGATGTAATGAGTTCTGTGATGACTACTTCATAATCGATGTCTTCATTTTCAGAGCGTTGTTTTTTTGCTGCACCTTCTTGCATTTGAAGACGGTTGTCCATGAGTTCAGCACGATTAGAGCGGGCACCGATGTCAGCTCGGTTTGTTAGGACTTTATCCAATTGCCCTTCAATTGAAGTAAGTGCTCCGCCGAAATCAAAGTTTTCACCTTCTGTTTTAATCTGTTCAAACAAATCATCAATCTCTTTAAACATTTCACCTGCAACTGTATTGACTCTTAAATTAACACCATCAAAAACTTCAATCTCCACATTTTTTTGATACGCATCTCCAGTTTCATAATCCGTGCCATTGAATAATGGTTTATCTGTCATCGTACCGCTAAAAATGTATTTGTCTCCAACTTTTGTATTGGCCAAGTCTTGTAGCTGTTTTTGCATTTGTTCAAGTTCAATTTTAATCTTATCTCGGTCTTCTGGCGTCATAGCTCCAGTATTTGCAGCATTCGTCGCTAGCTCTTTTGCGCGATGTAATACTTGTCCTACTCCATCCAACGCATCATCCGAACTATCCAGCCAGTTATTGACCTCTCCTAAGTTCTTCTGATACTGCGCCACCTTGTCTACCGTCATTCCATAACCAAGACTTTTCATAACAACAACCGGATCATCGGATGGACGGCTAACTTTTTTACCAGTGTTCAATTGTTCTTGCAGTTTGCCCATTTTATTATAGCTGGTTGATAAGTTACGCAGCATATTATTGGAAAGCATTGATTGTGTAACACGCATTGCTATGATTCCTCCTTATTATCTACCGACAACGCCCATGCCGTTGATGATTTTATCAAGTGTTTCATCCATGACGGTGACCATGCGGGCCGATGCATTGTATGCCTGTTGGAAACGGATCATGTCGGTCATTTCTTCGTCGAGTGAGACGGAGCTGACCGAGTCACGTCGGTTAGATACTGCGCCTAGTAGTGTCATGGAGTTTTGGGTCATTTTGACTGCTTGTTGTCCCTCTACGCCGAGTTCACCGATTACACCTGAATAATAGGTTTGTACGCTAGAGCCACCCAAATCACCTAAGGGTTTAAACAATACATCCCCTAATTTCTTTGCATTCTCTGCATTCCCTACTTCACCCGCTGCACCTGAAGCATTGACTCTGCTAGGATCTTTTTGGATTGCTTCGACTACTTTAATTCCAGCTGCTCCTGTTCCTTCAAAGAAATTATTCACCTTAGGTTTTGCAGGTTGACCGTCAGGTGTAGGAAGCGGCTCACCACCACTGTGTACTGCATTAAATTCTTTCATAAAGGCATCTGCCATTTTATCTAACTTTGCAAGCATATCTGGATATAAGCCTTTCACATCGCCGTCTACGTATCCAAATGAATTCACCAATGATTTCAGAGAGCCTGCGTCTTGCATTTCATTTACATCTAGATCTCCACCTGTAGCTAGACCATTCCCCGTAAATGTGAAACCGGTTATCGCACCAGTAGGGTTTCCTTCTGTGTCGGCATCGTCTACAGATATCTTTGCGACATCTTTTTTCTGTACTACCGTAATCGGGTCACCATCTGTCTTGATCTTTACAGTCACTGTTCCCTCAGCTATCGCAGGTGCACGTCCGCCAGTCTTCTCATAACTGACTTCAATCGGCAAATATGTTGATAGCTGATCAAGTAATCCATCACGGGCATCATATAAATCATTCGGCAAATATCCGTTTGGTTCAACTTCTGCAATTTGACGGTTCAATTCACCGATTTGTGTGAGAATGGAATTGATGTCTTTCGTAGATACACCAATCTCTTTCCCAAGGTTTGTTTGAATTTCTTCCAACGATTTATGAATATAGTTAAAAGAATCAGCAACTGCCACCCCACGCTCCACTACTACTGCCCTAGCTCCACCATTCTCCGGATTCGCTGCAAGCGTCTGCAATGATTGCCAAAAGTCACTTAATGACTGTTGCAAGCCATATTTAGAAGGCTCCGCCAGCACATCCTCCATCTGCGCGATCGCCTTTGTCTGTGATTCCCAATAACCGAGTTTATTCGACTCATCCCGAAACTGCTTATCTACAAACCCATCTCTGATTCTTTGGATAGACCCAGCCTCCACACCTGTCCCTAAAAACCCAGGCATCGTCCCTGCATTCATCCCCACTCCCGGAAAACCGGAAGTAGCCTGCATGTTCACACGCTGTCTCGAATAACCCAGCGTGTTGGCATTACTAATATTATGTCCTGTCGTATAAAGAGCGGATTGCTGTGTGTACAATCCGCGTTTGCTTGTTTCTAATCCCATGAATGTTGAGCGCATGTTGTGTTGTCCTCCTTAGGCTTGGGAGTCGAATGAGGAGAGTTTTGGTTTGGCTCCTGGCGACTGCCCTTGTACTTCGTTTTTTGAATAGTTGGCGGTTTCCGGACGCGGACGGACCATGTCCAGCGATAGATTCACAAATTGAAGGGATTGGTAGGTCATTTGTTGGTTGAGTTCGTTTTGCTGTTTCAACTCATGAATCGCATGCAGGAGACGGTCCTTCGCCTCTGCTAATGGTTGTTTGTCCGGTTCGTTCGCTCGTTCAATCAAATACGTCATCGTCGGTTCGGCAGGGACTGGACTTCCTTGTTCAGTCAAATACTGCTTCACGGCGTTCACGCGTTGCTGGTCCATTTGTACAATTGCCGCCAAATGGGCTTGCTCCTCCTTCAACAGCTGGTCAATCCCATTGATGTCTCCGCTTTTCAGCAGTGCGGTCTTGTCGTTGGACAGACGGAGCAGGCTCGTATGCAGTTTTTCCAGGTGATTGAGCGTCGTTAAGATCGGTTCAATGGACATGTGGTTACCTACTTTCTGTTACAGCTTATTGTAATAAGACAGCATGCTGGAAGCGAGTTCTTTTGCATCCACTTGATAGTCGCCGGATTGCACTTGTGCTTTCAACTGTTGCACGCGTTGCTGACGTTCCGTTTCAATAGGTGTTGCCGTAGATAACTTTTTTGCTTCCGATGAAATCTCCAGTTTGTCGGTCTTCAGTTGATTCGACTGTTTTGCTTGATCGACTTTCATTTGCTGATTGCGGTATGGATTGACCGCTGGGGTGTTGAATCTTTCAATTTTCATAGTTCTCGCTCCTTTCGTTTTAAGCCTTCAGATAGGTCCTACTCTTTACTTCGGCAGAATTCCTTAAACGTTTAGAGGCTTTGGGATGAAAAAACGAACAGTACGAACTGCTCGTTTTTTCGTCACTTCCTGTCTTTTTGCGAGTAATACGTCGCTCGGTCTTGTTCTTTCATCGCTTCACGCAGTTCTTCTGCTGCTTCGATCGTATTCAATTCACGTTTGATCTCGTCAGTGCACTTTACGCAAAGTTTACCGGTCGTCGTCAACGAGCCGCATTTGTCGCATGGATAGCCTAAATTCGGAAACAATGCGGGCTGAAGTCTTCCTTTACGCACCCAGCGATGCAGTAAGCTCTCGGTCACGCCTGTAGCTTCGACGATCCGGTCGATGTTTGCCGCACGGTTTTCGCGTTTGCGTAAGAACCGATAGACCGTTTCATACATTTTCTCTTCATTCATTGCACACTTCGCACACACATCCCGGACACCCGTGTAATTGAAAAAATCTCCGCATGTCGGACAATTCCTCAGTTCTGCCATGTCTCATCACTTCTTTCCTGTAGCTCTGAATAATGTCACCGCTTCCACTCGTTCAGCCCCCGCTTGCTTTAACGTATGCGCAGCGTGCTGCAAAGTGGTACCGGTCGTATAAATATCATCAACGAGCACATAGATCTTCTCATTACTTATTATATCGGCTGACGCGGTGAATAGTTCAATTATCGCCAGACGTTCACTCCGTGTTTTTTCGCCCATCACCGACTCAGTCGTTTTTTGCAAAAGTTCTTGAAATGGAATGCCAGCAGCTTCGAGCAACGCATCGACTTGCGCGAAAGTTCGCCTCTTTTTACTCGCCGGGTGCATCGGAATCGGCACAATAATTTTTTTCGGATCAATCAACACGCTTCGCAGGTCACTCGCAAATACATACGCCAGTGCGATATCTTGCAGAAATTTGAATTGGTGCAGGTATTCGCGCGCTTGCTCATTGTATGCATAGAGCGAATAAATAGAGTCCAACTGATCGGTTTTTGTGATACTGTCGATCCGTTCGAATTTCGCTAAGCACACTGGACAGGTTGAGGTTTGCTTTTCGATACCTAGAAATTGTTGCCACGTCGGCTGGTCGTCGAGCGGCTTTTCGCATAATAGGCAACTGTTCATAGCAAGGGATCTCCTTGTTTGTTAAGCTTGCGGATTTCCTGCTTTGCTTCGTCCATTGCGTTCGTGATGCCTTGATGAAACAGCACAAAATCGCCGGATGTATTCGGAACGGAACGCCCGACCCGGCCGCCGATTTGGATGAGTGCACCTTTATTGAAAATCGTCTGTTCCGCGCCGACGACCGCCACTTGCACGTTCGGAATCGTAATGCCGCGTTCAAGTATGGTTGTGGTCAAAAGGCCGGGTACTTCTTTTTTCCTTAATAATTGTACGCGTTCTTTTCGATCCGCATGCTCCGCGTGGACAGCACAGATCCTGTCTTCGAGTTGCTGAAAAAGTGGCTCCGCAAGTTCCATCAATTCAATTTGATGAAAGAAGATGAGAAACGGCTGTTGTTTATCCAGGCGTTCTTTCGTCCAATTCAGCAGTTTTTGGGGGATGCGTTTCTTCTTTATCTGTTTTTCATAATTCCATAATGTTTCATTGCGCGGCTCAGGCAATGGTTTGCCATGATAGCGCCTCGCGAGGATGGAAATATTGCCGTTTTTTTTATTCATGGCTAGCAATTGTGCTGAAGGTGTGGCAGTGACGAAATGAATCGGTGCGTTTGCCTTTGCTGCTTTTCGCACTGCTTGTTGCAGTGTTTCGTCGGCAGTATAAGGAAATGCATCTGCTTCGTCAACGAAGACCGCGTCAAACGCTTCTTGGAATCGGTACAGCTGATGTGTAGTCGCAAGAATTAACTGTGCATCAAAGCGCTCTACATCTGCCCCGCCATAAAGTGCTTCAATGACGGTGTCAGGGAATGCAGTTTTCAGACGCGGCAGCAATTCTAGAATGACGTCTACTCTTGGAGCCGCGAGACAAACGCGTTTGCCTTCATTCAGCAAGTGGTGAATAGGTTTAAAAAGCATTTCCGTCTTACCAGAACCACAGACTGCATAAAGTAGATGGGAGATACTTTGTTGCGTACTGTCCAGCAACTCGTTTGTTGCCTTCTGCTGGGCTGGCGTCAAGTTTCCCTGCCAGTCCATTCGATGCTCTGTCGGATAAATCGAAGCTTGTCCAGTCCAAATGAGCAATTCCGAACAACGCGAGACGCGTCCCATTTTTAAGCAGTTGCGGCAGTAAGCACACGTCGTTTCACATTGCGCACATTGGAAACTCGTAAACTTTGATTGATCTTCATTGAGGCAACGGCGGCACGTAAAGTGTGTACCGTGCCAAGTCATTTTGGCTGTAACGCCTGCCAGAGTTTGAATTGCTCCTCGTTCAATTAATTCGGCAATCGTTTCGGGTGGAAATGGCATGACGTGGCGCAACCAAATGCGGCCTGCCAGGAACTTTTGTAGCTCATCGTAATTGGCTATAGAAGGAATCCTCCTTTATGTTCCGCGCCGCTTCACCCAGCCGAGTCCCATGGCCCCTTCTCCGAGATGGGTGCCGATGACCGGACCAAAATGGCTGATCGTGAAATCGACGTTCGGATGTTTTTTCTCTAAAATTTCTTTCCATTCCACTGCTTGTTCATAGCGGTTTGCGTGAATGATCGCTGCGTCGAGCAACTGATCTTTCGCATCTTCCGCCAATAAATCCGCAATTCGTTTCATCGCTTTTTTCGTCGTACGGATTTTCTCGAACGGCACGATGACTTTATCTTCGAAATGCAGTAGAGGCTTGACTTGTAGAAGTCCGCCGACAATCGCTTGCGCGCCGGATAATCGGCCGCCACGCTGCAGATGGGATAGGTCGTCCACCATGAAATACGCTTTTAGCGTTTTCTTCATTTCATGAAGTTCTTCCAAAATCGCACGTGGTTCGACACCTTCATTCGCCAGTTGGGCTGCCCGCACCGCGTAAAAACCTTGGGGATACGCGGATATTTCCGAATCAAACGGCAAGACTTCAATATCTTCTACAATTTCACCTGCTTGCATCGCTCCCATATATGTGCCGCTGATGCCACTGGATAGATGAATTGAAATGATGGCGTCATAGTCTTTCGCCAGTTGTGTGTAGAGCGTTTCAAAGTCTCCGATTGCAGGTTGGGATGTTTTTGGAAGCGGACCTTTTCCGCGTACCAGTTCATAGAATGCTTCTGTCGTCAGGTCGACGTCTTCCGCAAACGATTTCCCATCGATCGTCACCATTAAGGGGATGGTGTGTATTCCAAGTTCTTCTTTTATGTCATCCGGCAAATACGCCGTACTATCTGTCACAATCGCTGTTTTCAACATGATCAACTCCTGTCCCCTATTCTACCTGAAATTGTTTAAGATGGCATCTGTGAAGTTGAAGCCTATATAAGAGATTAACTTTGTGGGCGGTCCGGGATTTACGCTCCAGACGGGGCGCTTTCCGGAGGGCGTGGCTTGAGCCGCTTCCTTCGCTTCGCTCAGTCCAGGGTCTCAAGGCTCACGCTGATCCTCCTGGAGTCGCCCCGTCTTCCGCTCCAATCCTTAATTTGCGTGGATAGACACATAGCGAGCTCATTGTAATTTTTCAGGTCTAAGAAGTGCTCACATAGTCAGAGTACAAAACTGGCATCATTCATTGACTAGTTTAAGAGCGTTAAGTGAATTTAGCATCAACAAGACCACAGGTAATGCTCCATGCCATTTAGCTTTTGAACTATTATAGGAGAACAATACATTGTCACTTAAAAATTACGATGAACTACACTTTATTCTTACCTTCTCGAGGTAGGGATTGGAGCGGCGGGTGGCGACTCCTGCGGGATTAGCGCGACAGGTGAGACCCCGCAGGAGCGCAGCGAACGAGGAGGCTCACCGCGCGCCCCGCGGAACGCGTCCACCCAGAGTGCAAATCCCCGGACCACTCACAATTTCCCACTTCATTTTTCTCCAATATTCTGACAACAACCTCCCACTCATGCTATCTTGTAAGTAGACTATCCAAACTGAAAGGGGTTTTCATGATGCAGGAAATTCGGTATGAGCAACGGAACTCGGTGGCTTATGTAACGCTGAATCGACCAGAGGCGATGAATGCGTTCAACTTTAATCTTCTGATGGAACTCGGGCAAGTGGTGGAGGCGATTCGGATTGATCCGGACATTCGTGCGGTCGTCTTCACAGGCAGCGGGGATCGGGCGTTTAGTGTGGGGGCTGATTTGAAGGAGCGGAAACTGTTGACGGAAGCTCAAGTGCGACGGAATCTGAATAAAATTGGTGATGTCTTTACGATGATTGACCAGCTGCCTCAGCCGACGATTGCGGTCATCAATGGCTTTGCGTTTGGCGGTGGGATGGAGCTTGCTTTGGCGTGCGACTTCCGGATTGCGGCGGATGAAGCGGTCATGGGACTGACAGAAACTGGGCTGGCGATCATCCCGGGCGCTGGCGGTACTCAGCGATTGCCTAGGTTGATAGGTGAAGCGAAGGCGCTCGAGTTGATTTTGACAGCGAAGCGATTGACTGCGGATGAAGCACTGCACTATGGAATACTGACGCAAAAAGCGGCTGCCGATCAGTTGGAGGAGACAACTGAAGGTTTCGTGGCTTCATTGCTCGCAAATGGACCGATTGCAATTCAGCAGGCGAAGTTCGCTATTAAGCAAGGGATGAATGCAGATTTGCAGACCGGGCTTGCGATCGAGCGGAAGGCGTATGAAATGACGTTGCCGACGGAAGATCGGGTGGAGGCGTTGACAGCGTTTGCTGAGAAGCGGAAACCAGTGTTTAAAGGACGCTGATGATCAAAAATAACTAGCTGGTTATTTTCGGCACTGCATTTGCTTGATTTGGCGCGGTTCGATGAGAGTTTGGTGCGGTGGTAGCGGGGATTGGTTCGGTGCACCGATAGTTTGGCGCGGTGGCGCTTCTGTTTGGTTCGGTATACGGATAGATTGGTTCGGTGGGGACCTTGTTTGGTTCGGTGCGCAGGCAGATTGGTGCGGCGGCGACTACAGTCAGTTGCCAGCTATTCAAAAAAAGTTTAATAAACGAAAAAAGCCATCTTAGAAAGTCTTTTTCACTGACTTTTAAGATGGCCTTTCTTCATTCACAAACCATTCGTCGTAAATCGCTCACGCCGCTGGTTTCGGCGCGCTTCACTCCACGCTTCCGCCAGCTGATCGATCTGTTCCCGGATCTCCGGCAGCAATTCGTAGTGTTTATGTAATTGCACAGTCAAAAGACTTTGATTGATCACAACATACTGCAACACTAGCCGCTTGCCCTCTTCACTTCGGTGATCCACCACGCCCATTAGCTCGAACAATACGTATTGCAGCTTCTTTAGCGGTTCCGAAACATTGGGATTCGCTACTCGCTCCGTAGTGGCTTGTGTTTCTGAAAGCAAACTGCTCATTTCATTCAGCAGTTGAATTATGGAGTCAATCGTCGGGGTCGTCGTGCTCGCTGTCGTTTGATAGACTTCGATCGCACGTTTTATGTACATGCCGCTCACTCCAAATGTTTTTCTTTTATTATCGTCTGTTTCGTTTGATTTTGAATGAAATCGGCCGATATAAAATCTGATGCACAAATGAATAGTCAAAGTAGGTGAAAGGATGCGAATACACAGCCAAGAACATATTGCGTTTTCAACGAATCGTGCGCAAAGGAATGCGACGGATATTGAAAAGACGCTGTTAAAGCTCGGCAGCGGTTCGAAAGTGGCAAAAGGAAGTCAAAATGCTTCCGGCCTGGCCATTTCCGAAACGATGCGTGCTCAAATCCGGGGACTCTCCCAGGCGCAGCGCAATATGCAAGACGGACTTTCCGTTCTCGAATCTTCCAATGAAGGACTGAATAACGTCAACAACTTGCTTCAGCGAGCGCGTGAAATGGCAGTTGCTGCGGCAAACGGCACATTGACCGACCAGGATCGAGAAGCAAGCTCATTGGAACTGGACCAGATCATGGAGTCCATTAATGACACTGCAGGTAAACTGGAGTTCAATACGAAGAAGATCCTTGGAGAAGATAAGGCGCTGATTTTACAGGTTGGTGCGAATCCAGGACAGCAATTGACGATTGGTAATATTAACGTCAGCACGGACAAACTCGGTCTTGACGGTGCTTCCATCGCGACACAGAAAGACGCGGAGGAATTGATTTCGAAGATTGATAAAGCAATCGGCGTTGTCGGCGGTCATTTAACGAAAGTCGGCTCTGAGATGGAATCGATCGAGCACCATTTGACAAATGCTCTCGTGTTCGAAGGCAATCTGACCAAATCGCTTTCGTTGCTGGCGGATACCGATATGGCGGGGGAAATGATGAATTTCGTCCAGCAGGATATTCGGCAAAAGGGCGATCAGTTGCTGATCAAGACTGTGAATAGTAATTTGCAGGATGTTCTATCGCTTCTGAAGTGAATGCAAAAACCCTTCCAACTTTTATTCGTTGGAAGGGTTTTTTACGTTTTCACAGCGTGGGTTCTCTGCCACAACTCCTGCGGCCCAGGCCACTTTTGTCAAGATGGCGGTGGCGCCTTGGCGATCGGCTTGATGAATGGCTCGTATGTAGGCGCTGTTTGCTTCGTCGACGATGTATTGAGGCGATAGATTATTCAACGTCATCGCCAACACGTCGTTCATGCAGTGATCGCATGTGCATGACATGTTGAGCTCTTTTTTGTATTTCTCAATGACATCTTTGACGACAATCTCCATAACGTTCTGCACTTTCATTTTCTGATACCCCTTTTCAACCTGCACAGGGAGTTAGTGTTCTGCTTGCGTTGAGTGGATATGGGTTACATTTTGTCCTAGGCACCGTTGATTTCCGTTGCGGGCGGACGCTTTCCGTGGGGCGTGCGGTGAGCCGCTTCCTTCGCTTCGCTCAGTCCAGGGTCTCACCTGTCACGCTAATCCCACAGGAGTCGCCGCCCTCCACTACAATCAACTAAATTCGATAAAAAACAATTGCATTCACTACACTAACGCTTATTTATTAAGCGTTAATCTCTCTAGCTCTAAAGCTGAAGAACCTTCCACTGGTACAGCAAACACCTTATAATTTCAAAGTATTTACTAAGTGCTTCAGCTCGCCTTGTAGGGATTGGAGCGTAAGGCGGGCGACTCCTTGGGGATCAGCGTGCGCCTTGAGACCCCGCAGAAGCGAAGCGAACGAGGAGGCTCAAGCCACGCCCCCAGGAAAGCGTCCCGCCTGAAGCGCAAACCCCCGGATACCCGACCCATACTCCTGCAAAGAACACTCACTCTTCCGTAAAAGCTAAACCACCACTCACTACTTACTTCGACAAAACAATCTTGTTCTTAAGTAAATCTTTCCCTGAAATCCCAGGCTTCGTCATTTCAAACGGGTGCAGGATCAGGTCTAGTTCCTCTTCTGTCAGTACTTTCTTCTCAATGCAGAGCTCACGGATCGACTTGTTCGACAGCAGCGCTTCTTTCGCAATCTGTGACGCTACTTCATAGCCGACGTGTGGATTGATCGCTGTGATGACGCCGATACTCTTCTCCACGTATTCTTCCAAATGCTCGACGTTTGCTGTGATGCCGTCTAAGCAGTAATCACGGAACACTTCGAAGACGTTTGTCATGATCTTCAGTGACTGCAATAAGTTGAACACTAGAACTGGTTCCATAACGTTTAATTCGAATTGTCCCGCTTCTGAAGCGAGCGCGATCGTCATGTCGTTGCCGGCAACTTGGAACGCGACTTGGTTCATGACTTCTGCCATGACTGGGTTCACTTTTCCTGGCATGATCGAAGAGCCCGGCTGTCTTGCAGGCAATGAAATTTCAGACAAGCCTGTGCGTGGGCCTGACGCCATCAAACGCAAGTCGTTACAGATTTTGGACATATTCAACATGGTGCCGCGCAACGCTGCGGAGACTTGTACATATGAATCTGTATTTTGAGTTGCGTCCACTAAATGCGTGGAGGACTTTAATTCGAAGCCGCTGTTTTCTGATAGATAGTTTGCTACTTTTTCGATATAGAGTGGATCGGCGTTCAAACCTGTTCCGACAGCTGTTGCACCCATATTGATTTCATACAAATAGACACGAGAGACACGGACGCGTTCGATATCACGGCGCAGCACCATCGCGTATGCTTCGAATTCTTGACCAAGACGAATCGGTACAGCATCTTGCAAGTGCGTGCGTCCCATTTTCAGAACGGATTGGAACTCGATCGATTTTTTCAGGAATGTTTTATGAAGCGCCTCCATGACCTCGAGCAATTTATCGACTTTGACAAGTGTCGCAATATGGATCGCTGTCGGGAACGCATCATTTGTCGATTGCGCCATATTGACATGGGAGTTCGGGCTGATTACATCATATGAACCTTTATCATGACCAAGGATTTCAAGCGCTCGGTTGGCTATGACTTCATTGGCATTCATATTGACGGATGTACCCGCGCCGCCTTGGATCGGATCGACCAAAAACTGATCGCGCAATGCGCCGTTCATGACTTCGTCCGACGCTTGAATAATTGCTTTTGCAAGCTCTTCATCCAATTGGCCGATGTCGCGGTTCGCTTGTGCAGCAGACTTCTTGACGATCGCGATCGCACGAATCAAATCGCGGTTGACCCGGTAGCCAGTGATTGGGAAATTCTCTGCTGCTCTCAGTGTCTGAATGCCATAATAAGCATCTTGTGGCACTTTCTTTTCTCCGATGAAATCCTTCTCTATTCTGTACAACAATTCCTCTACCATCATGCAGAACCTCTTCTCAAATATTTTTCCTGTATTTACATATTCATCCCAATTATACGTATACACTTTTCGCGATGTATAGTGTAATTTCGACAGGTTTTTTACTATCTAATCTTACCTCATAGATAGCGTTCGAACCAGCCAATAATTTCTTTTAGCCTCGCAACGCGTAAATTCGGCTTGCCGGTTCTCGATAAATTATGATCCGACTGCGGGAAACGAACGAATTCCGCCACTTTCCCTAAATCCTTCAACGTGATGAACAATTGCTCCGCTTGCTCGATCGGACAACGGAAATCATTTTCCGAATGCAAAATCAATAACGGCGTGTCAATCTGCTTGGCGTATTTCAACGGCGAGTGCTTCCATAATGTATCCGCATCTCGCATATCCGCATTCAACTGCCAGTCACTGAAATAATAACCGATATCCGAGACACCGAAAAAGCTGATCCAGTTGCTGATCGAGCGTTGTGTTACGGCTGCTTTGAAGCGATTCGTATGACCAACAATCCAGTTCGTCATGAACCCGCCATAGCTTCCACCCGTAACACCCAGCCGATCCGAATCAATCCAAGATTCTTGCGCTAAGACTTCGTCGAGACCTGCCATGATATCCTCGTAATCACCTACGCCATAGTCTCCTCGCACTCCGTCGACAAACACCTGACTATAGCCATGGCTACCTCGAGGATTGACATACAACACACCGTAGCCATTAGCAGCAAGAACCTGAAGCTCATGAAAATACGTATTACCGTACATCGCATGCGGTCCGCCATGGATTTCGACGATCAGTGGATACTGTTTGCCTTCTTCATAGTCTGCCGGTTTTAGCAGCCATCCATGCACTTCCGTGGCGCCACTCATATACTGAACAGCTTGCGGCGCAACAGGTTGCACTTTTTTCAACCAATTTTCATTGAATGTAGTGAGCGCAGTCCGTTCACCTGTGGCGATCGTCTGGAGGTATAGCTCTCCTGGATGGGTTGCTGTACTGACCGTTAGAAGCGCGAATTCTCCATTCGACGCAACGTCATATCCATGGACGTGCTCATCTTCACCTGTCGCGGGATAAATCGCACCGTCCAATGTCGCCGCATACAAGCGCACGTCGCCCATGACCGACAGCTGGAAGTAGAGCTGTTCGTCTTCTGTCCAGACCACTCCCGGCGCGACGGCTTGCTGTAAGTGATCCGAAATACTGTCATCACCGACTGGCGCGTCGATTCCCGTGGTCAAGTTCATGGTCAACCCATTCGCTTGGTCATAGACGAATACTTCCGCTTGCGTGGCGTTTTTAAACGTCAAGTCCGCTCCTACATAAGCGATATAGCGGTCGTCTTTTGAAAAATAGACATCGCCGAAATAACCTTGTTCATCAACGAGCACAGTCTCTTCCTTCGTTGCCGTATCAATGAGAATCAATGGCGAGCTGAAGTCTTGATCATCGTTTTCCTTTCTATTCACGCCAACGACCAACTGCTCGCCGTCATGCGACACCGCTTCTAATGAATGATCACACGGCTCTGAAGTGAAATTTGTCACGCTGCACGTCGCTAAATCCACGCAACCGATCTGCGCAAACTCGTCTTGCGGTAAAATGCCTGCTCCGTCCGCTTTATATTTCATCTTCGTAACGCGTACTGGCTGCGGAAACTCTTTTTTCGCTTCCTCTTTCGAAACAAATGTCTCGCCCGTTTTCAGACTGCCGCTAAACCAAATCTTTTGTCCGGAAGGTGCCCATTCAAATGAACCCACGCCATTTTTGCACTCTGTCAGTTGTCTCGCTTCACCGCCGGCAGTCTGCAGGACATACAGCTGGTTTTTCTCCGTACGATTTGACAAAAACGCAAGCATCTTACCGTCAGCAGACCATTTCGGCACACTCACTTTCTGCTTGCCGAACGTCCATTGTGTCACGTTTTGCGTCCGCAAATCGATATGATGAATCGCTGAATAATATTCATTATCCTCTTTATTCATTTCTGTCACGACGACGACTGCTTCCTCATCGTTTGGTGACAGTACAGGATTCGTCACTGACTTCGTTTCGAATAAATCATTGATTCCTACTGGCCGTTTTTCCATCCAATCCCTCCTATTTTATAGTTGTTTCATTAAACCATAACAAGTTTACGCAAACTTTGGCAACCATTCATCCTATAGAAACCGATCTCCACAACGAAAAAACCTTCCCAATGAACAGGAAGGTCCTTTCGTCTTGAACAATTCAGTTTTTCACTTGATCTTTCAATGAACGTCGAAGAATTTTCCCCGTCGTATTTTTCGGCAACTCATCAAGGAACTCGATATACTTCGGTACTTTATACTTCGCCAGGCGCTTCGCACAGAAATCAAGGATTGTTTGTTCTGTCGCCTTCGAGCCTTCCTTCAGAACCACATATGCCTGAACTTCCTCACCGAAATTGACGTCCGGCACGCCGATTACAGCGGCTTCGATAATATCGCGGTGGCTGAACAACACTTCTTCTACTTCACGCGGATATACGTTGAACCCGCCGACGATAATCATATCTTTCTTGCGGTCTACGATATAAAAGTAACCGTTTTCATCTCGCCGTGCAAGGTCGCCCGTATAGAGCCAGCCGTCTCGCAAGACTGCAGCCGTTTCTTCCGGTAACTTATAATAGCCTTTCATGACATTCGGTCCGCGGACGATCAATTCGCCCACTTCATTGTCTGCCACTTCTTCACCCAGCTCGTTGACAACCTTGTTTTCCACATTCATGATCGTCGTACCAATCGAACCGGGTACCCGCTCCCTATCTAGTGGATTGAAACATGTGACAGGTGAAGCCTCCGATAATCCGTAGCCTTCAGAGACTCTGACCTGGAATTTCTCTTCAAAATCATGCAGCAGGGAAACTGGCAATGAAGAGCCTCCCGAAATAGCAAGTCGGACCGTTTCAAAGTCTTCTGTTTTACCGTCAGGATACTGATAAAGGAAGTTATACATCGTTGGCACACCTGCAAAAACGGTCGCTTTCTGTTTGCGGATCAATGAAAAGATTTCGCTTGGACTAAAGCGCGGCTCCAGCAAAATGGTTGCTCCTTTAAGCAATGGTGCGTTCGCCACAACCGTCAAAGCAAACACATGGAATAACGGCAACGTCGCAACAATTCGATCATCTTCAGAGAAGTCCAAATAGTTCCCGACATCACGCGCGTTGGAATAAATATTCTTATGTGTCAGCATCGCACCTTTCGGATGTCCTGTTGTACCGGATGTATAGAGTATGATAGCGCTTTCATCCTCATCAACCTTCACCATTTCTGAGAGCGGTTGCGATTGTTTCATCAATGCCATGAACGCATGTACTTTTGTTTTCACAGAGTCCGCAAGTCCCGCCATTTTTTCAGGCGTGTCGGGGCTCAATTCACAAATAATATAGTTTTCAATCGTCGGGAATGAATGGCTCGCGACTTCTACAAGCGGCAGCAACTGGTCGATCGCAATGACAGCTTTCGCATCACTATTTTCCAAAATGAATGAAATTTCGTCCGGCGTATAGAGTGGATTGATCGGCACGGCTGTTGCACCGAGACGCATCGTGGCATAGAGGGAGATTAAATAATGCGGTGTATTGCCTAATAAAAACGCAACTTTATCTCCTTCATTGACTCCTAACTCTTTCAATGCAGAGGCAAACATCGATACGGATAGATCAAATTCTGCATATGTAGTGTCTTTTTCCATAAAACGATAAGCAACTTTGTCGGGTTTTGTCTGGGCTGTCTGGTGAACGCTTGAAACTAAATTCATACTTTCATCTCCCTAATAAATGAATGAGTAACCATTCAGTATTTCATTCATTATATCGATAGAATAATTAATCCGCAACCGTTTACTGAAAGTTTTATAGATTTTGTCACCTGCTACAGGTTTTATTTCGTAATTTAAAACAGAAAGTGAACATGGGATTATGGTCCGGGATTTCCGCTACAGACGGGAGGCTTTCCGTGGGGCGCGGATGAGCCGCTTCCCTCGCTTCGCTCAGTCCAGGGTCTCATCATTCGCGCTAAATCCCACAGGAGTCGCCCGTCTTTCGCTCCAATCCCTAGTTTTTGATGGGAAGTATAATGGCTCCTCCATTGTAAATTATAAGTGACAAAGTGGTGTTTTCTTATAAAAGTGATCAAAGCTCAAAAGCTTATGATAAGCAGTATTATCCGCTGGCTTATTGTTCTTGAAATCACTTAAAGCCCTTAAACTAAGTCAATGAAAGATGTCAGTTATGTACTCTGACTATGGGAACGCTTCTTAGACTTTAAAAAAATTACAATGAACTTGCAATGTGTTTCTATATGCTGGCTATGGATTGGAGTGGAAGACGGTCGACTCCTGGGGGATTAGCGTGCGCCTTGAGACCCCGCAGGAAGCGCAGCGAACGAGGAGGCTCAAGGCCACGCCCCCCGGAAAGCGTACCGTCTGGAGCGGAAATCCTGGACCGCTTACTGGCTGTATTTTAAATTTTGACTCTAAAAAAACACCCACTTCAAGAAGTAGGTGCCTTAATATGTGAAATATAACGCCAGCGGATCAAGTAGAAATAGAAGACTTGCATGACCGCAAAGCCGAGCAACACGAGTGTCAGTTCTTTGACGATTGAAATTTCAGCCAGCGCATCCCAAATCACCTGCAGCGACAGGAACGCGAACGCGCTGTGGATGAATGACACGCCCCATGGGAAGAAGAACTGCGGGATTAATTGACGATTGACGATTTTCTTAAACTCCCGATCCGTCATGCCGATCCGTTGCAGCACAGCATATTGCCTTCGATCATGATTGAGCGACGTGTAGAGCCTGAAATAAATAAAACTGCCCGACGCCAGGAAAAACACGCCCGCCAGCAACAAGCCGATAAACAACAACAACGAGAACGTCATGCGGATATGAGAATAATTCAGTCCGGGGTTCTCAAATTCAAAGCGAACCGGCTGTCGATCGTCCAGCATGAGACCGGCCAACACTTGCGCATTGATCGATAACCCGATGTCTTTCGTCTTCTGCCAATCCTCTATATTGAACGCATAATACGTAAACGCCAATGAATCGGCGGAAATCTGTTCTTCCACCCGATCGAAATCCAAATGATTCAGCACGATCGTATTGAGCCCTATCGCATTCGGCGGGAACAACTTATACGGATAGACCCCTTCTACCTCTAATGTTACATTACTATCCGACAGTTTCGTTCGTACCGATTTATTCTGCAACATTTCCGCAGCGGAAGAACTGGAAGGCAGGAATAAGGCGTGCCCTTGCGATAACCTGATAGAATCTTTGCCGAATGAAGCAGCAAGTTCGTTCAAATCCGCCAATTTGACGATATTCACTTTGTTTCGCGTATGAGAAGATTGCTGTTCGAGAATGCGTAAACGCACAGCCGAGTAACCCAGCCCTTGCTGCTCCAATTCACTCGTCAGCTGCGCAATATGTCGATATTCAAATTCATTATCCGGAAAGCTTTTATAGACTAAGCCAAGCGGATTCACTTCTCGATATTGTGAAGCAAATGACGTCAGCGATGCGAGAATTCCGACCGACATGAACGCAATCGTCGAAACGATCGTCACGATGAAAAACATCCGCGCATTCTCTTTCAGTCGAACAATGCTTTCTGATATGGAAATCATCCAGAAATCACGCCAGAAAAAATGCTTCTGACTGCGAAGCGCATGCAAAATAAGCGGCAGCGTATCAGTGAAAAAGAAGTACGTCCCGAACGTGATAAACGGCGGCAGTAAGAAAAATAGACTGAGAATGCTCGAGCGTGAGACAAATGCCGCCATTCCATACGCCAGCGCTAACAAGATGACGCCGAAAACGCCGCGCCTTTTTGAGTACGTATAAACCGACTGCACTGCCGTATCACCATGCAATAAATCCGATACATTCCCTTGTTGGATGAACACTGGTGCAATATACGAAATAATCGCGAATAAACTGAGGAACGCGCCTATGGTCAACCCAAATGGTTTCCACGATAAATAAAGCGGCAGCACGGGAATTTGCACGATCGCTTTAACGATCATGAAAAAGAATTTGGAGAACATAAAGCCAATAAAAATCCCAGTAAGGATCGAAGCAAAACCGAGTAACATCGTCTCAATGAAAATCAATCGGTACAATTGCCGTTTCGCCATCCCAAGCAACAACAACACGCCAAATTCCTTCGAACGCGCCTGTAAAAATGCACGCATCGAATAAAACAGGAAAAATAACGTGAAGATAAATAGAATAAGTTCCGCAATTCCCATACCAAGAGATGAAATTTCTTTTAGAAACGAATTCTCAATTGACGGATGAAACAGCAGCATTGAATACAGGAAAAACACCATGACTGAAAACACACTAGCCATGAAAAATGCGGCATAGACACGACGATTTCGGAGAACGTTACGGTAAGCGAACTGACGAAAAGTCATGCACATTGCCTCCAAGTAATGACAGCACATTCAAGATGCGCTGGAAAAAAGTCTGCCTGCGCTCATCTTTATAAATTTCATTGAAAAATTCGCCGTCCTTAATGAACAGCACACGATCGCAATAACTCGCAGCGATCGGATCATGCGTCACCATGATGATCGTTGTTCGCTCATGCGTGTTAATATTCTCCAACAGCTCCAGCACATCTTTCGCAGACTTCGAATCCAAATTCCCTGTCGGCTCGTCTGCCAGCACAATGTTCGGCTGATGAATCAACGCGCGTCCAATCGCCGTGCGCTGTGCCTGACCACCCGATAATTCATCAGGTCGGCGTTCTAAAATATCTTCCAAATTCAATTTCTGCGCCATATCTTGCACTCTGCTTTTCATTTCCCTTACAGGTAAACCATCAAGAGTCAGCGGTAGCACCAAATTTTCCTCTACCGTCAACATCTGCAGTAAATTAATTTCTTGAAAGACGAAGCCGATTTGCCGTCTGCGGAATAAGGCAATTTCATTTTGACCCAAAGTTTCCGGCTCCACTCCGCCAATGACGATCTTGCCGTATGTTGGGATGTCTGTAGCCATCAATAAATTCAGCAGCGTAGTCTTACCACTCCCCGAAGGACCCATGATTGCCACGAATTCCCCTTCCTCTACGTCAAAATCCAACTGTTTCAATGCGCGGTGCATCACTTTTCCTTCATAAATCTTCGTGACATCTTTCATCTCAACGATTGGTTTCCTCATTTGGTTGTTTATTTGGTGATTGTTTATCTTGTGATTGTGCATCTGGCTGTTCACCCGCCTTTCCGTCTTTGAATAACAAGGCGATCGTCGTACCTTCTCCTTGCTTCGATGAAATCGTCAATTCATGGCCCAATCGCTGACACACTTCTGATGCAATATACAAGCCCATGCCCGTCGATTCACCAGACAGTCTGCCATTTTCGCCTGTAAAAAACGCCTTCGTCACACGATGCAGATCGGACGCCGGTATGCCGATTCCCTCATCTTTGATTTCAAGCAGCAGGCCCTCCGCATTTTGCATAGCCGTCACATGTATCTTCTTGCCTTTTTCAAACGTATATTTTACTGCATTTGTGATGAATTGATTGAGCATAAATTTGATCCACTTGCGATCCGTCGCAACAGTCAGTTGTTCATCTACATTTAAGACAGGAAACAAACCGTTTGTAATAAACAAACGCTTATTTTCATTCAACACTTCCTGCAGTACATTTTTTAACGGCAATCGTTCAATTTGCATATCATCTTCGAATGTTTCAAGCCGTGCATTGACGAGGACGATCTCCAGGCCGGTCCGGATTCTTTCCACTTCCTGACCGATGCTCTTCTTGTCCACTTCCTCCTCCTGCAACAATAAATTAATAACAGAAATCGGCGTTTTCATTTGATGCACCCACTGATTCATGAAATGCAGATGACGATGTTGGACGTTATAGAGCGTCTGCACCTCATGTTGATACAAACGATACAATTGACGCGTGTATTCGGTCGTCTTTCGATGTTCCGGGGTCAATACATGCCGGATGAGCGCGTCCTCCATTTTTTCAGGTTTTTCAACAATAGCTGAATAAAATGAACGTCGCATAATGAACTTTCCGCCCAAATAACCTGAAGTCAGCAGTACACTCATCGCTACCGAATAGATGGCCGTGTTTGGATTCCGGAAGCCATCCAGCCAATACAGCAGCAAAATGAACAGGACGAGCCCCAACTGAAACAGCATGAATGGGATATGTTCTCGAACGAACAGCAAAATAGCCTTTTTCATTACGCCTCAGACTCCGGTACAAAGCGATAGCCCGCACCGCGCACCGTCTCAATCCAAGAACTCACATCGTAATCCGTCAACTTTTTACGAACGCGTGCCATATTGACATTGAGCGTATTCTCATCGACGAATGACTGATCATCCCATAACTCCTCAAGCAACCGCTCCCTTGAGACCACTTTGGGGTACTCACCCATCAGCAGCTCCAAGATGACACACTCTTTCTTCTGAAGCGGAATCTCTTCCCCTCCCTTTTGTAACGCCATCCGTTCTATGTACAATGTCAAATCGCCGAAATCGATAACCCGCTCCGATTGATTCGGCGCATACTCCCCGACGGATCGACGCAAATGACTCTTAATTTTTGCCAACACAATTTCATAATGGAACGGCTTCGTAATAAAATCATCCCCGCCGTTTTCCAATGCAAATACTTGATCCATATCACCTGAACGTGCCGAAATGAAAATAATCGGGCACATCGTATGCTGTCTCAATTGACGACACCAATAATAGCCGTCATAAATTGGTAAGTTAATATCGAGCAGTACCAAATGCGGATTATATGCCACGCACTCTTCCACCACCCGATCAAAATCTTCAATAATTGCCACTTCATACTGGTACTTCTCAAGTGTACCCGCCAGCAACTGCGCAATCTTCTGATCATCTTCCACAATGAAAATTCGATGCTTCACCACAATCCCTCACTTTCCTACTTCATTTAGTATAGCGCATTTGTTCATCCACATAAAATCTCAGCCCGTCTACTTGCTTCTTCACTAATCAACAAACGAACCGCGCAAAAAAGATGCAGAACCGAACGTAATTCTCATCACACCGAACCATTCCAACAACGAACCGAACCATTCTCCACCCTGACCGAACCAAAGCAGCAGACTAACGCGCCAAACTCCTTTTGCACCGAACCAAACCATATCCTTAACGAAAAAAAGCGCAGTGCCTCGCAAGACACGCGCTTCCTCTTCATTCAATAAATCAGTCCAACAAACTCTTCCAATTGAATACCGCCTAAAATCTTCTCCACATCCATCGACGCCAGCGCCTCCGTAATCGCTTTACGTTCATATTTTACGCCAGTCAACTGCTGCTCAATCTCCGCCACTTCACCAACCCCGAAAAAGTCTCCATAAATGTGGATATCTTCGATACATCCTTTTACAACATACAAGCGTACATCAATGCCCCCGACCGGGAAACGTTTCGATTGCTGCACATTGAACTTTGGAGAACGACCATAGTTCCAATCCCAATTTCCGTAACGCTCAGCAGATAGCTTGCGAATATTTGACCAGTCTTCTTCTGTCAGTTCCTTATATTGAATATTTTCTTCTCCATCAAAAATCGAATTCAATATTTCCTGCCTGAATTGCTCAATCGAAATTGGCTCTTCAAGAAACTCGGAAATATTGGCAACACGACTGCGGATCGACTTAATGCCTTTCGACTCGATTTTGTCTTTTTTCACTTTCAGCGAGTTGACGACACCTTCCATATCCGTGTCAAACAGCAATGTCCCGTGACTGAACATCCGGCCACCTGTCGCAAACTGTGCATTTCCTGAAATTTTCCGTCCATCGATCAGAATATCGTTACGACCAAGCAGTTCTGCTTTGATGCCCATCTTCGCGAGCGCATCCGTTACGGGCTCAGTGAACTTCTTGAAGTTCCGGAATGAATCTCCATCATCTTTCGTAATGAAACTGAAGTTCAAGTTTCCTTGATCATGATAGACAGCTCCGCCGCCAGATAGTCGGCGGACGACATGAATGCCTTCACGATCCACAAATTCTGTGTTGATCTCTTCAATGGTATTTTGATTCTTACCGATAATGATCGATGGTTCATTGATATAGAACAGTAAATACGAATCTTTGTCGACGTCCATCGTCTTTAAGACATATTCTTCAATTGCCAAGTTAATTCGTGGATCTGTTACCCCTTTATTGTCAATAAATTGCATTTCCTATCTCTCCTCACAATTTTGTCACATTTATTTTCTGTGAATTCTTTCAATTTAACTTGTCCAAAACCTGTGGAAAGCGCGTCACCAAAGGTCTGAACCTATTTTAACAGATAAATTTGCAGAGTGTTGACTTTTGCTACCTGTTATAATACACTATGAATATATCAAGGAGTTATACAACAAGGGAAAGGAATTGATCAGATATGGTTGAAAGTATCGTAGAGTTTTTCAAGAACTTGCCGGCGAAGGTTTGTGCGACATGCGGAAACGAAATCGAAGAGCAGCATGAGTGCTACTCTAATCAATGTGACCACTGCAACATTAAATAATATAAAACTTTCATTCGGCGAATATCTCGATATTCGCTTTTTTTGTTGTCTGAAATAGATACAGGCTTTGCACACCGTTGATTTCCGCTCCAATCAACTTGAACTTCTCCCACCCCAAAAATAAAAATCTAAAACCTAAAACTTCAAATCTAAAATTAAAAGTGAACTGTTCTTAACAGATAATATTTATCAATCAAAAAATTCACATAAAAAAACAGCCAGAGCATAGCGTTCTGGCTGTTTTGGTTATTTAAAGAGCTCGGTCAAGATGTTCTCCATTGCGGCTACTCCCTGGTCGATGCAATCGGGCAGGCCGACTCCGTTGTAGGAGGCGCCTGCGAGTTGAATCATAGGGAATTGTTCGTGGAGTTCTTGTCTCGCTCTTAGGATTTTTTCTTTGTGTCCGACTCGGTATTGCGGTCGGTCTTCTTTCCAGCGTGTGATGATGCAAAATTCGGGTTGACCTTCTAAGTCTAGGATTTCACCTAAGTCTTTGAGGACGATTTTCTCTATCTCACTGTCAGGCAAATCGACGATCGCTTCTTCTCCGATTCTTCCGACGAAGGCTCTGACCATCACTTTATCGTCCGGTGTGGTCGTTGGCCATTTGCGGTCGACGAGTGTGCAGGCGGTAATTGAGTAATTGCTGCTGCGTGGCACTAAGAAACCCGTTCCGTCAATTTCGCGTTTCATTGCACTTTTTGGGAAACCAAGTGCAACGGTCGCGACGGAGGTGGTTGAGATTGTTCCGAGTTCCTTCAGCAGACCATGCGGTTCAAACAACTGGCTTGCTACGGAATGACTCGTTGCCATGATCACTGCATCTGCTTCGATTTGTTGCTGATCGCTCAATGTCAAAATCACTCGGTCGTCTTGCTTATCTACCTTGATTACCCGAGTCCCTTTCATGACAACTACTGGATCGAGCTGTTCTTCCAGCGCCTCTACTACAGATTCCAGCCCTTGCCTAAAGGTGTGGAAAGCACCCATTTTTTTGGAGCTATGGCTGTTTTTCTGCGGCAACTGTTTCGGCGTTGTTTTTTTCATGCCTAAAATTAAGCTCCGATGCTTTCTCTCCACTTCATAAAACTGTGGAAAAGTAGATTCTAAGCTCATCTGATCAATGTCGCCTGCATAGACACCTGACAATAATGGCTCGATCAAATTTTCCACTACCTCGGTACCAAAGCGTCGACGGAAGAATTTCCCCAGCGACTGATCACCAGATACTTCGGAGCGTGGCAACACAAAATCACCTGCTGCTCGCAGTTTTCCGCTTAAACTGAATAATCCCGATGTAATGAATGGTTTGACCTCTGTCGGAATCCCCATCACAGCACCTGCCGGAATAGGATGCATTTGATCCTGCAGTAATATATAGGCTTGTCCAGTCGCATTTCGGACGAGTTGATCGGCTATTCCGAGATCACTTGCCAATTGATCTACGCTCTTTTTACGGATCAGGAAGGAGTCGGGACCGCGTTCTATCACATAGCCGTCTCGGCGCACTGTCTGGATTTTGCCACCTAGCTCCGGTGAAGCCTCAATTAAGGTGATATCTAAAGGATACCCCTGTTCATTAACTTCTTTTTGCATATAATAAGCCGCAGAAAGCCCTGTGATGCCCCCGCCGATAATGACTACTTTTTTCCGCCCATTCATGTCCTTCGTCCCTCCGATCTTGCTGGATTCCATACCTTACTTTAACTTTTCTAATACTGCATCCGCCATCGCATCCACAAATAACGGATCTGTGTTTGGCATCGCAGGTCTATGATACGCCGCTCCGATTTCATCGCAAACGACTTTGCATTCGTAATCATTGTCGTACAACACTTCTAGGTGATCGGAAACAAAACCGACCGGCGTATAAACAAAGGACTTGTAACCTTTTGTTTCATGCAGCTCACGTGTTAAATCCTGTACGTCAGGTCCAAGCCACGGCTCGTCGGTTTGTCCTTCACTCTGCCATCCAAGTGCATATGTTTTCACTCCGGCTGCTTCTGTAATCAGTTTAGCTGTTTCTTTCAACTGATCTGCATACGGATCGCCATTTGCCAAGATCTTTTCAGGCAATGAATGTGCCGAGACGATCAAACATGCATGCTTGCGTTCAGACTCGTCCATCGCATCATATGTCTGACGCAATTGGTTGGCCCAGTAGTCAATGAACTTCGGCTGTTTGTACCAGCTTTCCACAGATGTCATACGAATTCCATGCTTGTCCGCTTCTTCTTTCGCACGACCGTTATACGATTTTACCGAGAACGTTGAGAAATGAGGTGCCAAGACGATAGATACAGCTTCTTCTATTCCATCGTTATGCATTTTTTGTATTGCATCTTCAATGAACGGAGCGATATGCTTCAGCCCGACATATACTTGAAAATCGATATCGTCTTGCACTTCATTCAAACGGTTGCATAACGCGTTCGCTTGATTTTCCGTTATTCTAGCTAACGGTGAAATCCCTCCGATTGCTTCATAGCGATTGCGCAGATCTTCCAATTGCTCAGGTGCCGGCGGACGACCTCTGCGGATATGCGTGTAGTAGGGTTCCAAGTCTTCGTCTGAGTATGGTGTTCCATACGCCATCACAAGCAGACCCATTTTCTTCTTTGTCATATTGTTCACCTCATTGGTTTTAATACATTATTCTTCAGTTTATTTTGAGCGCAATTGTGCACTATATTCATGCACGAAAGCTGTCAAACGTTTCAATGTAGCCGGCTGTACTTCTGGGAAGACACCATGGCCTAAATTAAAGATATGGCTGCCGTGTTCGACACCCTCTTCGACAATTCGTTTCGCGCGTTCTTCAATGATCGACCAATCCGCCAACAGCATGGATGGATCTAAGTTCCCTTGAAGCGGCTTTGTCAACCCGCGTTCTCCTGCTTCTTTAACGGACAATCGCCAATCCAGTCCTACTACGTCGACAGGAAGATCATGCCATTCATTTGCCAGATGACTCGCACCTACGCCAAATGTGATCAATGGAACGTTTAACTTGCGAAGTTCTGAGAAAATACGTGTCATCGTTGGCTTAATAAAGATACGGTAGTCTGACACGTTTAGTGCACCTACCCACGAATCAAATATTTGAACAGCTTTTGCTCCGGCTGCCACTTGCGCCTGAATATAGGCAATCGTCATGTCCGCTAATTTATCCATCAACGCAAACCAAGCCTCTGGTTCAGACACCATGAAGGATTTCGTTAAATTATAACTGCGGGAAGGTCCCCCTTCGATCATGTAGCTGGCAAGTGTAAAAGGTGCTCCAGCAAAACCAATCAACGGTACATTCAGTTGTTCTTGGGTCAAGATTTTAATCGTGTCCAAAACGTATGGAACTTGGTCTTCTGCCGAAAACTCTCCAAGTTTCTCGATATCTTTTATCGAACGTATCGGGTTAGAAATGACTGGGCCAACGCCGGACTTTATCTTCACGTCAATTCCGATTCCAACTAATGGTGTTACAATATCTTTATATAAAATAGCCGCGTCTACATCGTATTGATCGACAGGCAATTTCGTCACATATGCACATAATTCAGGTTGGTGCGTGATCTCTTCCAAGGAGTACTTCTCTTTAATCTCTCTGTATTCCGGTTGCGAACGTCCTGCTTGACGCATGAACCACACAGGTGTGTGGCCAATCTCTTCTCCTCTGGCAGCACGCAGCAACGTATCATTAAACGTTGTCATGTTTACCGATCCCTCTTTCCATTATTTTACGTTTATCAATCAATTACGCCTCGGCGCAATTGTGTCCAGATTTTTTCGAACTCACTCGAAAATTCCCTTTAAAAATCTGTGACATTCGCTGGAGGCTTTAATTTCACTCCGTTGAAATTCAAGCACGGTAGAGTGAAGTTAAATTATTATTCGTTTCTCATCATAAACTGTTGATAAGTCAATGTATAGCGAATTGCCCCTTTGTCATAATTTTGTGCTTTGCTTCTTGACCACTTCGCCATGTTTTAGACAATCATTCCCCCTAACTAACTTACTTTGAGTTTGATTTTTAGTATTAAGGGGAACTATTTACTATAGAATACACAAACAGGATAAGATAGAACACGATCGACTGGATTCAGCCGTTTAATTCGTATGTTACTAGCCAAAGGAGGAACTATTGATGAATATTTATATGACAACAGGAACTATTGACTTTATGGAAAAGGTTAAAGAAAAGTACAAGAACGAATCGATCATCTTAATGAATGGCGGTGGTCATACACTTTTGCTTCACGAAACTAGTGGAGCATCCGTTTTCCAAACTCCAAGAAAATATGAGGTTGTAGGAGCAGAAGGGCAGCTTTCTGAGAACGGATATTATGCTTTGGATAACGTTGCAGTCACCGACGAAGGCAAACCGATTTTTGAACATCACTACAAAACGATGGGCACTAAATTGAAAGACCTTCCAGGTTTCATTGCTTTTCGTCTGTTACGTCCTATCGGTTCCGACACGTACATCATACTGACTGAATGGACAGAGAAGCGGCTTTATGAACTATGGCATAACTCCCCTGGTTCAAAACTTTCCAACCCTAATAATTTTAAAGACCAAGGCGGAGCCACTTTGCATATTTTTTCGAGCGCACCTTATACCGCCACATACAAAACACCTACTGAGGAGATTTGACGTATCCACGTCAAACCTTCTTTTCCTCCTTCAGCTCTGCTTTCGCCTGAATTATCAGACTGCCCTATTTGCGGCTGTCCTTTCGCATTGCTATACTAGTAGCTAGGATGCATAGTTTCGTACTTAGGTTGAAAGGGGAATTTTGATGAGAGATTTATTATTCAAGAAATTAGAACAATCATATGATGACATGGTAGAGATTCGCCGCCATTTACATATGAACCCCGAAATTTCATTTAAAGAAGAAAAGACTGCTGCCTATATTGCGGATTTTTATAAACAATTAGGTGTTGACGTTCGTACTGGCGTTGGTGGCAATGGAGTTGTGGCTAAAGTTAAAGGCGGAAAAGCTGGAAAGACTGTCGCGTTGCGTGCTGATTTTGATGCATTGCCTATTCAAGATCAAAAAGACACACCTTATGCTTCTAAAGTTCCGGGAGTCATGCACGCTTGCGGCCATGACGGCCATACTGCGACACTTCTCCAGCTTGCGAAGGCAATCCACGAAATGCGAGAAGAGTTGGCAGGTGAATATGTGTTTATTCACCAGCACGCAGAAGAGCTGGCTCCTGGCGGTGCGATCGCCATGATTGAAGACGGTTGTCTGGATGAAGTAGATGTCATTTTTGGTACGCATCTTTGGTCTTTGTTTGAGTCGGGTGTCATTTATTATGCAGACGGTCCGATCATGGCAGCACCCGATCGTTTCCACTTCACTATTCAGGGAGCTGGCGGACACGGCGCCTCTCCTCACCAAACAAAGGACTCTATTGTCATCGGCTCCCAATTGGTCATGAACTTACAGCAGATCGTCTCTAGACGTGTTGATCCCATTGAATCGGCAGTCTTATCTGTCGGATCATTCATTTCGGATAACGCATACAACGTCATTGCCGATCAGGCAGTGATCGTTGGGACGGTTCGGACATTCACACAAGAACTCCGTGATTTGATGGAACAGGAGATTCGCCGCGTGGCGGAAGGTACCGCTATTGCAAATGATTGCCAGATTAAAGTAGAGTATACCCGCGGCTATCCTGCAGTAGTCAATCATGTCAAAGAAACAATTTTCCTTAAATCTGTCGCTGAGTCAATTCCTGATTTGGCAGGTGTTGAAGAAATGAAACCACAGATGGGTGGAGAAGATTTTGCTTATTACCTGGAAAAAGTACCGGGCACCTTCTTCTTTACAGGAGCTAAACCGACGGACGCATATCCTCACCATCATCCTCGATTCGACATCGATGAAAAAGCGATGATGGCAGCGGCAAAAACTCTCGGCGCTGCAGCAATCGAATACCAAAAGTGAACGTAGGCTGTCAACATATTTTATTCTGTTGGCAGCCTTTTTTCATGTAGTTAACTAAATAATTCACCTTTTCTGTATTTTGTTGTTGATTTTAGTTTTTTCTGTCATATAATGAGAGAAACACTTATATTGTCCTATGAAAGGGGAGGGTACGCTATGGTAAATCAACAAAATTTATCGTCTTACGTAGTCACATTTCATACTTTTGCATTACTTCACGGGCAACATTCGAATCCTTACTATACAAAAGTAGTAGAAAATGATCGAACTTTCATTGTCGAGAAAACACCTTTGGAAATCATGAGGGATTCTTGCACGCATTATCGTACAAATTTCGATTCGATTATCAACAGTTCAAAAAGCGACTTAAAGAAACGGCCTAAACCGCCGATCATGCTGACCCATTCAAACGATCGGCCACTACTGTTTTTTCCTTTATTGTCCCCATCGCTCCATAAAAATTCTTGGATTGCCTATCATGCCGTAAAAGATGCGCACCAGCATAAGGATGGAGTCTCGGTCGTTCTAAAAAATGATACTCGGATGTCTTTAAACACTTCCATCGCTACGGTCTATCGGCAACTTGCACTGTCGCATTTCCTTTCCGAGCGTTTTGATAACGCTCAGGAAGAACTGAGAAGTTCTTACTATATGATCATGGAGCCAAAAAATTCTGACTCTCCAATTTCCTGAGATACTGATTTAATAGCTCTTCTGTACGGTTCCGCAAGCGTACGTTTAAGTAACGGCGGTAGTCTTCATAGCCATCATGCACGAATAGATATTCTGTGAATAACTCATCTGAAGATTGTCGGATTACTTTCATCTTGTGCTGCCGCAAATATACAGCAGTTTTTTGCAAATCTGTCGTTACCGAATTCATTGCATCTTCCAGCAAATTCAGATAGGGACTTTTCAGTTTAAAGGGGACTTTTTCCACTAATTGTCGATCTCTTTCTAGAATGGTCATTAGCATGGGCAAATAAATATGGTTCTCCAAATACGGCAATGCCTCCGCAGGAATCAAAGGCATAAACATCGCCTCCTATAAGAACTTATGTTCGCATACTGATTATAATTCCTTTAAGCTCATAAAGCAAGCAGTATTAGTATGGTAATTTTTGTTTCTCTTCATACAAAAACTGCACCGCCACTTGTTAGATCATACCTAACAAGCAGGGTGCAGTTTTTGGCTGAAAGCCTTTTATTCTTGTGGTTCATCCCCGATAAAATGAATCGAGAAGACTTTCCACGCGCCATCTTCTTTATGGAACACTGTCACTTGGCGACCTTCCGGAACATTTTCTACTCCACTTTCCAAATCAGTAAAAGTCGTTTTCATCGTAGCAAACAATTGAGCTGTATCTTTATCATATTTTACGATTGTTTCGTTATCTGCCTCGCGCTTCATGTCTGTTGTGTTCAGCATTTCTTCTGTCGCTTTACGCTCTTCTTTCAGATCATAGCCTTCTTTAGACAACGTAGCCAGATAACCATCCACGTCCTTGTTGTTCAACGTTTCAATATATCGGTCGAATGCTGCGAGAATTTTTTTCTTTTCTTCGTCCGGAACATCCGATGCTTCTTCGATTTGATCACCCGACATGCTAAAGCCCACTTTGTTATCGTCGACACCATGGTCGATCGCCCCGCTGCCCGGAGCCGCTTCCCCGTTGTCGATGTCATTTGGATTGGTTTCTCCCGCATTCGAACATGCACCCAAAATCAGTGCGACGCTAATAGATGCGGCTGCTAATTTTTTCTTCATTTTTTCCTCCTACATAGAGAAAAAGACCTTTTAACTTAATTCAGCAAAGGTCCTTTTTCTTTTTATAAAGATAATTATTTTACTTCTACCCAACCATTTTTAATTGCCGTGACAACTGCTTGTGTCCGGTCGTTTACATTCATTTTTTGTAAGATACTGGAGACGTGGTTTTTCACTGTTTTTTCGGAAATAAACAATGTTTCACCGATCGTCCTGTTGCTTTGTCCATCCGTCAGCAATTGCAATACTTCACATTCCCGTTTCGTCAATAAATGAAGCGGACGGCGAATGTCGTTTTGCTGGAAAGATCCCTTATGTTCTCTCTCACTCAAGCGGCGGAATTCTGATACTAAGTTATGTGTAACTTTCGGGTGCAAATATGATCCCCCAGCAGCCACTACTTTGATCGCTTGTACAATCGCATCGGCATCCATCTCTTTCAGCATGAAGCCAAGTGCCCCCGTTTTCAAAGCGTGTGTCACATAGGACTCATCGTCATGAATGGATAGCATGATCACTTTTGCGTCCGGGTATTCCTTCACCAATTGCTCCGTAGCATCTACACCGTTCATACGGGGCATATTAATATCCATTAGTACTACATCCGGCTGAAATTGTTCGAACAATTCAACCACTTCACTCCCGTCATCACCTTCCGCTACTACGTTAAACGACTCTTCAAAGTCTAAAATGCGTTTAACCCCTTCGCGAAATAATTGATGATCATCCACTATTAAAATTTTCGTTGATTCCATGTTCTGTTCCTCCAAGTCTTTATGTAGCTTATCTTTCTTCATCTAGCGGGATTCGGAAAAGAAGCGAAGTTCCTTCACCAATACTCGAAATAACTTTCATTTCTCCCTTTAATAAATCCACGCGTTCTTGCATTCCAATTAACCCAAATGATTTATCTTTCACTTCATTTGTATCAAAACCGCAACCTTTGTCTTTTATGAGTATATTTACAGTTTCACGCAACCACTCGATTTTCACCCAAATTTCATCTGTTTTTGCATGCTTGATGCAGTTATTGACAGATTCTTGAACGAGGCGGAAAATCCCCACTTCAAAGTTGGAATCAAATCTTCTCTCAGCTCCACTGCTCTGAAAATGTATAGTTAGTGGTGCTTCATATTCACTAATGGTCGATAAATATTTTTTTAATGTCGGGACAAGCCCTAAGTCATCGAGAGCCATCGGACGCAGATCGTAAATAATGCGCCGCACTTCGGATAGTGCTCCTCTGACTGACTCTTTCAGCTGGGCCAGTTCATACAATGCATTGTCCGGACCTTTTTGCACAAATGTTTTCTCAATCAATCCTGAACGCATCAGTACATTCGCCAGCATTTGAGCCGGTCCATCGTGAATATCGCGTGAAAGTCGTTTACGCTCTTCTTCTTGGGCTTGGATAATTTGAATTGCAAAATCTTGTTTGTGACGAGCAGTTTCAAGTGCCGTACTCACATTTTTCAAATCCGATGTTAAGTAAGTAATCACTGTGGTTACTTGATTAACAAGTTGATCAGCCCTTTCAATTGTAGAGAGCAACATGACAAGTCGACGTTCTAACTCATCACGTCTTGTTCGCAATTGCTTTTCCTCCATTTTATTGACAGAGACGCGTACAAGCAAATCATTTGCCACACTGTAAGCTTGCTTCACTTCATCTTCGCTATAACTGATGAAATTCTTCGACACGTTAGCCAAGCGTTTTCTTGAGTGGCGTGACATATCTTCTAGATAATCGCCTTCAGTTATGACATGGGAAATGCTCTCTTTCACTTCAGCTAGCTCTTTCTGCATCTCTTCAAAACTTTGACGGCTTTGTTCGCTAATTAAAAATATGTCATTTTTCGACTGATCCATTACATCGACCATGTTTTCGAAAATTTTCTCCATTTGTTGGATGTCGATCGCCTTCTCGTTCAAATAACTCCCTCCCGCATCTGTCTATGTAAAAATATGCAAAGTGAGCAGCATTGCAGTTTAGCCTAATTACTTATACACTTCATATAGTATATCATCTAGATGATGTAAAAGTATTATAAGTATATTACAAATGTAGGGGGCACGACAAATGCGAGCTAATTACAAAACTGTAAACCAGTATGGTGAAAGTGAATTCGTGATTCAAAAATCTCGTTTCCTTTCATTTGTCAAAAGAGTAGAAACTGAAGATGAAGCACTCGACTTCATCCAGGATATCAAAAAACAACACCATTCCGCGACACATAATTGTTCTGCATATATAATAGGCGAGCACGATCACATCCAAAAAGCGAATGACGATGGGGAACCTTCCGGCACGGCAGGCGTTCCAATCTTGGAGGTTCTGAAAAAACAACAACTGAAAGACACCGTCATCGTGGTCACACGCTATTTCGGCGGCATTAAACTCGGTGGAGGCGGATTGATTCGCGCCTATGGTAAAGCCGCTTCAGAAGGAATTGCTACAACAGGCGTCGTAGAAAGAAGGCTGCATCTCTTGACAAAGACTTCTATAGATTATACTTGGTTAGGAAAAGTTGAGAATGAGGTTCGCCAATCTGCCTATCCTTTAAAAGAAATTGTCTATGAAGAGGACGTCGGACTGTTTTTATATGTTCCTGCAGAAGATGAAATGACATTTAAAGAATGGATGACAGAGCTGACGAACGGTCAAGCAGAAATCACTACAATCCGTCACAAGTTTCTTGAATTCGCTATTTGAACTACTATACGTTTGCAAAAAAAACAGGTATAATAGCAGAAGATGTAATAGATGATTAATATGTCCTTCTTTCAGTAATCTGACTAATGAAAAAGGCATGAATACTTGACTATGTGTCAGTAAGTCACGGCTGTTTTTGCCCGATTCGCCACTGACGGCCTTTTCTGCCGTACACTTTGGAGGTATATGATGAAAAGAAAAGATTATAAAAAAAGGAAGAAAGCCTCTTCGAAAACTCGGCTCTTCTTAAAAATATTTTTATTTACGTTTCTCGCTGTAGTGGCAGTAGGCGCCGCGTATTTGGCAAAGCTGCATAATCAGACAGTGGATGTATTGGACCGTTCCTACGAGCCACTCGCCAAAAAGGACTCGCAACAAGAACTGCGTGTAGAGCCTGCGAAAGATAAGGTTTCGATTCTTTTGGTCGGTGTGGATGAGAGTGAGACCCGTCAGAAAGAAGAGAGTCACGGCCGTTCTGACGCATTGATCTTAGCTACTTTAAATCCTAAACAAAAAAGTGTGAAGCTTGTCAGCATCCCCCGTGACTCCTATGTCTACATTCCAGAAGTCAAATACAAAGACAAGATCACACATGCACATGCTTACGGAGGGACAGCCGCTTCCATCGATACAGTGGAAGAGTTATTCGATATCCCGATAAATTATTACGTCAAAATGAATTTCAATGCATTTATCGACGTGGTAGACGCGCTCGGCGGTGTAGAGGTAGAAGTACCTTATGAACGGATTGAAAAAGATGAAAACGATAAGAACGCAATCCACTTGATGCCTGGCTTGCAACGCTTGGACGGACGCCATACATTGGCCCTGGCACGGACGCGTAAACTCGACAGCGATCTTGAACGTGGTAAACGTCAACAAATGATTCTTCAAGCGATGATCAAAGAAGCAACCTCCATCAAGTCCATTACGAAATATGGTGATGTGATCAACGCTCTCGGTGAAAATATGAAAACCGACATGACATCAAAACAAATGCTTTCTTTCATTGAGTATGTAAAAAGCGGTATGCCCGAGGTAGATACTTTATCATTAAGCGGCTACGATGATTGGTCTACTGGCGTATATTACTACAAACTTGACGAACGGGATTTGGAAGAAACAAAGCAAATCCTCAAATCACATCTTGGGTTGATTCCCGATTCTTCTTCATTGACGGAGTTAGACACCAACCAAACTTCTCCTCCAAGCGAGGTAGCACATCAATAAAGAAAAGAGCGAGATGCCGTATGGCATCTCGCTCTTTTCTTTTTAGTAAACACCAGAAAAAGCCCCCATCCGTCATCCGGATGAGGGCTTTCAAATTTATTTACCAATCATACGTACTAAATTTAACAACGGGCGATAATTCGCACCTGCCAGTCCGATCAATTCGACAAACAGCTCAATGACGATGAGCATAACTAGTACGAGCAACAATGCCCCCCATACCGTTGCTTGCGAAAACAGTACGGCCACCGCACCGAATAAAATCGCAATTCCATAGATCGTCAATACAGCTTGTCTATGTGAAAAACCTGAACGCAGTAAGCAATGATGCAAATGTGATTTATCTGCTGCTGAAATTGGCTGCTTCATTCGAACGCGTCGTACGATCGCGAAGAACGTATCGGAAATTGGAACACCGAGCATAATAATCGGAATGACCAAGGATACAACCGCAACATTCTTGAAGCCGAGCAATGCCAGTACCGAAATCATGAAGCCAAGGAACAGCGATCCTGTATCTCCCATAAAAATTTTCGCTGGGTGGAAGTTGTAGATCAAAAATCCGAGCGAGCTGGCTGCCAATATAGATGCTGTAGCAGCAACGAAGACATTCCCCATCAGCACAGCCATGACTGTAATGGCAATTAATGCAATGGCAGATACGCCTGCGGCCAAGCCGTCCAATCCATCAATCAAATTGATGGCGTTGGTGATTCCAATAATCCAAATAATGGTGATTGGAATACTTAAATATCCTAAATCCAACTGGCCAATGAACGGCAAGTTAATCATCTCTATTTGCAGACCGCCCCATAGAACGACGACCAATGCAGCTACAAGCTGGCCTGACGCCTTTGCTTTCGCTGTTATTTCAAGCATATCATCTAAAAAGCCAATTATGACAATCAATAGCGCACCGACCAAAATGCCAGCTGCGTGTTCGTCGGATGGCAACAAAATCGCATATCCAATAATAAATGCGCCGAAGATGGCTAGTCCACCAATTCGAGGCATAACTCTCGCATGGACTTTTCGATAATTGGGACGATCAACCGCACCGATTCGAAAAGCGAGTTTAATGACAAGTGGTGTAAGTATGACAGCAGCGATAAAAGCTACAGACATTGCAATGAATAACATGTCTTTCCTCCCCAATTAACAATAAGTTCATATCGCATTTCATTATAGCATGCTTGCTACTAGATTTCACTACTAAGTACACTTTCCCTGTTCGTTCCCTCAATCGCTTGCTTGCAAACTAACATTGCTACTGGTCCTAGCGGGATTTCCGCTAGGATATATGAAGTTAAATGTGCGTGAAGCTACACCTGCGTCATGGTTGAGTTGCTTACCCTGAAACTTCTTGCTCCCAACCACTAAAATAACGAAACTACAACGCAGAATACATAGTCATCTCCCGAACAATACAAAGTTCACACTTCAACCATACAGCCATATTCTAGAGATAGTCTTTTGCCTAGGTTTTTGGTAAAATAGATAGGAATCTCTCATTTGGATAGAGGTTTATAAAGGAGCGTTTAATTTATGTTGAAAATCTTTAAGCGTAAAACTGGGACGAGTGAACGGCAACTGCGGAAATACCGCAAGATTGTGGAGCAGATTAATTCACTTGAGCCTAAATACATTGCCATGTCGGATGATGACTTGTCTGGTATGACTGATCAATTCAAAGAGCAATTGGAAGGCGGAGCTACGATCGAAAACATCTTACCGGATGCTTTTGCTGTAGTGCGTGAAGCTTCCAAACGAGTTCTTGGAATGCGGCATTTTGATGTGCAGCTAATTGGCGGAGCCGTCTTAACGGAAGGTAATATTTCTGAGATGCCGACCGGTGAAGGGAAAACACTCGTTGCTTCTCTCCCCTCTTACGTACGTGCCCTAGAAGGAAAAGGCGTGCATGTCATCACTGTAAATGATTACTTAGCAAAGCGTGACTATGAACAAATCGGACAAATCCATCGCTTCCTCGGATTGACAGTTGGATTGAACGTACCAATGATGCAAGGACCGGCCAAACAAGCGGCCTACCAATCGGATATCACATACGGTGTCGGTACAGAGTTTGGTTTTGACTACTTGCGCGATAATATGGTCCAAGATCCTTCTCAAAAAGTACAAAGACCCTACCACTTCGCTATTATCGATGAAGTCGACAGCGTCTTGATTGACGAAGCAAAAACACCGCTCATCGTAGCAGGTAAAATGCAAGCTGATGCCGATCTGCACCATATTGCGGCTCGCTTGGCAAAACGCTTCAAAAAGGGTGAAGACTTCGAATTTGACGATGCCACAAAAGCTACATCACTAACTGAGCAAGGTATCGAAAAAGTTGAAAAAGCATTCGGTATCGGCAACTTATATGACTTGGATCACCAAACGCTTTATCATTACGTCATCCAGGCTGTACGTGCATTCGTCATCTTTAAGCGCGATGTAGATTATATCGTGCGCGATGAAAAAATCGAGCTGGTTGACATGTTCACAGGTCGAATCATGGAAGGCCGTACGTTGTCGGATGGTCTGCACCAAGCGATCGAAGCAAAAGAAGGCGTGCCCATTACAGATGAAAATAAAGCACAAGCCCAAATTACGATCCAAAACTATTTCCGTATGTATCCAAAACTTTGCGGTATGACCGGAACGGCGAAAACGCAAGAGAAGGAATTCCGTGAAGTATACAATATGGAAGTTATTCAAATTCCGACGAATCGTCCACGTGCGCGAATCGATTCTCCGGACTTCGTATATAAGACGATTGAAGAGAAGTATAAAGCAGTGGCAAGAGAAGTGGCAGCGCGTCATGCGAAAGGACAGCCGGTACTTGTCGGTACAACGTCCATCCTGCAATCGGAAGCTGTTGCAAAGCATCTGCGTGAACAAGGCTTGGATTTCCACCTATTGAACGCGAAAAGTGTCGAGCAGGAAGTCGATTTAATTTCACAAGCTGGGCAACAAGGACATATTACGGTTGCTACGAATATGGCCGGCCGCGGTACAGATATCGTGCTCGGCGAAGGTGTCGAAGAAAACGGCGGATTGTTCGTGCTGGGTACGGAAAAGCACGAGAGCCGTCGTGTCGACAATCAGTTGCGAGGTCGTTCAGGTCGTCAAGGTGACCACGGCGAAAGCCAATTCTATCTTTCATTGGAAGATGAGATGTACATTCGCTTTTCCCCTGAAGAGCTCGAGAAGTTCCTGCCGAAGGTACGCACCGATGAAGACGGCAAAGTGTTAAACCCTGAAGTCCACGAGCTAACAGAGCGAACACAGCGGATTGTTGAAGGGGCTCATTTCTCCATGCGGGAATATAATCTCAAGCTAGATGACGTCATCAATGACCAACGGGAAGTTATTTATTCATTGCGTAATCGGGTACTTGAAAGAGAAGATATTTTCGGAAAGTTGAAGGCGATGCTTTCTGAAACGGTTGAATTTGTTGTACTCGACAGCTGTCCAGACAATGAGATTGCAGATAACTGGGATTTCGAACGGATTGAGCGCACGATGAACGCCTTATTGCTGACTCCTGTCGAATTGCCGAAGTCACTGGATCGAACTTCTGATATCTTGAAACAGTATGATGAAGGAATGGCGGAGTTGTTTGCATTTATTGACTCCTTCACTGATAATGAACAAGTGAGTCAACTGCTCCCTCAAGTCATGCTAGGCTATCTCGATACGATGTGGGTCAAGCATCTTGAAGTGATGACACGCTTAAAAGAAGGAATCGGCTTGCGTTCTTACGGACAAGAAGATCCGATGCGTATTTACCAGCGTGAAGGCTTGCAATTATTTGCCAAGCATTATCAACGTCTGCGTCGCGATATTGCGTCTGAAATTATCGCATTCATGAAGCAACTTAACACACAAGAACAGGAGGTTTCCCAATGAAACTCTTCAACCTATTTAAAAAGACTGAAAAAACTGGGTTAGACAGTACAGTGGAATCCAATGAAATACTAGAGAATGCACAAAGCAGCTCTGGCAACGAAGACATCGAGACGGCACTATCCCTTCATCCGCAATGGAATCTGACACAGGAGCAAGAATATGTGTTTCGTTTCCTCGCGAATGAACTGGAGCCATTAAAACCAAATCAAATCTCTTTATCAGGTATCGATATTGACTTGGAGCCTGCAAACGGTAGCTGGCTTGTCAAAGCGTTTTTCCGTTCTTCGCTCGACCAAGCAATCGCTGTCGGTTCCATCGAATTATTATTGATTGACGAGGAAGGCAATACAGCAGCTTCCGCGGAGTTCGACTTGAATGAACTAGGCGAAATTCCTGCACGCAGCGCACGTCCATGGGTATTTGTATTTGAAAAGAATGATCAATTGGCAGAAGAACTTCCGACTGAAAACTGGAAGCTCGCGTTCAATGTACATTCTATGATGCCACATCAATTGGAGCTTGCACCTTCTTGGGAAGAGCAGCTGCCTGCTGAGCAAAAAGAAGCACTAGCTGAAGTAGTAGCTGGTCTTCCAAAACTAAAACCCCGCGAAGTAAATATCGCAGGGTTCCAAATTCAAAAGCAAGAAGACGGCAATATTGCAGCATCTGTTTTTGTCCGTAACGGTCATTCCAAGCAGATTAATATTGAAAAGCTTCCTTTAGAGTTAATTGATGCAACTGGGGAACTCGTAGCACGGGGAACATTTGAGTTGAATCCCGCGCTTTCTGTGAAAGCGAACAGCACGACTCCTTGGACGTTCATCTATCCGACAGAATTGATTAAAAAGGACGAACCAGATTTCTCACGCTGGACGATCCGCGTACCACAAGATTCTACAAATTAATGAAAAAGAACTGCCCGGAAAATCTATCGGGCAGTTCTTTCATTTTATTGACTGAAAATGTCTACCGATGATCATAAACTACCCGCAAGCGATCATAAACTCCATTCGGCACTCATATCTAGTACCCTGGTGATCATACAAATCCCACAGGCGCTCATAACATCACTGAACTCGATCATAAAGCTACTCCACTCGCTCATAGAGCAATTTACCTCACTGATTTTTGGTGATATAGTTCATAATCGAGTCACTACCCAGCACTTTCCCGATCGTTTACATGTTATTTAGCTCCTTTTTCTATGTACAAAAAAATCGATCCCCCTATTGGAAGATCGATTGGAATTTTATTATTTAGCTGCGACTTGATGAACGCCAGCGATGCGTTTTGCACCTACATAGCGCTTGCCCCAGTAATATGGATCGTTTAATTTATCTACTCGTACACCTTTAGATGTCGAAGCATGAGCGAATTTTCCGTTCCCTACATAGATTCCTACGTGAGAGACACCTTTACCACTTGTATTGAAGAATACAAGATCACCAGATGTTAAGTTGGATTTTTTCACTGGTTTTCCAGATGCATAAAGACCACTGGAAGTACGTGCCACTTTCAATCCATTTTGATTGAATACGTATCCGACATAACCTGAGCAGTCGAACCCTGCTTTTGTAGTGCCGCCATAACGGTATTTAATACCTGTTAGACTTGTTGCCGTCTTAGTAATATTTGTAGATTTTGTTGAAGCATCTGCTTGTCCAGCGAAAGGAGCGACGAGTAATAAAATAGACATTGCCAAAACTGAAAACGTTTTCTTCAATAACTTCATGTGTTCCTCCGATAATCTTATGTATTTAGGTAACTTGCTAACCTTTTATGTTGTATTAACTCTATCATTTTTCAAACGCCTGCTATATTACAGTTATGTAACAAGAAGATTTCAAAACAGTAATATCCGTTACTTTTGAAACATTTTATTACAATATATTTATCTTTCGATAAAATTGAACATACAAAAGGCTGCTTTTTGTAAAGAAGCAGCCTTCGGATTATAAAAAAAGATTTGGGTATGGTAACGGCACCGTTGATCTACGTTCCAAGCTGACGCTTTCTTATCCCTGACCAAGTGTTTTGTTGAAATTGAAGATAAGAAATAGGGTGACCTATCCGAATAGACTTATGAAATTATAGCTTGCGAGCGGTCCGGGATTTCCGTTCCAGACGGTACCCTTTTGGGGGGCGTGGCCTTGAGCCTCTTCGTTCGCTTCGCTTCCTGCGGGGTCTCAAGACGCACGCTGATCCCCCAGGAAAAGCCGTCACGAAGAACGGCTTTTGCGACTAAAAGCGGAGCGTTAGGAGCACATTTTCGCCTTTCGACCGTCCTCCACTCCAATCCATAGTTAGCATGTAGGGACACATAGCAAGCTCATTGTAGTTTTTTAAGTTCTAAAAAGTGTTTCCATAGTCAAAGTACAAAACTACCATATTTCATTGACTTAGTTTAAGGGCGTTAAGTGATTCAGGAAAATAAACTTTCGGGCAATGTTGCTTATCATTCGCTTTTGAACTTTGGTTACAATATATAAGAAAGCATTACATTACCACTTAAAAAATTGCAAAGAACAACACTTTAAACTTCCCATAATAAAGTAGGGATTGTAGCGGAAGATGGGCGACTCCTGCGGGATTAGCGTGACAGGTGAGACCCTGGACTGAGCGAAAGCCGTTGCGAAGGACGGCTTTTGCGAGTAAAAGCGAAGCGTTAGGAGCACACGCACTTAGAAGGAAGCGGCTCACCGCACGCCCCGCGGAAAGCGTCCCGTCTGGAGCGCAAATCCCCGGACCTACGCCCATGTTCCTTTCTTGCGTTCTATTCTATAACGCTAATCCAACTTTATCTCATAGGTATTTATCTACAAGCTAAAGGCTGCTTCCTCAGAATTGAGGAAGCAGCCTTTTTTGTAGGACATCAGTCGATTTGCAGATCCGTTATTACCACTACGTCTTCATGACGCAATAGTTTAGTGATTGGCCAGTCGGGTGTGACTTCGCCTTGCTTTAATTTCTCCATCGCTGCTCGCTTTTTCTCGCCGAATGCAACCATGATGAGTTTTTTCGACTTCATGATGGAGGAAATCCCCATCGTCAGAGCCGTGTTTGGAATTTTTTCGTCGTTCTCGAAGTATTGGCTGTTTACGCCAAGAGTCGAGTCTGTGAGTGTTGCGACATGTGTTACGGAATCAGGAGAAGTTCCGGGTTCATTAAAAGCAATATGACCGTTCTCTCCTACCCCTAATAATTGAATATCAAGAGGATTGGCGTTTAGTTGCTGCTCATAGTTCTGGCATTCTTTGTCCAGGTCTTCCGCCATCCCGTTTGGTATATGTGTTTCTTTAAAAGGCTTTTTATTGAATAAATGTTGTTTCATAAAGTAGGCATAGCTATTTGGGTTGTTAGCATCTATCCCTACATATTCGTCCAAGTTGAACGCAGTTACTTGTGAAAAGTCCAGGTTTGAGTTGGTCCATTCCTGATAGACCGGGATCATCGTGCTGCCTGTCGCTAGTCCAAGTACGTGTAGTCGATTGTTGCGGAGCTCTTCTTCAATAATTTTATAAACTTCTTTTGCTCCTTCTTCAGGACTTTTTACTGTGATCCATTTTAAGTTTTCCATCTTATACACACCGGCTTTCCTAAGTTTTACCTTATATATTGTAATTTCAAATGTTTCATTGGTCAAGATTTGAACCATTCACTTGGAGTAGACTTTTAAACCGTTGATTTAAACTGCAGGCGCTTTGTACTTTTGATCGCATCCAGTTCCAAGCGCCAGTCTCTCGGTCACTTCGGTCTTTCCGAAAAGGTGCAAAGACCACACCTTTGTCGGCAAGACCTCCAGTGCCTGTCGAGACTAGACGGCGCTTTGCACTTTTGATGCACAAAGATACGCAGTTGTGTATGTCAAAAGGATGTAAAGTGGTTGAACATATTGTGAACAGTTCGTCTGCTTTTACACTCATAGGGAATTCCCTAATTCCTTATTCCCTCCCAAAGATTAAGATAAACGTAAGATTAATTTCCCGACGAGGAGGTGGCCGCATTGAGCAAGAGAAAAATGGCTTCTGCGAAACAAACGAAGGAAGATGTGAATTTAAAAGGCACGTTGATCATGGTAATGATCCTAGGTGTCATAATTCTTGTCTTCTGGTTCGGAATCTACGGTCTTTTCTTATCTAGATAACCAAAAGTGTTTGAGGAGGAAATACTATGCATCTGCATAAATACGAAAAAGTTTGGCTTGTATTTGGTTTAGGGTCATTGGCCTTATTCCTAATCATCATCGGCTTTGCAGCATTCTGGAAAGGAACACACCCACAAAGCCATATTGAAACAATCGATCCGCAAAACGTGGAAGCGAATGAAGCATTCCAGCCTGAAAACTTGGGCCTGACTGAAGTAGCTGAAGGTAAGTATGTTGTTAATATGGTCGCTTCTGCTTTCAATTATGACTTCGGAAAAGAAGAGGATGGCAGCGCTACTAAGACGATTCGCGTGCCGAAAGGTTCCACAGTCCTTTTCCAAATTACAAGTAAAGACGTAGTTCATGGATTCCAAGTGGCCGGAACGAATGTCAATATGATGGTGGAACCAGGGCATATTAGCCGCTTTGAAGCTGTCATGAAAAACAATGGTGAATTCACGGTTGTCTGTAATGAATATTGCGGCATCGGACACCACTTAATGTTTGGCACTGTGGAGGTGTACTAACCAATGGAATTATTTAACTTCTCAAAAAAAGAATCAAGATTGTATATGTCCTTCATGTATGTCACGTTTGTCTCTCTTTTGGTCGGCGGCTTAATGGGACTATTGCAGACATTGGTTCGCTCAGGAAAATATACATTACCATTCAATATCGATTACTACACGATCTTGACAACACATGGCGTTGTTCTTGGTCTGGTTTTAACTACATTCTTCATCATCGGGTTCCAGTTTTCGCTTATGGGAAAAACGGTTGGGATATCCGATAAGCAAATCATGTGGGGATGGGTTTCGTTCTGGGTCATGCTGGTCGGTACCGTACTCGCAGCATGGATGATTCTAACTGGAGAGGCTTCTGTATTATATACATTCTATACACCTCTTCGTGCACATCCAATTTTCTATATTGGTTTAGCGCTCGTTATTATCGGTAGTTGGATTGCCGCTATTGTCAACTTCCGTCAATTGTATGTATGGAAGAAAGCCCATAAAGGTGAAAAGTCTCCATTACTCGCTTTCATGGTCACCATCAATATGGTCATGTGGGTTGTTGCTTCATTGGGAGTAGCTTATTCAGTTGTCGTACTGATCTTACCTTGGTCACTTGGCTATGTTGCAACCGTAAACGTACTCTTAACGCGTACATTATTCTGGTATTTCGGTCATCCGCTCGTTTATTTCTGGCTTTTGCCTGCTTATATGGCCTGGTATGCAATTATCCCAAAAATTATCGGTGGAAAGCTTTTCAGTGATTCATTAGCAAGACTATCATTCATTTTACTGTTGATGTTCTCGATACCTGTCGGGTTTCACCACCAACTGACAGAGCCAGGTATCGATCCTACTTGGAAATTCATTCAAGTTGTCTTAACTTTCATGGTTGTCATTCCGACTTTGATGACTGCATTCTCTATATTCGCTACATTTGAAACGACGGGAAGAAATAAAGGATATAAGTCTTTATTTGGCTGGTTCAGACACCTTCCTTGGAAAGATGTTCGTTTCTTGGCACCTTTCATTGGAATGGTAGCCTTTATTCCAGGAGGAGCAGGCGGGATCATAAACGCTTCTCACCAAGTGAACGCTCTCGTCCACAACACAATCTGGGTAACTGGTCACTTCCATTTGACGATTGCTACAACCGTGATCTTGACGTATTTCGGTATTGCATATTGGTTGATTCCACATTTGACGGGTCGTCGTTTGACTCCCAAATTGAATAAATTAGGTATTATTCAAACTATCATCTGGACAGTTGGTATGACAATTATGTCTACTTCCATGCACATTCAAGGCTTGCTCGGCGGACCACGTCGTTCAAACTTCTCTGAATACGCAGGAGGCGATCAAGTAGCCACTTGGATCAGCTATCAAATTTCACAAGCAGTTGGGGGAACCATTTTATTTGTCGGTATCGTATTGATGGTTTATATCTTCATCCAACTGGCATTTTTCGCACCTCGCGGGTACGAAGAATATCCAGTTGCCGAAGAGGATATGGATGCAGAAAAAACACCGAAGATTTTGGAGAACTGGTATTTATGGATCGGTATCACGATCGCGTTAATCTTATTCGCGTACACGATTCCGATGATTGACATCATCAAGCACTCTCCACCAGGGTCTATCCCATTCGATTGGCCAATCGGACGTTCTTAAACAACAAAAAGCCTTGAGAATCCAGTTTCTTTGGATTCAAGGCTTTTTTTATAATCAATCACACCTTGGTGTGATTGCGTCTGGATTTTGAATCGTGCATGCTCGATTCACTCCCTACAAAATCCATGACATCCGCCGGAGGCATTATCTTAGTTCAGCGGGCGTTTGAACACCCGCTGTACAGGAAATAGAATCGCATTCATCTCATCACCTATAGAGGTGAGAGTCTTCTGCTGAATAAAGATAAAACATTATTTTAGCGGTAAATACAAAGCGGTGTGACCTGTCAAGTTCTCAAGCATTTCGGCCATAGCTTGTTCGTTAAGAGGTTTGGCAAAATAGAAACCTTGTAGTTCATCACATTCTTTGTCTTTCAGGATTTCCCATTGTTCTTTCGTCTCTACCCCTTCTGCTACTGTTCGGATATTCAATGTTTTACCTAATTGGATGATTGTTTTTACAATGGTCCTGCTTTTCTCGTCATGCACAATATTCATAATAAACGTTCGATCGATTTTTAGCTGTTTGATAGGGAATGATTGAAGATAGATAAATGCAGAGTAGCCTGTACCAAAATCGTCGATCGCGATAGAATATCCTTGGTCTGACAGTGTCTGAATTTGTTTCTGTACTATATCATGTCGTTCGAGTGCGACACTTTCTGTAATTTCTAATACTAATTTACTAGGAGATATTTGTGCTTCTTCCAAACATTCTTGTAGAAATGTTGGTAACTTATCTTGCAAAAAATGTCTCGGTGATAGATTGATTGAAATAGTGAGGTCATGTAGCCCCAATACCTTAAATATTTTCAGCTTTTCTGTCGCTTGACGGATGACCCATTCGCCAATTGATAGTATAAAACCTGTCGATTCTGCCAGCTCAATAAAATCTGCTGGATATATTAATCCGTATTCTGGATGGTGCCAACGGATTAACGCTTCAAAACCGATGATTTCCCCTGTTTCGCTTAGTACTTGCGGCTGATAAAAAAGACTGAACTCATTCATATCCAGACCTCTGCGCAAGTTCATCTCAGACATCATCGCTTGTTTCATATGATTGTGCATATCTACATTATAAATACCTACACTCTTTCTAGAAGAAAGGTGTTTACTAGTTTCCAAAGCAAAACGTGCAGCCTGCACTCCATCAATCGGAGAGCGAACGTCTTTCGGATAGTATGCGACTCCATAACTGAATGTCAGGTAAACTTCCTGTTTAGCGACAAGAATGGGTTCATTCAGTTTCTTCATCAGTCCCTCCATTTTATTGGTAAATTCTATGCCATATTTACCGTAAGGAACGAAGAGGATAAAATGATCAAACGCAATTCTTGAGATGAAATGAGGCATATCCAAATAGTGCTGAAAACGCTTGGCGACAGTCTGAATAATTTCATCTGCCAACTCAGGACCCAATGCACTTTGAATATCAATGAACTGGTCAATATTCATATAGAGAAAAATCCCTTCCTGCTGTTCGTCAAACGGTGAAATACTGGAAGCCACTTGTGTCAGGAACGCATTATAATTCTTCATTCCTGTCAGTTCATCTACAAAAGCCAAGCGATGGATGTTTTCTTCAAAATCTATCCGGCTCAATCGATCGAATAGAAAGGACAGCATATCAGCAATGGAGGAAATAATCATCCGATCAAAGGTATTCCATTCCCGGCGTTCACGTGATTCGCAGCAGAGCACTCCGCCGATTCCTGAACCAAGAATTATGCACGCATCCAAAAGCGAATGATAGTTTCCCGAATAACCGAGGAATTTTCGTACAATTCCTTTGGTAGCCTCGTTTTGATTTATATCAACTACTGCTAATGTGCGGTGGCTTTGAATAGCTGTAAAGTAGGCTGCAAACTCTTCAGCTCTCAAATCTTCGTCAACAACATGTTCTTTTGTTTCATCGTTATAAGAGTTTTGCGAATGAAGTACTGTCCGATCCTCATTAAACAGCCATATACTCACGCGCTCACAATCCATGATCTGGGAAACTTCAAAACATATATTCTCCAGCGTCTCTTTAATTGTTTTCGGATTAACTGCACAGTATTTTGCTTTTTCAAATATCCGTTCTTGTTGCACGCGTATTGCATCAATCTTATGCAAGTTTTCGATTATTTTATCATCCCTTCGCAAGAAAGCACCGCCTTTCTTATGTGAAATCTGTGAAAAAAACAAAGTAATTTTAATGGTTCAATTATATCAGTCTATAGATAAATTAATAGTAACACATAGTTCTTTCCGCAATAAAGTATACTTGTCCAAAAAATTTTAGTTTAATATCGGACTTTCGATACATGTATTTTCAGAATATTCTTCTGTATACTAGGTTTATTGGTTGATTTTCGATAAGTTGCTAACTTAGTAGAAATAGCTAAACATATTCAAAAGGGGATAATCAGAATGAAAAAAACAGCTCTCGCAGCCATTGCCTCTCTCATGCTCGCAACAAGTATCTCGGTGGGAAGTGCAGACGCCTCGACAAAAACGCATGTTGTAAAACCAGGTGATTCGCTTTGGAAAGTGGCCAACCAATATAAATTGACAGTAAATGAATTAAAGAGCTTAAATGCGCTTTCTTCCGATACTATTAAAGTGAATCAAAAGTTGATCGTTGAAAATAAATCAAAGAATGCTAAGACTGTTTCTTCCACCAACTCATTACATGATGCCAAGAAGCCAATAGTGGACAAGCCGACTGTTACACCAAAACCATCGGCTGGCTCCAGCGCACTAATGAATAAAGTGGTCGACGTTGCTATGCCTCTGCAAGGCGTTCCCTATGTCTGGGCAGGCGCCACTCCATCTGGATTTGATTGCAGTGGATTCATCTATTACGTGTTTAACCAAGCAGGCGTAAAAGTACCAAGGCTCGATACAATCGGAATGTACGATCGTTCTGTTTTTATTAAAACCCCTGTCGTAGGTGACCTATTATTTTTTGAAAATACATATCGTGCAGGCATTTCCCATATCGGAATTTACCTTGGCGACAGTAAGTTCATCCATGCAGGCACAAACGGGATAGAAATCGCTTCTGTTGAATCTCCATATTGGAGCCAGCGTTTCCTAGGCTATAAACGTTTCAAGGACATTAAATAACAGCAAAAGGGCTGCTCTGTACATCATGACCATGACGTACAGAGCAGCCCTTTTTCAATTACTTCTTGCGTTGATTATCTCGCTGAGTATCCACCATCAATTACAAGTTCAGCACCTGTAATATACGAGGCTTCATCTGATGCGAGGAACACTACAGCATTCCCAACATCTTCAGGCTTCCCTAGGCGTTCAAGTGGAGTCATCTTAATAAGCATCCCGAGTAGTTCTTTAGATTCTTCTAATGCTTGAGTCATCGGTGTTTCGATAACACCCGGGAATACTGTGTTGACTCGGATACCGTCTTTACCGTATTCGGCTGCAGCTGCTTTAGAGATCGCGCGTACTGCCCCTTTAGATGCGGAATATGGGTTCAAGCCCATTCCGATTAAAGCCGTATAAGATGAAATATTAACGATAGCACCTTTTTTTGCTTCGGACATATAGCCAGCTGCGTGTTTCATGCCAAGAAATGTACCGAAGCTGTTAATATCGGATAGTTTGCGCCAGTCTTCAATTGTAATTTGGTCCACTGCTTTTTCAGTAGAAATTCCGGCATTATTAATTAAGATATCCAGTTTGCCGAAGTGATCGACCGCTTTTTTCATAGCGTCTTTCCATTCGTTGTCTTCTGTCACGTTAAGTTTGACGATGAGGATTTGATCTTGTCCGCCCCATTTTTCTTCTAGTGCAGCTTCATTGATATCGGCCGCTATAACTTTCGCTCCTTCTGCCACAAATTGCTTCACCATCATCTCACCCATACCAGAGGCGCCGCCAGTAATAAACGCTACTTTGTCTTGTAATCTGCCCATATTTCACCACTCCTTTTATTATATATATTTTAACACTAAAGTATCTTTAATTCAATTTCCCGACATGATTACATTGAACGTTTTCCTCGTACATTGTCTATTTGTATAAATAAACTGGAAAGTTCAAAATTACCACTCATTCCAGCCTTATCTTTATGCACACCTTGTATAGACTCCCAGTGTACGATATAATAAGAATTGTTAGATATATACTACAAGTGGAGGAAGTGAACAAAGATGTTCAGAGACCGACGCTTTCTAAATTATAATGCAGCAGGCTTTCGGCAGGATTTGATTGCAGGGATTACTGTTGGTATTGTAGCCATTCCACTTGGGATGGCTTTTGCAATTGCTTCCGGTGTGAAGCCTGAGTATGGGTTATATACAACGATAATTGCCGGTCTGATCGTCGCATTGTTAGGTGGCTCGCGTTTCCAAATTGCAGGACCAACAGGAGCTTTTATTCCTATTTTGCTGGCGATCGTGCTGCAATATGGTTATGAGGATTTATTGATTGCCGGATTTTTAGCGGGTGTCTTCTTGGTCGTTATGGGATTTCTTGGTGTCAGTAATTTAATTCATTTCGTCCCGCGTTCGGTCACGATTGGCTTTACAACCGGTATTGCAGTCATTATTTTTACTGGACAGTTCCAAAATTTCTTCGGGCTGACAGGTATTGAGAAGAAAGAGTTTTTCCATGAAAGTATGATGGAGATTATTCGTCAATTTTATACGGTGAACACATACAGTATTTTGACTGCAGCGATTGGGTTACTCGTCATCTTTATTTTACCAAAAATCGCTCCAAGAGTTCCGGTATTGCTCGTCGCTTTATTAATCCCAACGATTTGTACGATTTTATTTTTCCCTGGTAGAGTCGAGACGATCGGAACTGCATTTGGCGGTATCCCGCAGCATCTACCTAGTTTCCATTTTCCCGAAATCAGCCTCTCGAAACTTGTTGCTCTTTGGCAACCTGCTTTGATCATCGCGGCACTTGGCGCGATTGAGTCGCTTCTTTCAGCTGTCGTCGCGGATGGCATGAAAAGTGATGTAGCGAAACACGATTCCAAAAGGGAATTATTCGGGCAAGGCATCGCCAATATGATTACACCGCTTTTCGGCGGGATTCCTGCAACAGGAGCGATTGCCCGCACCGCCACGAATATTCGTTCAGGTGCGGTCAGTCCGATGTCCGGTGTGATACAAAGTATATTTGTTCTGGCATTTCTGCTAGTGTTCGCACCTTATGCTTCCTACATTCCGCTAGCCGCTATGGCACCGATCTTAATGTATGTCGCCTGGAATATGAGTGCTAGAAAAGCGTTTGTACAAATCATTTCACTGCGGTCAGGCGATTCACTTGTCCTGTTAACTACTTTTCTCTTAACGATCTTCATAAATTTAACCATTGCAGTGGAAGTCGGCATCCTGTTGGCTGCTCTTTCTTTCTTGCGGAAAATGAGCGGTTCTCTAGATATTAAAGAAAGTAAATTGACAGATGTCGAGAAATTCAAGTTGGCAACAGATTCCGGGAAGGAACTGATCAAATACAAACTCTCAGGCCCATTATTTTTCGGCACTGCCAAAAACTTCGAAGACCGTTATCCAAAGTTTTTGAAAACCAAACAATCTACTATCATCTTAGACATGGAAAATCTGACCGCAATCGATGCAACAGGAGAAGCTGCACTATCCGCACTTCTCGATGAAGCACGACGCCAAAATAAACGGCTCATCTTCAAGAAAGTGCCGCCGAATAAAGTAAACTTATTTAAACGCAGTGGTCTGTTTGAGAAAATCGGCAAAGATAATTTCTTCATGCTATGAAAAAATGAAGTGATAAAGTATGACTTAACGCCAGAGAGAAAACATCTAGAAGGATTATGGGCTTGCGGTCCGGGGATTTAGCGAAGCGTTGGGAGCACTTCTTTGCAATTTCGCCCGTCTTCCGCTCCAATCCCTATAAAGTGAACTGTAGACATAGCAAGCTCATTGTATATAGTGTGAATTATCGCTTCCCAAGACAGAAAAGTATACGTATATCCACTTTGACATTACTTCTTGTATTTAAAATTTCTTCGAATGGATGGTACGTTCACTAAAGTTGGGAAAATACACTAGTTGATCGTAGTGGAAGGCGACGACTCCAGCGGGATTAGCTCGACAGGTGAGACCCCGCAGGAGCGTAGCGACGAGGAGGCTCACCGCGAACCCCGCGGAAAGCGTCCGCCTGGAACGTAGATCAACGGTGCCATCACCCACTTGCGTTTTCTGCTGTCCACAAGCTAAGAGCTTCCTATCCTTTTTGGGACAGGAAGCTCTTTTATTCGTCTTATAATTTCCACTTAAATCGTGCATAGCCTGCGAGTAGCAAAAAGTTCACTGCTGCACTGATCACGGTTCCATAAGCAATGGCTTGGGCTCCGATTTGATCAACAAATGCATAAATGATTCCGATATTAATTCCAAACACACTGATCAAGCTAAATAGGATTGGCGTGATGGAATTCCCTTTTGCATAATAAAAACGCGTTACATACGTATTCGCTGCCAAGAAAAACATGGACAAAGAGAATACTTTAAATACTGGAACAGTCAGCATAATGGATTCTTCTCCAAAATTTCCATATCCGAAAACCAGTCGGATCAATGGTTCCGCGAGAAAGTAGCAAAAAATCGTTGCAGGCACTAAAAGAGCCACCATATATAGCATACCCTTTTTATAGAGCATTTTGACCGTCTTCGTATCCCCTTCGCCTTCTTTTTTCGCAAGCATCGGATAAATGACCGTCGTTACCGCTGTCATCAATATCGCCTGTGGAAAGCCTGTCAGTTTCGATGCGTAGTTAATGGATGAAATTGCACCTGTCCCCAATCCATCCGCAGCAATTCGGTGGATAATATAATAAAATTGCAAAGAGGCCCCGCCGAATAAAATAGGCAGTGCCAGCCACCAAAGTTTTTTTATATCCGTTGTCATCCCAAAAGAAGGCTTCAATGAAGACAAGTCCGCGCGCTTGATTCCCCAGTACAAAAATATACCCATTAACAGCGCACTAACCATCGCACCTACTCCGTACGACTCAGGTCCAAGCCACTTAGTCAATAGAACACCTACAGCGACAAATGATGCATTGTATAAAAGAATGGCTAAACTGGATAACTGAAATCGATCATTGATGTTCAATAAGCCGCTCATCCATGTCGACATGACCAAGACAATAGAAGAAGGCATCATCCAAAGAAATAGATTTCTCGTTAATGTAAAATCTTCTTCACTTAAATCTTTAAAGAAAAAATGTAAAATCGGGTTGGTCAATAAAACAAGAAGCAGCGTAATGAGAGTTGCGGACACGACAACTGTCGTAAAAGCCTTACGTACGAACAGCTCTTTGTCCATCTTAGACGAATGATAAACAGAGATAAAAGCTGTCGTCAGCGCACCGCCCAGCACTAAATAGATAAAGTTTGGAATTGTATAGGCTGTAGCAATCGCATCTGCAACCGTAGATGTACCATATTGGATACCGATCACTACTTCTCGTCCAAACCCAAACAGCCTCGCTACAATATTTATGATCGCGACAGCTCCGATGATCTTGAATAATTTACTCATTTAAAAGATCCCTTTCCATTCTGCTCGTAGATATCGTTCAGTCTCTTGACGATTACCTCATAAGAATGTTGCTGGACGACTTTTTGTATGACTTCCTGTTGAGCCCTTGTTATGTCATCCACAAGCGCTTTCTCCAAGCCATTTGCCAAGGAATCCGCATCGTGCGGTTCTACTAAGATCCCTGCATTATCTTGCAATAGATAAGGCAAACCGCCGACATTTGTCGCAACGACTTTCGCTCCTGATGCAAGCGCCTCTAATGCCACCAAACCAAAACCTTCGTGATAAGACGGCAACACTAACACATCTGCCGCTGCCATCCATTTCGCAAGTTCCGTTTGACTAACAGGTTCCCTGAACTCAATGTCCAAAGAGCCTGGATGGAGGCCTTCTTCATTTTCAATTTTTTCTTTTACCGTATCGACAAAACGTTGATCTTTTTGCGATCCTATTATATAGAGAAGAAGATCGTCATGATTTTTCTTCAATTGATAATGGGCATCCAGCAGTTCTATGACACCTTTCGCTTCAATTACGTTTCCTACGTAAATCATTACTCGCTCATTCAACGGTACATTTAATAGAAGGCGAACTTCTTCTTGCCCCATCGGTTTAAAGATATTTGTGTCGACTCCCATGCTCATCACTTCGACTTTTTGCGGAGATATTTCATAATCTTGAAGCACATCATTTCGAAGCTTTTCACCTACAACAATCACTTTGGCTGCTTCCTCCAAGATTTTTTTCGTATACTTGGCAATTCGATCGCTCTTTTTCGCCATTTTATCCAAATCTCCACCATGAACTGTCACTATGTATGGAATATTGAATAACTTCTTTCCTATAAATGAAAGAATACCTGTAGGAAATGCATAATGAGCATGTGTAATCCCAATCTTTTTTTTATGTCTAATTAAATAAGTAAGGGATTGGGTACCCCATGAAATGTATTTCGCTATTTTTTCAATTGGTCCTTTTCCTGGTTCATTGATTGCAATAACTTTGACATCCAACCCGCTGTTTTTCAGTAATTCCACTTGATTTTTCACAAAAATCCCGTATGTAGGATGTTCAGTAGAAGGATACATATTGCTAAATATTACTACTTTAGTCACTAATTACTCATCCTTTTTAGCTTTCCGGTTTAACGGACGCTAGCTCTTTTATTCGTTGAATGATTATACCATAATACTGATAGTTATAAAGTCACGTTAATTATAAACTGATTATTCATTATTTTCCACCGAAACTTCAAATAATTTTAGGTCTTTCTATTAACATTTCAACTAATCTATCACCTGTAATCCTCTTGTAATGAAAATGTAACAAAAAACGTGTTTATACGTGCTAATATATTCCTAGATTACAAAGCACAACAGTTGATTGTGCGAAAGGGGAATTTGAGAACAGCATGAAACGTCTATTGTCTCTGGCTCTGGCAAGTTTATTATTCTTTTCACTTGTACCAGAATTTGCTTCCGCAAACTCACCAACGTCGCTAATTAGCTCTGCGCGAAATTATTTAGGAACACCTTACTCTTATGGCGGAACGACTCCATCGGGCTTTGACTGCTCAGGGTATACGAAATATGTTTTCAACAAAGAAGGCCATTCATTGCCACGGACAACAGGACAGCAATTTGCAGCAGGCACTGCCGTTGCAAAGAGTAATTTAGAAGTTGGAGATCTGGTTTTCTTCAATACTTCAGGACGCGGTGTTTCTCACGTAGGAGTATACACAGGATCCAATAACTTCATTCATGCTTCCACAAGTAAAGGTGTAATGGTATCTTCACTCAACGATCCTTACTATTGGGGCAGCCGTTATATCGGTGCGCGCCGTGTAGCAAGCTTCGATGAAGAGAAAAAGGTCGCTGCTGCAGCACCTGTTAAAGAAGTTGTATACGCAAGCCGTGCAGAAGTAGCAAAGGTTCTTGCAGATACTCTTAATCTCGATCAAACAACTGTAAATATTACATTTAAAGATGTCAATGAATCTAATCCTTACTATGCTGCAATCTCAGCTGTTGCCGAAGCGAATATCTTTTCCGGCGACCAAGGCAATTTCAAACCAGAAAATGAATTAACTCGTGCACAACTAGCAAAAGTATTAGTACAAGCTTTCGATTTAAAAGGTTCAGCTCAAGCGAATTTCACGGACGTTCCTGCAGGCCACTGGGCAACTGAATATATCAATATTCTCTACCACCACAATATTACAACTGGTTACGGAGACGGTACATTCGGTTTAGATGATAAAGTAACTTCCGAACAATTGAAAAAATTTATTGACCGTGTAAAAAATTAAGTCAGCCACCGAATGTTCTAAAAGGACATTCGGTTTTGTATAATTATGACGAAATTTCTCGCGCTAAGTTACTATTTCTCGAACACTGTCAAAAACATCTAGTAATCGTTTTTCAACGCTGTTACACTTATCTTAGTAAACTATCATATTTTAGGAGGATTCCATGAATCAGTTCAAATGGGCAACAGCCGGACTGTTGCTGCTCACCATCTTAGTTCTCTCACCTCTTCAGTCATTAGCAAGTTTCAAGTTTTCCGATGTACCAGTCGAACGTGAATATTATAAGGAAGTCCATTACATAGCCGAAAAAGGAATTGTCAATAAATCAGTTAAGTTTAATCCAAAAGACAATCTAAAGCGTGCACACGTTGCAAAAATGCTTGTCATTGCAAAAGGTTTTGAAAACACGCCGCTCAAAGAAATGACGATTGACGGCTTGGAACCAAATAGCGAACAATACAAATATGCCAATATCGCGATACAAAAAGGATTTTTCAATATTTCCGATGGCAGCCGTTTTAATCCAAACGAAGAAATTAAACGAGACGAAATGGCTTATGCACTATCCGTCGCTTTTAATCTATCAGAAAAAGTGACAAGTCAAAAACCATTAGTTTTAACAGATGTAGTCAATCATAAATATGCAGAGCGCATTAACGGTTTATATTATGCAGGGATCACACAAGGCGACAACAAAAAATTCTTGCCGAATAACAAATTAACTCGTTCTCAATTTGCATTATTTATTGCCCGCGCACTTGATAAGCAATTTGCGCTAAAAGTTAAAGCTCCCGACCAACAATCCAGTGTCGATTATGTAAAGGTCGATACAGGAAATGATAATGATCCATTAAACGTACGTTCAGCTCCTTCCGCTACTTCTACAATCATCGATGCATTGCCTAATGGTACAGTAGTCGAAGTAGTTGGCTCTACAGGCGTTTGGTTGAAGGTAAATGTTGCAGGCGTTTATGGCTATATCCATGAAAACTATACATCTAGTAATCTGGAAGAAAGCAAACCAAGCCAGCCAACACCTCCAAAACCAACTCCCTCCCCTTCTGCAAAGTTGATGGGGAAAGTAACAGTGAATAGTTTGAATGTCCGTTCTGCAGGTAATTCTAGTGCACCTACGATTGATAAGTTGAAAACAGGTCAAAAAGTAGAAATCGTTTCAGTCACTGGTTATTGGGCAAAAATTAAATACGGCAGCAAAACAGGCTACGTACACAAGTCGTATTTGAAATTACTGAACCAAACCGGTAATCCATTACGTGATCGCATCATCGTAGTTGATGCAGGCCACGGCGGACATGATCCAGGCACAGGTAAAAGTGGACAAACAGAAAAATCGATCACTTTGAAAGTTTCAAAGAAGTTGGAAGCTAAGCTGAAAAATGCTGGTGCTAAAGTGTTGATGACACGTTCAACAGACAAGTATTATGCATTGGAAGAGCGTACGAATTTCGCTAAGAAGAATTTTGCAGAAGCATTCGTTTCAATTCATGTGAATTCAGCAACCGCTTCTGCTAAAGGCACAGAGACGTATTATGACTCTTCAGCTAACCCAAATGCTACGGAAAGCCGCGACTTGGCAACATTCATTCAGCGTAATATTGTGCAGAAGGCGAATATGGTCGACCGCGGTGTGAAGAATAACCGTTTCTATGTAATCCGTAATAATAATGTAGCTGCGGTGCTTGTGGAGTTAGGTTTCTTGACGAATGCAGATGATTACAAGAAGCTGACAAGCGACAAGTATGCTGATATTTACGCAGACGCAATCTACCAAGGTCTTCACCAGTACTACAGCAAGCAATAATCTTCAGCGTTTCAAACCTCCCAGACGATTGTCTGGGAGGTTTTTTGTGTTCAAGTATTAAGGGCCAGGGCCGTTACTCGACTTATTTTGGGTCTAAATAGAAAGAGGCTTGTGCTCTGTCACCGCTGCGCCGCTGGGGGATTGCCTCCCGCCATGAGCCAACTAGCAAAGAACGCTAGCTGTCTCATGGCTACGGCCGACCCCGCAGTTGCGGCTTCGCTGGCATGTTTAAAATAATGGGTGTGGTGTTTAGAAATAAGTAAGCCTAAGTTGTCCAGCTAATTAGTCAAAAGCCAAGGTGCAGAAAAACATGCCAAGTGCTTCCCCCTCACTAAACGAAGGCGCCTTACAAGCGGTAGGCGGAGTGATGAGACAGACAGGTGCCCTTCCTGACTGGCTCATCATGGGAGCCATCCGCTAGCGCCGAAGTGTGTCCAATGACGTTGCTTTGCACTTGAACAAATGCTCCTGTTATGCCCGGAAATTGTTTAGCAGAAAAAACACAATACCTGCTTGTACCTGCTAAACGAAGGCGCCTTACAAGCGGTAGGCGGAGCAATGAGACAGACAGGCGCTCTTCCTGACTGGCTCATTGCGGGAGCCAGCCGCAAGCGCCGAAGTGAGTTCAATGACGGTATTACTTTTATTATCTCGATGCCCAAGCTAGTATCTGTTTAGTAGTCAAATCTAGCTTTTGCGACGAAAGATTCCCTTGCACATCGAGTCCCAAACGTAGGCGCCCTACAAGCGCTAAAATAGCGAAAAGACAACCTTTAATTCACATTGCTCTCTATGGATCTAAATGGTAAACTATCAATAGCATTTCAATTTTTAATAATTTCAAAAAACGAGAGGTGGTAATGTGTAATGGCGAAAAACTTTATTAAATGGAGTACAGCTTCCGCACTTCTTCTATCCGCAGCATCCATCACACCTACGATTGCTTCAGCAGAACAAACACCTGAAAACAACTTTTCATTGACCGTCCTACACTCGAACGACACCCACGCCCACGTGGCAAACGCACCAGAACGTGCAGCCCTTGTAAAAAAACTGAAAGAACAAAATCCTGCCAATCTATTGTTGGACGCGGGTGACATCTTTTCAGGAACATTGTACTTCAATGAATTCGAAGGCGAAGTCGACATGAAAATCATGAACTATTTAGGATATGATGCCATGACGTTCGGGAACCATGAATTCGACCTCGGACGTTCTGAAAATGGACATGCCTCCCTTGCCAAAATGGTGAAAGCAGCAAACTTCCCGGTTGTCTCCGCAAACATTGATTTTTCTAAGGATGCCCTCTTTGACGGACTGCAGACAAAAGCGATCACCGATGATCCAAAAGACGGCAAAATCTATAACGGTATTATTAAAGAAGTGAATGGAGAGAAGGTCGGTATTTTTGGTTTGACGACTGAAGAAACCGTCTCAATTTCCAGCCCAGACAAGGTCACATTCACAAACTATATTACAGAAGCAAAGGAAGCAGTCTCTGCTTTTGAGGAAGCTGGCATTAATAAGATCATCGCGATTACTCATATCGGTTTCGATGACAATAAAGCAATTGACAATGATCAGGAATTAGCGAAAGCTGTCCCTGAAATCGATATTATTGTAGGAGGGCATACCCACTCTAATCTTCCTGAACCTCATGTTGTAAATGCCGATACGGATCCGGTCGTCATTGTACAAGCTAATGAATACAATAAATTTCTCGGACAGCTTGATGTGGAATTCGACCGAGATGGTGTCATCACAAACTTCAATGGCCAGCTACATGAGATCGGTGGTGAAGGTGCAGAAATAGATGAAGGTGCAGCTGAGATCCTGGCACCTTATACAAAACAAGTGGAACAGCGTATGGCAAGCCCTGTCGGTGCCACCACCAAAGTATTTTTAAACGGCTTACGGGATTTAGGCGGTGTTCGTGCTGGAGAAACGAATCTCGGAAACTTAATTACAGATGGTATGTTGCAGAAGGCAAAAGAAATTGACTCCGATGTTTCCATTGCATTCCAAAACGGCGGTGGAATTCGAGCATCCATCGATAAAGGTGAAGTGACATACGGCGAAGTATTAACTGTACTGCCATTCGGAAATCCTTTAGCGATCGTTCAGTTAAGCGGCGCCGAATTGAAATCGACCTTTGAACATTCCGTAAAAGAATATCCTAAAGAGTCGGGCGGTTTCCTTCACGTGGCCGGTATGAAGTTCCTTTTCGACCCTTCTAAACCAGTAGGAAGCCGAATTGTTTCATTGGAAGTGGATGGCAAAGAAGTGGTCGACAGCCACATGTATAAAGCAGCTACGAACGTTTTCACAGCACGTGGCGGAGATGGTTTCGAGGCGTTGGGCAAAGCGTATGAAGCTGGCCGCGTCAGCGAACCCGGCTTCTCGGATTGGGAGAACTTTGCCGATCACTTAAAATCTCTGAAAACAGTAGATAAAGGAATTGAAGGCCGTATTATGGCTAAAGTTCCATTTACTGATGTGAAGTCTGGAAATTGGGCTTACCCGTATATTTCAGATCTATATTACCGTGATTTGTTGAATACTGAAAACAGTGCATTCAAACCTGGCAATCAACTGACTAGAGCACAAGCTACTTCATTTATCGTCAGAGCGCTAAAGTTGCCCACCGATTCTACAGCAACTGTTCCTTTCAAAGATTTGAAGGACTATGCCGCCGATACGCAAAATGAAATTGCAGCAGCATATGCGCATAAAATTGTTAAAGGCTATGGCGATCAATTTAAACCGGGCGAACCTGTGTCACGCGCTCAATTCGCACAAATGCTTAAGCGTGCATATGAAAACTATACAGGTCAATTGTATATACCGTCTGTTTCCAATCCATTCAGCGATTTGGGTGACTATGGAAAAGAAGCAAAAGAAGCAATGGCTATGATGGCTGAGCTAGATATCGCAGACGGCGATAATGGTTACTACAAGCCGACTGCCTCTACAACTCGTCAACAAACAGCTAAACTGATTTCAAACTTTGTCTACAATACAAAACAAGTGAAAAAAGCTGAATAACAAAAAAGCCGATAAGAGAGATTACTGCTCTTATCGGCTTTTCATATTAAGCGGCCAGCTGTTTGATTTCATTAGAGAATACTTCCACTGCCTTGGCAATGTCCACTTGGTGACCCATTTCGTTTAATGTCTCACCGACTTGCATAACGGCTTTTTCGAGCATATCCGCTGTCGTATTGCCCATATGTCCGATACGAAAAGCTTTACCGGCCAAGTGAGCTAACGAACCTGACAAGATCGTGCCTTTATCTGCCATAGCTGCACGGAACTGTGCATCGTTCACACCTTCAGGGTACTGAATACAGCTCAACGTCGGTGCAGCTACATCTTCCGATGCTAATGCCTTCATACCGTACACAGCTAGACTTTGTCGAACCGCACGACCATAAGCTTGGTGGCGTTTGATACGCGCATCGATCCCTTCTTCCAAAACAATGCGCAAACCTTCTTCTAAAGCATAGATCAAATTCACGGCAGGCGTCGCGAAGTATTTTGAAGGATCATGCATGATCGGAATCCAATTATAAATATCACAGTAATACGCTTGAACTCTTTCCATCGCTGCGCGTGCATCCAAAGCCGCTTGGTTAAATGCGACAAGCGCAAGACCTGGAGGGACACCTATCGCTTTTTGTGAACCTGTTAATACAATATCCAATGTATTCCCCGGTCCTCCGTACTCTTTGCTCATATCTTCATCCATTGCAGTAGAAGCACAGACACCATCTACGATAACCAATGCGCCATGTTTCTTGATGACTGGCACGATGGCTTCCAGATTAGCCGCCACACCTGTAGAAGTGTCTGCATGGGTTACAGTGACTGCTTTATAGTTTCCTTCTGACAGCTTACGATCAATATCTTCAGGTAACACTTGTTGCCCCCACTCAGACTGCAAGACATCTACTTCGATCCCGAAAGCTTGGCCTAATTTAATAAAACGGTCACCAAAATAGCCTTGGCTGATGACAAGCAGCTTTTCTCCTTCTGCTATTGTGTTGACGATGGCCATTTCCATTGCGACTGTGCCAGAACCAGCCACTACGAACACTTCCCCATCGGTATTAAATATCTTTCTCGTTTGATCAATTGTATGCTTGTAGATTTTTACAAATCTTGGGTCTGTATGAGATCGTGTCTCGCCTGCAAGCGCTTCATAAATTGAATCTACCACCGGTGTCGGTCCGGGGATTAGCAACATTTCTTCATTTCTCATCCTATTACTCCTCCTTTATTGTATATGCATAACTTCTATAATAGACAAAATATCAGAATCTTTCAAATGAAACAAAGAAAGGGAACTGGACTCGCATCCAATTCCCTCCCCCTTTCACGTTATCTACTGGAAGATACCGTGACCCCGTTATTCTATTAATACCCCTTTTATTTAAGCGAACGGAACTTTCTCCCCAAAGTCACATTCGGTAAAACTATAAAACTTCTATTAGAACTGTGCTGTTTCAGTTGAACCTGACATTGCAGTCGTTGAAGATTGGCCTTCAGAGATTACTTGTGCGACTTCATCAAAGTAACCTGTCCCTACTTCACGTTGGTGACGTGTAGCAGTGTAACCTTTTACTTCGTTATCAAACTCAGCTTGCTGAAGCTCTGAATAAGCACCCATTCCGCGAGTCTTGTAACCGTGAGCCAATTCGAACATGCTGTGGTTCAACGTGTGGAAACCTGCAAGTGTAACGAACTGGAACTTGTATCCCATTTTACCAAGTTCAACTTGATATTTTTCAATTGTTGCATCATCCAAGTTCGCCTTCCAGTTAAATGAAGGTGAACAGTTGTATGCAAGCATTTTTTCCGGGAATTTCGCATGGATAGCATCCGCGAATTCTTGAGCTTCTTCAAGTGATGGGTGAGAAGTCTCACACCATACTAGATCAGCATATTCTGCATACGCAAGACCGCGTGCGATTGCTTGTTTGATACCTGGCTTAGATTTGTAGAATCCTTCAGGTGTACGCTCTCCTGTTAGGAATTCTGCATCTACTGGATCGATATCGCTAGTTACCATATCAGCAGCATCCGCATCTGTACGAGCGATGATTACTGTATCAACGCCTAGAACGTCAGCAGCAAGACGGGCAGCAGATAGGTTGCGAACCGCGTTTTGAGTTGGCAGAAGAACTTTACCGCCTAAGTGTCCACATTTCTTTTCAGAAGCCAACTGGTCTTCCAAGTGAACGCCGGCAGCTCCAGCTTCGATCATGCCTTTCATTAATTCGAAAACGTTCAATGGACCGCCGAAACCAGCTTCCATGTCTGCTACGATTGGTGCAAACCAATCAAATCCGTCTTCACGGCCTTCAGCATGGTCGATTTGGTCAGCACGTTGAAGTGCTTGGTTGATGCGTTTAACAACTGCCGGCACAGAGTTTGCTGGATATAAACTTTGGTCAGGATACATTTGTCCTGCAAGGTTTGCATCAGCAGCAACTTGCCATCCGCTTAGGTAGATTGCTTGTAGACCAGCTTTTACTTGTTGTACCGCTTGGTTACCTGTAAGTGCACCAAGTGCATTGATGAAATCTTCTTCATGAAGAGATTTCCAAAGGCGAGCAGCACCCTTTTCAGCTAGTGTATTTTGAATTAGAAGTGAACCTCGTAGTTTCACTACATCTTCGGCAGTGTAGTTACGTTTGATTCCTTTCCAACGGCTATCCTCGGCCCAGCTTCTTTCCAATTGCGCAATTTGTTCTTGTCTAGTTGACATATTCTTCACACCTTCCCAATTTTTCAACGGCTAACTGTTACAAACTGTTTCATAACAGTTATATTCGTTATTGATTACTATATAACAGTCCATCTGAATTGTCAGTTCATTTCGACAAAAAGGCTTTTTTAGTGGATGAAAGAATGGTAGAATGGATGAAAAGGAAAGTTATTGAAATGAATTCATAAACAAAGGGGTTTATGTGAATCTATGGAAAATGTTGATATCCCAAAAAAAATATTGAATCAATATGCAACCATCTTAGAGGACTGGGTTCCAAAGGACGCTTCTATCGCCATTGCGGTATCGGACCGCTACATTTACTATGATCCTGGCATGCATGACATCCATTTAAAAGAAGGTCAACATATCCAAACAGGCAGTATTGCGGAGGCTACGATCAAAGGACGCCGTAAAGTGGAGGTCGTCATGGATAATACACTTTATGGAATGTCCTACTTTGGAATAGGCTATCCGATTGATGTCAAGGGCGAACCGGGAGCCTTGATCATTATATTGCCACCGAACTTTCATGTGCTTAAAAAAGATCAACTACAATTTCTGACGGGGAAACGGGATGATGAATGGTTTCCCATCCCTATCAATGAAGTAACTTATATTGAAAGTTTACATAAGAAGACTTGGTTCTATACGTCTGGTGAACAATATAATATTAGTTTCACATTAAAAGATTTACATCTTCGTCTCCCCAAGGTTTTCCTGCGTATCCATCGTTCGTATATTATCAACATGAGTTGTATCGAAAAAATCTCCAGGGATTTTTCTTCAAACTTAGTCATCACGCTCATTGATGGCACAGAACTCCCCGTAAGCCAAACTTACCTTAATGAAGTAAGATCATTGCTTGGATTTTAAAAAAAACGTATGAAACTGTAATCAGTTTCATACGTTTTTTTTGATGGCCTCTGTAAATTGTCGTGTGCCGCTCATAGCTTCTTCATATAACGTTGTGGAAAGTTTCTGTGTCTGCTCACATGTCTGCGTCCAATCCGCAGCTAATAATTCGTATGCAGTAGTCAAGTGGTTCTCAGATTGATGCATCTCTCCTATCGGAATCGAAACTTCCTCCAAATTAGCGAGCTTCATGAAATCGGTAACTTTGTGGTGATAGCAAACCGCGATAACTGGTGTCGCTGTACAGGTCGCTAAGATTAACGAGTGTAATCTGGTCCCGATTACCAGGTCTTGGGACGCCGTGATTTCCAACAAGTCTTTCGGCAATAAATTGCGGTCGATAACAGTGGTGTGCGCTGATTCTTTCATTAATGCTTGAATGTCTTTCGTTACGTCTGCGTCCTGAGGGAACTTTGTAGCAAAAAACGTGATTTCAACAGGTCGAGCCGCCGCTAAAGCGTCTAGGTTTTTCGCCATTCCTTCTATATACTGCTGGTAGATTTCCTCTTTACTCTCCGGCCAATAGCCGCCATGATAATAAGGAACAGCTGTCACGCCGATTTTCACCGGGCTTTCTGAGTGTGTGTGACGTTCTTTTTTTAATGAAAAGGCCGGGTCCCCAATGACTTGGATCTCCTTCTTCACACCTACTGATTGCAAAAGCTCTGCCGATTCCGGATCTCGCACAGAAATACTATGTGCATGCTTGCTCATATATCGGATGAACCACTTTCCAAGATCACTGCTGAGCGGACCGGCTCCACAACCATAAATCACATATGGCACGCCTGAATTTTTCGCCATCATGGCATATGATCCATATAAAGGGGCTTCACGCTTGTACAAATCCATTAAGATACCGCCGCCGCCAATAATGAGCAAATCAAATGTTTTAACGATTTTCTTATTTTGCATATACGTGGCTGCAAATGTTTTGACTGCATTGCCTTTTTTATAATAAAGCGGTGCACTCATCACTTGGTAGCGTTTTGCAGTTTGCTTCGGATTATTGCTGAATACGGTGATCACATCACTTGGAACTTGAAAGACCTCTGTAACTTGTGAAATGATGCTCAGTAAAATGGCTTCATCGCCGTTATTGTCATTACCATAGTTCCCCACAATTCCTATTTTCAATTTCCATACATCCTTTTCAGATCATTTGCTACAAGTATAGCAGAGTGGAGTTTTATATTGTATACAAACGGAAGAGAAGCCTTCAAATCAACGGTTGTTCAATTGATTTGAAAGCTTCTTTCATCCAAACTTACAAGTTCATACTTCTGTATAGGAATGCACTGAATTGCGCACGATTCACAGCGCGGCCAGGCATGAACTCACCCTTTTCATTACCCGTCGTGATACCGTGATTTGCTAAAATATGAATTTGTTTATACGCACCATGTTGAGGGGATACATCCTTGAACTTAGCAGATGATTCTCCCTCTAATTTATAGGCTTTCACAAGAATCATGGCCATTTGCGCCCGAGTCAGTTGTCCATTCGGATTAAATGTTCCGTCCGAATAGCCTCCTACGATATTTGCATTGGCGATAGCACTGATTTCTTTGTAATAGCGATGTGTTTTCGGCACATCACTAAAGCTTGTTTTTGCATTATCTACAGGCGCTAAATCGAATGCACGGCTCAAAATAACCGCAGCATGTTGTCTTGATAAGGTATGACTCGGATTAAACTTCCCATCGATATCTCCATTAATCACTTTCTGATCTCGCAAGTAGTAGATCTCCTCAGCATATGGATAGGACTTAGGCACATCCTTGAACAGATTTGTATCCGTACCATTGCCTCCCCCAGTTGGCGGTGTCGGCTTAGGAGTTGATGTTGATGTCGATTTTACTTCAATCGGCACCGCGATGGTTTTTGTACCCAGCGTCGCATTGACTTGTCCTTTTCCAGCTTTTGTAGCATTGAATGTACCATTTGAATTAACCGATCCGATTTGATCGCCTGTAACGCTCCAAGTCAATTGACTCGGTTGATAAATGATTGGTTTTCCTGATGCATCTGCAGGCGTAGCCGTAAAGTTTATTTTTTCACCTGGTTTAACACTTTTCGCTGAAGCTTTGACAGTTAGTTTTGCTGGTTCCGCAACGACTTGAACCGGGAAGGACTGTTCAGCAGAACCATAGTTTACATAGATTCGATCTTCCCCTGCTTTTATTGCTTTATATGTCAAACCGGTACCTTCGACTGTGCCTTTACCTGAAGTGACTTTTAGCTGTGACGCATTTGGCACGATCGGATTATAATGTGCATCCAATACATGATTCAGTTTCAATGTCGCCGTTGCTCCTACAAGCATTTCACCGATATTCGAACGAGACACACTGACAATTGCCGGTTCGCCGGTAGGTGCTGTGCTGACCGCTTCAACGATTGCTGAAATATTTCGCTGACTGGCATTTGTCGTCCGGTTCGCCAACACGACTTGATTGCTGCCGTATTTTCGGATACCCATTGTCGTGGAGCCCCCACCGTCAAAGTTCAACGCGCGGTCGTAACCTTTAGATACAAGATAATTTGCGAATTGTGTCAACGTCATCCCGTTACTATAACCAGAACGCGAATCAACTGTCACCAAATGAACCTGCTTCTTGTCTTTGCTGATTGCAATCGCAGTTCTTGCAGTTTTAGCAGTCGCACGCCAATTGGACGTGTCCATCGTAATATGACGCTTGCCGTCTTTCACAAGCATAGGACCACTCGCCATCATGAACTGTGAATCTTTCCATTTATCATCAATTGATAGATCCAATGAAACGTCATCGCCTACTGTTAACGACTTGAAACGTTCCAACCCTTTCTTACCGTGAACTGATAATACGAAACCGTTTGATGGAATGGAAACAGCTGCCTTCTCTCCATAGCCACGGACCTTCACCACTTTACCTTGTACTTTCTGTCCGTAATGAGTGGATGTAATTGGCGCATTGGTCTCTACGACAATCTCAATTCCAAATTCATTGGATCCAGTACTTTTCTTATAGTGTTGCGGAGTAAAGATAATCGTCTCGTCTGCCTGACGTTCTCTATTGATTCCTGTCATTTGATAGACATTTCCTTTGGCTCCGACTTGAATACCTAAATTAAAATTATCAATTTCCGCCAGCCCATCTTTTGTCACGCCGAAAGCGATCGGATGGCTCACATAATAGGAATTTGATTGGGAGATTACACCGCCGTTGACGATTTCATTCCCTTCAGATAATAAATACATGGGCATCCCTGTCTTCATATCAAAAAACGATGCATTGACAGCGCCTACTACCCGATTTCCTTCTTTGGAATCGCGATTCGCCAAAGTAAGTGTTGGCGCTGTTTTCGCTATAGGTGAAGGTACGCCCATTTTTAGTTTTGTATGTGGGTCTCCAAGATTGACTTCTAAATGATTTATGTAACTACTGCCTGAATACGTGTATTGAGAATAATTGACGCCCGAAGAGACTGGGTAACTAGTGACGGTTTTCGTGCTGGCTGATGCTCCAAACGGCAATGACACGAGCATGACTGCCGACATGGCGGTGATTGCTACTCTCCGCTTCGCATGGGTCAGCAAACTTTTTTGATTGATAACGCAACTCCATCCTTCCAATTCTATGTCATTCTATAGTTTACCAAATTTATAGCAAGATTACTATGTACCGTTTGGACGAAAAAGAACCGCGATGAGATTATCCATTCACGGTTTTAGAATATAGTTATAAAAATGGCAGTTGGTAAAGGCACCGTTGATCTGCGTTCCAGGCGGACGCTTTCCGCGGGGCTCGCGGTGAGCCTCCTCGTCGCTGCGCTCCTGCGGGGTCTCACCTGTCGAGCTAATCCCGCAGGAGTCGCCGCCTTTTACTACGATCAACTAGTGTATTTTTCTGAAGTTAGTGAGTTGAATGTCCACGCGCGGAAGCTGTATTCTCTTGAAAATACGTATACTTTTCCATCCCAGAATACGGAAATTCATACTACTTAAAGTGAGCTTACTATGTATCACGGTTCACCTTCTAGGGATTGGAGCGAAAGACGGGCGACTCCTGTGGGATATAGCGCGAATGATGAGACCCTGGACTGAGCGTAGTGAAGGAAGCGGCTCATCCGCGCCCCACGGAAAGCGTCCCGTCTGCAGCGCAAATCCCCGGTCCGCGAGCCGGTGCGTCTTTCATGTATTTTTCTCTCTGACGCTAATGCAACTTGTCAATTGATGTGTGTCTACAAACAAAAACTGCGAATGAATTAATCATTCGCAGTTTTTGTTTGAAGTTTTGTAAAAGCCGTAAATGTACCCAACAAAATAAAGTAGAACAGTGTGTACATTTTTAATTCCCAAATATTATAGTACATTCCCGAAACCCCTGTTGAGAACCATAGGGCAATCATGAAGACACCGAAGTTTGTATGGCGCGCTTTCCAGAAGTACCACAGCATACTTAGTAAGAATAGAGCGAAAATCAGTACACCGATTACGCCTGTCTCTGCAATGACCTGAATATATTGATTGTCCGAATAGAAGTACTTGCCTCCGTAAATATCCGAATTGATTCCATAGTGATCATAGATAGGAGAACCGTATGAAAGTGTTGCAGAACCGCCGAATGAACCAAATCCAGTTCCTGTCACCGGATGATCCCCAAAGATCTCAAAACCTTTCTTGATATAGAAAAATCTTCCACTCTCTGTCATCAACGCTAAATTCTTCTCATCAAACGTCTCACCAAAGCGCCCCCCGATACTACCTGGACCTGGCTGGTCGACCTTCATGCCAAACTCTTGCAAATAATGAACAGCTAAGTTGGCTGGATAATAGACCAAAATAATTGAAACTATGCCTGATATCACAAGACGTTTTAAGATATACCATTTCCTCGTCATCACGATGAACACAATGCCGAACGTCACCGCAGAAATCCATGTACCTCTTGAATATGTAAGGACGAGAATCCCTAAGAATAAAACTAATAGAATCCGTAAAGACCATTTGTACTTATTCGCCTGATAGACATGTTGCAAATAAATAACCCCAATAATTCCGAAAAACAGGACCAATGCCAATGAATTCGGATTTCCCGCAAGCCCATAAATACGCACTGCATTCGTTGCGGATAACACCTTGTATTTCCACTCTTCCGGAAGCAATAGTTGCCGTAAGGATAGTTTCTCAATCAGACCATGAATCGACATGACAAGGTTGATCCACACCGTAACCCATGCCAGCTGCATTAACCATTTCTTCGTCAATTCCATCCTAGAGATCGTGTAATACAACAAATACATGATAATGAATGTTCGTATTTGGAAAATAACCGCTGTCGGTGCTACATCATTCAGCAGACCAATAATGGATCCAAATAAAATAAACGCAAAATAAGACCATTCAAACCATTTGAACGTAAATAAAGATCCGATATTTCGTCTGTAACGCAGTAAGGTCCATGCGAATACGACGAAGATAATTAAATCTCCTATTAATTTCAGCCCACTGTTCACTTCGATCAAGAAGGGTCGGATGTTGACGTAAATGACCAAGAAGAGAAGGCTCTGTTGCGGCTGAAGGAATGAAAATATGACAAAAAATAAAGCCGTACCGAGTAATGCTATTTTTGAAGGCAGCAACAAAGCTATGAGCATAACTGCTACTGCAATCAGTATTGTAACCGTAGATTGTTTTTCCAATCGCTGTATCCATTTATTCATTCGATTATAAATCCCTTTCTACACATGCTTGTTCCTTGTTGCATTATATCACTTTCTTGGACGTAATGGTGCAAGCTTTCGTTGCATCTTTTCGAATTAATTCAAAGTCCCCTGTCTAAGTCAAAATTATAGGAGCAAATGCATCTTAACCGAGCACAGTCGATGACAGCTCCGGACGGACGCTTTCTACAGGAGTCGCCGCCCTCCGGAAAGCGTACCGTCTGGAGCGAAAATCTTCTCTTGTAAACTTCCCCAATTTTGGGAAACCCATCTATTACTGGAGAAGTGTAATTATAGCAACAACAAAATCGTTTCTTTTATATACTATTAATCTCTCAATATGTCAAAAGCAACTTACTAATGTTAGCACTTTCTGTTACAATAGTGGAAGATTTATAGAGGGGGTTTTAAATTGAAACGATGGGTCACACTGTTTACGCTTCTACTTTTAGTAGTTTCTCCGTTTTTCACTTCAGTTGCAAGCGCCAATGATTATAAAGGGCATCAAATGAAAGAGGAACTTTCATATTGGGTCAATAAGGGTGTAATTCAAACCGATGCAAAAGGCAATGTATCTCCGGATCGCGCGGTGACACGAGGTGAATTTGCTTCTTATTTAGCACGTTCTCTTGAACTGCCTGCGTCTACGAAATATACATTTAAGGATTTGAAAGCAAATACATCACGTACGATTGAAATCCAAAATGCAGCAGGCGCTGGAATTTTAGGCGGTTATCCTGACGGCTCATTCAAACCGAACCAGCAGATCACTCGCCAGCAAATGGCTGGAATGATCTTCAAAGCGTTCCGTTATCTTGATATTCCGGTCAATACAAAACTGGTTCAGTTTAAAGACAGCAAGAAAATCTCTCCGAACTTTGTCGATGCTGTTTCCGCCGCTTCGAACTTAAACATCATTCGAGGAGATCAAGGCTACTTTAAGCCAACAAATAATGCAACCATTGGACATGCTTCCGCATTTTTGTTCAGAATGTTTGCGGTAACGGATTCGTCAAAACCTTCAGTTCCTACTCCCCCCGCCAACGGGAATGTAGATCCCGAAGTGTATAAAATCAGTTCAGTTACAAATGGTCAGCTGAATCCAACAAACCAGTCGTTTTTAAAATTCGAGGATGCATTAGCAGCTTATAATGCGTCCTCTTCTGTTCAGACGATTTCTCAAAACAATGTGATTATTAAAATGAAGTCAGGACAAGTATTTGCTTCGGAAAACCTTAAGCAATATACATCATTATATAGTGATTCGGCTTTGAAAAAAGAGGTCACATACGTCCAAAAAGGATTTGAATTGGACTATGTAGGCAGCAGTGAAAATCACGTGATCGTTGAGTTAGGCGGCTATAAATATTATGCGAAACACGCAGAAGTCGACCTCGTGCCAACTCAGCTTTCAGCAGGCTCCAGCTACTATAAAGTATCGAATGACGGTTTATTGGTTCATTATCCATATTACCGGACATATGATTCGAAGACTAAGAAATATACGGGTAAATACGCAGAGTATACAGTAGGACCTGTTGCTTCTTCTGCTTTGAAAAAAGGACAAACCTACACAAGTAATGACGGCGTGCACTTTAAAGAGCGCGGTAGTCAGACCGTTGTGAAGTATTATCCATACTTCCAGTTCCAATCTGTTCGTCAGCCTTCTTCTTATTCAGGTGCAGACTTGGAGCGATTCATTAAGTCCGCATTAGAAAGCCGTGAAAAAACAGGTATTGCGCGCTATAAAAATGCGACGACCAAGTCAAAGTTAATTGGTCTTGGATCTTATATTAAATCTACAGAAAAACTGCACCAAGTAAACGCTATGTTCATCTTGGCGACAGCCATCCATGAAAGTGATTATGGAATGAGTGCAAATGCGCAAAACAAAAATAATATTTTCGGTATTCGAGTATTCGACTCTTCTCCGGACAAAGGAGAAGTTTATCAAGACCCTACCAAAAGTATTGATGCGTTTATAGGCCGTTATATCAACTTGAACTATGCAAATCCTTTCGGTGCTTATGCGAACGGCGCTGCACCAGGAAATAAAGCAGTTGGATTTAATATGAAATACGCTTCCGATCCTTTTTGGGGCAGTAAAATCGCCGGCCATATGTGGAGAATTGATCAGTATCTAGGCAATAAAGATGCGAATCAAGCAGAGCTGGCTTTCATTTCATTTACCGGCACTGCCGATGTCAATATTCGGACAAGCCCGGAAGTGCGTAATTCTAGCAATATCTTGTTCTCCTACAAAGCAAAACATCCAGGCGAACTGACAGCATTCGGTTATCCTTTAGTCATTGTGGACCGTACACATAGTTCGGACGGATACGTCTGGTATAAAGTGCTGGCAGATACGAATCCTGATTATAAAAAGCCAAGTGAACCATATGGCTGGATTCGTTCCGACTTAGTTACCTTAGTTAAATAAACAGCAAAACACCATCTCCGCGTCATGGGAGATGGTGTTTTTTACTTAAAGCGCGTCTGTATGTTCTGCTCCTGCAGGTAACAAGTTCGACATATTGATTCGTTCAAGGCCTTCTTTAATTTTCGTTGTGTAGCCTTTTTTATTTTTATTCAGATAGCCAGCTTTTGATTTGATCATACGCTCAAATACCGGCAATTTTGTTTTGTCTACAGCAGACCACTTTTCATAGGAGTGAATCAAATCTTCCAGTGTTAAATGTGTATAGTCTCTTCCTGCAAACTGACCGTTTGGATCGCGTTTGTACCAAATATCCCCGTCAGAACGAATCCACTTCTTCTCATCCAGCTGGATCGCCTTTTCAATTGCACTCGCTGTCTGTAGATAGATCGGATCTTTGAACTCTTGATAAGCCATAAGTAAGATATTCATCCCACCAAGCAAATGATTCATGGAAGTATGCGTACGGACTTGCTGTTTCGCCGGGAAATAGTCCGGAATATAATAAGCACTTTTCGTTAACGCGCTGACATTGCCTTTTTTCTGCTGCTGAACCAATAAATTCGCATAGTTACGTAAACCTTCATTGTAATCTTTATGACCAAACGCCTTTCCTCCATTGTAAAGGAATAATGCAATTTGTTCATTGAAACGCGTATCGACAAATGGAGCAGTGAAGTTATACAAGTTCTTTAAATAAGTGCTTGTCACTTCTGTCTCCCAATATGTTTTATTCCCTCTAAAAATCGTTAAGTTCGCAAATGAATTATGCAAAAGATCTTCGTAATACCGTTCTTGCGTTTGATTGTACAGCAGCATAACACGGTCTTCTTTCACTAACAATAAGTTGCGGCCATATCCTCTTCCTGAAGCCGGCATTGGTTCGATCGTTGTCGCCATTTTATTATACGGACCGTTTGCGGTATACCATTTATTTCGTTTTTTATAATTGATGATTGACTCATGCATCCAAGCATCCATTCGTTGGTTGCTCGAGAATAGTTTTTCAGCTGATGATAAATACCACTGATCTACAATATCATAGCCGCGAGAATATAATTCATAGACGGTCACGCGATTTGGTCCCATTACAATATTGCTGTGTGCTATTTTTTCATCATGCAATTCACGTGTCTGACTTAATGCACCATTCGGATACTTCATTTCCAAATCACGTGAACGATAGGATTTCGCAATCATCTGTTGTCCAGTTCCTTGATCCGATACAGTTTCAAGCACTCCAATTGGGGAGGTTGCAATATCGAATCCAAAGGTGTCATCAATATCTTTTTTCATTGGATATTTACTGTAGGGTTCTAAGCGATTTTCCTTTATTCCCTTTTCAATCTGTACCAGATCCACACGAATCGGCAGTCGCTGAGGGTTTCGTAATTCTGTAAATACGAAGTAATCTCCATTCGGCAGTTCTCGCTTTGTCACCGTGACGCGAGTCGATTTCATCCCGCTTACGCCGTATATATACACATGATCCGTTGCATGCGCATAAGGCTGTACACGCTTTGTGACAAGCTGAAGATAATGATTGGAACGTAAGAAAGTTTTGTCTTCATTTGTTATCGGCACTTCTACAAACTGCTGTTCAAAACGGATCGGATCAAAATCCCCTATTGTTTTTGGTTTATTAAACGAAATAGGACTCTCTTTTTCCAACATGCCTGCCTGGATCATTGCTCTATGTAAGAACACAACAAAGGATGCCCTATTCACAGGTGATTTCGGATCAAACGACCCATCTTCTTTACCTGTAGTGATTCCATGCTGCATTAGGACTTTTACGCCATACTTATGAGATTCACTAATTTTGTTATCATCTGTAAACCGCACATCTTCTCCGGTGTCTTCCAATTTAAATGCCCGTACAATGACACTTGCCATTTGTTCCCGTGTCAATTGGTCACCGGTTCCAAATGTGCCATCCGGTTTCCCTCCAAATATGCCTTCTTGATACGTAGCCATCGCTCCCCGTAGATGGGATGATTTTGGGCTGACATCTTTGAATACTGGCTGATAGGGCGCTTCCGGCAATTTCAAGGCACCTGCTAATAAATTGGCAGCTTGACCACGCATAATACTTACGCTTGGTCTGAACTGGAGGTCAGGATAGCCATTAATAATCCCTTCTTCAACCAATTGCGTCACTTCGTCTTTAGCCCAGAAATCATTGTGCACATCAGAGAAGCGCTGATCTTGTATTTCCGCACTCACATAAAGCTGTGGCAAACTGATATAGATCAACAGCGCAAATAGTAAAGGAATGAAAATAATATTTTTTTTCATTTTAGGTGAGGTCACCATCTTTTTAAATCAACTCCATTCACTGCTTTCATTATAGTAGTATGTATATACCTCCAACAATTATAGCATAATGCGACAGTTGTTTCGTCCGTTATCCATAAAACGCGTAAAATAGACTAGTAAAAGGAAATAAAAACTATCCATGGCTATGAAAGCGATGGATAGTCTTTATTATGCCTGTTGTTTTTCATATGCGGCAATATGGTCTTCATATTGGATCGTCAATGAAATTTCATCCCAGCCGTTTAATAGCATCTTTTTGTAATATGGGTCAATGTCAAAACGATAGACTTTTCCATTTTCTCCCGTCACCGTTTGATCTTCAAGGCTTACCGTCAATTGGTAAGCTGCTTCTTTCCCTTTAGCCAAAAGCTCATCTATTTCAGCAACCGATAGTTCGATTGGCAAGATACCGTTTTTAAAGCAGTTGTTGTGGAATATGTCAGCAAAGCTTGGTGCGATGACAACACGGAAACCGTAGTCTAAAATTGCCCATGGCGCGTGTTCACGAGACGAACCGCAACCGAAGTTTTCATGAGCCACAAGGATAGTAGAACCTTGATAGCGCGGATCATTCAATACAAAGTTCTCGTTTTTTGTACCATCTGGATTGAAGCGCCAGTGATAGAATAAAAACTCTCCAAATCCCGTACGTTCGATTCGCTTCAAAAATTCTTTAGAAATAATTTGGTCTGTATCTACGTTATTTTTATCTAATGGAGTGAGTACACTCTCTACTATATTAATTGGTTCCATCTGAATCCCCTCCTCAATTATGCACAGCGGCTTTTACGTCCCGAACGTCTACAAAGTGTCCAGCAACTGCAGCGGCTGCAGCCATCGATGGGCTGACTAGATGTGTACGAGCGCCTGCGCCTTGGCGGCCTTCAAAGTTACGATTCGATGTAGATGCACATCGTTCACCAGCTGGTACAATATCGTCATTCATTGCTAAACACATGCTGCAACCAGATTCTCTCCATTCAAACCCTGCATCAATAAAGATTTGAGACAATCCAATATCTTCAGCTTGTTTTTTGACTGTTCGCGACCCAGGCACGACAATCGCGGTCACAGAAGGATGAACATGTTTACCTTCAATGACATCTGCAGCTGCCTGTAAATCACTTAGACGAGCATTCGTACACGAACCGATGAATACATGCTGGATATCGATCGACGTTAACGGCATACCTTCTTCCAGTCCCATATATTCGAGAGCAGAACGAAGAGCGGACTTTTCCGTTTCTGTTTTATAGTCTGCAGCGGATGGAATACTTGCCGAAATTCCGGAACCCATCGACGGGTTGGTCCCCCATGTCACAAATGGTTCAATTTCATCCGCATTGATTTCCAACACTTGATCAAACTGTGCACCTTCATCCGTATTCAATGCGATCCAGCGCTCTGCCGCCTTTTCAAATTCTTCACCTTGAGGAGCGTAACGTCGTCCACGCAAGTATTCAATCGTAGTTTCATCCGGGCCGATCAAGCCTGCTTTAGCCCCGGCTTCGATTGACATATTACAAATCGTCATGCGCTCTTCCATAGACAATGACCGAATCGCTTCTCCTGTATATTCCACGATGTGACCTGTTCCGACATCGATTCCAAACTTCGCAATGATCGCTAAAATGATATCTTTTGCGGTAACGCCAAAACCCAGCTTACCTGTCACACGAATTTCCATCGTCTTTGGTTTATTTTGCCACAAGGTTTGTGTAGACAATACATGCTCTACTTCACTTGTGCCGATGCCAAAAGCAATTGCTCCGAACGCACCATGTGTAGATGTATGGCTATCACCGCAGACAATTGTTTTTCCAGGTTGCGTCAATCCAAGTTCTGGTCCGATAATATGCACGATCCCTTGGTCTGGGTGTTCCATATGAGCTAACTGTACGCCGAACTCTTCACAGTTCTTCTCTAAAGTCGTAATTTGTTTTTTTGCAATTGGATCATTTATAGTCGGTAAATTCTTTGTCGGGACATTATGATCCATCGTCGCAAAGCAAAGATCCGGGCGGCGCACTTTACGATTTGCTAAGCGCAAGCCTTCAAATGCTTGTGGTGAAGTTACTTCATGCAGCAAGTGAAGATCAATGTAAAGCAAATCGGGTTTCCCTTCTTCTTCGTATACAATATGCTGGTCCCATATTTTTTCTATAATTGTTTTTGCCATAATCGTTTCTCCTTCCAAGCCATGCCCTTAAAAATTTGTTACACCTAGTTCCAAGCACCAGCCCCTCAGGTCGCTTCAGACTGACAGTAATGGCAAAGAACGCCTTTATTACCGGTCTTCCAACGCCTGTCGAGGCTAAACGGTGCATTCCACTTTTGATACTTAGATGTAAGAATACATAATACTGTTAGAAACGAACTGAAGATCTAATTCGTCTACAATTTTATCTGTCCATTCTTTCGTAGATAAGGCACGTTGATCTTTACCAGCTAAATCTGCTGTAAAATGTCCTTCTTCAAAAACTGTATTGACTGCTTTCTCTACTGCCGCAGCTTCTGTTTCCAGTCCGAATGAATATTTCAACATCATCGCGACGGAAAGAATGGCTGCCGCTGGATTGGCTACACCTTGACCGGCTACGTCTGGTGCTGAACCGTGTACTGGTTCATATAAACCTAAGCCGTCTGAACGAACACTTGCTGAAGGTAATAACCCAAGTGAGCCTGTTATGACCGAGGCTTCATCACTCAAAATATCTCCGAACATATTCTCTGTGATAATGACATCAAAGACTGACGGGTTCGTGATCAATTTCATCGCCGCAGAGTCTACCAATTGATGTTCCACTTCAATATCAGGATAATCCACTTTCTTCTCTTCCACAATTTTTCTCCAGAGCTTACTGGACTCGAGTACATTCGCTTTGTCCACAGAAGTTACTTTGCCTTTACGTAAGCGGGCAAGCTCGAAACCTTTGTCGACAATACGTTCGATTTCTTCACGTGTATACACGAGTGTATCTACTGCAGATTGATCTGTATGCCGGCTCGGTTTTCCAAAGTACAGTCCCCCAGTTAATTCCCGGACAATCAGCATATCCACTTCTTTGACGATCTCTTCTTTTAAAGGAGAAGCATGGATTAAAGAAGGAACAGCTGCAACGGGACGAAGGTTCGCAAATAGATCAAAATGTTTGCGGATCGCAAGCAATCCTTTTTCCGGCCGTAACTCAGACGGATTTTGATCCCATTTCGGACCACCCACAGCTCCGAGGAGAATGGCGTCACTTGACTCACATAATTCAATTGTTTCTTTAGGAAGCGGATTATTTTTTTCATCAATAGCGGCTCCGCCAATCAATCCATACTCAGTATGGAACGTATGGTTAAAGCGTCTGCCAACCACTTCCAGCACTCGAACAGCCTCTGCCATTACCTCTGGTCCTATGCCGTCGCCGGGCAATACTGCTACTCTCTTTTCCATAGAACTTCTCCTCCTTGATCAATCTCGTATCACTCGATCGAATACTCTATCCATTATTTTTAAAAAGTCAGTTAGTTACCTCTTGTTTACGCAATCTTTCACGTACCAGTTGGCGGTTGATCGCGTTTAAGTAAGCTTTAGCAGATGCTTCAAGAACATCCTGTGCTACGTCGCGTCCTTTTAGTTCTAAGCCGTTATAGCTTAAGTTCACTACAGCTTCGCCTAATGCATCACGGCCTTTGCCGATGGATGTTACGCGGTAATCTAAAATTAACACTTCACCTTTAATGACCAGTTCCAGTGCATTAAAGATTGATTCAACTGAACCTGCACCAGTCGTTGCCACCGTAACAGTTTCTCCACTTGGTACAGTAGCCGTCACTGTTGCTGTTGGTATATTAGATGTACCATACTGCACTTGGACGTTATGCAATTCGTAAATCGGTGTATCCGTATCTTGCAATTGCTGTCCAGTGAAAAGTACAAAGAGATCATCTTCTGTGATTTCTTTTTTGCGGTCTGCCAGCTTCTTGAAATCGATAAATGCTTCATTTAATTGTTTCTCTGTTAAATCAAAGCCCATCCTAACGGCGCGATCTTTAAATGCATGGCGTCCAGAGTGCTTTCCAAGGGCAAGCGGCATATCACTTTCGCCAATTAATTCAGGCGTAATGATCTCATACGTTTGGCGATTTTTCAGCATGCCATCCTGGTGTATTCCAGATTCATGTGCGAATGCATTCTTACCGACAACAGCTTTATTCGGTTGAATCATCACTCCTGTCAAACGACTGACAAGCTGACTGGAACGCTTAATTTCCTGCAAGTTAATACTTGTATCCATATTGTAGAAGTCTTTACGGATATGCAGAGCCACCGCAATTTCTTCCAATGAAGCATTCCCTGCACGCTCGCCAATCCCATTAATCGTACACTCCACTTGATCTGCTCCATTTTCAACCGCCGCGATGGAGTTGGCAACTGCCATTCCAAGATCATCGTGACAATGTGCGGAAAGTTTTACCTTTTCCACTCCTGTCACATTCTCTTTCAAATACTTGAAAAGAGCACCGTATTCTTGGGGAGTGGCATAGCCGACCGTATCAGGAATGTTAATCGTTGTAGCACCTGCCGCAATGACCTGATTAATGATTCGCACGAGGTATTCTGGTTCTGAACGGAAAGCATCTTCCGCTGACCATTGAACGAGAGGGAAATACTGTTTTGCATACTTCACTGCATCCACTGCAATATTGACTACTTCATCCGGAGTTTTTTTCAACTTATACTCCATATGGATAGGTGATGTTGCTAAGAATACATGGATATGCGGTTGTTCTCCGCCGCGTAATGCTTCCCATGATATATCAATATCGTTCTTCATCGCTCTGGCAAGACCTGTTACTGTTGAGTTTTTTACAGTATTGGCAATGCGCTGAACGGCTTCGAAATCACCTGGGGAAGAAGCAGGAAACCCTGCTTCAATAACTGCTACCCCAAGTTTTTCTAGCTGACGAGCGATCTCTAATTTCTCTACTGTATTTAAATTTATACCTGCAGATTGCTCACCGTCGCGAAGAGTTGTATCGAAAATATCAATTTTTCGCACTCGCTACCACTTCTTCCTCTTTCGATTTAGCTCCTTCGTTGATGAAAGGCATCATAGAACGAAGCTTTTGTCCAACCTGTTCAATTTGGTGATCTGCTTCTGCTTTTTCAATTGCATTGAATTTCGGACGACCGTTTTCATTTTCTTCGATCCATTCCTTAGCGAATTTACCGGATTGGATGTCTGTAAGAATATCTTTCATACGAGCTTTCGTATCTGCATCGACTACACGTGGTCCAGAAACGAAATCTCCCCATTCTGCAGTGTCAGAAATCGAGTAACGCATGCCTGCCATACCGCCCTCATACATCAAATCGACAATTAGTTTCGTTTCATGCAATGTTTCAAAGTATGCAAGTTCAGGCTGGTATCCAGCTTCCACTAGTGTTTCGAAACCAGCTTTTACCAATGAAGTCAAGCCACCGCAAAGTACTGCTTGCTCTCCGAAAAGATCTGTAACTGTTTCTTCTTCGAATGTTGTTTCCAATACACCACCGCGTGCAGATCCAATACCTTTTGCATATGCAAGTGCAACGTCTTTCGCTTGGCCCGATACGTCTTGGTATACCGCGAATAGTGCTGGAACACCGCCGCCCGCTTCAAATGTTCTGCGTACAAGATGTCCAGGTCCTTTTGGAGCTACTAAGAATACATCTACGTCTGCAGGTGGTTTAATTTCGCCAAAGTGTACGTTGAAACCATGAGCGAATACTAGTGATTTCCCTTTAGTAAGAGCCGGCTCGATTTCTGCCTCGTATACTTGCTTTTGTCTTTCGTCTGGAAGCAAGATCATGATGATATCTGCTTTTTCTGAAGCTTCTTTAACAGATAATGCTTCAAGCCCGTCTGCCTTTGCTTGATCAAATGATTTACCAGCACGAACTCCCACTACTACATCGAAGCCAGAGTCTTTCAAGTTACGAGCGTGTGCGTGACCTTGTGAACCGTATCCGATAATTGCAATTTTTTTACCTTGTAAAAGTCCTTCATTGATATCCTGGTTATAGTACATTTTTGTCATTTTAATTTCCTCCTAAGTGTGTTTGAATTATTGTTTTAAGATTGACAACTGTGGTGCTTGAACTTTTTGCATATCACGGGCAAACGCCGTTGCGCCAGTTCTGGTTAATTCTTTGATGCCATATGGTTTCAGCAAATCGATAAAAGCCTCGATTTTATCTGGATCACCCGTTACTTGGTAAGTTACTACATTCTTTCCTGAATCGACAATTGTCGCCCGGAAAGGTTCTACAATACTATTCATTTCAGAACGGATCTGCGGTGGCGAGATCACCTTTACTAAAGCCAGCTCACGCAGCACGATCGCTTTGTCTGTTATATCTTTAACTGTAATAACATCAATCTGCTTTTGCAGTTGTTTTACAAGTTGTTCGATTTTGTTTTCATCTTCTACATGAACTTGAAACGTCATTTTGGATCTGTTCGGCTGTTCAGTAGGACCGACAGTGATACTTTCAATATTGAATTGCCGCTTCATGAGAAGTCCTGTCACTCGGTTTAATACACCGCTTTGGTTGATGACTGTTACTGTAATGATTCGTTTCATTTAGGACTCACCCCAATCATTTCCTGTAAGCCTTTGCCTGGTGCAACCATCGGATAGACATTTTCCAATTGTTTTACCCGACAGTCGATCACAACTGGTTCATCAGACAATAGAGCTTCTTCAAATACTTTTTCTGCTTCTTCCAGCGTCTGAATCCGGTATCCTTTCAGATCGTATGCTTCAGCTAATTTAATAAAGTCTGGTTGTACCGGAATTAGCGACTGGGAATAACGTTCTTCATAAAAAGTTTCTTGCCACTGACGAACCATCCCGAGTGCACCGTTATTTAAGATAATGACTTTAACCGGAATTCGAAGTTCTTGAAGCAACGATAATTCTTGAGCTGTCATCTGAAAGCCTGCATCTCCCACAATTGAGATGACTCGCGCTTCAGGTTTAGCAAGCTGAGCGCCAATTGCTGCCGGGAAGCCGAATCCCATAGTCCCTAGCCCGCCTGAAGTGACCCAATTATCCGGGTTATTCAAGCGATAATATTGAGCCGCCCACATTTGATGTTGACCTACATCTGTCGTAACGATTGCATCCCCTTTTGTTATGCGATGAATGATTTCAAGCGCTTGCTGCGGCAATAGATCATTTTCATCTTCCTTATACCAAAGTGGATATTCGTTCGACATATTTTTCAGATATTCAACCCATCCGTCTGTGTCCGGTGATTTGAAATCCGCATTTATCAACGCAAGTAAAGCTTCCTTCGCATCCGACACAATCGGAATTTCAGTTGGAACATTTTTTCCGATTTCCGCGGGATCAATATCCACGTGTATGACACGGGCATTCGGTAAAAATGAATTCAAATTACCCGTCAGGCGGTCATCGAAGCGGGCACCGATATTCAACAGTACATCACATTCGCTTAATGCATAGTTTGCTGTTGCCGTACCGTGCATTCCTGCCATTCCAAAGAATAATTCATGATCACCATGGATAGAGCCCAATCCCAATAATGTGTTTGTAACTGGGATTCTATGCTTTTCCACCAGTTCTTTCAGTTCTTCTGACCCGCCTGCATGGAGTATGCCTGCTCCCGCAAGAATCATAGGTTTCTTTGCGGTAGAAAGTGCTTGTGCCGCTTTTTGAATTTGCAGATAATTAGGATGCTTAGTCGGCTGATATCCTGGCAAATTCACTTCTTTATTGTCCTTCTCCACCGGTACAAAAATTTCTGTAGCAACATTCTTCGGTATATCCACAACAACTGGTCCCGGTCTTCCCGTAGATGCAATATGAAATGCTTCACGAATAATACGCGGAAGATCTGCTACGTCTTGAACTTGATAGTTATGTTTTGTAATCGGCTGTGTAATTCCGATAATATCTGCTTCCTGGAAAGCGTCGGTTCCAATCACCGTGCTTGCAACCTGGCCTGTGATGACTACCAGTGGCAAAGAATCCATCATGGCATCCGTAATACCTGTTACTAGGTTCGTCGCACCTGGTCCTGATGTTGCAATAACGACTCCAGTTTTTCGAGAAACTCGCGCATAACCTTCTGCAGCGTGAATTGCTCCTTGTTCATGTCGTGCCAAGACATGTGGAATGGGGTCATTATACAAAGCATCATAGATTGGGAGAACTGCCCCTCCGGGATATCCAAAGACCATCTCAACATTTTGTTCTTTTAATAATTGGATCAAGATAGCAGAGCCATCAGCAGGTTTTTTATTGGATTGTTCCCTAGGTTTTGTTGCTACAGCAGTTTGTTCTTCTTTTACTTTAGCACTCATAATGAACTCCTCCTTACAATTTTCTTCTATATGATGATACTCAATGGCATAATATTCAGCATTTTCTCCTAAAAAAAAGCCTTTTCATCCCACGCAAAGAAACCGAATTTCTTCACATAGGGATGAAAAAGCTTTCATGGTACCACCCTAGTTCGTGACCTGAGTCACCTTACGAAAAAGCAAGTCGAAACCTGACTTTTTCATTGCTAACGAGCCCAATTGCCGAGCCCGGGACTGCCTAATCGGCATACCTTTTAACAGTCCACTCCGAGGGGATGTCGTAAATAGTTGTATTGCCGGCTTCCAGCATGACCGGCTCTCTGTGAATACAAGTTTCTACTTACTTTTACCTCATCAACGTTTTATCTTTATTCAACTGAAGACTCTCACCTATATAGGTGATGAGATGAATGTAATCTTTATCCTGTTCAGTGGGTATTCAAACACCCGCTGAACAAAAGAGGTACGCAGGCAAAGGTTAACTGACCTGCGTCACGCTGGCCTAAGCACAATTCAAAATCTGGACGCAATTACGCCGAGGCGTAATTGATTTATTATATTTTCATTACTCCACCTGTACTTGCTGAAGTAACCAACTTAGAATATCTACCTAGATATCCTTTTTTAATTTTTGGTTCAAATGGTTTTAAAGCGTGTCGACGTTCCGCCAACACTTCATCCGAAACTTCAAGCTCGATTGTTCGGTTGATCAGATCGATTTCAATAATATCGCCATTCTCAACAAGAGCAATTGGTCCACCCTCTGCAGCTTCAGGTGAAATGTGTCCGATGGAAATACCTCTGGATGCTCCAGAGAAACGTCCATCTGTGATAAGAGCTACTTCTTTCCCGAGCCCTCTCCCCATAATTGCGGAAGTAGGAGCCAACATTTCTGGCATTCCTGGACCGCCTTTAGGCCCTTCATATCGAATGACGACTACATGGCCTGCTTGCACTGTGCCATTATCGATATTTTCCTGCGCTTCTTCCTGAGATTCAAAGACAATCGCTTCTCCTCTAAAATCTTTAATGGAAGGATCTACGGCTCCTACTTTAATTACAGAGCCCTCAGGTGCAATATTGCCAAATAAGATTGAAAGACCACCGACTGGACTATATGGGTTATCTTTTGTTCGAATGACGTCTGTATTCGTGATCTCATGTCCAGCGACATCTTCTGCAATTGTTTTACCTGTAATGGTTATTCGATCTTTATGGATGGCCCCGTCAATTTTACACAATTCATTGACAATTGCGCTTACACCACCGGCTAGATGTATGTCATGCATAGAATAATCGGATGCCGGCATGATCTTGGACAAATATGGTACTCGTTTTGCAACTTCATTTACATCTTCAATATTGTAGTCGATCTCTGCTTCGTGAGCGATTGCCAATGTATGAAGGACAGTATTTGTCGAACCACCCATCGCCATATCGAGCGCGAATGCATCATCGATCGTTTCTTTAGTAATAATATCGCGTGGTTTAATATCTTTTTCAATACAGTTCATCAAGTGCTTTGCTGCCTGCTTGATCAACGTATGACGTTCGTCGGAAGTTGCGAGAATTGTCGCATTTCCTGGCAAGGCCATACCGAGCATTTCCATTAAGGAGTTCATGGAGTTCGCAGTAAACATTCCCGAGCAAGACCCACATGAAGGACAAGCATTTTCTTCAATATCCTTTAATGTTTCTGCCGACATCTGACCGCTTTTATAAGCGCCGACACCTTCAAATACGGATGTTAATGAAAGGGGTTCGCCTGTTGCCGATACGCCAGCTTCCATTGGTCCTCCTGAAACAAATACGGAAGGTACATTCGTACGAACTGCTGCCATCAACATACCAGGTGTGATCTTATCACAGTTCGGTATATAGAAGACTCCATCAAACCAGTGTGCATTTATGACAGTCTCTGCCGCATCCGCGATCAGTTCACGACTTGGTAATGAATAACGCATTCCAATATGCCCCATCGCGATACCATCATCTACACCAATTGTATTGAATTCAAACGGTACGCCGCCCGCTTCCCAAATTGCTTCTTTTACGACTTCTGCAAATTTATTCAAATGCATATGTCCCGGTATAATATCAATATACGAATTACATACTCCAATAAATGGTTTGTTCATATCTTTCGTTTTTACACCTGCTGCATAAAGTAAGCTGCGATGTGGTGCACGATCGATTCCTTTTTTAATCATGTCACTTCTCATTGCGATCTCTCCTAAACTAATCGAACGAACCAATTTCCAAACAATTGAATTCAGTTGAATATTCTGAACAGCCAGTGAAAAGTTTCACAGCTATGAACTAGATTGTTGCTATCATATCTTGTAAACAATGAAAGGTCAACTGTATTTTTAAAGTTTTTAATCAATTGCGACTAATCGAAAATAGTTGAATACGCTTACATACGCGGCACGGAGCGATATATTGCATATTGGAAATATCTAAAAAAATATTATGTTTTTTATAAACTTTGTTGCAACCCAACTATTAGATCCATCCACACTAACACTTTAAAATGGTAATAAATCGTTAAGAATGTTTCGACAATTTACGACAACTTATTTTTGTTTATAACTTTACACACATAATCCACCGCGTCTCTTTTATGTTTTGAACAACTATGCACAGGGTACGCACAGCTTATCCACTGCTCTTGTTGATAAAACGAACGGTTGTTCTTTTGTTGCTTTACTGTTAAAATATTGTATAACATCCTAAAAAGTCTATGCAGGTTGGATGCTTGATATTCATACGAAAGGGAGGCGGTTCAATTATGTTTCAATTGTCCGATCAAATGCTGCTCTATTCTTATCAACAAGCTCAACGACTAAAACTAAGCCCTGAGTTCATACGATTGTTAGAAAGAGAAATAGAGAAGCGCTCCTTAGAATCTACGCATCTCTATCGCTAGCCTTTGGATTCAATTAAAAAGGACATGCCCTAGCATTTTTCGGGTATGTCCTTTTTTCGAGTATGAAATTGTTCTTCTATATAGTGTACACAAGACCCTTACCAGATTCTTCACAAAAACTGCATGATTTTTCGTATATGCATCTTGCTTTACCCCAGAGTACAACATACTATTAGAAAAGGACATTATAGATAGGGGTTAGAAAGAAGAATGAAGAAGTTATTGTTGGTGGCTGTTTTATTATGCAGCTTGTTTATTTCCACACCTACCACTGAAGCAGCTACCACATCTGTTATAAAGATCGCAGCTACTACACCTGTTTTTAAAGACACCGAAAAAATCGCAGTGTTTTCTAAAGGAACAATACATACTATAACCAAGTCCGATCAACGTTTTCACTATACAAAGATCGGTGACTTGGAAGTCAAATTTTCCAAGCAGAAAGCAAAAATGATTCATCAAGATGCAGATCAATTGAAAAGCGCAAACCCTGTTCGACTGCTTACAAAAAAGCATGTGAAAATCTATTCGAATCGAAACATTAAATCAACTGAGCTTGGCCATATCCAACCAAAGCAAGTAATTTACACGCAACGTCTGCGTGGTGATTACTATCCTATCGTGTTCGGCGGCAAGACGGGGTATATCTACAGGAAAGACGTAAAAGTTCAAAAAGGTATACCTGTACTTATGTATCATGATTTAGTCAAGAAAAAAGAAGGTACAAATGTTTCTATTTTGGAAGTGGATAAATTCAAATCTCAGATGGCCTATTTAAAGAAAAACAATTGGCATACGATTTCCACTGATGATTTAACACTTTGGCTTCAAAAGAAAATTAAGCTTCCAGAAAAATCAGTCCTTATTACATTTGACGACGGCTATTCCTCAACTGCCGATTTAGCATACCCTATTTTAAAATCCCATCGTTTCAAAGCGACGGCATTCTTGATAGCGAGCCGTATAGAACGTCCCGGTTATTTAACAGAAGAACAAATTCGGTCAACTCAGGATGTGATTTCCTACCAAAACCACACATATGACTTGCATGGTTTTAATTCGATGACTGGACTAGCACTCTTGGAATATACGCCAAGATCGGCAATCTATACAGATCTTACCATGGCCAATCAAAAAATAGGAAGCATCCTTCCTGAGCAACCTCCAGTTTCCGCGCTTGCCTATCCATATGGTCTTCGTAACACAGAGGCTATACGAGCGAGTAAAGTGGCGGGCATGAAAAGTGCTTATACGATCACCGAAGGAAACGTCTTCCAAGGGGACTCACCATTTCATCTAAAACGCCAGCGTGTTCATTCTGGAATGTCTATTTCGGATTTCGAGCGAAGGTTGCTCGGTCAATAAAAAAAAGAAGGGGCAGTCGATCTAAACCGTCGACTGTTCCTTCTTTTTAAGATAAAGCCTTTAATCCAACTACTCCAAATACGATCAAACATAAACTCGCAACTCTTCCGACACTTTTTGATTCGCCAAAAAAAATCATATTAATCAGAACAGCCCCTGCTGTACCTACGCCGATCCAGACAGCGTATGCCGTGCTCACTTGCAAATATTTAAAGGAGTTATAGAGGAAGAAGAATGCCGTCCCAAAACCCCCATAATACATTAAACCAGTAGCCCAGCTTCTGTTTTCACTAAATTTCTTCAATCCGATTACTCCGACAAACTCACTCAGAGCGGCCAAGAACACCAGCGTCCATCCCATGCTTCTCCACCTCTTTCAATGCTTTCTTCTCATCAATTCCATCCGCTATTTTTAAACCTGCCACTCCAAGAACCAAGATGAATATAAAAAATATTTTTCCTAAACTAATATGTTCACCGAAGAAAAGCACGTCCATCAGAGATGTCCCGACCGTTCCGATACCTGCAAATACTGCGTATACCGTTCCCGTCGGCAAACCTTCACATGCCTTCGTCAAGAAATGAAAATCAATAAATATAAAACCGACAATGAAAATCCAGTGCCACCACTGACTTGCTGTGTTAAAACCAAATATCCAAACTAACTCAAAGAAGCTAGTTAACGCTACATACATCCAAGCCTTACTCATACTATTCCCTCCGTATTTCTATGTCTCATTTATTTGACTGACTGTCATTCATTTTATCATAAAAGTTAACAACGTGCCATGTTAACTTTTCACAGTCTTGAATTGTAATGCGTGTGACAGAAAATCCAATACCTCTTCTTTTTGGCGATCCGCCTCACTTTCGTCACGATGAGCATACAAAAATACTTGTTCTGCCGTCGATTCGATCAGACCTATGATGACTTTTGCAGTTCGCTCCGGCTTTATTGACTGACGAATAGCTCCTTCTTCCCTTGCCGCTTCAAGCTTCTCACTGATCCATTCATAAAATGGAGCATATATCGATTCCCATTCCCTAATATGCTCTGTGGAGGCAAGTCCTGAGTAAATTACAGCCATTATTTCGTAATACTCCCTGTTCACTTCATATATCGCATCTACCATCTGTTCGAATTGCTTTGAATAAGCTGCTCGATCATCAACTGTACGTTGCACAATATCCATTGTCTTCGCCACCATCTCTTCTGCGATTGCAGGCATCAATGACAGTTTGGATGGAAAGTATAAATAGAAAGTTCCTTGTGCAATTCCAGCACGTTTAACAATATCCGAGATCTTCGTTTTCTCGATTCCCTGCTCTTGAAATACCTCTATAGCTGAATGAATTATCGCTGTTTTTTTCCCCAATGAACGTCCTTCTTTCTATAAATAGATTTCAGATAGTATATAGTAAATATTCTCTCCTTACAACTTGTTCATTTATCTCCACACCATGGTGACACTCATTCATATGTTTTGAATTATCTAAAATTTATCATTGACAAATGATTGATATTCATTTAATGTGAGGAATCAAGAGATTGAAAAGTCACGATTACGTCACATTCTGTATTTCAACATAATTTTTTCTTTTATGTTACTCCATCTATTCTAGCATAAGATAACAGTTATTTTGACATACAATTGAAAACGCTTACTCACTTATATTTTTGTAATCTAATGACTGATATTCATTCATCTCTTACTATTTATTCTAAAATAAATTTTGGAGGGATTCAGATGGGCACTGGATATATTTTTGACGAAAGCTATTTCTGGCACGATAACGGCAGCGGGACTCTTTACTTACCTTCAGGAGGATATATGCAGACTGATGTGTTCGTGGAGCACCCTGAAACAAAAAGACGGGTCAACAATCTACTTGCACGATGCGGATTGATGAAAAAGCTTGAACAAATTGAACCGCGTTCCGCTACGAAAGAAGAAATAGAATATTTTCATGCACCTGAATATGTAGAAAGAGTAAAGAAATTAAGTGATACGACGGGTGGCGACGCGGGAGACCATGCGATTGTAGGCAGGGGTTCCTATGAAATTGCACTGCTATCTACCGGAGGAGCTTTACGTGCAGTAGATGCTGTTATGGAAGGTGAAGTTAATAATGTTTACGCAATGACTCGCCCCCCTGGTCATCACGCAGAACGAGAAAAAGGCATTGGCTTTTGTATTTTTAATAACGTAGCAATTGCGGCTCAATATGCACGCAAGAAATACGGCTTAAAACGAGTACTTGTACTCGACTGGGATGTTCATCATGGCAATGGCACTGAACAAGCCTTTTATGAGGATCCAAATGTTTTATTTTTTTCAATCCATCAGCACTTAAGCTTTCCGAATAATACAGGCTTTAAAGAAGATGTTGGAGCTGAAGCTGGACGCGGATACAACGTAAATATTCCATTACCTCCAGGTACCGGAGATGCAGGTTATGTTCACGCGTTCAAGTCAATCGTGGAACCTATCGCAGCTGAGTTCAAGCCTGAATTAGTTATTATTTCAGCTGGTCAAGATCCAGGCATGTTTGATCCCCTCGGCCGCATGATGATGACAGCTGAAGGCTTCGGTCAATTAACAGATTGTATGTTAAGAATCGCCGACACGCATTGCGATGGAAAAATCGTCTTCTGCCATGAAGGGGGGTACAGTAATGCGTATGTTCCCTTTTGTACACTAAAAATTATTGAACGTTTGAGTGGTATAGAAACTGACGTAACGGACCCATACGCTTCCGGTTCACAAGGTTATCCAGATAAATTGTATCCCAATCAAAAAGAAGCTATCGATGAAGTAATTGAAGTTCAACAGGAATTTTGGAGTTCACTGAGTCAATTTGTTAGTAAATAGGAGGGGTGATTGCCCTTCCCCCTATTCGCTTAGCTTAAAGGAGGCATTTCAATGGGTAAAGAAAAATCAATGGCTATTGAGCAGGTCGGTTTTGAATTTATACCGGAAGTTGATCGGAAAGGGAATCCTAAAGAACTATTTTTCACTTGGTTTGCGGCAAGTACAGTATCTACTACCCTTGTGACCGGAGCGTTAGCAATCATCATTGGATTAAACTTCTGGTGGGCGGCACTAGCAATTCTTCTCGGTCATGCCATCGGTGCGGTTATTATGGGCTTACATTCAGCTCAAGGACCGAAGTTAGGTATCCCGCAAGTGCTGCAAAGTCGTGCTCAATTCGGTTATTTCGGCGTTATTTTACCGATGCTAATCATATTGACAATGTATTTCGGTTATGGTGCCATGAATACGATCTTAGTCGCACAAGGTATACAAGAGACAATCGGACTTAACATCAATATCACAGTCATTCTTGGCTTAATCCCTATGGTTCTTTTGGCGATCTACGGACAAAATATTATTCAAAAATCAATGAAATTCTACACAGTCGGTTACACGTTGGTTTTCGTTGTGCTTTCAGGCTTGGTCATAAGTCAATTGTCGATGGATTTGTTAAGACAAGGAACATTCACCTGGACTGCATTCATTTTAGCGACTTCCATCTGTGTGACATGGCAAATTACGTACGGTCCTTATGTATCCGATCATTCTCGATTTATGAAAGCAAAAGATGCACGCAAAACCTTTTTATACACGGCGAGCGGCAGCTTCATGAGTTCTGCTTGGCTTATGCTGATTGGCGCAGCTATTGCTACAATGGTGGTAAACGGAAATATAATGGGTGAAATTAAAAACATGGGCGGTGTGTTAGGATATTCTATTGTCATCTTGCTCTCTCTAGGTGTCCTTATCATCAATTCATTAAATATTTATGGTGCGGGCATTATCGTGCTATCGATCGCGAGTAATTTTTGGTCTTTTAGAACTTCAGGAAGATTACGTATCATTATCTCTGTGTTAATTGGTATTGTCATTGGCTTCGCCGCAACTGCAGGTGCTGGTAACTTCATGTCAAACTTTCAAATCTACTTGGGTTTTGTGTTATTTTTTATTATCCCATGGAGCGTTATCAACTTGACAGATTTCTATGTATTAAAAAGAAGATTTCACCACGAGGATTTTATGAAAAAGGATGGCATATTCGGAAAACTAAATTATAAAACGATGGGTATCTACTTATTTACAATACTTTGTCAAGTCCCCTTTATTAATACAGAGATATACCAAGGCGCTCTGTCAAAAGCAATGGGTGGGATGGATATCGCATGGATTATTGGAATTGTTATTGCATTCGTATTCTATATGATTGCAATGAAAATAGGTGAACGGGTTTCTTCTAAAAAGGCGGCTGATATCCGTGTAGCGAGTACGGTAGATTAAAAAGTCATCATTCGGATAGATATCGAATGATGACTCACTGTAACGTTCCTGACCAGAACGCATAATATAATTTTACCACATTGCGGAGACTTTTCCTCTGCAATGTTTTTATGTCTATTTAAGCGAATGCCAATAATACAATAAGCAATCATTTAGATAGTTATTTTTCTGCTTTTGCTTCCTTTGTTTCTTGAGCGAAGGTCTCCCCGCTCTTTCTTGCTTGGATATCTATACTGTGATCTGGATATTCTTTTTCAATGCGATTAAAGAATTTCTTGGCGAGCTCTTTAGCCTGCTCTTTTTTCATATCTTCAGATACTTCGAAATCAAGTAATACATAACCACCCGCGTCTTCTGTAATGATTAAGCTTACTTGCGATACACCTTCTTCTTTAGAGAGTTCCTCTTTTAGTTCATCGTCGGAGGTCGTAGTATCGGATTTATCTACAACACCTGGTGTTTCTTTATCAGCTGGTTCGGTTTGCTCCTGTTCCGCTTTCTTATCTTCTTCAGCGTCCCCGCTGCAAGCTCCTAATAATAGAAGAGATAAACTAAGCGGCACCATCAAATGTCTTTTCTTCATTGTAACCGACCCTTTCTTTTCTAGACTCTAGATTGTATCCTAACATAATTGTAAAACGCTGACAAAGGTTTTGATAATTTATGACAATATATAGAACTAGTAAGGTAACTATATTCGAGGTTAGTAACGAACATTATAATGTACACTCCATTGCATATAACTTTCCAGATTGTGCTAGTTCTATAAACAGAATTAAAATTGATTCCCTTCAAGGTTTTTATATTATTCCTGAGGGTATTGTATCTATACCAAATAAACTTAAAAGTTAGAGGAGGAAGAATAATGGTTGAACCAAACAACAAGACATTTATCGGTGTATATTATAACGACTCTGACCTTCTCGACAAGATAGAGGAACTAAAGCTGACGGGCTATCTTGCCGACAATATTTACGTAATCGCCAAGAATGAAAACGATGTCTCCATGCTTAGAAACCGGACTGCAGCCGATGTACATGCAGCTTATGGTACTTGGACAGATCGGTTTATCGGGTTCCTTACCGGAGAAAATCATGTGAAGCGCATGATGGATGGTGTCGGTATGAATGAAATTGAAATCGATCGCTATTATGAAGAAGTGCAGCATGGCGGTATACTGCTGTATGTGGACGAAGGTTGGGCATTCAGTGTGTATTCAAAAGACGAGCCTTTTTATACGGACAATCTAGCTCCTGCTACTTCAAAACAAGTTTCGGATACCGAAAATGAAGCAGATCCATTATTGAGAGATCAACATGCCAAAAAGGCAAGGCAGTTGGAAGTAAATGAGCCCTCATACGGCGGCTATGAACCATTGAAAAATCCTGTACCTCCAGAAGTTTTGGCTGCAGATATTCAAGACGAGCCCCTATTAAATGAGGAAGATTGAGGTCCGGTACCAAGAGAAGGACAATAAAATAGTTTGATAACAGCCGTTCCGATTTTGGGGCGGCTGGCTTGCTTTATTACAATCTATTAATATGATTACAAGACTGTAACCTCTTCTTAACAAGAACGTAATGTTTCGTTTCTACAAGTCATGTAAGATGTAACTTGCAGCTAGAGAGACATACATTATTTCGAAGGAGAGTCATGATGAAGAAGTTTTTGTGTTCACTATTGATGGCAGCAGTAATGGTCACGGGGTTTGCAGGAGGAAGTGCTGATGCGGCAAGTAAGGCAACAGCGAAAAGTGGTACATACATAACGAAACATAATATAAATGTCCGTGCTGATGCGGGCACTAAACATAGAATTGTCTTCACATTAAAAAAAGGTACACGAGTACAACTGACCCATCAAAAGAATTCAGGTTCTGAACTATGGTACAAAGTAAAAATCAATGGTAAAAAGGGTTATGTACTTAGCTCACTTTTGGCAAAGTCTTCTGCTAAGTCGGTTGCAGCATCCACGCCTGCCAAAAGCAGTGCGGGAGTTGTCAAAACTGCAATGAATTTGAGAGGTATTCCATATCGCTTCGGCGGTACGACAACAAAAGGATTTGATTGCAGCGGATTTATCCAATATGCATTCAAGAAAAATGGTAAGTCTGTTTCCAGAACAACAACAGGACAGTACACGCAGTCCGCTAAAATCAACTCACCTAAACCAGGTGATCTCGTATTCTTCCACAATACATATCGAAAAGGCATTTCCCATGTTGGAATCTATGTCGGTAATAACAAGTTCGTTCATGCTGGTGGAAAAAAATCAGAGGTTGTCAGCTTAAGCAACCCGTACTGGAAATCTAAATTCAATAGCTTCAGAAGAATATAAACCTAAAAAAAGACTCGATGAATATTCATCGAGTCTTTTTTACTCTACAGAATGGATCCTTCCCCGTTCATCCTTATAAATGACATGATGACGTTCGAACTTCGTTGGAGAGTCCAGACCCGCCGCAGCAGCTACGCGAAACAATCCTTCCCTCATCGTCAAGATATAATTGGTGACACGAAACTTTTTCTCTTCCACAACGAGCGCTCTCTGCAAATGTTTATCCGTCGTCGCTACCCCCGCTGGGCATGTATTTGTATGGCAACGTTCCGCCATAATACAGCCTACGGAAATCATGAATCCCCGGGCAATTTGCACAAGATCCGCACCTAATGCCAACGCGATGGCCGCTTTGTCCGGTGTAATGACCTTTCCAGAAGCAATGATTTTCACCTGATCTCGCACCTCGTACTTCCGCAATGCATCATCCAATAAAACAAGCGCAGAACGTAACGGCAGCCCAACACTATCCGCTAAGTCTTGATAGGTTGCACCAGAACCACCCTCTGCCCCATCCAATGAAATGAAATCGGGCCCCATACCAGTTTCCGCCAGCTGTTCCGCAAGTTCTTCAGCGTCTTCCTTCCCTCCAATGACGATTTTCATGCCGACCGGCTTGCCGCCAGCAGTACGAATATCTTCAATGAATGTGAACAATGTAGGATAGTCATTGAACTGATTGAAGCGATTCGGGCTATTAATAGAAGTAAAAGGAACGACATTTCGTATGGCCGCAATTTCTTCGGTCACCTTTTCACCTTCTACATGACCGCCACGCATTTTTGCACCTTGCGCCAACTTGATTTCGAATGCTTTAATTTGAGGTACTTTAGCCTTTTCTTTCACCTTTTCCAAATCAAAGTCTCCTTCTTCAGTTCGGAAACCGAATAAACCTGAGCCGATCTGTGCAATGATATCTGCACCGCCAGCTAGATGGTGATCCGAGACACCGCCTTCCCCAGTGTTCATCCACGCACCCTGCGCCATGCCAATCCCCTTTGACAACGCAGTGATCGCATGGTCTCCTAAAGCTCCATAGCTCATTCCTGACTGCCCGAGCAAACTGCGTACGACAAATGGCTGCTCACAGTTGGGACCTAACACAATCGCATCTTCTTCAGGAAGCAGCCAAGGAAGTGTGGTAATTTCCTCTCGATGTTCTTTACGTGAAAATAAGTTATCTTGATCTACCTCATAGCGCATCGTCTTCATCAAGTTATCATTATCTACACGCATCTCATCATTTTGCTTCGTGAACATGGCGTTTCGAATGTAATGACCCGGCTCTTGAAAATCCCGTTTCGAACCAAAACCGATGACACTATTCAAATACTTTCCCGGCATGACCATATGTAAATACTCTTCTCGGCTAAACGGCTTGCCGCTGTTATCGTCATTGAATAAGTACTGTCGCACTTCCGGTCCCGCCTTCTCAAACATATAACGTACTCTGCCAAGTACAGGATAATTACGTAAAATCGCGTGCTGTTTTTGACGTCGATCAAAGAAATACAGGAATATTGCAATTGTAATTGGTACAGCTAGCAATAAAAGCACAATCAACGATGTCGTAAAATAGATTCCTTCAAACCAAAGCATCCTCCCACTCCTCTCAATCTTTTAAACTTTCTATTCTATCTGTACCCTTGGTACGTAGCTTAGTAAACGTAAAAAGCTCTATTCCTTGAACGTCTTCAAGGAATAGAGCTTGGGTGTTGTTAGTTATTCATGTACATAATTAATTTCGTTATTATTTTGGTACACTTACCTCAATATTACTAGTTCCAACTGGAGCAGTTTCATCTGTACGGTTAACTTTAACAACAATCGTACCATTGTCGCCTGCTGTTGCAGTACCTGTAATGTTTCCGTTAACTACTTTCAAACCAAGTGCTGTCGCATTACCTGAGTAGCTTGTTGCAATAGTTCCTAATTTAACATCCTCAGTCGCTGAGTAACCATCCACTTTGTCTAAGTCAATATAAATCGTACCATCTGCAGCAATTTTAGCTTTGTATTCAGAAGAAGTTAGCTTAATACCCTCTTCTTTCACTACAGCACTACTAAAGTTTCCAACTTTAGTAACCGGTTCTGTTTTCTCAAAATTCACTGAAGCGATAGAAGGGGTAGTATTTACTACTTTAATTTCAGCTGTCGCTCGTGTTACACTGCCTTCTTTAATCGTAATCGTTGTATTTCCTGCTTTTAATCCTTCAACTGTAATTACACCATTAGCATCTTTGCTGACTTTTGCTACGTCTTCATTAGATGAAGTTACAGTATAATTCGCAACTGGGATAAGATCATTTCCAAGGTAGAAACCTTGCTCATTATATTGTTTCCAAACCAACTCTACAGTCTTGTCTTCGGAACCTTTCATCACATCTAATTGTAGATCGTCAGAAGCCGATTTAGTTTCTAATTTTCTAGTAGCTACTTGTGAATTGTCAGAAACGTTAACTGCAATTGTTGAAAGGACTTTATCGCCTGCTTTGATTTGGATTTCTGTTGTTCCTGTCTTCACTCCGTTAATGTGAACAGCTGACTTACCTTTAGTTACTGTATCAATAGTAGCTGTAGCAATTGTTTCGTCCTTAGAAGTAACAGTTAATGCACCTGTATACAACTCACCGTATTGATCTTTAACTGTCAACCCGATATCTGAAGTTTTGTCTTTCAATACTTTTGCTGAAGTTGGTGAAGCAACTACTTCAGCAGCTGCACGTTTACCTGATACCACTGTCAATGGAACATTCTTAGTAGCTCCATCTGCTTTCACCACAATATTGACTTCACCAGGGCTAACAAGTTCCACAGCGCCAGTGCTTGAGTTGACTGTAGCAACACTAGGATTCGATGATGTGTAAGTTGCATTAGGATTACTTACAGAAGTGCCATTTACTGTTGTCGCTTTAGTCGCTTTTACAGTAACTTTACCTTCATCTTCATCAAGAGATACTTTACCGCTTTCTACTGTCGTACCACCTTGCGTAACAGTTACTTCATCAATAGTAGAAACATAAGAACCGTAGTTCAATACTTTTACATCTACCAAGTCCGATTCAACCGTTTTTCCGTCTTTTGATACTACTACTTTATAAGAGAAAGTATCATTCGCATTTAGTTGGTCTGCATTCAATTCACCGGTCTTCGCATTCTTTAGTACATTATTTTTCGTAGCTTGAAACTCAACTGTATAACCTGCTTCGTTCAATTTCTTTAAGTCTGCTAGTTTACCATCTACATTGAATTCAAGGAATTGCTCGCCAGTCTCATTCACCTGAGTAGTAGTCGCAACCACTTTACCAACCTTCAACTCATAAGTGAATTTGAAAGTTTTCTCTTGATCAGGCTGTCCTTCTGTTTTAGTTGTGACAGTAAGTGTCATCTTTTTTCCAGAAGTCAATTCGTCTTTCAATTCAATTGTTGCTTGAGTTCCATCTTGATTGGCATTGAATGAAACTAGTTCATTACCTTCTACTTTAAGCTGTTCAGCTTTTAGAAGGTATAGGTTTGTCCCTTTCAATTCCAATTCTTTGTCGCTGATTGCTTCTACTGCAGTCACTTCAGCTACTTCCGGTGCCTCAGGTGTTTCTTCACCTGGCTTCTCTACTTCACTAGTTTTATATAAGAAAGAAGCGAATTGTGCACGTGTTGTAGTTTCTTTTGGTCTGAAGTTTGGTGCAGCTGGGTTCGTGATATCGAAGTAGTCGAGTACGTCAATGTAAGGACGTGCTTCAGCTTTAGCTTTAGCCAAATCTACAACATCTTTATCAAACTTTTCTTCTTTAACAAAAGTTAATAGATCTGTTTTATTCACTGCATCATATGCACGTACGAGGACGATCGCCATATTTTCGCGTGTGATATTGCCAGTTGCCTTTAATGTGCCGTCTTCGTATCCTTTGAAGACATTATTATCTTTAACAATAGCTGCTGATTGTAAGAGTTCATCGTTAGACTTAGACGTTAAGTCTTTGAAACGAGGGTTTGTTTTATAGTCTTTAGGAATTTCATATCCCATAGAGACGAGCCATTTACCCATCAATTTCACTACGTCAGAACGAGTTAACGTTTTATTTGGTTTAAAAGAACCGTCAGGATATCCAGAAATAACACCTGCGTTTGACAGAGCGTCAATTGCCGGCTTGTGAGAGTTGTTTTCCAGTACGTCATTGAAATCTGCCGCACTGACAACTGGTGCCACCGCTGATGCAACTAATGCTGCTGATGCTACGCCTGTAATGTATTTGCTGTATTTTTTTGATTGAACCTTCATGGAAAAATTTCCTCCTTTTAATTCTTCTAATACTGCTTGGAAACTACTAGGTTTCCAAAGAGCTTGTAGAAAACGTTGAGTAGTATAAAAACGTTCTTTTGTTCTTATACCCTATTTATTATTCCGTAATCATTCAGTTTTTCGATATAGCTAGAATATCTTGTATGTATGATTAGGGGTTAGGGCTTATTTCAACCACTCGAGTTAAATATTAGCATATCTTTTTACAATAGTAAGTGGGAATTTAAGGATACATTTAATGTATAATGGTATCTAGCATTCTACAAAGGGTACGGTATATATAGAGAAGATGTTTATATTTTTATATAGGAGTTTACAATTTTACTATACGACAAGGAAAGGGGGTTCTGTGATACAATCCAACTATGAAAAAATTTATTGTGATTCTTATACTTATAGCCCTTTTAGTAGGCTTGGCAATTTCATCGAGTCAAACATACGAACAGCAATCACTTGTTTCTACGCTTGAACAGCTGCTGCCTGATGAACCTGGCAAAGCTGTCCTGTCCGAATTGGAGTTTTCCTATTGGGACCGCATAATTTCAGTTGACGAACGCGGTTACTATTACTTTGTAGAATTTTTAATTCGCAAAGCTGCACACTTTTTAACGTTCGGATTTCTTTCTTTAGTAATCTATTGGGTACTGCCAAAACGAAAAGGGCGCTTATTAGGGGCTGCCCTTCTTACATTAATATTAGCTTGCGCTGATGAGTTACATCAATCTTTTACAGGAGGACGAACCGCTACCCTTCAAGATGTCTATTTGGACATGGCAGGTGCGATTACCTTTTTGTTTATTGTTGCAGTTGTTCAGTTTATTCGAGCTATCAGGAAAATTTAGAGCCCAAATAGTAAGTGCAACTTTTTGTGAAGTTGTTCGCATATGATATGATACGCGAAACAGGAGGTTTTATTATGAGCAACTCAGCTGATCAACTAATCCATTCAATTTCTTATGTATCTATCCAACGGGTCGTTGACCGCCTGGAACAAACATACCTTAAATCTTTTCACTCTATTCATTTGTTCCAGGATCGTATCACTACCTCCCAACGCACATTTCCACTTGAGCATGTGTTTGATCTATCATATCGTCCTTTCTCTGGTCAAACAGGTCTTTTTTATCTTCATACCCACGAAGGCGTATTTACATTTGAAGTAGTGGATAACCCCGATCGTTTCATTAAATTGTTTAAAGAAATACAATCTAACTGATTTGATTTTCAAATCACTTATCCAACCTTTAAATAAACCTAAAGTAGTATGTTTAGTAAACATATCAAAAGGTATAAAAAACTAGAATAATGTTCTAAAACTTTATTTATTTACGTTCTTTTTCATTTAACTGTCATTTTTATTGGAAAATCATGTTATAATTGAGGCATATACTTTTCACAAACATAGGTCTTTACTCATGATAGCTAGTAAAATTCAAAGTTTATGGGAGGGGCTAATATGCTTCACGAAAAGGAGTTAGCTACATTACAAAACTCTATTAGCCATTTACGAAGTGAAGGTAAATACGAACTAGTCATAAAGACTGCAGAGGAATTATTGAAGAAAGGCACTCAGTATGCAGATCCGAAAGCCATTTTATATGCTCATTACTTCAGTGCGCTCTCCAATTATTATGTTGGTGATCTCAAAAAAGTTCTTTTCCATATTGAAGCTCACCATGAAAATTGTCTATCATTCGGTGCCAAGCAGGACTGGATGCGCTCGTATTATTTACAATATTTCGTCAGTTTTATATCAAACGACTTTGAACATGGGCAAAAGCTGCTGGAAGACGTACTCTCGATAGCTCTAGAAACAGAGAATTTCGTGTATGTGAGCATGGCCTATAGTAACTTAAGCCATACGCTCAATAAAACTAATCAATTTTCTGAAGCTCTGAAAGCTGCCCAATCTGCAGTTAAATATGCAAACTTATACGTGGCAGATCGCTTTATCCTTTCGATTCGCGGGCATCTATATTTAGTTGAATCTGCCCTCAATATGAAACGTTCTGACATTGCGATGACAAGTATAAAATGTTTAGATCAGCTCCCAGAAATACAAAAGTATCCACAGGAGAAGGCCTTTTTAACAATCTTAAAAGGCCGGCTTTACGAACTCCTTGGTGACCAAAAGAAAGCGTTTCAATTTTATACAACGGTCAAAGAAAGTGACCTATTGCTTCACGATAATTTTTTATTGAAAGAAATTCAACAGAAACGAATTGAAATAGCAGAACATCTTTTTAGTTATGATGAATTGGCGATTATACAAAAGGAATATATTGATTTATTACATGAACTTGAAAGCTACAATTGGGGGAAAGCTGCTTTAGAATTAAAACTCCGATTGCAAGCCTCTTCTAAGAAAACAAATGAGCATCTAGACTATCTAACTGGTTTGTATAACCGAAGGTATTTAGAGGAAACGACGGATCGTTTATTGGCCGCTGCATCACATACGAAAGAATCTATTGTTTGCATCGCCTTTGATATTGATAATTTAAAGTCTATCAATGATACGTACGGTCATTTAGCAGGTGATGAGGCAATTAAAATGGTAGCAAAGGTTTGTTCTTCTCTAATTCGGAGAGACGACATCTTAGGACGTTTCGGTGGTGACGAATTTGTGTTGGTCATGCATGGAATATCGCGAGAGCAAGCGAAGAAGAAAGCTTTACTCATCGCAAAGAAAATTGAAACTATACCACTGGATCTACAAACTGTCCCTGAAAATATTACAATTAGTATTGGTATTGGTGATAATCTGATGCGCGATGTTGTAAGCTTTAAAGATTTATTTCACCTAGCTGATTTAGCGCTCTATAGAGCAAAGCAAAATGGGAAAAATCAAATCGTTTCATTTGTATAATAGAAACATGAATTCCTTTTTAAAAGGATTCATGTTTTTTTATATGGCATTCACCTTCTCCTATTCTGAAATAGGAACAGAGAAATAAAATAAACCTAATCCGGCATAAAGCCGAACTAGGTTTATTTTCAATCAAGAATCTTGATTTTCACATTCTTGCGGCCCCATTGGTACGCGCGTGTCTTATTTGGAATGAATACATCGATCTTATTTCCTTTAATTGCGCTGCCAATATCTCCAGCAACCGCATATCCATACCCTTCGACATGGACTTTCGTGCCTAATTTAATGACACTTGGATCGACTGCAATCACTTTCAAATCTGGGTTTTTACGTAAGTTTAAACCTGTTTTCGTCAAGCCCGTACACCCATTACAATGTGCCGTATATGCTGTTGCACTCACCATGAACTCTTTAACGACTTGTGGTCCGTCAGAGCGTGATGGTGTTTTGCTCTTGTTTGAAGATGTACTGGAAGCAACTTTTGACGGCTTAACTAAACGCAGTTTTTGGTTTGGATGAATAACCGATGACTTTAAGTTATTCCATTTTTTCAAATCTGCTACGGAAACTTTATGTATCTGTGAGATTTTATATAAGCTATCGCCTTTTTTCACTGTATGAACAGATGTAGCTGCAGATGTTTCATTCATTCCGCTTGTGAAAATAGTAATCAACATGGCTACTGTTAATGAAAATAAAAACTTCTTCAATATGCCACCCCTAACTTTTTAATAGACTCAGCTTACCAAGCTACTGTTACAGTTACATTACAACTATCAGTCGAATCCATTACAAAGATAAGTCTATTGTTACAAGTATGGCTCCTTAATAGAAAATTGCTTAAGAAACAGGTATTTTGTCCAATAAGTCTATCAACTACTGTCGAAATATCTCTTATTTCTTCTAACGTTTTATCTATTAAAAAAAGGGTAAATTCTCTGTAGTGAGAAAATAAGAGAATTTAGTTCAAGGAGGGAATTTTTTATGGTTAGAAGACAAGTGGTAGGAACATATGACACGGATACAGAAGCAATTGCAGCGATTGAAAATCTTAAACGCCAAGGATTTACTGCGGATGAAATTTCAGTAATCAGTCGAAGCTCCGATCAAGTAGAACATGTAGTGGAAGAAACGGATACGCATGCAGGTGAAGGCGCAGCGACAGGAGCAGCAACTGGAGGGTTAATTGGAGGATTAGGCGGCATTTTAACGGGCCTTGGGGCCTTGGCTATACCTGGCGTCGGTCCGATTATTGCAGCAGGACCAATTGTAGCGGGCATCACGGGCGCGGCTGCAGGTGCCGGTGTAGGCGGTCTGGCGGGTGCTTTAATCGGCATGGGGATTCCAGATGAAGAAGCACATCAATATAATGAACAGTTCGAACATGGGAAAATATTGGTATTAGTCGATTCCGATCTTTATGACCCATTAAATGACCCGGCACCTCATGGCAGAGGTCCACTTATTTGATTTAAAGATACAAGAGTCTCCACAAAGGAGGCTCTTTTTTGATTGGAAAAACTTATGCACTTAGCCAGGTTTACTATTGTTTGTTTTTTCTTCATTTGGGGGATAGCAAGAGAGACAACAATTATCTTTAAACGATTGGGGTGCTGACCATGCCATTGACAAACAATAGAGATGATATTTCAAGAGCTATTATAAAACTGACGAAGGACGGTAATTTAGAGTCCTTGAAAAAGGCGATTGATGAATTAGAGCCTTCTGAAGTTGCTGCACAATACCGACGGCTGCCAAGAAAGCGACATCCAATCTTTTTGGAAGTATTGGACACTGATAAATTGATCAAAATGCTCGGGTCCCTAACTAGAAATGAACAACTGCGGGTGCTTGAATTAGTAGGCCCGATTCGTTCAACAGAATTACTTGATCAAATGAAAAGTGAAGACTTATCCTATCTGCTTTCAGATCTTCCCGATAAACAAGTTGAAAAATTAATTGCTGAAATGCGACAGGAAGAAAAAAAGTATATTCGCCAACAGAGAAAGTATCCAAAAGATTCTGCAGGTCGAATTATGAGGACTCGTTATGTATGGGTTCATCAATCTTATAGCGTCACAAAAGCTGTGGAAAAATTAAAGCATTATGAAGCTTTCGCCCATTATCTAAATTATGTATATATCATTAACGATGATAAACAATTAGTTGGCGTATTATCCTATAAGGACTTGTTGCTTGCTGAAGCTGATGAATGCGTAAAAGATATTATGCAAACTTCGATCGCCAAAGTGTTTGATACGACCAAGCAAGGTGAAGTTGCCAAAATGATTGGGCGTTTTGATTTTGTGTCCCTTCCCGTAGTCAATGAAAATAATATATTGATCGGAATCATCAGGGCAGACGAAGTTCTTGACATTGTCGTCAGAGAGGCAGATAAAGACATAGAAATGCTTTTTGCTTCCGGTAAATCGATTGACTTCCATACAAAACCCCTAGTTGCTGCCTATCGTAGACTTCCTTGGCTTATATTATTACTTTTTATCGGGCTCGTTTCAGGCAGTATCATTTCTCGTTTCGAAGAGACCCTCGAAGCAGTCGTTGCACTTGCCTTTTTCATGCCAATGATTGCAGGAATGACAGGTAATACTGGTACACAGTCACTCGCTGTCGTCGTGCGCGGTTTAGTGTCTGAAGACATGACCATGAAAAAATCTCTGCATTTAGTATTTCGCGAATTAATTGTTGGCGTTATATTGGGTGTCGTGTGCGGGGCAGTTATTTCTGTCATTGCATATATTTGGCAAGGAAGCTTTACTCTTGGATTGGTAGTAGGTTCCTCACTCATTGCGACATTGATCATCGGGACAATTGCCGGTACTGTTATTCCCTTGATCCTCAATAAGTTCAAAGTCGACCCTGCTGTAGCATCCGGTCCTCTGATCACAACGATCAATGATATTCTTTCCTTGCTGATCTATTTTGGTATTGCGACAATGTTTATTTCTAAATTAATGTAACAAAACCTTCCGACTTTTCATGCATAAAGTCGGAAGGTTTTTCATATGTTATCTTAATGAAAGACAGTTGTAAGGTTGGTGTAATTTATGTCATTATGATGCCAAACACTACAGGGGTATGACATTTCTCACAGTTCGATGATTTGCGTTTATTCTGTTCTTCACAGGCTATACTTATAGTAATACCAATTGCACAAACGGATTTGGGTTGAAGTTTGGTGCAGCTGGGTTTGTGATAGGGAAGAAACTATACGTCGAATAGTTAAGTACCGCTTAGTCGAAGAGCGAGTACCTAACCAAAACTCCGCGATCATGGGTTGATCGCGGAGTTTTTAATTGATTTTACGCTCGGGTTAACAACTCAGGCTTTCTGTCTTTCATTGGGTTTGTCTGTTCAATTGCATATCCTACATCAAGTATACGAGCTTCAGCAAATGCAGGCCCGATAATCTGGACGCCAACCGGCAGATTCCCTTTTAGCCCTCCAGGTACCGATAATGCCGGTAAGCCTGTTAAGTTACTTGGTCCTGTGAAACGGATAATATTATCAATCAAATCGACTTGCTGACCATTCAGATCAACGGTATCATCCCCAATTGTACTGGCGACTACAGGCAACGTTGGTGCGATCATTACATCCACTTTCTGGAACGCTTGTTGGAATTCCTGTTTCAACTGTCGTCTGACTTGCTGTGCTTGTAAATAATCTACAGCCGACGGCAGTTCACCCAGTTCAAACAACATGCGGATATCATCGCCAAAATCTTGTGGTCTCTTCAACATATCTTCATGGTGAATTGCAGATGCTTCAGAAAGCGAAGTAACCAGCTCTGCCCACTCCGCATATTGAAGTGAAGGAATATTAACGATTTCTACTTTAGCTCCTTGATCTACAAGGGCTTGTATGTTTTTCCGTACGATTTGATCTACTTCATTATCGACTTGTTTAAAGAAGTACTCTTCATTCACTCCGATTACCAAGTCTTTCACATTGCCTTGGATCTTTTGCAAATACTGATTGACCGGTGTATTCACAGAAGTGGGATCTTTCTGGTCGTATCCTGAAATGATATCCATCATTCCCGCCGCATCCTTGATTGTTTTCGTCATAGGTCCAATATGGTCCAGTGTCCAAGCTAATGGATAACAGCCATATTTGCTAACTCGTCCATGCGTCGGTTTTAATCCGACAATTCCGCAAATGGATGACGGAATCCGAATGGAGCCTGCCGTGTCTGTTCCAAGTGAAGCAACACTCGAACCTACCGCCACAGCTGCTCCGGAACCGCCACTCGAACCGCCTGGTATTTTATCGGTATCCCATGGGTTTCTGACCGCTCCGTAATGAGGATTATTATTAGTGATCCCCCATGCGTATTCGTGCATACTCAGTTTGCCGGTAAAAATTACACCTGCGTCCCGCAACTTGCTAACAACAGTTGCATCATCGTCCGGAACAAAATCTTTATGGATTTTAGATGACATTGTAGTCACTTTATTTTTGAAATATAAATTATCTTTTAAGGCCATCGGGATACCGTGATACATTCCCCGATACTTTCCTTCTTTAATTTCTTTTTCTGCCTCACGGGCTGACTGCTCTGCTTCATCACGATAGATGGTCATATACGCATTAATGGATTCCTGAGTGTCCTCAGCATGGTCTAAAACCGCCTTCGTTAAATCAACAGGAGATAAGGAGCCATTTTGTATAAGCGGAGCCAATTCTTCAACAGATTTCTGAATCAATTCTTTAGCCAATATGATCACCTCCGGGAATATTGCGAAGCCCGATATCGGCGTCTTCGATTTTAACACCCTTTAATGTCCCTCTTAACTCTTGCATACCCTTCCAGCGACTTTCCAAGATCTCCAAATGTTCCGGCTTAGCCTGAATCCCTTTGTTCTCCAATAGTTGCTTAACGGATAGAGACAATGTGTTCACTCCTTTTAATTTGTTTTTGCTACATTGTTTAGTGCAAAGTGAAAGCTTATTGTGAACCAATACTAAGCTCTCTCTTTAACTCTATCATCAAGTTATAAATTATTCAAAATAATTCAAATATAGTGATCTTCTTCTGGGTCTTTAGTTTAATTATATTTTACTGCGCTATCTCTTTTACAATGGCTTTTATGACATTGAACTAAAAGTAAAAACATTCTACCAAATATCACTAAAGTTACATACAATTAACCTAAAAGCATGATTATTTATATTAATTGTACCAACAGTACTGGAACATATTAATATTTTAGATAAAACGAATCAATTTTAGTTGGTGTAAACTTAGTTGCTTGAGTTATTTAGCAATCTATTATAACTTCGACTTGTAAGCGCTTACTACTATTATTTATATAAAAACATTATTCTAGGGGGAATTCTATGTTAAAAAGAAAACTAGTTATACCTGCTATTTTAGCAACAATTGTCGCTGCGCCCACTTATTCTTCAGCTGCAACTGCAGAACACTCCTTACCTCCAGCTGCCGGCCAAACAAACTCTTCACATATGTCTTATTCTCCCGGCACTCATTATGAACAATCTCTCAAAGTATTAGAGTTATACAAAGAACCAGAAATGGAGCTTGTAACGCCAGGCTTGAAAAAGGATAAATGGATGACTACGAATCCCGACATGATGCGTTACCTGCAAGATATCGTGGATAATAACCCTTCAGCCAGTATGGAGATTGCCGGGCACTCTCTTGAAGGTGTTGAATTGCCTATGCTCATTTTCACTACTACAAGCGGAAAAGATTCAGCAGAATTTAAATCAAAGCCTACAGTTTGGCTACAAGGACATGTCCATGGTAACGAGCCTGCCGGTGGAGAATCCATGCTGGTCATGGCTAATGAGTTGGCAAATGGAAACCTAGGAAAAGAAGTTTTGGATAAGATCAACGTCGTCATTTATCCACGTATCAATCCAGATGGCGCAGAATACTTCCAGCGTCAAACGGCACTTCCTTTAGATGCGAACCGAGATCACGTAAAATTAGAGCTTCCTGAAACCCAAGCAGTTCATAAAGGCATGAATCAATTCCAACCTGAAGTAGTAGTCGATGCACATGAATACGGATTGAGCGATTCAACCTTCAAGCAATTTGGCGAGCAAGGCTCCATCAAGTATCATGATATCTTATTGCTATCCGGAAAGAACTTAAATATTCCAGAGCAAATCCGAAAGCAATCAGATGATTTATTCGGAAAAAATGTTTTTCAGGCACTCGAGCGTACTGGCTATTCGAGTAGAGAATATTTTACTAACAGCTCCAAAGATGGTCATGTGACATTGGATGAAGGCGGCGCAGAAGCAAGAATCGGTAGAAACGCAAATGGATTGCAGCCAAGCTTCTCCTTCTTAGTAGAAAGCCGCGGGATCGGTATTGGTAAAGAGAACTTTGTCCGCCGAGTCGCATCACAAGTCGAAACACACTCAAGTATTTTGAGAACAACTGCAGAAAATGCAGAGTCTGTTAAGAAAATGGTGCAAGATGCTCGCGATGAAATAGTTGAAAAAGGAAAAACAGTGTCGGAAAAAGACACACTTATTTTGAGAAGTGATCGTACAGAAGTGAAAAACCAAACTCTCGAAGTCGTTGATGTTGCAACAGGAACGGTAAAAGAAATACCGGTTGGCTATAACAGCGCAACGAATGGTATCGCTACATTAGAACGCGTTCGCCCTACCGCTTATATTTTACCGCCAGCATATCACCATATTGCGGACAAGCTGAAAATTCAAGGAGCTACTGTTAAGAAAACAAAGAATGCTCAAGAGTTAGAAGTGGAGAGTTATATAGTCACAGATAAAAAGGTAGACACAAGCTATTACGAAGGACATATGCGAGCAAATATCGAAGCCCAACTTTCCAAGAAAAGAGTATTCTTCCCTGCTGGCAGCTACGTCATCAGTATGGCACAACCTACCGCCAATCTGGTCGCTCTTTCGCTAGAACCTGAATCTGTCGATAGCTATGTGACATTCAACTTTATCCCTGTAAATGTAAAAGATGAAGTACCTGTTTACCGATATATGAAAGAGTTGGATTTAGTCCTGGAATAAAAATAAATGCCAAAAAGCCTGTCTTGAAAGTCAGTAATTTCTTTCAGGACAGGCTTTTATTTCTGTATCAAACTTCGGACAGTAAAGAAACACTTCAATGCTTCGTCGGGATGAACCAATACACCATCTTACCGAACCATCCTCTTTTCCGACAGCACTTTCCCCCTGACAGAGCAGCCGGCAAATGACAAACAAAAGATCTTCAGTAAATACTAGAGCCGTCTAAAACTTCATGACTTCTTACGTTTATTTTCATTACTAAGCGGGAATTTATGAAGCAGGAGGTGACGGTTCATGCCATGGAGTAAAAATGATTATCCTGCTTCAATGAAGAACTTAGATCCAGATGTCCGAGAAAAAGCGATTGAAATTGCCAACGCCTTATTAAGAGAGAACTACGAAGAAGGCCGCGCCATCTCAATAGCTACCGCCCAAGCTCATGAATATGTAGAAGGAAAAAGTGAAGGACGTCCACACTACGAAGTGAAACCTAGGCAAGACGAATGGATTCTAAAAAAGACCGACAGCGACCATGTCATCTTTAAAGATTCTACGAAAACAGATCTACTAGAGAAAGCCAAGAAATATGTGAATGAACATGATGGAGTTTTATCCATTTTCCTTGCTGATGGATCACATGAAAAGACCCTCTACGAGTAACTAGCTCGCCCTTTCAACATTGTAAGGGCAAGCTAGTTTTTTTCTTTTGGCCCTGGAGGATAAATAACCGTGCCATTACTTTCTAGCACTATATGATGTGGTCCCCATTTTCCGATAACATGATCTTCAATAAGCGTTTTCTCTTTTGGACCGTCTATAATATGTTTTACTTCCCATCCGTGCAGCGCCAGCCAATTACTGATTAACAGACGATGGCATCGTGCGGGATGGCGTTCAGAGCAACATATCGCAATCCTCTGCTTTAAAGCCTTTTCCATCAATTGATCAACGCCTTCTTTAAAATCTGCAGTTAATGTGTAATCCGCATAATTATGAAAGGACTGATTGTCCCACGCATCATTTATTTCTGGATCAATCGTCTTCGATTTCCTCCGTCGCCCACCAAGTTTTCCACAGTGTTCATATGCAATGTCGTTTGCAGGGAGCCATTCTTTCATTAGATCCTCATGAAAATGAGGAAACTTTCGACTGCCTGGAAATGCCCTTATATCAATCAACCTTTCGATATTCGCATCATCAAGCAATTTTAAGAATTCTTCTTTTGTATGCGTAGAATGACCAATTGTATAAATCTCCACCTTCTCCCCTCCCCTTACCATCACTCTTCCCTACTTGCCTGTATGAATAAACTTTTAGATAAATAAAAAGCCTTCCAGCAAAAATACTGGAAGACCTTCTGTTAATCCATCTTTTCTGTTAACCATAATGACAATTGAGGGAAGAAAACTACGATCGCCAACACTAGAATCATCAAGAAGATAAAAGGAATAACTCCTCTTACAACATCTCCAAGTTTTTCTTTCGATATTCCGCTCACTACGAATAAGTTCAAACCAACTGGCGGGGTAATCATACCCAACTCCATGTTGATTGTCATAATGATCGCGAAGTGTAATAAATTAATATCAAAATGAACGAGCATAGGCAATAGAATTGGTAGTGTAATCAGAATGATGGAAACTGCTTCTAAGAACATTCCCAAAACAAACAGTAATAAATTCACAAGCAGGATAAATACCCACTTATTCACATTACTTTCCGAAATCCACGCCCCGATTTCATGAGGAATTTGTGCATTGGTTAAATACAATCCGAACAAACTTGCAGCGCCGATAATCAAGAAGATCATCGCAGTAATGTTGATGGACTCAATAATGATCGGACGAATATCCCGAAAATGAAGTTCGCGATAAATAAACGCTGATACAATGATTCCATAAAACACCGCAATAACAGCAGATTCTGTCGGTGTAACTACTCCGCTGTAAATACTACCCAAAATCAAGAATGGGAGAAATGCTCCCCAAATTGCTTTTAATGAACTCTTTCTTCTCTCATCCCAAGTAGCTTTCCGCTCACTTTTATAGCCATTTTTCTTTGCATAAAAAATAGCTGAAGCAATAAGGACTCCTCCTAATAGGACTCCCGGAATGACACCGGCCATAAATAACTTTCCTATCGAGACTTCTGCTGTAATACCATAAATAATCAATGGAATACTTGGAGGAATCAAAATCCCCAACGTACCACCAGCTGCTACCAGACCCATAGAATACTTCTTATCATACCCTGCATTCACCATTGCAGGAATCATGATCGAACCGATTGCCGCTGCTGTAGCCGGACTAGAACCCGAGATTGCCGCGAAAATCATACAAGCTAAAATCGTAACAACCGAAAGACCACCCGGTAAATGGCCAACCCATGATTTCAAAGCCTCGATTAGATACTTCGAAATTCCGCCACGGGCCAACAGAACGCCCGCTAGGACGAATCCTGGAATCGCCATCATTGGAAAGGAATCAAGAGCCGTAAATATCCGTTGCGGTACCATCGTCATATTAAAGTCGATCTGCCACAACACAACCATAGTCGATAAAGCAAGACTGATGGCAATCGGAACTCGCAACAGAAGTAAAATAAAGAAAATACTAAGTAAGAGGATTGTCATATTTTACATCCTTTCCGCGTACCAATTGAACCAGTCTTTCAATAAAACGCAATGTAAATAATACACCGGAAATAGGCAAGATTAAGTAGACAATCCACATTGGAATGCCGACATCCAGTGATACCATGCCAGAATGATAACGTGCTTCTACGAGTACATAACCGTAATACGTATAGGCCAGGCAGAAAAAGATGCTGACAAGCGTAGCAAATAAATCAACAAACTTTTTCATTTTACCTGGCATTTTATCATAGAGGAGATCTACTTGGATGTGCTGATTATGTCGTAATGCAATAGAGAAACCTAAGAAAACGCCCCAAATAATAACATATCTCACTACTTCCTCAACCCATGCTTTAGGAGAGTTGAAGCCATAGCGCATGACGACGCCATAGAATATGAGTGTAATTCCACCAAAGAAAAATACTCCTGCTGAGATTTCCTCAACTGCTCTCCAAATCTTTTGTAATGTTTTCAATAGTTCGCACCCCTTCTGCTGAATTCAGATACATTGCAAGTGCGTGACTTGTCGTCTTTCCAACCTACTGCTAATCATTCGAAAGACGACAAGTCATGCCCTATGCCAACCTATAAACAAAGAAATGCCGATCCGGTAATCAGATCGGCATCCATATCCCTGTATAAACAGGTACTATGATCTCCGCTTTCCCACTTAGATGACAATTCTTCTTATTTCAAGCTACGGATTCCTTCAAGCAGTTCAGGTGTAATATCATCAGAGAACTCATCGTATACCGGCTGTAAAGCGTCAACGAACTTTTGGCGCTCTTCCGGAGTCAACTCAGTAACTTCAACTTTTCCAGAGTTCTTGATGTTTTCAAAACTTGCTTCATTCTCATCAGCAGCCAACTGCCACTCAAGTTCTGTTGCTTCTTTCAAAGCTTCCTCGACTTGCGTACGAATATCTTCTGGCATACCTTCCCAGAATGATTTGTTAACAAAAATCGCATAGTCTAGACGGCCATGTTCACTTGTCGTCAAATACTTTTGTACTTCTTGGTACTTTTGAGTATCAAAGTTATTGAATGTATTTTCTTGTCCATCTACAGTGCCTTGTTGCAGGGCTGCATAGGTTTCACCAAATGAAATCGTTGCACTTCCCGCGTTCAAAGCATTGAACTGAGATTCAAGGACTTTACCTGCTTGCGCACGGAATTTCAGACCTTTGAAGTCTTCTGGAGTTTTCAAAGGATGTTTATTATCTGAAAAGTGTTTGAACCCATTCTCCCAGAATTCCAATCCCATAATGTCGTTATTTGCTAATTGATCACTATTCAAGATTGTTTGTGCTACATCACTCTCAAAGAATTTGCGCGCATGATCTTGATCTTCAAACAAGAAAGGCATATCTACATACTGCCAGCGTGGATCCAACTTCACCATTTTTGTAACGGATGGTGCAATCATATGAACATTGCCTGATACCAATGCATCTAATTCATCTGCATCTCCATATAATTGAGATGACGGGTATACTTCTACTTTCGCTTTTCCATCTGTTTTTTCTGCAACTAGTTCCGCAAAACGGTCAGCAGCTTTCCCCTTTACACTATCAATTGCCGTTACATGTGAAAACTTGATAATGACTGGCTTATCAGAAGAAGATGATTTTTCGCCGTCGCCTGAAGAAGATGACTCTTTGTCAGATGAACAAGCAGCCGCCACGATAGCAAACATACTAATCACTGCAACTAAAAGAATTTTTTTCATTCTTTATTTCCCCCTTTTATTTTTGGAAGTGAATTTATATATTTAGCCCCAAACCGCCCCCGATAAAAATCGTAAACCGGGCTGAAAGCTTCTTCCCATTGTTGTCTCTCATCTTCCGATAAATTGTGAATTTGAATACAATCGCATTTCTCCAATTCAGAGAGGTCTTTTTCATTTAGTTGGTGTGCAATTTCTCGTTGCCATTCGCTCACCTCAGACAACGTATCTTGGATTAAGAGCTGAACATTTTCAGGTAACCCATCCCAAAACTCTTTATTCATCAACAGCACATACCCTAAATACCCATGATTACTAACCGTCATGTAGCCTTGCTTTAAATGTAAGCTTTTGCTCACAATATTGGACAAAGTATTCTCCTGAGCATCAATTAATCCATTATCCAATGACTGGAACACATTATTGAAATCCAATTTCATAGCGGAGGCACCGAAGAGCTCAAATTGCTGCTCTAATATGTCACTTGGCATAATCCGCATGTTAAGCCCCTTTATATCTGCAGGCATGTTGATAGGATACTCACGATTCGTCAATTGCTTAAAACCGTTATCCCACATTCCCAACATCACGAGACCTTGCTTTTCGAATTTCCCTATTAACTGCCGACCGACCTTCCCTTGCATATATGCATGTACTTCTTCATAGCTATCAAAGGCAAATGGCAAGTCAACAACAGACCATTCCGGTACGGTTGACGTAACCTTAGATGTAGCAGGTGCAATCATTTGTATATCATTATTGGAAAGCGCTTCCATTTCCTCGCCATCTTTATATAAGATACTATTCGGGAATATTTGTACTTCGATATATCCATTGCTCCGCTCTTTCATTAATTTGGCAAATTTTCTGGCTGCCAATCCTTTTGGAGTATCTTCTCCTACAACATGTGAAAAACGGATAACCAATCGTTCTTCTGCACTTAATTGTTCATAATCAACTGGATAGGAAGTTTTTTGACAACCTGCCAACAAAAACAGTAATCCGACAAAACTTACGAAAAAACAAAAGTGCTTCTTCAGAGCATACATAGAACTTCTTCATGCTCCCTCCTGAATCATCAGTAGTCTGATATTTTATATTTTAAATAATGTTCAAGAAAACACAATATTATGAAGTTAATGGACGTTTTGGTCTTTATGGTATTTTCCCTAAACACATGAAACTTCTATTTTATTGAATAATAGCGAGTTGGACGACCTATATTCCCGTACTGCAATTCAATATGAACCTCCCCATTAACTGACAAAAAATCTAAATATTTACGGACAGTTACCCTTGCCATTCCAACTTTTTGAGCTAACTGTTCGGCAGTCAACGGATGTTCTTCATTCTTGAGACCGACAAAAATCTGCTCCAAGGTAAATTCATTTAACCCTTTTGGAAGTGCACTTATTTTTTCAGCACTTCCAATCCAAAGATCGATATCTTCCTGTTTTAATTTATCAATCGTATTGAATTTCCAATAGTTTTTACTGAATTTTTGAAGCGCTTCTTGAAAGCGTTCAAAACGAAAGGGCTTTACTAAGTAATCCACTGCCCCGAACCGCAATGCTTCACGAATGGTAACCGCATCCCGGGCAGCCGTTATCATAATCACGTCACTCGATATATTCTCCAACCGAAGTTCCCTTAGTAACTCAAGCCCTGACATGTCTGGTAAGTACATATCAAGTAAAATAAGATCAGGCTGAAGTTTATGTATGTCTTCAATTGCCGGTTTACCTTCCGCGGCTTCACCTACCAACTTGAAGCCATCCAACCTTTGCAAAAAGCCTTTATTCACTTCTAACACCATAGGATCATCTTCTATTATGTAGACCGTTAACTTATCCATATTTTCTTTCACCTGCTTTCAATGTAATGATTGTCCCTGATTCTGGCGGAGAATACGCCGTAATACTGCCTTTATTGGAGTCCAAAATCTGCTTTATTAAAGCCAATCCAATTCCTCTTCCCTCTTTCCTCTTCATGCTGAATCCGTAATCAAATATTTTATTTGCCTCTTCAGGTAACCCGCATCCACTATCCTGTATTTCGATAAATAAATAATCTCTATTACCTTCAATCAACAGCACAATCTCTTTCTCTTGCTCCAGTAAGCAAGCTTCCATAGCATTATCTATTAAATTCCCTAAAATTGTAACTAGATCGCCACTTGAAAACCCCGTCATCACTTCAGATAAATAAGACTCATCGTCAATAGTAAAAAGAACACCCAATTCCCTAGAACGTGATCGCTTCCCTATTAGAATGCCTAAAATTGAATAATCAGAAATTCGTTCTTTCAGAAACTGCATCACTTCTTGTTCATCGGAAATTTCATCTACAATCATAGTAAGTGCCTCTTTTGAACGATTGAGCTGTATCAGACCTGCAATACTATGTAACTTATTCATATATTCATGGTTTTGCGAACGCAGTGAATCGACTAGAGACTTGATACCTGTTAGTTCTTCCGCAAGTGTATGCGCCTCTTTCTGATTAGTCATCATTAAAAGGGAACCTACACGTTGATCATTTACGTTTATAGGAAAGATACGGACTAACAGCATCGTGCCGTTCAGAAGTAAGGGTCTATGCGTCATTTCTGCTTCATTTTTCAACACTTCCTCTGTTACCCATGTATCAGGAAACGCGTCTGCTACTGGGATGATTTCGTTCTCCAAACCTGTATACTGCTGGGCTAACCGGTTCATAAAGACAATTCGTTCCTTCTCATCCGTAGCCAAAATTCCGATATCCATCGACTGCATCATGCTGGAACGCTCCTCGACCAGACGTGCAATTTCATAAGGCTCCATATTAAAGGTTTGTTTCTTTAGATGGTTAGCAATAAACAACGAACCGATCAGGCCGATGAGCAGACCACTCATCAATGAAAATAAAATATCGGTCTTGTAATCATTTAATAAGCTTTGAAATGTCGGTGATAGAATGCCAACTGAAACAACACCAATTTGTTTGACGCCTTCATCATTCATAATCGGTACGAAGGCTCGAATTGCAAACCCCATAACACCTTGAGCTTTTGATATATATTCGTGTTCCGAAAGTGAAGCCTGCTCATCCCCGCCCTCAAATACTGTACCTATTTTACTTTCTGAGGGATGTGAATAGCGGATCCTTTCCATATCAAATACAACAATATAATCTACATCTGTTGCCAATCGAACTCTCTCAGCAATTGGCTGAATGGAGGAAGCACCGTTCGTTTCACCAACATGCGTCTTAATATCTGGCAGCTGAGCTACCGTTCGGGCAATCGCAATAGCTCTTGCTCCGAGTTCTTTTTCAAAAGCGCCAGAAATATTATGGATCATAATTGCTCCACTCGTCATGACAGAGAAAAACACAAGAATAAATGAAAAGATAAACATTTTCATACGAAGCGATATTCGATTCATTCAGAAATCTTCCTCTCACCTAATCGCGGGATACGCTTTATTTTAACAGAATATTAATTATATAGTAGAAAGGTATTAAGGAGAACAGTTATACTTAATTTTTTCCAATAACTAAGTCATTTCGCACTAAATATATTAAACTATTATTCTTTTGAAACCTTTTATAAAGTTGTCCGTACAATCTAGTATACCTGTACACAAAACAGGTGAGTTTTTCCAAAATAAGAAATGGGGGTTTTATGTAGTGAAGAAGTTAGGTTCTTGGTTATTTGCTTTCGTATTACTGTTGGCTTTTGCAGTTCCAAACAGTAATGTACAAGCAGCAAGTAACGACTCAATGAAGCTGGTAGTCGATGGTGTGGAAGTTGCGGGCTATGAGCAACCGTTTTTATCTCATGGTGAAGTGCTGATCCCAGTTGAAAATCTTTTTAAAGAGGCTGGTTACTCTGTCTCAAAAGACAAAGGCGTGGTAACGGCAACAAATTCTCAATTGACAGTAGACTTTAATGCTAGTGCTGGAAAGATTTTGGTCGATGGAAAGAAAGCAGATACTGTATTTCCCCTTACACTAAATAATGGAGGAAATTATATTTCAGATTCGTTCCTATCTACATTGGAAGGCTTTGAAGTATCCGTTTCAGATGACAAAAAATCTGTACAAGTAACAACAAATCGTGTGAAAGATGTTGAAGGTTTTCTTGAAAAGATGCTCGACGTTGATTTGAATAGTTATTCTGCAACGATGAAAATCGATCAGAAAATGAAAACATCCAATCCTGAGGAAGAAGAAATCGACATGATCATGGACATGAAAATGGATGTGATCCAAGATCCTCTTGCACTTTATACTTCTACGAAGATGCAAATGAATATGGATGGCGAGAACCTCGATCAATCATCAGAAGCGTATTTGACGAAAGATGGTTTCTTCCAATACGATAGCATGGTAGATAAGTGGATTAAAATGGATGACGAATTAACAGATGCATTATTCGATTCATCCGTTCAACAAATGGACCCACTTGCACAGCTCGAACTAACTAAAAAGTTCATCGACGGCATTCATATTTACGAATATGAAGACCAGTATGTTATGACACAAACGATAACGAATGAGCAATTCCGTGAAATTCTGGATGAAGTAATGGCGCTTCTGCCTGGTTTACTTCCTGACGAAACTACTGAGAGTGTAATTCAAAAAGTAGAAGGTGTGTCAGTTGACGCTAAAGCTACGGATTCTGAAGATGCAGTAATCGAAGAAGAAACAACTGAAGAGGAAGTAACAGACGAAGAAATTGCTGACGATTTGGAAAGTATCTTGGATGCTTTAGATATCAATATTGACGAATTCCTTGTTGTTTCCACTATCGATAAGAAGACATTGTTCCCACTTGAAATGTCAGGCGTTACGAAAATGACGATGGGCATTGAAGACGAAACAATCTCAATCACTCAACTTATTTCAGGTGCATACAGCAACCATAATAACGTCGAAGAAATTAAAATTCCTGCCGATGTAATCAAAAATGCAATTACAATGGAGGAATACTTGAACGAATTAGGCTTGGATGAAGAAGAAGCTGAGCCTGAGCTTGAAGCATAATAACTAGTCAACGAGAGCTCCTTTGTTCTGTATTGAGAGCCTCTCACCGATAAATCTAGTAAAAGCCCATTCCATTGCGAATGGGCTTTTTTAATAACATTGGCTCTGACACTCCATTAATGGCTGGCTGTATTTCGTATTTTTCCATCCTTAACATACTCACCACATGGTATGCTAAATGCATCATCCTTTTCTAAGGGAGGTCTGGACATGATTCGCATCCGAAAAGAAGATTTAACCAGCCATCAAATCCAGTCTAAACCTTTCGTCAATTTACATATGAAAATGATTGTTCTGATCGGTGCACTCGTCGTCACAATTATTTTGCTGATTGGTGGATTTATGAGTTTCTTTGTAACGGATACAACGGAAGCTCAAATTGGGGAAAGAGCTCTTAGCGTTGCCACCAGTGTATCGCTGATCCCTGAAATTCGTGCCGCATTTCATTCAGACGACCCTTCTGCTATAATTCAGCCTATCGTGCAACAGATACAGGAGCAAACGGATGCAAAATTTATCGTTGTCGGTAATCGCCAAGAAATTCGTTATGCGCATCCAAACCCCGACCGCCTCGGTAAAAAAATGGTCGGTGAGGACAATGAACGAGCTCTTATGTTCGGTGAATCATATATTTCAAAATCTGCCGGCTCATTAGGAAATTCATTACGAGCAAAGGTGCCTATATATTCTAATGAAGAAATTGTCGGTGTCGTGTCGGTAGGATTTTTGGTGGATTCCATCGAGTCTGTGATTTGGGATTACAGTAAAGAAATCTGGTTCGTCCTTCTAGGAATTACAGCAGCAGCGATTTTAGGTTCTATTGTAATTGCAAGTTATATCAAGAGAGCATTGTTTGGATTAGAACCCGAAGAAATCTCCTATTTATTATTTCAAAAAGAAACCATTCTCCACTCCATTCATGAAGGCATCGTAGCTACTAATGCAGAAGGACAAATAACGATGATCAACTCTGCCGCATTGAAACTGTTAACTGGAGATGACCAGCAAACAATCTCATGGATTGGTCAGTCGATTCATGCAATATTTCCAAATTCTGATTTGCCATATGTGTTAAAGAATGGTCAAACTGTATTTGACCAAGAAAAACTTTTTGGCGCGCACAGTGTCTATGTCAATAGTGTCCCAATATTCTATGAAGATGAATTATTAGGAGCCGTTTCAACGTTCCGTAATAAAACAGAGATTGAGGAATTAACGAAGAAATTAACCCATATTCAACAATATGTTGATGCCTTGCGCTCCCAGACACACGAATTTTCGAATAAACTTTACACAATTGCGGGACTTACGCGACTCGATAAAAAAGAGGAAGTGCTCGACTTCGTTCAAAATGAAACGAAGATTCAGCAACAATGGATTGATACATTACTTGATGAAATACAAGACCCTTATGTAAGCGGACTGCTTGTTGGCAAATTAAACCAAGCAAGTGAATTGCAAATTGATATTTCTATTCAACCAGACAGCCGCTTGCATACCGCTTTGTCCGAGCGTAGCCGACAAGCACTGTTGACTGCTGTCGGAAATTTGCTGGATAATGCGTTTGACGCGGTTTATGATGAACGGGCAATTTCCCGGGAAATATCTGTTTTTTTCACGGATATTGGACAGGATATCCTATTTGAAATTGACGACGCCGGACCTGGTATTGAAGACACTGTGCTCGAGAGCATTTTTACTCGAGGCGTTTCTACAAAAAAAGGTGTGGGCAGAGGTCATGGTCTGGCGCTGACAAAACAAGCCATTGATGCAGCAAATGGTCAACTTTCTACAGAACCTAGTGAGTTAGGAGGCGTTTGCTTCATCGTTTCAATTCCAAAAAGCAACTGAAAGTAGGTGTTTCGAATGATTAGGACATGGCAGGTAGTGATTGTGGAAGATGATTTTCGAGTAGCTGAAATTAATCGACGGTTTGTTGAACAAGTTTCGGGATTTAATGTATCAGCAGAACTGAGGACAGCAGCAGAAACCCTGCACTATTTACAGCAGGTCGAACAATTGCCTGATCTGATTCTATTGGATGTTTACATACCGGATAGTCCCGGACTCGAACTATTTTGGCGTCTACGTAAAGACTTTCCATCCATCGCTATCATATTGGTAACTGCCGCTAAGGAGACAGTTACAGTAGAAGCTGCTTTACAAGGTGGCGTATTCGACTTTTTGATTAAACCGGTTGATTTTGATCGATTCAATGAGACATTTACACGCTACCGAAAACAGAAAGTCTTATTAGCCTCCAAAAAAGAAGTCAATCAAGAAGAGGTGGATCGTCTCCAATTTGGATCAGAATTACGTGCGGACAAGTCGATCACTGCCGACGGATTACCAAAAGGAATTGATCGTTTAACGCTGGAACGAATAGAAGTAATCTTAGAACACAGCCCGGCAGAAGGCATTAATGCCATCGATACCAGCGAAGCAGCAGGTGTCAGCCGGTCTACCGCAAGACGTTACCTAGAATACTTGGTGTCTGCTGGAAAAGTAAAAGCCCAGCTGCAATATGGCGAAGTTGGAAGACCTGAACGAACCTACATCAAAATTTAATCTTTTGTATTCGTGAGCAAAATGAACAAAATGCATACAATAAACTCTATTTGTTTTATTTCCATAAGCTTTTTAGCTGCTTTTTCCTATGATACATTATGAACAACTTTAAGAAAGAATTTTCGGATACCTCATTTTGTATCCGCTTACACCTTTCTTTCATAACTTGTACTTTGGAGGGAAAAGCTATGTTGAGTATCATAGGGTTATTAACTATTTTCATAATTGTCGCTCTTCTGATCAGCGGCAGAATCACACCGATTGTTGGTCTGGTCATTGTACCAATCTTCGGAGCATTTTTTGCCGGATACAACTTTAAAGAAATTGGAGAGTTCTTCGGGAGTGGTATTGACTCGGTCATCAGTGTCGTCATTATGTTCATCTTCGCAATTCTGTTCTTCGGAGTTATGCAAGATGCGGGAGTCTTTGATCCACTTATCAATACAATGATCAAAGTATCTCGAGGAAATGTGATTGCCGTATCGATGGCGACTGTTGTCATTGCTGCGATCGCCCAGCTAGACGGTTCAGGCGCTTCAACATTTTTGATTACGATTCCAGCTTTATTACCTCTTTATAAACGGTTGAGAATGAGCCCATATTTATTATTATTACTCGTTGGTACGTCTGCGAGTATCGTCAATATGGTGCCTTGGGGAGGTCCCCTTGGGCGTGCTGCCGCCGTCCTTGGCGTTGATGTCACTGAATTATGGCGTCCTTTGATTAAAATCCAAGTGATTGGTTTGGTGTTATTAGTTGCAGTCGCCTTTGTTCTTGGAATGCGCGAAAAACGTCGAATTGTCAGAAAGGTTACAGATGATTCTTCTGACGAAGGTGAGTCCATATTCGATGAGGTTGAGGATGAATCAACCAAAACAGCTAACTCTCTTCACCGTCCTAAACTGCTTTGGATTAATGTAGTCATTGCACTGACTGTTATCGGTTTACTCGTTTGGGGTAAAGTCCCGGCCGGCTTTATCTTTATGATAGGATTCAGTTTGGCATTGCCATTGAATTATCGTACAGTGAATGAACAAATGGACCGAATTAAAGCCCATGCGCCAAATGCTTTGCTTATGGCAGCTATCATTTTAGCCGCTGGTTCATTCTTAGGTATATTGAATGGAGCCAATATGCTGGATTCCATTGCAACGGATTTGGTGAAAATTCTTCCGGCATTTATAGTGCCTTATTTACACATCATCATTGGATTCTTTGGTGTTCCTTTTGATTTATTACTCAGTACGGATGCTTATTACTTTGCATTGTTGCCGATTGTAGAACAGGTTGTGTCTGGCTTCGGTGTACCTTCAATCTCCATTGCCTATGCATTGATTGTCGGAAATATCATCGGTACATTCGTCAGTCCTTTCTCACCTGCCCTTTGGTTGGCACTCGGCTTAGCGGGTCTCGAGATGGGTAAGCACATCCGTTACTCTTTCTTAATCATGTGGGGTTTCAGTATTGTCCTATTCCTTATCACAATGGCACTTGGCGTCATCACATTTTAAGTCGGATGGCACGAAAAGGCTCTCAGCAAAATGTCGCTGAGAGCCTTTCTCTTACCCTATTTTCACGACTGCGCGTTGCTGTTTGGATTGAATGACCTTTAGTGCATAGAATACGCCAATAGCTGCTGAAACTACAATTCCTGTTCCCACAGAAACTCCATAGCTTAAGCTCAAACCTTCCGGTGCATACATCCAATACGTTATGACGACTGCTGTCATGAACAATGCAGGAATCCCCGCAATCAAATGTGCTTTGTTTTCCCTCATTAGATAAGAGGTGGCGGTCCACAGCATTACAGCTGCGACTAGTTGATTCGTACCGCCAACATAGCGCCATAAGAACGAATAATCGATCATCGACAAATAAAACATAGGTGCGCCCAATAAAAGTGTAACCGCTAAAACGACCCACTTTTTATTAGGATCCATCCACTTGGATACCGCTTCAGTGAAAATCATTCGTGCCGAACGAAGTGCTGTATCGCCTGTAGTGATAGGCAAAATAATGACACCTAAAATAGCCAATAGCCCACCGAACGAACCTAATAATGTACTTGAAATTTCATTGACTGCCCCCGCAGGTCCCCCTGCTGCCAACGCTTCTTGTAAACCCGCTGTACTGCCAAAGAACGTCATGCCGGCAGCAGCCCAAACCATCGCAATAACTCCTTCTGCGATCATCGCTCCGTAGAATACTTTACGGCCTTCTGATTCCTTCTTCATTGTTCTTGAAACAATCGGGCTCTGTGTACAATGGAAGCCCGAGATTGCTCCACAAGAAATCGTCACCATCAAAAGCGGCCAAATTGGTAAATCACCTGGATGCAAGTTCTGCAGTGTTAAATTCGGGATTTTTTCTGTTCCAAATAATAAAGCGACCCCAATCCCAACAGCCATAATAATTAAGACAATCCCGAATACCGGATACAAACGTCCAATAATCTTATTAATAGGTAAAATTGCAGCTAAAACAAAGTATCCGAATATCAAAATAAGTGACACCATGAATGATAAAGGTGTAATAGACGAAATGAGCTGTGCGGGCCCTGCCGTGAAAGCTGCCGCAACTAATACCATCAATACAACGGAAATTACATTAATAAAACGGCGTGCAAAATCTCCTAAATATTCTCCTACTATTTTAGGAAATTGTGCGCCTCCATGCTTTAAGGACAGCATGCCTGAAAAGTAATCATGGACAGCACCCGCAAAAATACTGCCGAACACAATCCAAATAAATGCAACAGGACCATATAACGCTCCTGCAATCGCTCCGAAAATCGGACCGAGTCCAGCAATGTTCAATAATTGAATCAACCAGCCCTTCCACCAGCTCATTGGTACATAATCCATACCATCTGCTTGGGTATAGGCCGGTGTTCTTCGCGAATCGTCAATAACGAAAACTCGTTCAACCACTTTTGAATACACTAGATATCCCACAATCAGCAAGACGATTGATGATAAAAATGTAAGCATAAAACCCCTTCTTTCTCGTCTTCTTTTCTATAATTTTATCTGTCTGTTAATTAGTCAGACAATTTGTTATCTTAGTATATAATAGTTAGAAAATTATATCAACATAGATTTTTTAATTAAGTTAAAAAATTTATAAATTGAAATGATAAACGAAAAAATTTTATAAAAATGCTCAAAAAAACATCTGAAGAATGAACTATTCTTCAGATGTTTTTCATCTCTCAACTTCCAATATAGATTGATTAGAATTTCCTTTTCCAGTTATCTCATCTCGTATCAAATAAGCACCAAGCATGCTGTAAACTGTGCCATTTCCACCTAGCCCAATTAAATAATAGACATGCGATTCATTTGGATGACGGCCAATGACTGGCAGTTCATCAGTCGACTCTCCAAATACAGCAACCCACTCATGTTCAGATCGAATTTCTTCATTCGGGAAAAGCTTCTTCAATTCACTTTTCAACTCATCGAACTTTTTTTCAGTTGCATCTGTTGAACTTAGCAGCTTCTCGGCATCTTGATCAAGCCCGCCAGCAATGATTCGCTGATCATCCGTCAAACGCATATATAAGTAAGGACGTTTTGTCTCCCATATCATCATGCGCTCATGCCAAAACGATAGATCCTCTATTGGCTGCGTAGCGACAGCGTATGTGATTTTGAGGTCTTTCTGAGGAACGTCTAATTCTGGAGCCGGTGTGTAACCTGTTGTCACTACGACAGTCCGAGTATAAAAATCTCCCTCTGATGTATTTATTACTGCATATTCATCTTGATCATCGATCTCCAGAACTTCTGTATATTCAAAAACATCCATCCCTTTTTCATAGGCGTATTGAATTGCCCCGATACATAAGCGAAGGGGGTTTACTTCTGCGTCCCCTTTCGTGACGATTGCAGCAGGCTGCGAAAATGGGAAACGCGCCTCAATGTCTTCCCGCTCCCAATATTCCACCGGAAAGCCATATTTCTGTAATGCCTCATATTCTTTTTTTAATCTTGAAACATCCTCTTCTGTACTTGCATAATACAGGCTGTTTCGTGTATGGAAATTGACATTAAATGACGTATGGTCAGCAACTTCCTGAAGCTGCTGCAACGCTTTTTTGCAAGAAAGATAAAACTCTACTGCTTGCTCTTCCCCGATTTCTTCTATCAATTCATGAAGCATAATATCATTTGAGAATTGCAATAAACCAGTGTTGGCTGAAGTACTGCCCCCTCCCACTTCATTCTGTTCAATCATAACGAGCGAATAGCCTTCTTGCGCTAAAACAAAGGCACAAAGCGCGCCCGACATTCCGCCGCCTATAATTGCAATATCATATAATTCCTTCCTAGCACCATTTTTAAAGCTTTTTATGTCAACTGTAGTTTCCCAAAACAAAGAACCTGTATGTAATTTCATCTATGAATCTCTCCTGCCTATAGTTTCTTCCTATCTACCCTTAAACCGAAAGTCGAAACTATCTTTCTGCGCTCCCTCTTTCTCCCGTGAGTGGGCAAGAAATGAAGAGGAACGAACCAAGATACCGTCACATCGAACCAAAGTACTGTCGAACCGAACCAAAAGTCTTCTGAACCGCACAATAATAATGGCAAACCGGGCCAATCCCGGTTTACACCGCACCAAACGGATCACAAACCGCACATTTCCTCTGTCATACCACCTTTTAAGACAAAATAGTAAAAACCGTCCGAAAAGTCATGTGAAAACGACTTCTCGAACGGCCTGATTTCTTCTTTACAATTTTATTCAACCTCTAAACGGCCACCATACTCCGCGACCGAATGAAACCGTAATTGCCGGAATCAACAATGGCAGAATGATCAAGCCATACAACAGCAATCCCGAAATCACAATCGTCGCGATCTGCACTAGACTTAATACTCCAGAAGGCATCATCGCTCCAAACGTACCGGCTAAGATAACAGCCGCCGTAATGATGACTGTTCCCATCTTCGCCATCGAATGCATAAGAGCTTCCTTCGTTTTCATCCCACCGATGCTCTCTTCGCGGAAACGATCCAGCAAGAAGATGGAATAGTCCACCCCCAGCGCAATCAACATGATGAAACCGAAGAACGGTACTGCCCAACTGATACCATCATACCCAAGACCATTTACGAAAATGAGCTCCGTAATGGAAACAGCTGTATAATATGTTAACAGCAATGAACCAATCATATAAAGTGGCATAATTGCTGAACGGAACAAAATGAACAGCACGATGAACAAACCGACTAGCATAATCGTTACCGTGCGTGTGAAGTCGGCAGATGAAATATCATCCAAATCTGAGTTCATACTGGAAATCCCGCTAAACGCAAGCTCCGCATCTTCGAAAGGAGTCCCGATTACAGAGCGTTTGACTGTATCCTTGATATCATGCACTGTCGAAATCGCTTCACGAGAATATGGATTTTCTGTCAAAATGACTTCCATTAAAATTCCCTTTTCCTTATCGAATGTATAGCGATCGATAACCGGCTTGAACTCTTCGTTTTCAAGCGTGCCGGATGGAATGAATAACCCTGTATCCCGAACACTTTTCGTGTCGCCCATATCATTCAGCATTTCAGCAAGCTCATTCAAACCTTTGCTGACTTCAGCCAAACCATCTTTAGCGGCCTTCACACCGCCGGACAATTCTTTCAAACCACCGCTGAGTGCACCAATTTGTGAACCGCCCTGATCAACTTGGGAGGCTGCGCCAGCAATTCCCGAACTGATTTTCTCAAGTTCTGTACTAAGGGCATTTAATCCGCCTGTTGCTTGTGCGGCAGGCATTCCCTGCTGCAATCCGCCGGCAATTTGCATAAGCTGCCCATTAATTTGCTCTACACCGTTTGCTGCTTGGCGTAGTCCATCTCCGCCTGCGGAACCGGCTGGCAACTGCCCACCAATTTGATTTAATCCGCCTTGTACACTGCCAAGTCCTTTACCGATTTCATCCAATCCATCGGTTGCTTCATTTAATCCATCTGCCATTAAGGCAATTTGATGATCTACATACAAGTCTTCCAACAACTCGCCTGTCGGACGCGTAACCGTACGAACGCTTTTGACGCCTTCTACTTTTTCTAAGTCACGAGCGATCGCTTCCAGATATGTCACATCGCCTTCCTTGACGATCGGAGAATCTTTTCTCAGCAATACTTGCACCGGCAATGAATCCCCTTCTCCAAGCGCCTCGGAAATTAGATTCAATCCTTTAACCGATTCTTTGCTGCTGTCGATTTCATCTACTGTATTGAAAGACAACTCATTATCATAAGTCAATAAAAGAGGAATGGTAATGACAGCGACAACCAGCATAGATACGAGCGGACGCATAACGGATACTTTACTGAACGCAATCCACAGTTTACTATCTTTATGAGACGCTGCACCTTTAGATGGCCAGAATAATTTATCCTTCAATATCGACATCAATAACGGTACGATCGTATAGAGAATGACCAGCAGCACTGCGATTCCGACGGCTACAGCCACTGCTGATTTAAAGATCGGGAAATCTGCAAAACCGATTGCCGCAAAACCAATAAACACTGCGAGCGCACTGATGAACAATGTGCGGCCAGCCGTCTTATACGTGTTAACAATCGCTTCTTCCACTTCATGCCCCGCAAGTAACTCTTCCTTGTAGCGACTCAGCAACAGAATACAATAATCCGTACCTAAACCGAACAAAATAGCCACTAAGAAGATTTGAGTGTAATTGGATACCGGAAAACCGAACCAATCGATGAAAAATGCCACAAAAGATTGGCTCAATAAATACGTAATACCGACAGCCACCAATGGAACAAACGGCGTGACGATTGAACGGAAAACGATGAGCAATAAAGCGAAAATCAATACTACTGTAATCAGTTCCGTCTTTTTCAGTCCTTCTTGCGCACTTTCATTGACGTCATCATTAATAATGGCTTCACCAGTCATATAGATGGTCTGGTCTTTCGGCAATACTTCCGTTTTAATTTGATCTGCCAACGTGATAATTTCATCCTGTGTCCCGTCGACTGTAATCGGTACTAAGACTGTTTTCTTATCTTCAGAAACGAGCTGGTCTTCCATCTCTTCACTTTCAAATGGGTCCAGCACTTCTGTTACCGTTTTGCTGAGATCCTTGATTTCTTTCGCTGTCGCAGAAATTTCTTTCTTTTTCACTTCATCTGCTGCTTTCTCTAGCGGATATACGAGTGACAACGTTTCTTCTGCTTCACCTGCAGCCTCCAACATTTTTGCTGCTTTTTGCGAATCAGCGCTGTCGAGTAACTGGAACGATCCGGCATCTTCCGCCTGCTTCGCCAAGTCAGGAGCTGCTATGAATAATACAGCAGTCAATATAATTAAACCGATTGCTATCGGCCATTTAAGTTTTAAAACGGTTTTCACACATTACATCCCCTTCATTACTAAAATATCTTTGAGCTTACGGAAGGTACCGATGAATTGTTCAAGCTCTTGCTCGTCAATCCGATCTTTGAATAGACTTTCGATACTTTCATAGACTGCTTCATTTGAGGCAGACAGTACTTCATTGCCTTTTGGTGTTAATGAAATACGGTTCGTGCGCTGGTCGTTCGGATCTTTCTCCGATTTGACCAGTTCTTTCTCCACCAATTTCTTCAATCGAGTAGAAATGGCACTTTTATGCACGCCTTGGATTTCTGCCAGCTGTCCACTCGAAAGATTTCCGTAGGTGGAAAGAATCTTCAATACTTGGATTTGCTCCGGCGAGTATTCTTTCCATATAGGAATGTTAAGATTTTTGACAACGTGTTCCGTACCATAGATTATTACTTCTTCAAACAGCTCTACAGCTTCTTGTAATTGCTCTTTCAAAATAGTCCACCCCCTAAACTAATAATATTAGTTTAGGGGGTGGACTAAGTAAAGTCAACTATTAAGCAATTTAGTCTAAAAAAGAAAAACGATTCCATAAGTCGTTCTCAAATCGACTTATGGAATCGTTATTTAGATTTTCTTTAAATAGATGTAAACACGAATTCTATTGTATTAATTTAAATTATCACAACAGAAGAATCAATTCGAGATATATTTTATTCCTGTTAGCTAAAAAGATATCCCTTCCTTATCCTAGATAGGATTTTCGTACAATTTCTGTATCCTTCAATTCTTGCTTTGTTCCTTCACCTACAAGGCGTCCTGCCATCAGGACATATGCACGGTCACAGAAATCAATGGCCATTTCAGCATTTTGATCTACCAGCAATATTGTTGTTCCTCGCTGGTGCAATTCTGTAATCTTTTCATACACTTCATAAACAAGCCTTGGCGATAATCCCATAGATGGCTCGTCAAGCAATAATAATTTCGGACTCACCATCATTGCCCGAGCAATGGCAAGCATTTGTTGCTCTCCGCCAGATAATAATCCAGCCATTTGGTTTTTTCGCTCTCTAAGAATCGGAAATGGTTCTGATACCTCTTCTGCCATTTTGGCGCGGTCTTTCTGATTTAGCGTATAACCGCCTAAAATCAAATTATCCCAAACGGATAAATACGGAAAGACTTGTCTTCCCTCAGGCACTAATGTCATACCATGATTAACTAAACGAAAGGTTCTTGAGTTCGTTATCGTTTTATCAACTAATTTAATCTCACCGCTTTTGGGTTTAACCTCTCCCATTATACTTTTTAGCAACGTACTCTTTCCCGCTCCATTTGCACCGATGACAGAGACTGCTTCCCGTTCTTTTACATGAATATTCATATCTTCCAATGCGCATACTTGACCATAATAGGTGTTTAACCCCTGTACTTTAAGCATTAGCCTCCACCTTCCCCATATAGGCTTCGATAACTGCAGGGTGTTTTTGAATAACATCAGCAGTCCCTTCTACAAGTTTCTCTCCAAAATTTATCACTGTAATTTGATCTGATAATGTGTTCACCAAGTTCATGTCATGAGCGATAATCAGGATTGTAATCCCTTCTTCATTTACGGCCGTAAATAAATTCATTAATTCCTTGGTCTCTTTTGGATTCATCCCTGCAGTAGGTTCGTCCAGCAGTAATAGCTGCGGCTTGGTTGCTAACGCTCTTGCAATTTCTACTCTTCTTTGATTTCCGTAAGATAACTGTGCTGCATACTCATCTCGGACGTCCCATAATCCCACAAACTTCAATATTTCCTCCACGCTTTTTCTAGCCGTTTTTTCTTTTTCCCTGAAAGATTTTGTTAATAGTATTGCAGGAACGAGCTTCGCGCCTGTTAGTAAATAGGTTCCTATCAACACCGTTTCGAAGACCGTCATATCCGGGAACAGCCGAATGTTTTGGAAAGTTCTCGAAACCCCATGCTGCGCAATACGATCAGATCTCAAAGAAGTTATATTATTGTTAAAGAAGCGTACTTCTCCGTCATCGGGACTTATAATTCCAGTAATTAAATTAAATAATGTACTCTTACCGGCACCATTGGGACCTATGATTGCGTGTATATGATTTTTTTGTACTGAAAAAGTTAGATCATTTACCGCTTTGACGCCTCCGAATGATTTAGAAAGTCCCTTTACCGTCAAAATAGCGGTATCAGTCATATCCGATTTATTCATAGCCTAGCCCCTCTTTCTTTACATCTACTGGATCGTTTCCTCCTTTCGTCCTCTTTCCTAAAGAACGTTTTTCGAGACGTTGTCTAAACATATGGATAATCCCCATGATACCTCTTGGGAAAAACATCATCATGATGACAATTAATAGTCCGTAGATCAGCATGCGCAACTCTGGAGCCGCACGTAAGGCTTCGGAAAAAACAGTGAGCAGGGATGCACCTAATACGGCACCTATAATGGATCCTTGACCACCGATCATAACCATCGTCAAGATTGTGACAGACATTGTAAAATTGAAAGTTTCCGGGCTCACTACATGAATGAAGTGCGCATATAATGTACCTGCCGCTCCACAATAAGCAGCTGAGATCGTAAACATTACAACCTTCGTTCTAAATACCGGGATCCCCATGGACTGTGCCGCCAATTCATCATCCCGGATCGCTGTACAGGCCCGGCCGAAACCGGAATTAATCAGCAGTTTTGTAATGCCGATTGCTACAATCACAAAGAACAGGAAAAGGGGATAATAGTCAGCGTATTGAGTAAAGGATAACTCAAAGATACCAAAATTCATTGGCGGCGGTGGAGGAATTAACGCAATCCCCATGGGACCGCCTGTTAGATTTGTCCAGTTCAGAAAAACCAGCCAAATAATCGTACCAAAGGCAAGAGTGGCCATTACCAAATATTCCTCAATTAGTTTTAGCCCAATAAACCCTATTACAAAACCAATTGCGCCGGTCGCGATGATAGCCATTGGCAGGGTAAGCCAAAAAGAGATTCCAAAATTTGTTGAAAAAACAGCTGCAATGTATGCACCTAACCCAAAGAATGCACCGTGACCTAAGGACACTTGACCTGTGTAACCCACTATTAAATCCAATCCAAGTACTAGTAGAATATAGATTAAGATTAGATTAATGACGTACATAAAGTATGGATTCGTTATTCCAAGCGGTATCATCAGCAAAGCAATTACTCCGATGAGCAACATCAGCTTGCGGTATCCCAACTTCCTGATATGTTCCATGACTTCTACTCCTTTATACTTTTTCTGCGACGACTTTACCGAAGATCCCTTGCGGTCGTGCCAGTAGGATTACCAACAAGATGACCATGGCAACTGCATCCCTGTAACCGGAAGATATAAATCCGGCTGCGAAACTTTCGAGCACACCTAGCATCAAACCCGCAACCACTGCCCCCGGTATATTCCCCATGCCCCCCATAACAGATGCAGTAAATCCTTTAAGTCCGGCAAATACACCCATTGTCGGGTAGACAAGGAATACAGGACCGACCAGTATACCAGCAAGGGCACCGACGCCCGATCCAATAGCAAATGTAATCGAAATCACTTTGTTTGCATTGATGCCCATCAGCTCGGTTGCTTGGATGTTTTGGGAGGCAGCTTGAACTGCCTTCCCCATCAAAGTCCGGTTCATGAAAAATTCTAAAAGGAGCATAACAACGATTGTCACGATAATAATGAAGATGTAGTGTTGGTTAACCATCATACCCCCGACATTTACATTGTTTGCAAGGAAAGGGGATGCCAGTCTTTCAGGTGAAGCTCCCCAGATCAGCTGTGCTGCGTTCTGCAGTACAATAGCAATTCCGATTGCCGCAATAAGCAAGTTTAATTTAGGGGCTGTACGCATTCTCTTGTACACTATTTTTTCCATCAAATAGCCTAATAATGCACCCGCCAACATTCCACATGTATAAGCCAGCCAAACCGGGGCTCCGAGATACATAGTGGTGATTGCAACAAACGCCCCACCCATATATACCTCACCGTGAGCGAAGTTGATGAATCGCAAGACATTCCAAACCATCGTGTAACCAACCGCCATTAGTGCATATACGCTTCCCATGACAATCCCGTTTATTAACTGATCGACAATCATATATAATCACCCTATTCTTGGATTACTACAAATTTTTGGTCTTTGACTTGCATAATCATCGGGGCATTTGAACGCTCCCCATCTTCATCAAATTGAATGGTACCAGTTGTTCCGTTTAATTGTGACTTCGCCAATGCGTCACGGACCTTTTCAGGAGAGTCTCCGCCTTCTTCAAAGGCATTGGCAAGTGTCATAGCAGCATCATAGGCAATGGCTGTATTTGCTTCAGGTTCAATCTTATTTTCTTCACTCAATTTCATAAACTCATTCATTGCTTCCGTATCCATGTCCATATTAATCATAGATGCGAAGATATGATTTTCAACAGCGTCTCCACCTAATTCAATTAGCTGTTCGGAGTACATCGAATCATCAGGAGAGAAGAACTGAACATCTAGTCCTGCCTGCTTTGCCTGTTGTGCAATTAAAGCCACCTCATTATAGAGACCCACGATCATTACAGCATCTGGTTTAAGCTTTTTAATTTTTGATAATTGGGAGGAGAAGTTTTTATCACCCGGGTTATACGTTTCATTTGCAATAAACTCAACATCTAAAGACTTGGCTGCCTGCTTTGCAGAATCTAGCATTGTAATCCCATAGTCCGTGTTTTCGTATAACGAAGCAATTTTCTTTGTCCCCTTCTCTTCCGCCATATATTGCAGAACTGCCGGGACATATACTTGGCCGGTTAGTATAATACGAAACAAATATTCATTATCTAAAGTAGTAAACTCGGGGCTTGCTCCCATGTGAATGTGAAGTGCTTTTGCATTTTTTGATACTTCCTGAGCCGCCAATGTCGGTGATGAATTATACCCGCCGATTATAGCTTTCACATTGTCATTCATGATCATTTTATTTACAACTGCAACTGCTTCAGAGGGTGTCGCTTTATCGTCTCCCACAATTAACTCCAATTTCTTTCCGTTAACTCCACCTTCCGCATTGATCTTTTTAAATGCCAAATCCACACCATTTTTCATGTCCTGTCCATATTGTGCGTTATCTCCTGTCATAGGAGCCTGTAAGCCGATACGTATCGTATCTCCCTTGCTGGATGCTTCAGCATCTGAAGATGTACCGTCTGTTGAACATCCCGCTAAAATTAGCGTTAGCACCATGAAAAAAGTAATTAACCCGTAAAACTTCTTTTTACTAATTGTCATTTTTATTCCCCCTAAGATTTTTACGAATCTACTTCTAAGTCCCTTTACTGGCAAAGATACATGAACTGCCGAAGATAGCTCAACAGCGGGTTAAATACTTTTTTTCACACCTCCCAGTTTTAAGTATAAAAAAACGGAATTAAGTCTACTAGAATGTAAGTGCTTTCATAGTGAATTAATTCCTTTTACATAGTAAATTAAGAAACTGTCCTTTAATAGACCTTAAATAGTAAAATACTCTGCCTTTATAGCATTCTTCTATACAAGTAAGAATATAGAGTGTTTTCTGACAAATGTCAATAACTTTTCACATATTAACCTCATAACAAATTAATTATCATTTAAGACATTTTATTATAAAATTCCACACTAATCGTCAAGGTTCAAATTCTACCGTTTTCACTTCCTTCATATATTTACTAAAAAACCCTACAATCTATTTGGAAAAGGTTGCGGAGCTAAATTTAGTTAGGATATTCCTACTGTTTTCTTCAACAATACAGACCCAGAGATCCCAGGTTCAGTCATTTCTTTCGCATCCAATATAATATCAAGCTCTTCTTCGGTTAAATGCCCTTCCTGCAAACAGATTGATCGTACCGACTTGCCCGAGACAAGTGCCTCCTTGGCAACTTTAGCGGCAACTTCATAGCTGACATGCGGATTAATCGCGGTTACGATTCCAACACTCGATTCCACTAACCCTCTACAACGTTCGACATTTGCTGTAATTCCCTTAATCGCAAACTCTGATAAAACGTCTATCCCATTTGTAAGTATTGTAAAGGACTTCAATAAATTGGATACAATTACCGGACCCATTACATTAAGTTCCAATTGCCCCGCCTCGGAAGCAAGGGAAATCGTATGATCGTTTCCGATAACTTGGAATGATATTTGATTAATGACTTCCGGAATGACCGGGTTCACTTTTCCAGGCATAATAGATGAACCTGGTTGCCTTGCAGGTAAGTTAATTTCATTAAAACCTGTCAAAGGGCCAGAGGATAATAACCTTAAGTCATTTGCGATTTTTGATAGATTGATAGCCAAAATTTTCAATGTGGAAGAGATTTCAGTATAACGATCCGTATTTTGTGTACTATCCACTAAGTTTTCTGCTGTTTCCAATGGGTAGTCCGTTTCTTCAATCAGGAATTCCATGACCTTTTCACGATAGTCAATCCTTGCATTCAGACCCGTTCCTATCGCTGTAGCCCCTATACTGATTTTGTTTAGCTGCTGTGTAGATTGTTCAATACGGGCTATGTCTCGTTTAATAACACAAGCATAAGCGCCGAATTCTTGACCCAGCCGTATCGGGATAGCGTCTTGCAAATGAGTACGGCCCATTTTGATCACATCATCCAATTCATTTTCTTTAATAACCAACTGTTCATGCAAAGCATTCAAACTCGCACATAAGCCTTTAGCCATTTTGAGCAGCGTAAGGTGGACCGCTGTTGGAATCACATCATTTGTTGACTGAGACATGTTTACATGAGAGTTCGTACTGACGGAGACATCCGAATTTTTCAATATCTCTATTGCACGGTTGGCAAGGACTTCGTTAACATTCATGTTCAATGATGTGCCTGCTCCCCCTTGTATAGTGTCTACGACAATCTGGTTATTCCACATCCCTAGTTCCATTTCTTGGGCAGCTTTCTTGATAGCTGCCGCGACAGAGCTATCCAATAATCCAATCTCCGCATTGGCCTTGGCAGCAACTTTCTTAATGATCGCTATAGAGCGAACCAATTCCGGATGCGGCTTTTCTCCCGTAATCGGAAAATTATCCAAAGCTCTGGCTGTTTGAATGCCGTAATATGCATTTGCGGGAATCTGTTTCTCCCCCAAAGAATCACTTTCTTTTCGATACCTCACATCAATTCATCCCTTTCTAGACTGATATCAAATACAATTGATAATCCGTTGTGAAATAGAGTAGCTCCGTTAGTACAGGGTTACCAAAAAACATTATTTGCGGTCTACAATATAATAGAGAATCTAAGAGGCGTTATTTCTTTTAAAACATGAACAGTTAATCAAGCTGTCGATCAATCGCAAGGATACCGTTCAGCATCACATCACTTGCAATTTTAATGTCTTCAGAAGTACTGTATTCCTCAGGACAATGACTTTTCCCATCTATACTCTTCACGAAAATCATAGAAGATCTTGATATACGTGACATATTGGCAGCATCATGAATTGCCATGCTCGTGAAAGTCATATAAGGAACAGACATTTCTTCAGCAGACTTTTGTAGCATTGAAACAATCTTTTCATCCAATTTTGTTGGTTCTTGCTGTTGCAAAATACTTTGTTTAAACTGTACATCTCGGCGCTTACAAATACCGCGCCAGTTCTCTTCAATTTCATCTATAATCCGGTCCATTCTCTCTTGGCACTCACCTCTGATTTCCAGAACGAAATCTATTTGCCCAGGGATAATATTGATGGCGTTCGGCTGTACATCCAATTTCCCTACCGTGCCGACCAAATCCGTCTCGTCATCTCCACAAATCTTTTCAACAGCAAGAATCATTTCAGCAGTGGCTGTAAGGGCGTCACTGCGGTGAGGCATCATGGTCGTTCCCGAATGATTGGCTTCACCCATTACAGTCACCTTGCTTCGATAAACTCCAACCAGGCTATTGATGATAGCTACTGATTTATCATTGGATTCCAAACGTTTACCTTGTTCGATATGCATCTCAACAAAGGCCTTTTTCTCATCGTGCATTGTTGCCATTTCATGAATCCGATTGATATCTCCATCTACCGTCTCTAAGGCTTCGCTTAAAGGCAGACCTTTGGAATCCGCAGCCTTTCTAAGTTCGTCTTCCGTCAACATCCCAACAAAAGCACGGCTACCTAATGTGGACAGGCCAAAATCATTTGATTCTTCTGCAGTGAAAGAGACTATTTCCAAATCGTGATCGAGAGTAATATCTTTTTCGATAATCGTACGGATGATTTCTTTCGCAACAAGTGTGCCAAGTGCCCCATCGTATTTCCCGCCGTTCGGAACCGTGTCCAAATGTGATCCAATTACGATGCTACCTTCCTTCTTTCCACTTCCTTTTAATCTCCCCCAGATATTCGCAATTCCATCAACCGTTATTTCCAGGCCAAGATCTTGTAACTCTTTAATAAAACGCATTCGAACCTGCAAGTCTTCTCGTGAAAAACTTGGACGGGTAATCCCCCCACGTTCATTTCGACCGTACATTGCATAACTTTCAAGATCATCTACTAATCGTGGCAGCTGAATTTGCATCGCCATTCCCCTTCCCCTTCATTGTTCTGATGGTCAAAAATTTAATAAGTATCTGCCGGTATATCAGGCGCTATATCTTTCTTTTCTTTTTTCGACACCTTTTTTCGATCCTCAACATAGCTCTCTATGATAGTACTGTCCTCTGGCTTTGTCATATAGCTGACTCCAATCATCACAACTGTGTTGGCAATTAAACCAATAAGACCTGGATGTATTTCAAATGGCGTTGTGGTCGCAACTAGTTGATAGTAGAAATTGACAGCAAACCCCACCACTATACCCATAAATACCCCTTTTGATGTAACTCGTTTCCAATACAGGGCACTCAACACACCTGGGGTAAACTGAATAATTGAGCCATACGCTCCCAATAATAAAGCGACAACGCCTTGCCCTCCAAATACGGCGATTAAATAAGCCATAGCGCCAATGACCACTACTGCACTTCGCATAATCATCAGTGTCACTTTTTCTGTTAAATTCGGCAACATATTTTTAATGACTCCGTCTGTAAATTCCATTGATGCACTATGTGTAATGACATCAGCACTCGACATGGCTGCAGCTAGTGCCGCCGCACCTACAAGTCCATACAGCCAACCTGGCAAGGATAAAAATGTCGTAATTAAATAAGGTAATATTTGATCAGATTCTCCAACAGCATTCACATCGACAACTCCGACCGCTGCAAATCCTGCAAGTAATAGAGGAATGATCAGCAAAGCAAACAGCGGATAGGCGATAACGGTCTTTTTAATCGTCGGTGCATTGGAAGAATAAGATCGCGCGAACATATGCGGCCACATGAGAAATCCAATGACTGAGACCAATATGACCGAGGTAAAAGCTGCTGCAGACATTGTGGAACCATCCGTGCCAATACGAAGGAAGTCTGGGTCAGCCGCTGCAATTTTTGAAAACATTTCCCCTGTCGTCCCATGCATTTTCTTTACAATCATGATTCCGACAACCCAAGAAACAGTAATCATTAAAGCACCCTGGAATACATCTGACCAAGCTGCAGCACGCAGCCCACCTGTCGCCACATAAGTAACGACAATTGCATAAGCAACTAAAGCGCCAAACCAAAAAGCAATTCGACCTTCCGTCATAATATTGAAAATAATAGCCATCCCGCGTAATTGAGTAGCTAAATACTGAATGCAAGCAAAGAAGGCAATAAAACCTACTAGGATCCCAAGTGCTTTACTTTGAAATCGTGTCTGAATAAAACCAACTAACGAATAAAGATTGAATTTGCGCCCGATTCTTCCAATCTTCGGACCTAAAATATACCAAGGCAAAAGTGAGAACGCCAAGTAGGCTAGTATGTAAAATGCAGGAGCACCGCGCGTAAATGCCCATCCCGGAGCACCCAAAAAAGAAAAGGCACTAAATATGGCTCCACCCATTAAAAACCATGTTAAAAATAATCCTAACCCTCTGCCGGCTGTAGTAAACTCTTCTAATGAAGCTTTGTTTGTTCCTCTTCCAGCCAATACGCCCACAACAAGTGCAATCACTAAATATAACACCATAATAAGCATCGAAAATTGCCAATGTTCCATACTTCTATCCCTCCTCTTTATCTGGGTCTATGAAATATAAAATTAAAACTGCCATAAAAGTAATTACAATCCACAATATTATCCAAAAAAAGCTGTATGGTAGTCCAAATATTAATGGATACGCTTTATTTCCAAAAGTGAACATTGGAAATAAAACTGTTGAAAATAATAATGTACTTATGATGATATAGAACGCTCGGAAACTTCTAATACTCATATATCTCACTCCTTTGAAACGTATTGGAATATCAATTAAGCTCAATTGTTTCCCGTTTTCAAACTAAGTACTGTAAGTGTCTGAACATCACTGAATTGGGGTGTATTTAACATACATTCTCCGCCTGAAGAGAGTTTGACCGATGATAAATTAAAAATATGTAGTCTTAGATTATTAGGTCTATGACTACATATTTTATTTGGTATAGATGTGTGTGGATTATTCGTCTCCTTTAACACCGTATGAAGGAGCTGCTTCAGGTGTAATCGCTCTGATACGATACTCTTCGGCTTGCGGGCCGTAAATTTCCCATGCCCTTTTCAAGTCATCAAGCGGGTGGTCACTGTAATCTATCCGTAGATCTACAAACGGGAAAGCATCCTCTTTGTAAACGAGTAAACCGATAGAGTGCTCTTGATCCAACTCGCCTCCCATCTCAAATCCTTTAGAAATTGCAGCAATTAATCGGTCAGCCAACGATCCTTCAACTTCTAAAAAAGTGTTCCCCATTTGTTCTGGAATGTTTGGATCACTTAATAGATTTCCGATACTTGCGACGTTTTTAGCCGAGAATTCACCGTGTACTCCAAGTGCTTTATCACCTGTAAAGACAGCGGAATCACCATTTGCATCAACTACCGCCAATTGGCGGTATTCTCTAAACGGTGTTGATTCCTTCATTGCATTAATTGCAGATTCAGCGTCAAAACCATTTTCCAAAACGTTCAGGCCGATATTGGCTAACCTCGGATCCGTCACATTTTGTGTTAGTACCGCGCCAACTCCCTGTTTTGCCCATGGGCATCTAGCACCTACTGAGGGGCTGCTGGAAGTTACAATAACCCCTAATGCCCCTGTTTTTTCGCATCGTCCTGCAACTGAAAAAGTGTTCGTAAATTTCATGATGACCCTCCATTATGTCTTGATCATTTATTCATGTTGCTTAAGTTTTATTCACTAATAACTGCTTCTACATCAATTTCCATCAACATTTCAGGCATTGCAAATCCGCTAATAATTAGGCCTGTGCTACATGGATACACATCTTTGAAGTGCTTGGCAATGACCGGATATACTTTACTGCGATCTTCACGACTCAAAATATAAACCGTCATCTTACAAATATCTTTCACTGATCCGCCAGCCTCTTCGATCAGCTGTTTTACACAACGGCATGCCATATCCGTCTGTGCAGCCACATCGCCAATGCCGTGGAAATTCCCTTCCAAATCAAACCCTGTTTGACCACGAAGGAAAATCCGGTTTCCAGCACGAACAGCCATACTTAGTTCATTGACGATATGGTGTTCAGGCTCTCCTAAATCTGACGGATAAAATTCATCTGTCTTAAACTTTCTGTAACGCTTAATTTCCACTTTTTTCGTATCTTCGTAAATTGTCATCTTCATCATACCTCCGAATATTTTTCATTATTTTTCAACTAAATCATGTTCTGTCCTACGAACATTTGACTTGAATTGATTCCATCCCAACAATTGATTCGCTACTTCAACTTCCCCTTTTTCAAATAGTTCCCTGATTCTTGTTGAAGAAATTGTTTTCCCTGCATCACACATAACCGGCTCCAGAATGGACACATTATAATACTTACGTAATGTATTCACATCGCCTTCCCTGCCTCTTCCAAAGCGAAAGTCATGACCTTCACAAATTTCTATTGGCTTCAGATCTTTCAATTCCCCTAGAAATCGTTCAACGCCCTGCGATATATATTCCGCATTGAATTGCGCTACTACCACGTGATCTACATCCAGTTTTTCAAGCATTTCCAACTTCTCTGGTAAAGACGATAGTAATTTCACGTGTTGAAAGAAAACTTTTGGCGGAGGGTCGAATGTATACACGACAAGTGGCACACCCAATTTCACAGCACGCTCACGGGCATGCTTTATCAGTGTTTGGTGACCAATATGTAGTCCATCCAACGCACCGATTGTCAAGACACACTCCGGAAGCTTTAATGTCTTGGATTTATGAACCTTCATGTACGACACCTCTTCCCTCGCGATTTAATTTCAATATAAGTGCTGTCCCGCTGAAGCGGGACGGCTATTTATGATTGGAGTGCTAATTGAGATGATAGATTCGCAGCTTTCATAACCATCTCACGATTCGGTGACAAATCGTAGTTGTTGAAGACAGCTGCATGTTGTGCAAATGGCGGGCTCTGTGCAAACAATTCAAATGTAATTTGGTGTCCAGCAAGGGAAGAGTTTAGCAGATCACGTGCAAAGTAGAGTAATTTCGCACGTTCTTCTGAGCTCCACTCACCGACAGAATAGAAACGATCAATATATTGCTTGATTTGTGGATCTTTCATTGTTTCCATATCAGGTGTTACTGCCAATTGTCCACCTACCAACTCACGTGCTAAATGCGCCATTTCAGGGAAATGCTTTAGTGCGTGAACGCGTCCAGTATATAGTAGAGACTGATTTGGCATCATCAATCCACCTGGTGATACTTGTGCTTCTGAAACAGCCGCTGTTAGATGAGCATTAATTGTTTCACGGTAGTTGATTAGCTGGGAAAGTTTATCTTGTACTGCAGGAAGCTTAGTCAAGCCCGTTTGTTCTACATTTAATAACGCAGCCCCAATTAGATAATCTGCTCTTCTCAAAATACGTAGTACGTAATTGTATGAAGAATAACGGTGAACCGTCGCGCGGATATATTTTGCTGATTCCAAGTTACGGTGGAATAACACATTCTCCCATGGAATCAACACATCATCAAAAATCAATAGTGTATCAATTTCTTCAAACTTGCTAGATAGCGGATAGTTTACTGGATCTTTTCCAGCACCAACAGGTGAGCGACAGATGTGCTTCAAACCTGGAGATCCCATGTCGCAAATGAATCCAACTGCATAGTTTTCCATATTGACGCTAGAATTTGACCAATTGGAAATTGTCGGTTTTACAAATGCTTGGTGTGCATATGCAGCAGCAGTTTCAAATTTCGCACCACGTACTACAATTCCTTTATCATTTTCAGCAACGATATGAAGGAGTGTTCCACCATCTTCACCGTTGATCAATTTACTGCGATCACCTTTGGGATCCGTGTTAGCGGATACATGGAATAAATCCTCTCTTGCCACACGATCCACATGATGTTTAATATTTTGTGCATATGTCGGATCAATTTCATTTAATCGATCCTGTGCATCATATAGTGACCACATTTCACCGATTGTTTCATCTCCTACGCGGTAGACGACTCCGCCTAGTTCATCTAAAACGGTATCTACGTACGTACGAATTCCTTTTAAATCATCTTTAGTCTTCGGTAATTTAAACGCACGGCAAATTTCAGTGCCATCTGATAGTTTCGTTGTTAATTTATCTTTGTATTGCGCTTCATGATTCATGTCATACATACGTGCTTTTGCATCGATGATTGGCTTGAATGCTGGATGGTTTGCAATGTCATGTACTCTTTCTCCATCTATATATACTTCCCTGCCATCATTTAGTGATTTACGGTAATCGTCTCCTGTTAATAAAGCCATGTAAATTCCTCCTTAGATATCTGTTTTTATTTTGACCTTAAATACTGCCACCTGCATGGCTAATAATGTATTTACCTAGTTTTTTCGCTTCTTCTGTATGTTGTTTGACAATGGCCTTCGCCGCTTCCTTATCTCCATTTTCATAGGCTGTTAACAAAGCTGCATGATCTTCGGTCAATTTATCAAGTTCTTCGCGCGCAGTACTGTCATTTGCTTCAAACGCTACCCGCAATGCACTAGTCATAACTGCCTCAGCGGTTAGACGACGATAGGAGTCTAGTAAAGTAGCATTGTTTGTTAAAGCAATTGTGTAATCGTGGAGCGAAATATTCGCTTCAATATATTTGTCTATGTCCGTAATACCTTTATCTTTATCGGCTAACGTTTCTTCTACACATTTCCTTAAATTAGATAACTCCTCTTGGGAAATATTGCCGACCGTCTTTTCTATGGCTGCGACTTCTAATGCACAACGTGTTTCCAACGCTTCCGTCAGCATCCCGATACTTAGCGGCGTAACAGAGAAATCTCCATTGTCACTTCGTTTAATTAGACCGTCTGCTTCCAATTTGGTTAGAGCATGGTAGATTACTTGTCTCGGAACATCGAGTGTCTCTGTCAAACTTGCAACACTGAATGGCTCCATCAATTGGAAGTCCCGTTTCAATACTTTACTTCGAAGGTCGAGGTAAACCATTTCATCGTTTTGCGATACGAAACGCCCAAACTTTCCACGGTAATATGTTAGCGGGTTCCGTTCTTCCGAATTCGCATGCACAACTTCTGCAAGAAATACAGAATGGGTACCGCCTGTTACTTCCTGGACGACCCTGCATTCAAGATGAGCAAGTGTATCTTTTAAAATTGGCTCTCCTAGTCTTCCTTCAACTGCTTCAATTCCTTCGAATTTGTTTGATGAGGGTCTAGCAAACTGTAAAGCAATGTCTCCCTGATCTTCATGTAGAATGTTCACGCCGAAAACCTTCGCCTTGGAAATTGCATTACAAGTCCCGGTCGCTTGATTGATACAAACCAGCAACATCGGGGGGTCAACTGATAGTGAAGAAACTGCGCTTGCTGTCACTCCGTAATTGACCTCTTCATGCTTAGTTGTAATAACCGTAACACCACTAGCAAAATGTCCGATCACTTCGCGGAAAACTAGGTTATCCATTGCTCCAAGTTTCCCTTTCTCACTAATTTCGGCTCCCATGTTCGTCCCTCCCACATTAATATTCGGACAAATTCCTTATAACGTCCTTTAATGGTAAAAAAAATAACAACTTGCTCTATTTCTCTCTTTGAGAAAAGTAAAGTGTTTTGGATTCCGTTGATTGGAATGCTCACCATATAACACTCTATTTAGAATATACAGACTATTGTAAATGATGTCAACACTTTTGGTATTATTTTTTATTTCTAACTTTTCACTAATAGCTGCTGGTTTGGGTTCCTCAAATAATTTGGATGTAATATCTACCACTTCTTCTATTGGTATAAGTTTGAGCAGCTTTCGTTTCATAACAAACTTAATCCAGATCATACTGTAGAGAACGTTAATTCCTAAAAATAAAAAGGATTATTGATAAATCATTTTTTAATCGCAACATCAGGTGACATATTAACATGACATACAATATGCCAGCAATCCCAATAAAATGAAAAGGAAGACCAACTGGCACTTTGAATGATCGCTTTAAATCTGGATACCAAAACATAGAAAGACCACATTCAAGTGTGCAATAAAATAAATAACTAGCCAACAAAAACATCCGGCAAAAATAAATGTTAGTAATGAGTCACTTGGCGTTAGTCCTTTAAGTAAAAGGAAAATGCAAAGGGAAAATAAAACTAGAATATAAAACCAAGGCGGACCGTGACGATTCGGATTAAAAACTATCGGCAACTGACCTTCTAACTCTATTCCATAAAGCATTCTAGAAATCCGGCAAGTAAAGTGTGCAACGTACTAGTGGTTGCGTTTTACCAAGCATGACGTTGGCAGTATCAACATGTGTCGTTATTGACCCTACTAAAAAACCTAATGGTACAAACCTGAGAGATTCAAACCCAAATAAAAGATCTACAAACAAAGCCAAAATCATTGCAATCGGTATATATTTAATTGTCTCTTTAATTTCTTCTGTTATAAAACGAGAATGTATGTCAGTCGTTTAATCCCTTATGAATTCTAATATACAGTGAAAAATTTAATTGTCAATAACATTTCATAATATTCTAAATATTTAACCTCTGTATAACTGGCTAGATTTTGGCGACGTATCTGATTAGTGATTTTCGTTTGATTCTTTTTGTGAATCAAATATATACTTGTCATATATCAAGTACGCAAGCTCTTTTACTAAATTTAATTATATTCATAGGTATAGAGGTTATGATATCTTATACGGCAACATGATAACACAAATGGAGACGCCTATTATCTCGATTGCTCCAAAGTAAGACAACTATTTAATTGATCACTTGCTAGGGACTTATTCTTACTGAATAAATATCTAAATAATACAATATGCGGAGGGTTCTAATGATAAATCGTATTTCAGAGATAACAGAAAATAAAAAAAACTTATTAATTAAATGGCGTCGCGACTTTCATAAGTATGCAGAATCAGGCTGGGTGGAATTTCGAACAGCCTCCCTTATCGCTTCCCGACTTTCCAATTGGGGGTATGAGGTACATGTTGGCCGCGATGTGATGGATACACATTCACGAATGGGTGTTCCTGATCAAGATTATTTGGATAAACATTATCATCGCGCCATACAACAAGGTGCAGATCCTGAATGGGTCTCCCGCTTATGTAACGGTTTCACTGGAGTGGTTGGCATTCTCGATACCGAGAGGCCCGGTCCGACAATTGGCTTACGCTTTGACATGGACGCCTTAGATTTACAGGAATCCAGTGATGATAATCATGTGCCGGTCAAGGAAAGCTTTGTCTCTATCAACGATCGAATGATGCATGCCTGCGGTCATGATGCACATATGTCAATAGGACTTGGCATAGCCTCCATTTTAGCCGAAATTAAAGATGATTTGCACGGCAAGGTTAAATTTATATTTCAACCTGCTGAAGAAGGTGTTCGAGGTGCAAAATCAATGGTAGAGGCCGGTGTCGTTGATGACGTGGACATTTTCATTTCTCAACATATCGGATTTGGCGCAGAGCTGGGCGAATTTGTATGCAGTGACTTGGGTTTCTTAGCGACCACAAAATTGAATATCACTTTTCATGGCAAAGCTGCACATGCCGGGGCAAATCCTGAAGAAGGAAATAATGCTTTATTAGCAGCAGCAACAGCAACCCTAAATATGCATGCTATCTCAGCCCACAGTGCAGGTGAATCACGAATCAATGTAGGTGTTTTCCATGCAGGTAGCGGGCGCAATATTATTCCAAATAAGGCTGAACTTCAAATAGAAACTCGAGGTGCTACAACAGAAATAAACAATTACATGTTCGATCGAGTAAGAAAAATCGTAGAGGCTGCAGGAGATATGTATGAAGTGGACACGAATATTGAAGAAATGGGTGCTGCTCCAACTTGTTCGCCGAATGAAGACCTACTGGACATCTTATGGAAGAATGCTCAAACGGTTGAGGACATCCGCAAAATAACAACTACCTTCACATCAGGTGGTTCAGAAGATGCAACTTATATGATGTCACGTGTCAGAGAGAATGGTGGTCATGCGGCCTATGTTGTTTTTGGAACAACACTATCTGCTGGTCATCATAATGAAAAGTTTGATATCGATGAAGAAGTCATTCCATTAGCCGTAAAAACATTAGTTTCTTGTATCACTCAATCTCAGAATTCTTTTATGTCGTTAAGCAGAGGAGATGAACTATGAAAACTAGAGTAGGAATTGTTGGTCCAAAAGATAGTGTGGAAATTATGAATGAAATTGCGAAAGAATATGACAGCAATATGATCCCTATTTGTTTTGAATATAAAAATTCGATAGAAACGACTGAAATTGTCGAAAAAAACCAACATATTATCGATATTTGGGTTTTCTCTGGAGCTACGCCCTACTCCCTTGCGCAAAAGAGTTCATCCAAACAGTTATTTTTCTACTTAAAATTAAATGGTTCCAGCTTAACAAAAACGCTGTTGAATATCGTGTATAAGAGTAATAATGATTTACTTAAAGTCAGTATAGACATGCTTGATGAACGAGATATATTGGAGACATACCACTTCCTGGATATCTCATATGAACAATGCCATCTCTATGAATACAGCGGAGTTACGCCTATCAATGAAATTGTAGCCTTTCATTCCAATCTCTATAATGAAGGCAAAGTATCCGTATGCATTACTTGTTTGAGTGATGTCTATGAAGCATTAACTTCTCAGGGAATACCTGTATACAGAATCACACCAACTTTGGCAAATGTTCGATCGACATTTAATTCTGCATTACAACAATGGGAAGCACTGAATTTCAAACAGTCTCAGTTAACAGTCATGTTAATATCAATTGAAAATATTAATAAAATTGAAAAACCTCATTCATTTTCCTATGATTTACATCGTTTGAATTTGGAACTGCAATCCGCCGTCTTAACATTCACAGAATCTATATCAGGTTCATTTTTATCAATTGGCACAGGGACTTTTATTATATTTTCAACTAGAGGTTCCTTGCAAAATGCGGGCGATCAAAGTGTTAGGCTACTCGACAGCTTAGCCTTAATAACAGATCTTCCAGCCAATATCGGTATAGGATACGGGGATTCCTCCCTGGCAGCCGAAGAAAACGCAAGACTAGCATTGTTACATGCACAAAATTATAACTCGAATACTGCTTTTTCAGTCGAAAATAACGGAACAGTGAATGGACCGCTTAATGGATCTCAGAGCATTTCCTTTGAGTTTAGAAATGAAGATGAAGTTTTCGGTGAAAAGTTGAAAGAATGTGGGGTATCTATTACTTCTTTCAATAAAATTATGTCGGTTCAAAGAAACCTCGGTAAACATACTATTACTGCCTTTGATGTAGCTGATTGGTTGAAAATGACCGAACGTAATGCCCGCCGCCTTCTTAATAACCTAACAAATGCAGGTATTGCGAAGATTGTCGGTCAGGAAGCACCTGCCACTAGAGGACGCCCCCGGAACATTTATCAGGTGGGGTTAGATTACTTTCCAAATATAGATGTATGAGTATGAAATAAGTTCAGAATATTTATTGCTAATTTATTCTTGTGTTTTATAACTAGTACTTTTTAATTTATTTATGTAAATTACCATCTTATTGAAAATTAAAATGTTTTGACTTATTCGAATAATTCATTTACTGTTTAATATATAAAAAAGGTTTAAGCAAACTAAAATAGTTAGGAGATGTTCAGTATGCCATTTGTCCATATTAAGATGATTGAGGAGCGTTGTACTCCTGAGAAAAAAGAAATAATGATTAAAGAGGTAACAGACTTAGTAGCGGGAATTTTGGAGCAAGATATTGAAACCGTTCGAGTCCAAATTGAAGAGATGCGTCCAGAAGATTGGGGAATTGCTGGGGAATCTGTCAAAAAGCGCACTATGAAAATTTGACAGACTGATATGCACTCGTTTGTTAAATCTCTGACATTCTGACATTAAGAAATATTGTTTGTGGCTCTTGTCCGATTCGTAAAGGAATGAGTTTACTAGTCAAATTGCTTTTAAACGCGAAGAAGACTGACTGTCATTTCAAATTAAAGCAAATTTCAGAAGTAAAATTAATAATCCGAGCAAAGAGACAATCTCTTTCTCGGATTATTTTATTTACACCACCCTGATAAGGATGAGAGCTACAACATAGATCTTGAAAACGCAAAGATCTTTTGGTTGTACTTCACGTAAAAGAATTACGAAGCCGTTTCCTTCCAATAGGTTTACACAAAATTCACACAATAAAATACACAATCACGGATAACAGAACTGAAGTAACAGCCATAGCCGCCAGTGGACGCATGGCCCGGTCACGCAAGTCTTTCAAGCTGACATTCAACCCGAGACCCACCATCGCCGCCGTCAACAGCCAGGTCGTTAGAACCGAGACGCCTTCCATCACGCTATCTGATACAGGGATTGAATGTCCGAATACGTAGCTGCCGAGAATGCTGAGTAGGATGAATCCAACTAAGAACCACGGGAATTCAATTTTTGCATCGGCTTCATCTGTCCCTTTGTTCTTGCGTTTCATCAGATAGATGAAGATGAAGCAAAGTGGAACTAATAGGAACACTCGCCCCAGTTTAGCAAGCAATGCAATCGCAAGGCCATCTTCCCCTGCTGGAGCGCCTGCCAATGCTACATGTGCCACTTCATGAAGGCTGATCCCTGCCCACATTCCATACTCTATGGAGTCGAGCGGCAAAATCGGACGAAGTATTGTATAGCCGATGGCGAAAATGGTCCCCATCAATGCTATGATTCCAACGCCGATTGCCGTGTCCTCGTCTTTCGCCTTAATAATTGGCGCGACTGCAGCGATGGCAGCAGCGCCGCAGACACCGGTCCCAACACCAAGTAGCAATGAAATATCTTTATCCGCTTTAAAAATTTTCGCAAGCCAGATCATCATAAAAATCGCGAAAATAATTACACCGGCATCTCGTACCAATAAACCTAAGCCGTCACTCAAAACGGTATCAATGTTCAATTTCAATCCGTATAAAATAATGGCCGTACGCAGCAATCGCTTAGATGAAAAAGCAATCCCTGAACGTATTGCTTCCGGATAGCCAAAGAATTGGCGATAGGCCACCGCAATGATGATCGCACATGCTAACTGGCCAATATGGTCAAAACCAGGTAGTTTTGCTAATAAAAATCCTAAAAGTGCTATAAAAAATGTAAATGCCACTCCACCTAGCCAGGCAACCCACTTTGACGGTTGTTGTGGTGCTTGCTGCTTTTGAGTCTCGTTTGCAGTAGTCATGTCGACAACACCTCCTATAGTCAGTATACGAAAATGCTCGCTATAAGAAAAATAACTATTTATAATGATCATGATAAGTAATTATATATATGAGAAGGAGTTGCTACCCATCGACCATCAATTGCAAGTATTCATTGCCGTAGCGGAACGTAAGAATTTTTCTAGAGCGGCTGAAGATCTTCACATGACGCAACCTGCTGTCAGCCAATATATCCGCTCCTTCGAGGAGTCGATCGGAGTCCGGCTACTCGAGCGCACAAATAAATATGTCCGCCTGAATCGGGCTGGTGAAATCGCCTATCATCATGCAAAAGAAATAGTCGGCCTCTACTCCAAAATGCATAATCTAGTTGATGATTTAGCCAATAAAGCGAGCGGATCATTAACCATCGGAGCTAGTTACACCTTTGGAGAGTACGTCCTCCCCCATATCTTGTCCAAGCTCGTCGCAGAATATCCTTCCATCGAGCCTTCTGTGACAATCGGGAACACAGCAGATATTGCAGAGCTAGTCATCAGTCACCAACTGGACGTTGGACTAATTGAAGGTCACTTCAAGGAAGCTACACCTTTACAAAACGAGAACTTTGCAGAAGATGCCATGTACGTCGTCGCGTCTCCTATTCATCCCCTAGTCAGGAAAAAGGGGCGACTATCCATCGGCGAATTATCAAATGACCTATGGCTGCTGCGCGAGGAAGGGTCAGGCACACGAGAAGCTGCCGAAACATTCTTCTCACAATCAGGATTTCGGCCGGCACGCGTCATGCAGTTCAGCAGTACCCAGCCAATCAAAGAATCCGTAGAAGCCGGACTCGGCATCAGTCTGCTTTCGCAATGGGCCATCCAAAAAGAACTGCGTCACGGAGAGCTCAAAACATTACCTGTCAAAGGCACTCCTTTTAAACGCAATTTTTCCATTGTGACCAATTCGCCTTTTCAGACAAAAGCATTGCAAGTGTTTATTGACTTATTGAAGAACAATGAAGATCTTACCGTTTTAAATCAAAAAAACTCCACCAACATGAAGTAAACAGTCGGTGGAGTATAAACCCCTTATCTATTTGCAAATACACTTTCCTTCAATTTCAGGGCAACTAGTTGATCACCGGGATCTAAAGAAATCTTTCTTTGCAAAGTGGAAAATACAATCGTTTTATTCCTTTTCATTATAAATAATGGTGTGGTATTTTCAGGAAGGATTTCTTTGGTCCCTATATCCGATTCAGGGACTTGCCAATCAAGTACCCCGATCTCATAATCGGTATTAATTTTGCGATTTAATTCGGGAAACGTCGCACCCTCCTGAAATAATAGATGTGCTTTTAATGAGATGGGAAGTTCCGACTTACTCATTTGATGACTAGGTGCCGCAGTCAGGGAAAAGGTATTGTTGAAACCAAACTCCGGTGCAAAAGATTGTGTAATCAACGCATTATAAGAAGCGTCTCCTGTCATCGATAAGATCGTATCGTAAGGTGCCAAGTCAATGGAAAATCTCGAACGTTCAGATAAAATCTGGCCGGTAAACGTGGCGATTCCCTTTTCAACAGCTGGACGCAGACGCCCCTCTGAAGGATCGACAATTAATACAGGAATGTTCATTTCCTTCAATTGTTCAGCCAATCCGATAGAAAAACTGCTGGCTCCGACGATCAATACCCCCGGCGGTTCATTGCTGGCCAGATTCAACTTTTTTGCCAACGGACCGAGGGTAAAACCATGAGCACAAACTGTGATGAATACGAGAGCAAACGTCAGTGCGGTCAGCAAGGAGGCTTCTTCATAACCATCCTCTGCCAGAGTTGCAGCAAAATACCCGGCAACCGTCAAGGCGACAATCCCTCTAGGAGCAATCCATCCGATCAGCAGCTTCTCTCGCCAGACCAATTCTGTTCCTATGGTGGAAAGCCAAATCGACACGGGGCGTACAAAGAACAACATAACGAGCACAAACCCGATAATAGGCAAAGTGAAAATCTGAGCAATTGTTTCTCTCGCAAGGGATGCGGTCAATAAAATAAAGACTGTCGATGTCAGCATGACGGAAACATTCTCAACAAAATGACCGACATTTCCAATTGACGAAACATAACGCTTGCTCCGACCTAATACGAGACCCATAACCGTCACAGCAAGCATTCCCGTTTCATGCATGATGACTTCTGCCATCGTAAAACAAAGCAAGACAAATGCCAGAATAACGGGAGATTTTAAGTACTCCGGAAATTGACCTTTATTCACCATAATACCGATCAAGGTCCCCATCACCAATCCGAGAAGGACCGCAAGCCCGGCGCCACCAAAGAAATTCAATAAGTAATTTAGTGATAAATTCTCATTCGTCAAAACCTTGATTACTTCGTAGGCAAATAATGCTAGCAATGGGCCGGCCGGATCGACAATAATTCCTTCCCACTTCAGTACCGCTGCAGTCCGGGCTTTTAATTTCGCATTCCTCAACAACGGGATAATGACGGTCGGCCCTGTCACGACAAAGAGACCTCCTATAATGAATGACACTTCCCATGTGAGTCCTGCAATGAAGTGCGCAGTAAGTGACCCCAAAATCCATGCAAGAAATGCACCCATTGTGACAACTCGAAAGACAGATTTAGAAATATCCTTAATCTCCCGTACATCCAAATTGGAACTGCCTTCAAATAAAATGATAGCTACTGCCAGCGAAATCAACGGACTATAGAGCTCACCGAGTGCCAGTTCGGGATTGACCAAGCCAAGCAGCGGACCGATGAGCAAGCCGGCAATTGACATTATAAATATAGAAGGCCATTGAATACGCCATGCAAGCCACTGAGAAAAAATTCCAAGTGCTAAAATGGACACAACACTAATTAGTGCTACTTCTTCCATACAAACACCTACCTTCATTCACGAGTCTTTTTATCAGTTCAGTGTAACAAATGATAGGCTATATACCTAATAGAAAGAAAAGATCTCTCATCCCGCTCTTCATATTCTTTAATAATTTGTCCTGTTACTTTCTTAAAGATCTTCTGCCAACTGTATCAAATCATCTGACGAGTGAGCAATCGCTCCCACCGCTTGATTGATTTCTTGTAGAATTTGCACAGTACTCTCAACGGAATTCTTGGATTGTTCACTTTGCTCTTTCATACCTGAAACAGCTTGTATAATTTCATTGTAGGAATTTGTCACTTGTAGATTGCCGGCAGAACTTTCTTGAATCAACCGTTCCATTACTTGTACAAAATTGGACATGTCGTTCATATTCGTATTTGTTTCTTCAATCATAGCTGTGACAGTACTGATCGCTTTCTTTGTCTCAACAGATAAATTGCGTACTTCTGCCGCCACCACAGCAAACCCTTTACCATGTTGTCCGGCTCTTGCTGCTTCAATCGCCGCATTCAATGAAAGGAGGTTCGTTTGATCGGCAATGGACGTAATGAGCGTTACTACCTCACGTATATGATCCGTAGACTTGTATAGTGCTTCCATGCGGTCCATCAGATCTGCCGTAAACTCTACTATCTGTTCAAATTTTTGTGACTGCTGATTCACCAATTCTTTGCTGGCAAGCGAAGTCGTTTCCGTGTCCGTAATAAACGACAAGCTATGAACCGTCATTTTTTCAAGAATTTGCGTTTTATTATAAAGTTCTTCTGAAGAAGCACTTGTCTGCTCGCTGACCGCTGCCAACTCTTGGGCAGTTCCCAATACCTTTTCCTTAACAATAATTTTCGATTCTTCAGCCTTTTGTCGATTTTCCTTATTTACATCTTCGTAAGCATCCAACACCAATTGCTGTTCAAAATTCAATATCTTCATGAATGCACGCAATGTCCGAAATTGCCTTTCCCTCGGTATGTCCAGCTGTTCAATGAAGGTAAAAAACTCATCGCAAATTACATCAAAGGCAGCCAAGTACCACTTCGATTCAAGGCCGATATGCACATGAACCTTCGCGATGGTTTTCCGCTGTTCCAAATAAGCTTCATCAATCCGACCATCGAATATCGACAGTAAATGTCTGTTCAATGACGCTTTCAAACGCTCTCTGCTGCTATGATTGGAGATAATCTTATTCAATTTCGGTTCTGCATCCAAGGCTTTATAAAAAGCATCTACCATAACAGGCAGGATAGGTTGAACTTGATCTTTAATAGACAGAAGGAATCCAAGGTCATACTCCGTGAAATTAATCATATCCATTTGCTTTTTCACAGAAGGAGAATGATCCAATTGAATAACTCCAGTAATACAATCCAATTTAGTTCCCCTCGCTATTACTTCTGCCTTACGTTTATCTTTCTTAAATAAATACACCATGCCATTTATAACCCCTTCTTCAGAAATATCACTCTAAATACTTTTCACTATATAAGTTGTTCATTTTACCATACACCCACCACCTATTCTATTCCAATCCCAACTTCCTGCAATATAATTTAATTCCGACTTATTAACAGATTTAGTCAAAAAAAGCAGAGACGGAATTTTTCCGTCTCTGCTTTACATAACTTAAGATAGCTTAAATCGCTCCACAACGCCTTGGAGTTCTCCAGCAATTTTATTCATTTGAGTTGTCGAATTCGCCACTTGCTCGAGTTCGTGTTGTTGTGCCGCGGACGATGCACTCACTTCTTCAGCTGAAGCCGCTGTTTGTTCTGAAATAGCAGATACATTTTGAATGGCGAGGATTGCTTCGTCTTTATGCTCCATCATTTCGGTCAGCTCTTCTGACAACTCCGCAATCGCTTCACGGATTTGCTTCGTGATCTTAGCATTTCGGATAAATGATTCTTCCGTATCCGAAACGGATTGATTCTGACCTTCCATCAATTCCATGCTCTTGTCAATCACTTCCACCGTTTGTTCAGACTCTACTAAAATCTCTTTTACGGTTTCTTGAATTACCTCGGTTTCAACACGTGATTGTTCCGCCAGCTTCCGAACTTCATCCGCTACGACCGCAAAACCTTTCCCGCTCTCTCCTGCTCTTGCTGCCTCAATACTTGCATTGAGTGCGAGCAAGTTAGTACTTGCCGTAATATCATGTAAAGTTTGGATTACTTGATTGATCGACGATATCTTAGTAGATAGCGTTTCAATCTGAAGTTGAACTTTGTGATTCATATCATTGGCGGATGTATTATGGTCGCGTAATTTCTTCACTTCACCAATACCATCTTCCGTAGCATCAGAAGCTTGTCCAGATAAATTGTTCATAGTATGGAACATTTCATTCAAGTGTTCCATACGATCAGCCAAGTCGGATATACGAAGACTCGTTTGCTCTGTATCTTCAGACTGACGTGACGCACCTTGCGCAATTTCATCGGTCGCTACTGAAACTTCCTGATTCGCAGCTACAAGCTCTTCAAATGCGTGTGTTACTTGAGAAGATGAGTCACTCAATTGGGTAGATGACTGTTGCACTGTTCGTATCGCTTCATTCGTTCGTTGCAGCATATCGTTATAAGCCAATGAAACGGCACCAATTTCATCTTGCCGTACCGAATTTTCATCGACGAGCACCGTCAAATCTCCAGCCGCTGCTGTTTCCATTGAATGCTGCAATTCCCGCAATGGACGTAATTGTCGATAAATGAAAGCGGTAGAAGCCGCTGCCATGAGCAACACAATGACGACTGCCGAAATAATCGTGATCCACAAAATTGAATTGAACGTTTCCAAGATTTTCGATTTAGGTGTTACTGTCTGCACTGTCCATGTTTCATCAATATCCTTTAAAGTAATAGGCGCAAACGCGTTGAAGGCAGTTTCGCCTAAACTCTGCGAATCAACGTATAGATTCGAAAGTTCGCCTTTGTCCATAACTTCTTTGACACTAGCCCAATCAATGGAATCCTGCATATTGGCGCCGTTCATTTCTTCTTTCAGGCTATTTGCTGTTACATCGCCATTGTCTGTAATAACCGATGCATAGCCTCCGTCAGGTTTAATCGAATTTACCAAATCTGTTAAGAAATCAATGGATAAATCGGTCGTCAACAGACCGAAATAAGTACCTGCTGAATCAAGTAATGGCACAGAAATAGTTGTCATAAGAATCGTTTGTCCGTTTGTATCGTATGCATAAGGTTCCGTCAGAATCGCACGCTGTTCTGATTTCGGCACTGTATACCATAAGTTGGCTTCCGGATCGTCCATCCCGCTTAGAGGCTCGACACCGATTGTTGACCCTTCTTTAAAGGTATACGGAATGAATTGTTGATCATCATCCAGTAGATCCTGTGGTATTGCATCTTTATTCGCAATGGCTGCTTGATTGATGACAGCTGCCATTCCTGTTGCATCCTCATTATTTTGAAGGTTGTTCTTGATGATTCGAATGACTTCATCCGCATGAAGATCTCCTTCTGCTCGCTGGGTTTCCAAAATATGTTTAGTTGTTCGCAGCATTTCATTCGTTTCCTTTAGCTTTTCACTCAAAGCAAGCGAACTCTTATTTGTGCTTTCCATTGCAAATTCTTCCGCATCACGCAGGCTTTGCTTATGTAACATGACACTTGTGACGACCGAATACACTAAAAACAATAATAAAAATAATGCAATGATTAACCCTGACAGCCGCATCGCAATACTTCTAGATTTTTTCACTTTATTAGGACCTCCTAGGTAAATATACAGTATTATTACAGTATACCTTTAGTCCTTGTTAAAAGAAAGGGATGAATAGTCAAATTTTAAAAAGAATAGGCAAAAGTAGCAGAGGAACCATCCAAACCAGCTGAGTACCGCACAATCCTGTCAACCTAGTAAAAATAGATGAACAAAACGCTCTCTCATACAAAAAATGAGCTGCCAGAAATTTTCTGGACAGCCCTTTATTCCTTAATTTCGTTCCGTCATCTGGCGCCAAATAGAACCTTTAGCTTCCTCGCCTTCTTCAATGCGGGCAATCGCCATGCGCACTTGCAGCTTCACTTCAAATTCCGGATCATTTTCCGCTTCATGTAAAGCAGGCAATGCGTCCTCCGTACCAGTTTCATATAAGAACATTGCTGCACGCCAGCGGACGAGTTTGTTTTTATCTTTCAATAAACGAATCGCCGCAGGTTCGAACCCAACATATCCTAGGTCGCTCATACAGTCTGCTGCCGTACGGCGAACCGCCCAGCTTTTGTCTTCTAATGCTTTTTCGATAAACGGAATAACCGATTCATCTTCAATCATTCCGAGATAAACCGTAGCGAGACGACGGATTGACATTTTCTCGTCTTCAAGTGCAACGGACAATACTGGATAATCGGACGCATCCGGGTCCGGCATTTGGTCTAATAGCTGGAAACGTTTTTCCCATTCAGGAACAGTGAACTCAGCGAGCGTTACTTTTTGGCCTCTAACTTTTGTTTCATCATCGGCTTTTTCAGCTTTTTCTACCAGTTCTTGCAGACGTTTTTCTGGATAAGCTGCTTCCAGTTCCTGCGCGACTTGGTCTCCCACTTCTTGCAGTTCACCGTAACGAATGCCATAGTCCGCCCATTTTCTCAATAAAATATAATTCTCCACTTCGGAGTGGTGTACAGCTTCCATTGCGTTGACGAAGCGTTCACTCAAACCGAAACGCACTTCCGCATCGCTGTTGAAAACTTTGACTTGCAATGGGATGTCCTTATACGTTTGTACATGAACATATACTTCCCCATAGTGTTCATCTATTTCCATGTCTTCCGATTGTTCCATTACATCGCCTTCTTCATTTAAAACAGCGCGTACTTCTGCGAGTATAGACTCCCAAGGGACATTGCCGATCCGCTCGACTGCCATGAAATCCAACACATGATAAATTCCTTTCACACCTTGGATTGCCAAGAGTGAACGGATCGGTTCAGGTGCTTCAGTTTCATCTTTCTTTTTATAATTATGACTCTTCCCTTCAGGTAATGCAGTATCCATGATGATTTTCATCGAATTGGGACTAGGTGTCGGTTCAATTGCTTTTATTTTCAACGAAATCTCCTCCATCTACTCTTTCTTTCTTAGTCGGCTAATTCCTGTAAATACGACCAGCGTTCGATCAGCTCTTCATATTGTGTATTGAGCTCTGTCAACTGTTCATCGAGTAAGCGAAGCCGATCGTAATCAGATCCCGTTCCTGCCATTTCTTGTTCGGTCGCTGTGATTTTTTCTTCAAGTACTTCTATATCCGACTCAATGGTTTCCCATTGCTTCTTCTCCGAATAGGTCATCTTCTTTTTCTGTTTTAATTCTTCTTGAGGCTGCACTTCTATTTTCTTCGGTGCTTTTTCCTCTTTCAATGGAGTCTCCTCCAAGAAGTCGGAATACAGACCGAGCCATACATTTATGTCTCCTGTCCCATCCAATACCCAAAGCTTTCGTGATATACGATCGAGGAAAAAGCGATCATGCGAGATGGTAACGACGACGCCAGTAAACGTATCGATAAAGGATTCTAAGACAGACAGTGTCTCAAGATCTAAGTCATTCGTCGGTTCATCTAGCAGCAGGACATTCGGCTGCTCCATCAAAAGCTTCAACAAATAGAGCCGTTTTCGCTCGCCGCCAGAAAGCTTCCCAATTGGCGTACCATGTGAAGAAGCCGGAAATAAAAATCGCTCCAACATTTGTGTAGCTGATAATCGTGCGCCGCTTCCATCTTCTATATCATTGGATGTTTCACGGATATATTCAATAATTCGCTGATTTTCATCCATTGGCGGAATATGCTGATGAAAATGCGCAATCTTCACCGTCGCTCCTCTTTCGATATTACCAGTATCTGGTGCAATGGTGCCTTCCAACATCTTAAGAAGTGTTGACTTACCAACACCATTCGGACCGACGATGGCAATTCTGTCTTTTGCCTGTAAAATTGCGGAGAACGGATGCAAAATCACTTTTTGTCCAAACCTTTTGGTAATATCATTTATTTCCAGAACTTTCCTACCTAGACGTGAAGTTTGCAGATCCATTTCTAAATCTAATGAGGAGTCTGTCTGTTTCACTTTTTCTTCAAGTTCTTCGAAACGACCGATTCGTGCTTTTTGTTTGGTAGAACGCGCCTTGGCACCTCTGCGTATCCATTTTAATTCATTACGATAACGATTGCGGTCTTTCTGCTCAGACGCAGCGGCCATTTCTTCGCGCAATGCTTTGGATTCCAAGTAGTCGGCGTAGTTTCCTGTATGCGAATACAATGTTTGATTCGCCAATTCATATATATGGGTTGCTACTTGATCTAAAAAGTACCGATCGTGCGTGATGAACATAACGGCGCCTTGAATATTTTGCAGGAAGTCTTGCAACCAACGAATGGATTCCACATCCAAATGGTTTGTCGGCTCATCCAGCAACAATAGATCTGCCGGCTCGATTAGCACTTTCGCTAAAGCTACCCGTTTTTGCTGGCCTCCTGAAAGTTCGCCCATCTTCCGATCAAACATATCAATTCCAAGCTTCATGAGAATCGTTCGTGCCTGGGCATTCAAATCCCACCCACCTGTTGCGTCCATTTCATTTTGCAAACGCGTAAAACGTTCTTGAAGCTCAGGGTTTGATGAATCTGATGAAAGTTCTTGCAAAGCATGCTCATAATGAAGATTCAGCTGAATGATCGGTGCATCACTCTTAAAAACTGTCTCCATGACTGTCAATTCAGGATCCACAACTGGCTCCTGAGGAAGAAAGGCGATACGGAATTTATTCGGATGATCCGCTGCATAAGAATCCGCTTCCTCTTGTCCTGCCAGTATGGATAATAAAGTAGATTTACCGGTTCCGTTGATGCCGATTAACCCGATCTTCTCACCGCTTGTAATGGCAAATTCTACATCTTTAAACAAGGTTTTATCCCCAACCGTTTTGGTTAATTTTTCTACAACTAAATGACTCATAACCCCACATCCTATCTTCAAGCTGCTATTCCTAGTATAGCTGAAAAACACTTCTATAGGGGACAACGAAAACCTGACAAAAGAAAAGAACTTGAGCCGAGTGGGGTCAAGTTCTTTCCTATCTATTATTTAGACGATTCATAAAGCGGCGTGGGATTTGATTTCGCAAGATCCACTGCTCTTTTCAATTGTCTCAAATGGCGTTTTTCGTGGAAACCGACGAAACGGAACCACTGGATTAACGGTACGTACCCGAAGACCGGGTGCTTGATGGACTTGCTGCGTAACTCTTCTTCAGTTGCCGAGTCGTAGATATCCAATAGAAAATTTCGAGACTGATGTAGACGTTCTTTAGTCTCTGAAATCGAGAGATACGTATCCGTCGGTTCTGTGTATTCCAATAAATAAGCCTTGATTAGAGGACTGGCCGATACACTGATCGGTTTTTTGAAAACCCGCGGACTGTCAGGGTTTTTCAATTCTTTGGCAATGTTTGTAGCAACTCGGCACTCCATTAATGCTAAATGTTCTACGATCTGCTTGGGAGACCAGCCGCCGCATGAGGGCGTTCCGTTAAATTCCTCATCTGTTAAGCCGTCGATCAACTGTAAGATGCGTTTACGGACTTTGATGTTTTCTCCAAAAACCACCAACATCCTCCTCCATTTCTTCCTCATAATCATTACTATTGAAATAGCATACGCTTTTTCCTATCAGATTTAAAGAGGGAACGGTTATATTTCATACTTGTAATAATGAAGAAAATTCATGGATTTCGAATGCTCTTTGAACTCTTGCAAAAGTGTACATTTGTATTGGTTTCTAAATTGGTAAAAAAGGCAATAGCATGTATACAAAGAAAGCTCAAAGTAAAGGTGAAATCTGATGACCGGACATTTTGGCGAACTTCTTTCAGGATCCAGCCGTTGCGTAATGCACTTCATTCGGAACATATTGAGATGCAAATTCAACACTTCTCTGGAAGTTATTCCAAGCGAGCTTTTTATCAATTAAAGTCTGCCCGCTAACTGAAAAATCGCACTTTAGCTTAAAGTGTTTACATTGGACGGATAAACAGTATAATGTATAAATATTCACTTTATACATCAAAGACAAGGAGAGAACTACCTTGAAGAAATATACCGCTAGTACGTGGTTTGTATTTTTGATTCCTTCCCTTCTCGGGATTATGCTATTTATGATTCCATTGCCATTTCAGGATGGCTGGAAAGTACCGATCGCCAAACTAGCCGACTTAATGGCAGGATCGCTGGAACCCGTTATCTCGCAGTTGATGATGGTGATGATCATACTCTCTGCATTAGGCTCCATCCTATTTTCATTCGTAAGAAAGGATCCTCAGCGTCCTTCATTTTTTGTAAATTTATTCAAAGTGACACCTTTCTGGACGATCACTCGCGTAATTGGTGCAGTGTTCTCTGTCATGGTCGTCTTTAAAGTAGGACCTGAAGCCATTTGGAGTGAAAATACAGGTGGCTTACTATTGGCAAGTGACGGACTTGTATCCTTTTTGTTCAGTATTTTCTTCTTCGCGGGACTTTTGCTTCCGCTTTTGCTGAACTTCGGATTACTAGAGTTTTTCGGAACGCTGATGGTCAAGATCATGCGGCCTTTATTCAATCTACCAGGACGCTCTTCCATTGATGCACTTGCTTCGTGGATTGGAGACGGAACAATTGGTGTTTTATTAACGAGTAAACAGTATGAAGAAGGCCATTATACACAGCGTGAAGCTGCCATTATATCTACCACATTTTCTGTTGTATCGATTACATTTTCATTGGTCATCATCGATACGGTCGGAATGGCAGATTACTTCCTTCCATTTTACGGAACAGTAGTTTTAACCGGATTGATTTTGGCTCTCGTCATGCCGCGGATCTATCCTTTACGTTCTATTAAGAATACGTATATCGACGATCGGGAGTTTTCACTTGAAGATGAAAAATTGCCTGAAGGAACGAATGTATTTGCATTAGGCTTGGATACTGCATTACAGACGGCTTCAAAACAACGCTCCATTGGAAAAACCGTCAAAATGGGTTTTCAAAACGTACTTGACATGTGGTTTGGAGTCGCACCAGTAGTCATGGCTTTCGGGACAGTAGCTTTGATGCTTGCGGAATATACGAGCATCTTCCGAATCCTGGGTAAACCATTCGAATACATTCTGGAGTTTTTGAGAATACCCGAAGCAGCAGATGCAGCACAGACGATGGTCGTCGGATTTGCGGATATGTTTTTACCCGTTATTTTGGCAGAAGGCGTCATCACTTCGCCTGTCACATTATTTACCATCGCAGCAGTATCAGTCGTACAGCTCATTTATATGTCTGAAGTCGGCGGATTGATTTTAGGAACGAAAATTCCTTTGAACATTTTTGATTTACTAATCATTTTCTTGCTTCGCACCATTATCGCATTACCGATTATAGCAGGTATTGCACATTTATTATTTTGGTTTGTGGGCAAAGTATAAGAAAAGGGAAATATTCCTTCACATAAAATCAATTGCACTTATAGAGCTGTCACAGAAAGTCAGAAATGACTTTCCGTGACAGCTTTTATGCGTAATAGGACAATGAAATTAGCGGGAACGAACCAAACCATCATTGCACCGAACCATAGTTTCATCAGACCGAGCTAATACTCTTCTATCCTCACATTTGTTAGGCCAGACCGAACCAATGTATAACCAACACGCACCAAACTACCAGCGCAACGCACATTTCTATTGCCATAACCACTGCCCCATAAGACAAAAACTTTCCCATAAAAAAACAAGAACCGCTCAAATTGACATAGGAAAACTCTTTCTCAAACAATCCCGCCTGATGAATAAAAATAAAAAAACTGCCTTTCAGTTAAGAAAGGCAGCCAAATGAACATCTTGAAAGCAACAATGTCTTTAAATCCTTAGAATGTCCGCAAGTAAGGGAGGGTTGCGATTAGGTGAGACTTTGCGACATCGGCTTCCAAGTGTTTCCGCGATGTACAGTTATGCTGACGGTATCCCGAAAGCCATCTATACAGTCAGGTCTCTGTATAGATCGCATTCGGACTTTGATAGAGCGGCAGTTCTAGCATCCTATCTGCCGCCGCTACGTCAAAAAATTACTTCACTTCACTAATTTCGGCTGGTAAATGTTGTACTTTCACAGCAAATTTCGTCAACTTATTCCCCAAAATCGGACTTGGTTCAGTTGATGGTGCTTTCGATTCGTGAGACTTTGCATTCTCTCGGCTATTCAGCCAGTTTTGAAAATACTTCTCGTCTTCCCAAGTCGTGCAAACTTTCACTTCATCCTGATCTTCAGCATCCTGCTTCAATAGAACTTCCATTCGAATGAATCCTTCAAATGTGTGGACTGTTTTCGCTCGTTGAAAACGTGCAGTCACCTGTTCCCCTTTTCCTTTTTCCACAAAAATCGTATTCACTGCTGTCATCATTTGCATTGCACTGCCTCCTCTTTCATCGTCTGTAAATAGTCTACTACATGTTGCGCTTGGTCACCGCCTACTACCGCATGCCGCAATAATGGAATACCATGCGGACCTTTTAATTCTCGCCAGTCCGGATACCACTTCAGCATTGATTGGACAATTTCCAATTCACCCAGCATAGCGGCTGCAAAAATATCCATACGTGCTCCTTTTGCTACTAAATACTCCGCAATATCCCGGTTTCCAGTATGCGCAGCAGCCCCCAACCCGCTCTCCCAGTCATCGCCACCCCAGTTCATCACAGCATGAACCAAATCAGGTTCCTTTTCAATCAACTTCTGTACTTTCTCAAAATTGCCATGTGTCGCAATTAAATATTGCCGTACAAGTCCTTGGTCAATTGGCTGTTTCTTTTCTCCCTCTGCTCTCATGACATTCTCCCTTTCGTAATTTACTAGGTGTGAAAAAACATTTCCCATTCTTCATGAAAATTTCCGCATCAATTTCAAAAATCGAATGGAACATGTCTTTGCACAAAACACATTGTGGAATACCATCGAACCGTACCCTTCCATCTTTCAATACGATCATGCGGTCACTATAACTGGCTGCTTGATTGATATCATGGAGCACCATGACAATGGTCATGCCGTACGACTCATTCAGTTCCGCCACAAGCTCCATCACTTCCAGCTGATGTGAAATATCCAAATACGTGGTTGGTTCATCGAGCAACAAAATTTTCGGACGCTGGGCAATCGCCATGGCAATCCAGGCACGTTGCCGTTCCCCCCCAGACAATGAATGCAATAGACGATTTTTATAAGCACCTAAATTCGTTACTTCAATCGCCCAATCAATGATCTCCTGATCCTCCTGGCTAAGCTTTCCATACGCAGTACGATGAGGATGTCTGCCGAATTCCACTAGCTCTCCCACCGTCACATCCAATTGGTGATCTTGCATTTGCGGAAGCATCGCCAAATTCCTCGCCACTTCCTGCGACTTCATTCGCTTCAGACGTTCTCCGTTCAGCAAAACTTCACCGCTACCTGGCGTAATCAGCCGCGAGATCAGCCTCAAAAAAGTAGACTTGCCTGAACCATTCGGACCGATCAGACTGACGATTTCTCCTTGTTTAATATGAAGATCGATAGACGATAATCCGAATGAATCCGAATGACGATAGGAAAGTTCTTCAGTTACCAGCAAATGAATCCCTCCGTTTTTGAATTAAGTACAAGAAGAATGGACCGCCTAGGAAAGACAATAAAATACCAACAGGCAACTCGATCGGATTAAAAGCACTACGGGCGATCGTATCCGCCACCACAACAAGCAATCCACCGCCTAATGCCGAAGCTGGCAGAAGGAACCGATAATCGCCTCCAACAATCGAGCGCATAATATGCGGTACGACCAAACCGACAAAACCGATCAAGCCCGAAACGCTTACCGCCAATCCAGCAAGCAATGTACTCAAAACAATTAAGAAAAATCGACTTCGTTCCACGTTATGACCGAGTAATTTGGCTACTTCGTCTCCTAACCGTAAAATCCGAATATGCTTGATTGAAAAGATTGCTAACACAAGCGCGGCAATTACGTAATAAATAATCATCTCAAATTGCACCCAACCGACACCCGCTATTCCACCGGCAAGCCATGGCAGGACCGATTGAACCCGATCGCTGTACAGCAGCATGAGCGCACTCATGAAAGCACCAATAACGGCATTGATAGCGACACCGACAAGAATGATTCGCAGCGGTGATGCCCCGCCTCTCCAAGATAATGCGTAAATAACGAGAGCCGTCACGAATGCACCTAAAAAGGCAGCGAGCGGTAAGAACATAATGTATGCCGGAAAGATGATCATGATGGTTGTCGCTGCTAGTCCAGCGCCAGAAGATACGCCGATAATTCCCGGATCTGCGAGCGGGTTACGCATGATTCCTTGTAATATCGCCCCGGATGCCGCTAAGCTGGTTCCGACAATCATGCCGACTAAAACGCGTGGAAAACGAAGTTCCCAAACGATTCGCCGTTCCATCGTATCCGTTGATTGAAAGATGCCATTCCAAATCTCTTGCAAAGAGAACGAAACAGGTCCGATCATCAAACTGGCGATAGCTGCGACCATCAGTAAACTGCCGCTCGTCACTAACACGATGAGACGTTTTCTTGCAAGCGGGTGCTGATCTTTTTTTGTTCGTTCGTGTACAGCAATCATCTTATTTAACCTGGCCTAAACTTTCTTTCATTACTTCAAGTGCTTCGACTACTTTCGTTCCGGGATTCGTGCCAAATAAATGGGAAGGTAGGACGACAACATTTCCCGTTTTGACTGCATCTAAGTTTTTCCATGCAGGGTTCTTCAACATTTCGCCTTCGAACGCTGTCTTGACAGCTTCCGGCTCACCATGCGTAATCAACATGACCATTTCTGGATTGCGTTCAATGATTTTCTCGACACTTAAGCTTGCATATTGTGGATATTTCTCTTCGTTCGGGAAATCACTTGCGATATTTTCGCCGCCTGCCAGTTCCAATAAGTTACCGGATAAAGAGTTTGGAAGGGCTGCCAAGTATGTACCGGGTGCTCCATAGACAAGCAGTGTTCTGACAGGATCTGCTTTCTGTTCAGTGTTTTTCTGGATTTCACTTGCAATCTTATCTTGAATTGTTTGTGCTTCTTTTTCTTTATCGAATATTGTTCCAAACAATTCGATTGTATTTTGAATATCTTCAACGGAATTAGCCGCAGTATAAACTATTTTCGTTCCTTGACGCTCCATGTTTTCTTCATGCTGTTTGAAGCTTGGTGCAGCAATCAGGACTTCCGGATTTATTTCTGCAATCTTCTCAAAATTTGGCTGATGTGGATTCCCGATTTCTGCAACTTGTTCAAGTCCTTCTACTGAAGGTCCCTGCACAGTCGGGCGTCCTGCTACTTCAATTCCCAGTGCCAGTAACACATCTAAATCGCCTGAACTTAATGTGGCGACAGAAGATGGAGTTTTATCAAAAGTCAATGTCTGACCTGTCAGATCGGTTACTTCAATACTTGGATTGCCTGTCACTTCTGGCTCTTCAGCCTTTATAGGAGCCGCAGCCAGTTTATCTGCTGCTTGATCTTCTTCTGCACCACATGCTCCTAAGACCAATAGCAACAGGAGAAGACCTGCTACACTTACTAGTTTCTTCATCTCTCTCCATACCCCCCTTATTTTAATGAGAACGTTTCTCATTGCAATCATCATAAGTGATAATGAGAATCATTGTCAAATAGATTTATGATTATGATTCGTTTGAACTACGGATAGTTTGGTAGGTTTAATTGGTTAGGGGGTGGTATAGGGATGATGTAGTTTGTTTTTGTGATCACGTTGTTTAGTGCGGGAAGGATATAGTTTGGTTCGGTGATCGCATAATTTAAAACGATGATTATGTGTTTTGCTTCAATCCACACGAAGAATAATACAGCTGTCAAAAACATGACGGATTCAGCAGTAGTGCAGGTTTTTTTCTCGCTGAATCCATATGAATATTTGTTCATTTATTCATCTGAACTATCATTTCCTCTTTGGATCATCTGCATCCGTTCATTGAACAACGTAGGATACGAAAGCAAGCCTAGGCAGACACTTGTTAAAGCAGCTGTAGTTAATAACAAGAACACGACCAAGATTTGAAATTGTACAGCCTCCAAAGGATCTGCGCCTGCAATGATTTGCCCGCTCATCATACCGGGTAATTGCACAAGGCCGATTGTTTTTTGGCTCTCAATTGTAGGAATCATGCTCGCTTGTATAGAGCGGATCAATTGTCGATGAATGGCTTGTTTGGGAGTACCTCCAAGGGATAAAATCAACTCGCTTTCTGAACGATGGGTTTCCACTTCCGCTACGAAGCGGTTAAGGAAAAGTATAGACAGGACCATTGAATTTCCAATCACCATACCCGTCAATGAAATAATGTATTGAGCCGTCGCGGGAACAATCTTGAATCCCAGCAAAATACCTTGTGTCAAAACTTCTAATAGAACAAAAGTTACGATCAGCTTCCATGTGATCCCTTTTATTTGCTGGCCTTTTTTACGGGCGTTCTGAACAGCAGCGCCAATCATCAGGGAAACCATCAAAAAGATGAACAAATAACTTTCCGAATCAAAGACGAATTTTAATACAAAACCAACTAGCAACAATTGAACTGTAGAGCGTACCGTAGCAATAACCGTGTCTTTTTCCAGTTGCAATCCAAGTGTTTTGGATAGAATGATTGGAATGAAAACGAAGATTAACGTCAGCAGGAGGGCCGTCGTACTCATTTGAATTCCCCTCTCAAAAAGCGTTCTACAGATGGATCATCTGAATGTTGTAACGCAGAAGTATTCCCTGTCTGCACAAGTTGGCCGTCGATCATAATCCAAGCGTAATGCCCCATTCTCTTTGCCTGTTCTAAATTATGTGTAATCCATACAACCGTAATTTGATGGACTTCGTTAAGCTTGCGAATCAATTCCTCTACTTCGCGTAATGATGAAGGATCGAGTGCAGAAGTGATTTCATCAAGCAAAAGGATATTGGATTCATTCAGCAATGTACGCGCAATCGAAACTTTTTGTTGCTGTCCTCCTGACAAGTTGCGGCTATTGCGACGTAAGTATTTTCGATCAAGCCCTACTTGATTCAATATATCGGTCGCTTTTTCTTCACTTAATTCCTTGCCTTGCAGACGTAATGGCAATGACAAATTATCGTAAACACTGCCGTCCATCACTGGGGAATTCTGCAGAACCATCCCTGCTTGTCGACGCAATTGTATTGGTGAAATGTCTTGAAGAGGCAGTCCTTCCACATAAACTTCTCCGCTTGTAGGGCTTAACAATCCATTACACATTTTCAATAACGTCGTTTTCCCTGCTCCTGAAGGTCCGACGAGCGTAGTAATTCTATGTTTAGGAAATGAACCAGTCACTTCTTTGAGAATTTCAGTATCTTTCACTTTATACGAGACTTTTTGAAAGTGGATTGCAGGTTCATATAACCTAGTTGTAGTTTCAGATTTCAACCTAATCACCTTTTCCCATATCGTCAATCCAGCTTCAATAAATCCAATGGTGTTATAATGCCGATCAATTTTTCATCTTTTCCTCCATGCTCCGTAATGAGCAATGCTTCCAAACGATTTCCTCGAAGAATCGACTTCTTAAAAAACTCTTCTGCTTCATAAACAGATAATGTACTTTTTACAAAACGATACGTGTTTTTACGTTTTTCGTGATTATAAACATCGTATAATGTCGGTATTTCCCGGGAAATGTCTTCGTGTTTTTGATCCGCCAGCCAATTCATAATTCCATTAGCGGTAATCAACCCGATGAACCTGCCTTTTTGATAGATCGGTATTTGGTTGAATTTCTTCTCTCTTACCATCTTTAACCCCGTTGCCAACGACTCCTTCGCTTGTAACGTATGTACTTTTCTACTGAAGAGATCCTTCACTGTCATAGGATTAGACAATTTTTTCTCGATCATTTCAATCATTTCTACGATCACGTCATGGGGCTCCGCAATCGCATAATTCAACCCTGTCCGATTATGTATAATTGCATTCCGCAAACTCCCGAACTCCCGCAACTCCTCTTCATAATGTCGAATCAGCGCATTTTTCTCTTTTGCTTTGTCAATTCTTCGGGAAAACGAAAAATGATTTGGCATGCCTGTTAGTTTTACTAAGGACTTATCAATACGATTATACGCGACGATAAAACGGTCTGAGTTTTTAGGCGTCATCCTACTTCCCCCTTTCTATTCTAGGCAAAGTATATCATAATCTATTAATTTCCTGAGTCTTTTGAAGACAGACAGATATACAAGTTTAACTGAGTGGTCAACATACAGAAAATCCTTCAACCATAATAGATTGAAGGATTTTCCGATTGTTATTGTATACGTTTCGCTTGCACAATAAGCCGATATTCATTGGATCGTTCTGGGTAGCACGTGATTAATGACAACAATGCAATTCCATTTTGACTATCTAAAATTTCCACCTTCTCCGGCTTGACAATTTGAATGTCAAATACTTTGTAACGCTGTATTCCGTCCAAAGTTTCATAAGTGAACTCCTGACCCGCTTCCATTTCATGAAGCCGGTTGAAGTACTTTCCGAATACATGCGATTGATGGCCTGCAATCGCATAACTGCCGTCGATCACGCCTGGTTGATCCATGTTTTCAATAGCACCTAAACCTTCTGACAATGTCTGCTCATCAGCTCCTAACAGCACGGGGGCTTCCAAGTCGATTTGCGGGATATCCAAAATGCCTTCGATTCCTTCAAGTTTCGGATCCAAAGTACCATTTGGTAATGCAGGATGTATGTCGGAAGAATTCGCTGCTTCCGCTTTCATCGCAGCAAAAGCATTTAATCGTTCTGATTGCTGCTTTTTATTTGAATGTACTCCCGAAATGAGCAGTAACAAAGTCGCCGCTCCCGCAATAATCAAGATGTTTGCTATCCATTTGACAAATGAGCCTTTCTTTATTGCTCCACGCTCACTCATTTTTGCTCAGCGCCCATTGTCGTGCTGTAAAACCGCCGATCATTAAGAACAGAGCCAAGATAGCTGTAAGGGCAGGATCCAAAAATCCTCCTGTTGTTGGCAATTGTTCAAATGAATTAGATGCAACTGGCTGTCCGGCTAATTGGTTGGATCTATCATTTGTTCCAACTATATTGGCGTCGAATAATTGATTGTGTTTTGCAGGCGTCTGTGCCAACCATCCAGCAGCATTCAGATGATTCGGATTCACTGATCCATCAGAATTGTCGGCGTTTGGCTGTTTAACCGAACCATTGTCTCCCCACATACCATTCGGCTGTTCTTCACTATTCGAATCGAAGTTGTTATTCTCTTGCTTGGAATTCCCGTTTTCTTCAGGAACGTCTACAATCGGCGGCGTGGTATCGTTCGAATCCCGGATTGGAGTAGTTTCTCCATTCCCTTCATTCGAATTGGTGCCGTCATTTTCTTCGTTATCCACCACAGGGAGAGCTGGATTTTCATCTCTATCTTCTGGAGACGTTCCTGGCTGTCCATCATTATCATCAGGTTCCGTTGTACCGTTACTGTCGTCGTTTGGACTTTCATCAGGATTTGTTCCAGGCTGAGTGGTTGGGGAAACGATAGCTATTGATGTGAACGTTTCATTAGACAAGATATCTGCTTGCACTTCACCTAGAATAGGTAAAGTTACGCCCAACGTGATGCCGCTTTGTTTTGTATAGGTTCCGTCTTCTGTCGTTTGTTCTTGTTTTCTTAGAATATTTACAGCCGTATCTTTTAAAAGCGTACCATTTAACCCAATCTGAGCTAAGCCTGTGGAAAGAGAAGATTGGTTTTCCATTTCTCTTTCGTGATAGTCTAAAACACCGATAGACAGATCGCCGACAATTGGAAGGTTCGTCACAATAGTGTTCACAATGCCCTGATCAAGTGAAAAGGAATCTTCATCTTTTTTCACATGCTGATCTAACACTCCTACATGCGTTTCATCCAAGATTGGAGCTTTTTCGATCGTCGCCTCCACTATGCCGCGATCGAATGAAGATGAGTTTTCAGCTTTTACAACATGAGAATCCAAGACCCCTACATGGGTGTCGTCCAGCAAACCTGGCGTCGCTACATCTGCTTCGACTACTCCACGATCACTTGTGATGCCGTCTTCAGTCTGCTTCACATGTTGGTCTAAAACTCCTACATGTGTTTCGTCTAAGACCGGAGCTTTTTCGATTGTCGCTTCTAATACACCACCATTATAGATAGATGAGTCTTCACCTTTTACAACGTGGGAATCCAAGATCCCTACATGGGTGTCATCCAGTAAACCGGGTGCTTCTAAATCCGCCTGCACTACCCCTCCTTTTTCTGTATAGGAATCATCCGTCTTCTCCACATGTTTGTCGAGCACGCCGACATGCGTTTCCTCCGCTACGGGTACCTTTTCGATATTCACTTCCACTACACCGCCATCGTATGAAGTGGCTTCATCTGTCGTTTGGTGTTTCTTCTCTGCTATGCCAACTTCCGTTTCTCCAACGATTGGCAAATCATCCGCAGTGACATTCGTGATTGCAGTAGAGGTTTCAGACGTATCTAATTGCTGTGTTTTTTCTTCAGCGATTACGTCAACCTCTACATCATCTGTAACAGGTGTCGACAAATTCACAGTAGCAACAGCCTTCTTTGCTTGCGTTGTTTCCTGTTGGTCAACATTTTTCACAGGTGCTACATCCACTTCCAGATTATCAACGATACCTTCGCTAACCTGTACTTTCGCAACAGATTGTTCACCTGTTTCAGACGAAGGAATTTGAACTTTCACATCACCGACAACTGGTACATCTTCTAAATGAACGTCAAGGAGCGGCTTTGCTTCATTCTGATCATTGACCTCTAAGGCAGTGTCCGTAGATTCGTCTGTTTCATTTGCCTGTCCTGCAGATGGGAATAAATATATCGATGCTCCGACAACGAATGTGATTCCGACTTGTTTCATCCAATTTGTTTTCATAATAATTCTCTCCTTTTTTATTAGTTAAACGCTAACGTATAAAAAAGGAGCTGTTTGGGCGGTTGCCCAGGTGGTTCATGGACCCATTGCAATTTACCGATTGTGCTTTCCAAATACCAGCGATTGCTGACCAATTGAACATTCACTAAGTATTCGCTCGACAAGTCTGCACTTATATTTACATGTGAACTACTTACAGAAGAAGATGTTGTGGTGATTGATGAAGAACCCGTCGTAATGAAAGCTTCAAAAGGTGCTGCTTTCACATTCTTTGTCACAGATCGATTCAAATTTTTGCCGTTTCCCTCATACTGTCCAGGCAAGTTCATCTTATATGAAGAGTTTGAACCAACAGGCGTGCGTTCTTGTTGTTCCATGAATTGCCTAGATACATATAGTTTGTGCATTAAATCTGCAGCTTTGGACGCCTCGTGCAACCCATCAGATTTCAAAGATGAATTGATCGCTTCCTTCTGAATATCTTCAGATTCTACTTCTAGTTCAAGATCATCAGGCTCTTTTTTCGAATTAAAATTAGACTTATTCAAAGGAACGGACGGAACTCTCGCAATCTCCGTATTCTGCTTTTCGGAGGTTATCACTTCAGAAGGAAATTCAGGCTCTTTCTCCATTACAATTTCATCTGGTTTCTGTATTGTACCAACCACTGCATCGACTGTTTCAGAGACTGTTTGATCCGTTGTACCTTTAACAGTATCGACGGTATCCTTCACTAGTTCTGTCGTTTGGTCGACGACAGGTGTCACAACAGGCAACTCCGGCAACTCTTCCGTTACTCGCGCAACGTCTTGTACGATTCCTTGTACCATTTCCGTTGTTTCCTCTACAATCGGTACTGTACCGTTGACCGTTTCGCTTATAAAGTCGGCGGTATCTTCCACTACCCGCTTAATGGGTTTGTCAGTTGATGCTGTCACTGTGTTGACCGATTCGTTCACGAGATTGACTGTACGGTCTGCTGTAGTTGAGGTAAAATCGACTGTCTCTTCTACCACAGGATTAGCATGTGAAACGATGGGTACTTCTTCAGTGATCTCAGTCACGTTTCCAGCAGTCTCTCGGACAGTTTCAGTTGTTTGATTCACAACTGGTATCGTATTTTCCACAGTGCCCTGTACAAACTCTGCAGTCCTTTCAACGATTTGCTTTACAGGCTTTTCAGCAGGTGGTTCCGCTACACTTTTAACAGTATCTTCTGTAAATTCAACCGTTTGTTGGACGGTTTTACCTGTCATCTCGACTGTTTCATTTACCACATTACCGGCAGAGGATACCGTATCTGCCACCACATCCACAACACCCGATATGATCCCTTTTCTTTGCTTCGGTTCCTGTTCTGCTTCATTTTCTTCGGCATGCATTACAATAGGTGCCATTCCAATTAAAAATAATGTCATAAAAACTATTTTCCATTTTTCCAACATCACACCTCCTTCCTACTTATAAAGATAGGGCAGATTTTATCCCTTAAACCCTGCCTACCCACTTCATTTCTTCCTAAACATGGAACAACGACCAACTTCATGACGGTTTTCCAAAAATACAAAATCAACCCCTCCATCATAATGATGAAGGGGCTCTATTTTATTTATAGTAGTAAAAACGCAAGCGGCGTGACAATGATGATTGTTAAAATAACACGCTGAATCCAAATGATAACCAACTTGGGAATGGAAATCGGAATCTCAGTCGCGACGATACAAGGAACAAGCGCAGAGAAGAAGATGATCCCAGACACCGACACAACGCCTACAATGAACTTTGAAATCAAAGCAGACTGTACAACGAGCGATGCCGGTAAGAACATTTCGGCAATTCCAAGTGCACTTGCTTTTGCAACTAACATCGGTTCAGGAACTTGCATTAAATAAGTGAACGGATAGAAAATATAACCGATCCAGTCAAATACCGGTGTATATTCCGCTAGCACAAGACCTAATAGCCCTATAGATAGAATGGAAGGCAAAATCGCCATCGCCATCATCAATCCGTCCTTCACATTAATCCAGATATTTTTTACGAGTCCAGGAGCTGAAGAAACCGTTTCCATTGCTTCGTCCCAAGCTGCTGCGAAACGACTGCCTTCCGGTTTCATCTCTGGTTGCGGTGTAGAACCTTCATAATACTCATCCTTCATGGAAGCAAGCGGCCAAATACGCACCGTAATCCCTGTTACGATGAAAGTGACGACAAGCGTAAGCCAGAAATATAAATTCCACATGCTCATAATGTCGAGTGTTTTTGCTACGACTACCATGAATGTCGCAGACACCGTGGAGAATCCTGTCGCAATAATCGCCGCTTCTTTCGCAGTATATTTCCCCTCTTTATATACACGATTCGTAATGAGCAGTCCGAGTGAGTATGAACCTACAAATGAAGCAACAGCGTCGACTGCGGAACGTCCTGGTGTTCTCCAAAGCGGACGCATAACTGGCTGCATCAGCACACCAATAAACTCCAACAATCCATAACTAACAAGCAACGCAAGAAACGCCGCTCCAATTGGAACTAGCAATCCAACTGGAATCACGAGTTTATTCAATAGGAAGGGGCCCATATCCGGTTCGAATAACCAGGCTGGTCCAATATTGAATATGAGAAGAATACCTACTACAAGTCCGATTACTTTAAAGAACGAAAATACGATATCCACTGTTGATTTCTTCCACGTTCCTGAAATAAACGGATAAGCGGCTCCAGCAATCAAAATGAGTAATGCATAATACGGTAGGACAGCGCTTACATTCGTCTGAAACCAAGTCACGATATGGTCCAGCATAATCGAATTGTTGCCGTTGATTGTTACAGGCACAAAAAACATAAACGCACCAATCGCACTATAGACAAAAAACTTCCAAATACCTGTATTTGTTTTACTCGTTGCTCTTTCCTTCAATTGCTCCATTCTGTTCACCCCTCTAAGATGTCTATGCACTCAGAAACGTTGTAAAAGAACGTCGTGTTGAGACGTTCTTTCACAGTTTCTATAAGTCAGCCAACGATTAATTGACCTTTTTTCCATACTTTATCTACATGATTCACACCGAATAGATATTGCAACTCCTGATAGCTCCCAATATCCCACATCACGACATCGCCTTGTTTGCCAACTTCCAATGAACCCGCACGGTCTTCTACTTTAATCGCGCTCGCTGCGTTGATCGTTGCGGCAACTAACGCTTCTGCAGGCGTCATGCGCATCGAAATGCAAGCCAAGTTCATAACAAGTGGCATGGAAGTGGTCGGAGAGGATCCCGGATTGCAATCAGTGGAAATGGCGACTGCCATCCCCGAGTCGATCATCTGTCGTCCTTTTGCTGCTTCTTCACGAAGGAATAATGCAGTTGCAGGTAGCAGGCACGCAATCACTCCAGCCTTCGCCATATCTTCAATTCCTTGATCGGAAGCTTTCAATAAATGCTCCGCGGAAATAGCTCCGACTTTTGCAGCCAGTTCTGCGCCGCCGTATGATGCAATTTCATCCGCATGAATTTTAGGAGTTAAGCCGTGCTTTTTACCGGCTTCTAAAATTCGTTCAGATTGCTCCGGAGTGAAAACATCCTTTTCACAGAACACATCATTGAATACTGCCAATTTTTCTTCTGCGACAACAGGAAGCATTTCATCAATGACTAAATCAACGAATGCATCTTCATTGCCTTTATACTCTCTTGGCACGGCGTGAGCGCCCATGAAAGTAGGCACGATTTCCAGCGCATGCTGTTCATTGAGACGTTTCGCTGCACGCAATTGCTTCAGTTCCGTCTCTAAATCGAGTCCGTATCCACTTTTTCCTTCAACCGTCGTAACTCCATGCTTTGCGAATGAATCCAAACGACGGGATGCTTGTTCCACCAGTTCATCTTCTGTCGCTTCACGTGTCATGCGGGAAGTAGCGTGAATCCCACCACCGGCATTCATGATGTCCATATATGTTGCACCTTCAAGACGCATTTCAAATTCCTTTTCACGGCTTCCGCCATAGACAATATGTGTATGAGGATCGACGAGGCCTGGCGTAACCAGGCGTCCCGTTGCATCCACAATATCTGCTTCATTTGCACGACTTGCATACTGTTTTTCCAACTCTTCCGTTGTACCGACAGCCGCGATTTTGCCATCTTCAATCCACACGCTTCCATCCTCAATGATGGAAAGATTCGACATGTCTTTCCCTTTACGCGGTCCATTTTCACCTGAAATTGTTGCTAGTTCTTTTGCATGTTTAATCCATACAGGTTTCAATTAATTTCCACCTTCCAACATCGGGATTTTGATTCCTTTTTCCTTTGCTGTTTGAATTGCGATATCATAGCCTGCATCCGCGTGACGTACTACACCCATTCCTGGATCCGTTGTCAATACGCGCTCTAGACGTGCTTCTGCTTCTTTCGTTCCGTCCGCTACGATAACCACTCCGGAGTGCTGGGAATAACCCATACCTACGCCACCGCCGTGGTGAAGAGAAACCCAAGTTGCCCCGCCGACAGCATTGATCATAGCGTTAAGGATTGGCCAGTCAGATACTACGTCTGAACCATCTTTCATTGACTCTGTTTCACGGTTTGGTGAAGCTACAGAACCTGAATCCAAGTGGTCACGGCCGATAACGATCGGTGCGCTTAATTCGCCGCTTGCCACCATGTCATTGATGATTTTACCGAAACGAGCACGTTCTCCGTAACCCAACCAGCAAATACGGGAAGGCAGTCCTTGGAATTGAATCTTTTCTTGTGCCATTTTGATCCAATTGCAAAGATGCTTATTGTAGCTGAATTCACGCAAGATCACTTCGTCTGTTTTGCGGATATCTTCTGGATCTCCAGATAGAGCTACCCAGCGGAAAGGCCCTTTACCTTCGCAGAATTGCGGACGGATATACGCCGGAACGAATCCTGGGAAGTCAAATGCGCGTTCAACGCCTTCATCTTTTGCCACCTGGCGAATATTGTTACCATAATCAAATGTAATTGCACCTTTATCCATCATCTCAACCATAGCTGCTACGTGCTGAGCCATAGCTTTTTTCGATAGACGTACATATTCTTCTGGATCAGATTCACGAAGTTTCGCTGCATCCTCCATAGACATTTTAGATGGAACATAGCCGTTCAGTGGATCGTGAGCAGATGTTTGGTCAGTCAATACTTCAGGAATAAATCCACGAGAAAGCATTTCTGGTAATAGATCGGCTGCATTTCCTACTAGACCGATAGAAAGTGCTTTGCCTTCTGCTTTCGCTTCTTCTGCAATACGAATCGCTTCATCCAATGAATCTGTCTTCACGTCTGTGTAACGAGTTTCGATACGGCGATCGATACGTGTTTCGTCTACATCGATTCCGATACAAACTCCGCCAGCCATTGTAACTGCTAGAGGCTGAGCACCACCCATGCCGCCTAGACCGGCAGTCAACGTAATCGTTCCTTTCAGTGAGCCGCCAAAGTGTTGGTTTGCAAGCTCAGCAAATGTTTCATATGTTCCTTGAACAATTCCTTGAGAACCAATATAAATCCAGCTGCCCGCTGTCATCTGTCCATACATCATCAAGCCTTTTTTATCTAGCTCGTGGAATGTATCCCAGTTTGCATACGCTGGTACGATATTAGAGTTTGCGATCAATACGCGAGGTGCATTTTCATGAGTTTTGAAAACAACTACAGGCTTACCTGATTGAACAAGCAACGTTTCGTCATTCTCTAATTCTTTCAATGAACGAACGATCGCATCAAAGCTCTCCCAGTTACGCGCCGCTTTACCGATTCCTCCGTAAACGACCAATTTGTCGGGATGTTCTGCCACATCTGGGTGCAAGTTGTTCATCAGCATGCGAAGAGCTGCCTCTTGCTGCCATCCTTTCGTATTAAGTTCAGTACCTGTATATTGAATCACTTTTTCTGCTGCTATATTTGTTTGTGTACTTGTCATTTTAAATACCTCCTCATAAGTTACTCTTAGTATACTAGCTGTAAAACGTTAATTACGTTATATTTTATTGATTATTTTATATTATATTTACAATATTTAAAGGAAACCGTTTTCAATTGCATTTTATTGTTGCCTCATATAATTAATTTTCAATATTCTTTGAGCATTCCTATGATTGGCGGTATTCATTAGGCGTTCGGCCTACCGCTTCTTTAAAACGTTTACTAAAGTAAGCAGGATGAGAAAAGCCTGATGTTTCCGCTACTTCAGAGATGGTTAAATCCGTTTCTTTCAATAAACGCTGCGCTTGTTCAATTCGGATGCCAAGCAATGTATCTCGGAACGACTGTCCTGCTTCTTTCGCATATTTCCGGCTGAGCGTACTTTTATGGATTTTCATTTCTTCCGCGCAGGCAGCTAAGTTCCAAGAAGAATCCCAATAATTCATTAAAATCCGCTCTCTTACCTTCTCATCGAAGTCTTGAGAAGTGTACAGGTCACTGGATGTCCGAATCAATTCGCCGCTAAACGTAATGAAGGATTGAATAATATGATACATAACCGGTTCTTGAATCGTTTTATTAAACAGAGCATGATATGCCTGTTCTAATTTTGAAGACTGTAAGGAGTTCGCCATCATATACCGACGCATCTGCGCTAAAATACTCGTTAGCCGCACGCGCACCATCCCAGGGTTCGGATATGGCGGTTCCAAAGTCAGAAAGTCGTACTCCAACCATTCACGAATATTCGTCAGTTGCTGCTTCTCCAGCATTTCAATCCACTTTTGCTGATCAATCGGCGACAAAAATGGGTCGAGTTCCTTCCATTGAAAATCTTCTTCAACTTGCGTAAGAATATCATAGCCGTCATAGAAAATTCGCTCATGGAACAGGCGCATTTTTTTGTAGAACGCACGATAGCTTATTTCTTCATCCGCTATATATAGATAAATCGTCAGCAAAGCTTCCGATTGACCCTTCCATTGTGAAAAAAACACTCGATACGCTTCATGCAATGGCTGCATTTCGCTCAACCGATGAATGACCAGTACATGATCCGAAAACGGAAACACTTGAAATGCCGCCGGAAAATCATAGCGCTTCAATTTTTCAACGAGGATATCCAACGCTTCTAAATCGGATATCGCAAGCAGGCTCATACAAATCGGCTGTTGTGGTATCGTGTCTCGGATGAGTAAATCCTCATAGGATACACTGTTTTGCTGCTGTGCAAGCGGCTGTTCACGATCCGTTTTTTCATTGCGCCAATGAAAACGGATTTGCTGGACTTGTTTCAGCAGGCGTTCAGGTGGGAACGGACGGAACAGCACGTCTTCGGCTTTTAGCGTAAGTGCCTGATAGACCGTCTGAAATGTGCGGTCTGAAGAAATGCCAAGCCAGAGTGCATGAGCAGGCAAGTCGACGTCTTCTTTGCTGATGAAGTCCATGTCGATGATGTATAAGTAAGCGTCTTGAAATGTGCGCAGTACGTTTGGTTGGTCTGTTATTTCGACCGCCACGTCGTTCCATTGTGATGTCAGCAGCCATTTTAAGCCTTGTGCTTCTAATGGGTCTTTTATAAGGAGCAATATTTTCATTTGTCGTTCACCTCGATGCATTGTTGTTATGTATTGTAGCATTATATTATGGGAATTGCGTTGAGAGAGCACGTAGTAAGTGGTCCGGGATTTCCGCTCCAGACGGTACGCTTTCCGGGGGGCGTGGCCTTGAGCCTCCTCGTTCGCTTCGCTCCTGCGGGGTCTCAAGACGCACGCTGATCCCCCAGGAGTCGACCGTCTTCCGCTCCAATCCTTAGTTAGCACATAAAAGAACATATAGAACTTAGTGTAGCTTTTCAAGATCTAAGAAGGGTCTTCACAGTCAGAGTACAAAATTGGCATCATTCACTGACTGAGTTACTAAACAAAGGTAAGGTCAAGGTCAAGACAAAACCTCTCAAGCAGTTTTGCTCAAGAGGCTTCTAATCATTGATTCGCTATTTTTATGATTTGATAATTTCCATACTCATCCACTATGATCGAATAAATTTTTCTCTTTTCTATAAAGTCTCTGTTTCCGCTGATGTCGGTAAAATAGAATGTTTCGTAGGTGTAGGCCTCTAAGGAGTCTTCGTAGTAGATAACATCCGTTACAGTGTTTTCGATGAATTCGAAGTAGACATTGTGCCCCGACATGTCGTCCATGTAGTCAAGAAGTTCGGTTCCGGCTGAGCTGCCAGAAGCGACATAGTGATCGATGTAACTGTAATCTTCATTGGTCAAGGCAACTTCGTATTGATTGCGGAATTCTTTTATAAAATCTACGACTTCTTCATCCGTGACTTCTGCTTCTTCCGTATCATACTCGTCCGGTGTTTCTTGATAGAATTCCTCGTAGTCCTCAGAGTGTTCATCCTGATTATAGTATTGTTCTGGGATATAGTCATCGTAGACATCGAACAGCGCCGCTACTTGTTTGCCGCTCATCGGCTGATTGATCCATTTATCGACTAGATTTTGCATACTGTACATCGGAATCGAGAAGCCAAACACGGTGTTATCTTTATATAGTAAGGAATTAATGCCGATGACATAACCCGTATTAGCATCGAGAAGAGGGCCTCCGCTGCTGCCGTGGTCAATTTGCGCATCGATCTGATAGACTTTTTCATAGATGAAATCTTTTTGCATGTCACGGTTCAATCCAGTCAAATAGCCGATTGACGCGGTATTTTCAAAGCCGTTCGGACTGCCAATCGCGATGACTTCCGTACCGATCGGCGTTTCTTTTTGCTCGATCACGAATGGCTTCACATTTTTATTTGCTTCGGATTTAATCAAGGCTATATCATATTTATCGGAAATCCCTACAACTCTGCCTCCCATATCTTCCCCTTTGGAATTTCGGACAACCACATCTGTATAGCCTACTACCACGTGAGCATTCGTAACAATATATCCGCCCTTTTTATAAAGAAAACCTGAACCAGAGCCCGAACCGGTCAAGACTGTAAACACGCTGGGTAATGACTCTTTTATAAGTACGGTTTTGTCTTTCGACTGTTGCTTCGACTGCTTTGCAACCGCAGGAGTAGTTTGGATTTTAATGCCATTTTCACCTTCCGCTGCAGCCACCGCTTCTGTATCAGGCAATGCATTAGTCTTCTTCGGAATTTTAAAACTCCAGTCTGTCGCATAGCCAAATACTCCACCTGTCCCTGCCAAGACAATGAAGCAGGTAAGAACAATAGCAGGTACCCATTTACTGCCAGACGATTTACTCATTTCCGTGCCGCAGCCCGCACAAAACTTCCCATTGTCTGTATTTTTATGACCGCATTTTGAACAGAACATGCAATTCACTCCCCCTTCTATTAGCACCTAATATTGTTAGTTATATGCAACTATGTATACGTTAAATAATACCATAAAAATCACTATAAAAGACTCACTCTTATGTAAAATCACACAAAAAAGCTCTGTCTACTTATGACAGAGCCATATACTCTACATTCAATTGTCTCCCCGAATCAAATCAGCTTCTGTTGATTCAATAACTTCCTCTGCCGTAAAGCCGTCAAATACTTCTTTCAGCACTAAACCTTTTGGAGTCACTTCAATTAATGCTCTTTCGGTAATGATCTTATCGACAACTCCTTTTCCGGTAAGCGGCAGCGTACAGCGCTTTTTAATTTTTGGTTCACCGGTTTTCGAAACATGGTCCATTATGACGATCACTTTTTTGGCACCGTGCACTAAATCCATCGCGCCACCCATCCCTTTGATCACTTTCCCTGGAATCATCCAATTGGCCAAGTCTCCTGTTTCAGACACTTCCATTGCCCCTAAAATCGCGACATCCACATGGCCGCCGCGAATCATCGCAAATGATTCGGCACTCGAGAAGAAAGCAGAGCCGGGAACCGTTGTGACCGTTTCTTTTCCAGCATTGATCAAATCAGGGTCGACATCTTCTTCTAAAGGATACGGCCCAATGCCCAATAATCCATTTTCCGACTGTAAAATGACTGTTTTATCAGCTGAAATATAGTTCGCTACAAGCGTTGGCATACCAATTCCTAAATTGACATAGTTGCCGTCTTTAATTTCCTGCCCTGCCCTTTTCGCAATGCGCTCTCTAAAATGAATTGGTTTCATTAAGCTCCCTCCCCTTTCTGCCGAGTCGTCAGCCGCTCAATTCGTTTTTCTTGTTTTGCCTCCAATAAGCCTTGCACATAAATGCTTGGGGTATGAATGTGGGCAGGATCTAGTTCTCCAACATCTACAATCTCTTCCGCCTCAGCAATTGTAAATTTAGCTGCCGCCGCCATAAGTGGGTTAAAGTTTTGTGCCGTTTTATTGTAGATCAAGTTTCCCAATTGATCGGCTTTCGCTGCGCGAATCAATGCGAAATCTGCATTCAAAGCTTCCTCCAATAAATACTCCTTGCCATCAAAGACCCGCACTTCTTTTCCTTCTGCAATCTGTGTCCCGACTCCAGCAGGCGTATAGAAAGCCGGTATCCCCGCGCCGCCTGCACGTATCTTTTCAGCCAACGTTCCTTGCGGTGTCAGCTCGACTTCAATTTCCCCTGCCAATACCTGGCGTTCAAATTCCTTATTCTCCCCAACATACGATCCAATCATTTTCTTGATCTGCTTCTTTTGCAGCAACAAGCCAAGTCCCCAATTATCCACGCCACAATTATTTGATATGATCGTTAAATCTTTCACTTCAGTTTCCGCCAATGCCAGAATCAGCTGCTCAGGTATCCCAACCAGTCCGAATCCGCCAACCATTAACGTCGCTCCATCTTGAATAGTTGAAACCGCTTGCAAATTTGTTGAGTAGATCGTTTTCATACGTTTCTCCTCCTGTTCTTTGCCAGTGCTTCACCCTTATTTTATTTTAACAAATGATTCAGATATTTGCATGAAACTATGAAAAAGAATGGTAATTCATAGTATTAAAATGTCCCTAATGCTATACTTCACAGACACATACATAACAAAATCACTGGGGGTGCCTATTGGCTGAGAGGAGAAAACTCCGACCCTTTGAACCTGATTCGGTTGATACCGACGGAGGGAAGTGGCATTTTTTTCAGCGGCCACTAACTTTCAGTGGTCTTTTTTTGTATAAACCTATGAAAAAAGGAGCTGGATGGATTGGAATTGAAAGATCAAGTAGTATTGGTGACTGGTGCAAGCAGAGGGTTGGGCGCGGCAACTGCGAAGGCTTTTGGCGAAGCAGGTGCAAAAGTTATCGTAAATTACTTTCAAAATAGCGATAAAGCTCAGCAAGTTGTGAATGAAATCGGCAGTGACCGGGCCATAGCACTGCGGGCAGACGTGCGGAATCCAGATGACCTGCAGTTATTAGTAGAACAGGCTAACCACCATTTCGGACAGCCAATTACGACAATCGTCAACAATGCGTTAATCGACTTTTCATTCAATGGTGATGATCGGAAACAGTTGAATGCGATTGAATGGCAGGATTATCATAAACAGCTGGAAGGTTCTGTGGGGGCAACGCTAAATACGCTTCAAGCAGCTCGGGAAGGCATGACACAATTGCAGTTTGGTCGAATCATCAATATCGGAACAAACTTGGTGCAGAATCCTGTCGTACCTTATCACGATTACAATACGAGCAAGGCCGCTTTGCTCGGTATGACGCGGAGCATGGCAAAAGAATTAGGACCTGATGGTATCACCGTCAATATGGTGTCAGGTGGGCTTTTACTGAAAACAGATGCTAGCGCCGCAACGCCGGATGCTGTGTTCGATATCATTAAAGCCAACACACCGATTGGGCGAGTCGTCACTCCAGAAGAAGTAGCTGATGTGGTTGTCTTCTTCGCTTCTCCTTCCAGCCGTGCCGTCACAGGACAAAATCTCGTAGTGGATGGCGGATTGGTGATGGATTGATAGAGTCATTTCCTGACTTTTTGCATGGTTGATTTGTAGATCAAGCGTATATTAGATAGCACCTCCTTTGCGTTGAATTCATCAAATGAAACGGCACAGTTCTCTCACGTTTTTCGACATACACTAAGAGAGAAGGAGGTGCATATTTTATGTCATCAAGAAAGTTTAGACCTTGCAGCGGCTGTGACTCTTCTCATGTATCGAATCGGGAGACTAGATGTTATGACGAAAAGAAATTAATTCATATACTCGTCGATTTAATGATGGGAGATCCTATCGAAATCACCTTGAAACACTCAAAAAATATTCAGCATAATGGCTATTACTTAGAATTCAACAAAAACAATCGAGTTATCCATTTTCAACCGTTCGGAGATGCAGATGTCCAAGAATTCGCCTTGGCTGACATTTGCACGATAAGATATAGCTGATACAAGGAATTTCAGAATCCAACACGGTGTCGTTCGATGAGACTAAAACTAGCAGCCATAAGAGATTATTCCACCTTTCACTCTCCTAAATCACCATAAGAAACCCCTTTATGATCGCGTATAGACACTTTATGATCTTCAACAGCAAAATGACGCACATGGAAGAAGGGCAGTTCAGGAGATCACTCCCTGGACAGCCCTCCATTTATACAGTCTTGCTTTTCAGATTAATTCCTCAAAGCATTCCACTGTTTTCATCGGTTCGCCTGACTTACGCAACCCCCATGTATCTTCCATGAACACCTCTGCTAACTTCTCATACTTCCTACCATACTTTGCAGCCCACTCCAAACTCACGACGCTTTCATATACGTCCGACATGCGTTTCATCCATCTTTTCGCTTCAAATGTTTGCAAAGAATAATCATAGGAAGCAAAGGCAGTCAATCCTTCCTGCACACTATCAATTTCTCTATCTAGTACTTGCGTCAATCCGCATTCCTCTAATGCAGACAAACGGTTCTTCATCTCATCGACAAACAAGTCATGAGCTTTGAATTTCGTGACCAAACGAATCAATTCCAACGCTAAAATATTTGCCGTCCCTTCCCAAACGGTTAACACTTGTGCATCCCGTAGCAATCTCGGCGTAACAAAATCTTCTATATAGCCATTGCCGCCGTGCATTTCGATTGCTTCATGAGAGAAGTGAATTGCCTGTTCCGCTGTTTCCTTTTTAATCAATGCAATAAAAAGTCGATTCAGCACTTGCTCGCGTTCATCCGCTTCTCCATCTGTAACTTTTTCATATAGTTTAATGAAATCAAAAACGGTTATTGTTTCCGCATGTAATTTTGCCGACATTTTTCCTAATGTATCACGCACCATTGGATAACCCGTCAAACGTTGACCGAATGCATTTCTACGACTTGCATAGCTCTTGGATTCCAGCAATGCTCTGCGCATGATGCCTAGAGATGCAATCGCATTGCAGATTCTTGATAAATTAAGCGCTTCGAGCATATAAGCCAAACCTTTCGTCGGATCACCTACAACATAGGCAATCGCCCCGTCAAATTCCACCTCACCTGACGGCACAGCGCGCACACCCAGTTTATCTTTGAGTCTGCGAATACGAACTCCGTTTAACTCCCCGTTTTTCTTGCGCCAAGGTACCGCAAACAACGTCAAACCTTTTGACCCTTCAGGCGTACCTTCCATACGAGCCAAGACCATCACCACGCCTGCCATTCCGGCATTCGAAGCAAAATACTTTTCTCCATACAATCGATATTGCTCTCCTTCTTTCACCGCGCGGACAACATTTGCACCTAAATCGGACCCACCTTGCCGCTCCGTCAAAAATGTAGCACCTTCGAATAAAGGCATTTCACCCGTTGCGCAAACACGGGGTAAAAACAGTTGTTTTACCTCGTCATCCGCGAAATGATCCAATAAATACGCAGTTGCCATCGTCAGCGTTACAGGACAATAGAAACCAGGCTCTGCATGAGACAACAGAAATCCTTGTGCAAAGCTATACGTATAATTCCCCTTATGTCCAAGTTCGGGAATCTCTTTATGGACATAGCCGACAATCCCTGTATCATACGTTTCCTGTACGGTTTGTCGATACCCTTCATTGACCCACACTTCCGATACTTCTTCACCAAACTTATTGTAACGAATTAGACGCGGTTCCCCTTCTCTGTCCGTATGCACAGCTCTTCGCTCAATATCATTCGCACATGCTTCACCGAATGAATGAAGTTCACGTAATGCATACTTAAGAAACGGACCATCCAGTCGCTCACGTAAAATTAGTTCCAATGTTTCATCACCAACAAAAAAGTTTTCCACTTCATAACGTTCAGTTTCCTCCAATACTCTCATCCGACAGTTCCTCCTTCTCGCAACGGTTGTTTTAGAATCTTCCCAGAAGCATTTCGAGGCAGCGCATCGACTTGTTCATAAATCCGCGGAATTTTGAATGAAGCCAAATGTTCTTTCAAATAACCTTTAAGCGCTTCCTCATCAATTCTTTCAGAAGCGGCAAATACGACCTTCACCGTCTCACCCCACTCAGGATGCGGTACACCAACTACCGCAACTTCCTTCATATTAGGAAATTGAACGATTTGTTCTTCAATTTCTTGCGGATAGATGTTGACCCCGCCTGATAAAATCACATCTTTCTTTCGACCAATAATCCAATAAAATCCATCTTCATCTTCCATCGCCATATCACCAGTCCGCAACCAGCCGTCAAAATAGGTCTCCCGTATCGCTTCCTCATTTTTGTAATAGCCAAGCATATTTCCTTCACCAAAGAGAACGATCTCACCTACTTCACCTGGTATTACATCTTTTCCTGATTCATCTACAATTCGCAGCTCTGTGTGCAGCGGAGCACGCCGCCCGATACTTCCCGCCTTCGCATCATGTTCAGCAGCCAGCAGTAATGCCCCGCTCGGTCCCGCCTCTGTCAGTCCATAAACACAGACCAGATTGTCCGAGCGGAATGCAATTTTCACTTTTTTCACTTCTTCAGCCGACAGCGGAGCCCCACCATATACCCACCATTTCATGGATGATAGGTCTGCATCTTGTAATTTTGGATTGCTTGCGGTCAGTATATATGCAACAGGTGCACCAAAAAAGTGTGTTGTTCGTTCTCGTTCCACCATTTCAATCAATAAATCCGGAGTAAATGTCGGTGTTATAACAAGTGTGGATCCCACAAGCATACCTGCCATCAAAAACAAGTGAAGCGGTGCTGAGTGACTGAGCGGCATCATCAGCAAGATGCGACTCTCCGGTTTGAATTCCATTTCCACAGCAATCATTGAAGCAACTGTCAAGATATTTCGGTAGCTAAATAACACACCTTTCGGGCTACCTGTCGTCCCGGATGTATATAAAATGGTGGACTCATCGTCTTCTTTCAAATTACACGAAATTGTAGTTTCTTCCCCTTGAGACAGCACATCTTGAAAATCAAACCAACCATCCACTGCGCCACCTGTCTTAATCTTCAGTGAAGGCGCTTTCATTTTACTTGCTGCTTCAAACACTAAATCATGTGCAATCAATACTTTTACGTCCGCGTGCTCAAGAATGTATTCCAATTCCCGTGCTGTCAACTTCACGTTAATCGGCACTACAATCGCCTCGATTCGCTGTGCTGCAAAATACGAGATCACAAATTCTTCTACGTTCGGTAAAAACAACGCTACTTTTTCTCCTTTCTTTACGCCTTGTGTCCGCAACGCATTCCCAAATTGATTAACAAGCCGATCCAGCTCTTTGTACGTAATTTGCTTTTCCCTACTGACAACTGCCTCGTGTTTCGGATACTTCCGTGCATTACGAGACAATAATTGTGAACTATTCATTCCCTTCATCCCCTTTCGATTTTTCCAATTTGCTATTGAATACAACAAGCAGCTGCTCCATTTCGCGCTTCATTTCTTCCAATTCCTGAATTTTCAACTCAACTTCTTCGATTCGCCGTCTACCGTATTGAATTGTCCGTTCCAACTGTTTGCGCCCGGTTCGGTCTTTATCGAATAACAACACCATTTCTTTAATCTCTTCCAATGAAAAGCCATATTTCTTTCCACGAACAATCAATTTTAATTTGACAAGTTCAGAAGCTGGATATAGGCGCTGATTTCCTTCTGACCGGGCAGGCGAAAGCAAACCAATCTCTTCGTAGTATCGGATCGTCCGCGTGGATACATCAAACAGATCCGCTGTCTCCCGAATCGTTTTCACTTCACCTCCTCCTTTCTATCATTTTCTAAATAGTAGCATTTACGTTAACGTAAAGGTCAAGATGATAATTTGCCCCGATACGCTATGATGCGGTTAAGACCAACGATCCCCCTTAAAAGAAAAAGGTCGTCATAAAAGTCAGATGCCACTGACTTTCACAACAACCTCTTCTATCATCGTTAACTATTTTGCAGTTTTTCCCCTACAGCCACCGTCAAATCGCGCACAGTTTGCGGCACATAGCTTTTCATCATCGAATTCATAACCGACCCCATCATACCCTTGCCCGAAATATCAAGGTAGCCTATAAGATCTGTCGTCTCTCGATCAACTTCATTCAGCTGAAAGTAGCCGTTGCCTTCCAAGTTTTCATTCAGTCCTTCGAGTTTAAAAGCAACTTTTGAGTTCTCTGACCGTTCCGCAATATCAACCTGCATCTCGATATTTTTTTGGATCATCCCAAGGTCCGCACGAAACTTCCAGGTGAACTGCTTTTCATTGGCTACTTCGTGTTCGATATACCCCGGGATTAGCGGAGCCCATTGATTCATATCATCCAAAAATCTCCACACTCTATCCACCGGCGCTGAAATCTTGATTTCTTCCATTCCATTCGGCAAATGACACACCCCTTTTTCTTTGTCATGAAGAATAGTATATCATTATAAGATTATGTATTGCACTAATAATTCCGAATTTAAAGTTATATAATCTTGCTTAACTCGGCTTCAAAAGCTGGTTTATTCGGATATATTATAAGTAGGTCTTGGATTAGTGCTTGTTTTTCAGGTTGCTTGCTATCCCGCCGAGCCGTTGGATCATCCCGCATACAACTCAATAATTGAATCCACTAATTGTTTAATCCCTCTTAGACGTCTCCCTCTCCCTTCGAATAAACAGCCAATAAGCGTCGTTTCAATACCTCATCTCGTTCTGTTAAATCTCTCACGATCTCAATCAATACTTCATTCGATAACGTCTGAAGCATTTCTGTGAAAGGATCATCCGTCACTTCCACCCATTGTGTGGCAGAAGGCGGAGTCTTACCATCCAATTGTTCCGCCAGCTCAAAATAAGCTGCCACCTCATGCTTACAAACAGAACTATAGTCATACGGACAGTTGCATGATGAAAACAAAATCGTTCCCTCATCACCTATGGTTACAGTTACTTCATATTTTTCACTGCCCTAAATAAAGAAAGTATACGTTCCTTCTTGTCGTTTACGGGAAGAACTGACACGACCATCACAAAAATAGTTCCAACCACGGGTCACAATCTTCTGATTCACATGCTCTTCGAATTGATAAATATTCATAAGTCGCTCCTTCTACCGATTTTCCATTATTTTAGCATAGACCAGCTCATTAGACGCTTACCACTCTTTCAACTCTTCATTCAGCTTTTTCGCTTCATTTGCATAATACAAATAAAATCCAATCCAGCTGGCAATGTACAGTCCTAAAAACAGACCTGTAAATGTCAAAAAGCTCTTAGCCGTAAAAGTAAACCAGCCGATACCGAAAGCAGTGATAAAGTAAAGAATCAGCACGGTAATGAAGTGATACAAAGTCTGTTTCAGCAGTGACCAACTTTCATTTTCAAAATAAAGTGGGGTGACACTGAAAAACCAGCCACAAAAAATTGTGCCTAGAGCGTTCTTGACGAACACATCTGCTTTTAGTGTTTCAAGATCGCTTGCATATATGGCCAAACTTGTAATGACGACTGCCAGGAAACCACCAAAGAAAATACCAATCATACTGCGGAATAAAAAAGAGTTCATTCCTTACTCCTCCTTTTCATTTTAAGCGCTTCCTTGATCCCGTTGACGTATGTTCTTGAAACATATTCTTTCGTCCCAGATTTAAAGTATACTGCCAGTGTCCCGTTAAAAGAAGCTTCGAAACGGCTCAATTCATGGAGATTGGCAATGACCGATTTAGAGAGCCGAATAAAACGACTTGATGGTAAAACGGCTTCCAATTCATATAGTTTTTCTTTCACTAGAAAGGAACCATTTGCAGTGACGGCAGCAACTCCAGATGACGTTGCGTGAAAATAATGGATGTCCGCCGGCTTTAAGATATGCTGCATCTCTCCATCCTTACCTATGATAAAATCCAGTTCCTGTCCTTTTAAAAAGTCCAAAACTTCTTGGATCGATTGATTCATTTCTTCGCATTCAATGGTGACTGTTGTCCCTTTATTTGCACTATCGATATTCAAGAAAACTTTCATTTCGAGAAACCCCTCCCGACAATAGTGTAAACGTTTCTTTCCAAATTGTCTGTACTATTTCGATTGCTGCAGACGAAGAATACACAAGCTGAGTACGAAGACAATGGCAATGAAGCTACCTGATAGAATCGTTTCCCCTGTCCATTCCAGCTGCCCATTCCATATCGCAATAAAAAGTTGATTCATATGATAGATCACATTGAAATCTGCAATTGTTTGCACGAATTTCGGCATCAACTCTATCGGCATCGTAAAGCCTCCTGAAATCATGACTAGTTGAAAAATAACGATAGAGAAGACAAGTGCACTATTTTGATTTGTGAAAAATGAATAAATAGCTGAAGATAAGACGAGAAGTACTGCGTTCATTGCAATGAAAAATCCATAAGAAGCAAGAAAGCCTATCAAATGAAATTGCAGATCATATACCAATGCGCCAATAGAAAATACAAGGAAATAGCCGAGACTCGTTAAAATAATGGATTTCAAAATAGCAGACAACAAAAGCATACGCTTCGGCACGGGTGTCAGTGTAATCCGCTTTTCGATGCCTGTTGTCCGGTGCGTTACTTGTTCAAATCCGAAAGCGAAAAAAATAACTCCAAACGCGATGAGTAGAATGAATGATGGTGTATAAGTCTCCGCATAATTCAAACTTCCATCATAAGTAGCTTCTCCGAATAACTGTCCCATGAAAAGATACGATACGGGCGGCACGACAATCGTAAACACCACATAGAAAATTTCTCTCCAAAACATTAATAAATCGTATTTTAGTTGTGTAGCTAACATGTCTAATCTCCCCCTTAAACCGTCACATTTTGTAAATAAAACTCATGAATTGAGCGATAACCGCGCTCCAAAATCCGTTCCGTGGTATCAAGCACCTCTGCTATGCCATTGTTAAGCAACATCACCTTATCACAGTACAACTCCACTTCATCCATATTATGAGTTGTTAAAATGACCGTTCCACCCATCCTTTTATTGTAGTCCGTAATGTAATTCCACAGCATATTGCGCATATGAGGGTCCAACCCTGTTGTCGGTTCATCCAAAATCAACAGCCTAGGCTGCGACATGAACGCAATCGCCAAACTGACAATTTGCTTCCACCCACCCGAAAGCTTATCGAAATAGGTTCGACGATACGGTTCAAGATGAAACTCCGCCAATACCTGATTGACATCTTTAGTGGAATCATAATAGGACTGAAATAGTTTCAGCAGTTCATAGACTTTCATCGTTTTATAAAACTGTGTTGGCTGCAGTACGACAGAAATTTGTTTTCTCAGCTGCTCTTTTTCATTGATGGAAAGACAATGCAACTCCTTGCCGAATAGATGAATGCCTCCTGCGTCCGGTGTTTGAATCGTCATAAGCATCTCTAAAAAAGTCGACTTCCCCGCTCCGTTTTTCCCAATGACCGCCACAATTTCCCCTTCATTTGCCTGAAAGTCTACTCCCTTCAATACGTCATATGATCCAAATGATTTTCGAACGTCTTGCGCCTCGACCACAGTCATTATGTTTTCCTCCATTCGTTCACTCTTTGTACTTTTAGTATACGAACTGGCGAATAAAACGTCAGCCGGATTTGGGTGAGTGGTACATTTTTGAATGTCAGTTGCAGGATTTGTTAGGTGAGTGGCATAGATGTGCGAAGTTGGTTTGGTATGATATGTGTTTGGCTTAGACTGACACGGGTTTGGCTCAGTCTACTTTTTCAATTCAGCTTCAATGAAAGCAGCCCCCAATCAAATTTTTGATTGGGGGCTGGCCTGAAAATATATCAACAATTCTTCAATAATACTCACGCTTCCTGCAGCTGTCTCCATAAAATTTTTCCGCTGCTTGTGGTAGGGAAGCTGTCGCGGAATTCAATAATTCGCGGATACTTATAGCTTGCCATCTGAGTTTTTGACCACTCAATGATTTCATCGTCCGTGACTTTTCCTTTGTATTCTTCGTTAAGAATGATCAACGCCTTGACTGTTTCACCGCGCACTTCATCCGGATAGCGGACTACACATGCCTGTTGAATCGCCGGATGCTTGTAGAGGATGGATTCTACTTCCGTGGGCCATACTTTATAACCTGCCGCGTTAATCATCCGCTTGACTCGATCTACCATATAGAAGTAGCCTTCGTCGTCCATACGCACAATATCGCCTGTACGGAAAAACTGTTGGCCGCCAAGCTCTATGTGGCTGGCTTTTGTCTCTTCCTTCCTGTGATAATAACCTTTAAATAACTGAGGTGCATTGACCACCAGCTCGCCTTCTTCGTCTGCCCCGAGTTCGGCACCGGTTGCCGGATCAATAATTCGGGCATCGACCCCAAATGCAGGGATGCCAAGACACTGAAGTTTCGGCCGGTTTGGAGGATTAAAATGCGTGTGCGACATGGTCTCGGATAATCCATACCCCTCCACATAGTCAAGCCCGGTCCATTGCCGCAATTTTTCTCCGACAGCAACAGGCAGCGTGGCTCCTCCCCCGCCAACCAATTCCAATGACGAAATATCATATTCCGCTAGCTTCGGATTCGCAAGGAAATCGATGAGCATCGTACTGATATTAATCCAGTGACTAATTTTGAAATGCTCCATGGCTTTGATTGCATAGTCACGGTCCCATCTCGTCAGAATAATCATCTCACTGCCTGCTAAAATAGGATTCAAAGCACTGTGCGTAAGTCCCGTGACATGGAATAGAGGCAAACTGGTCAACGTCACAGTATCAGGGCTCATCGTCATCCAGTGATAAGAACCCGTCGTATTAGCCTGAATGGTACGATTGGTATGGATACATCCTTTTGGTGTACCCGTCGTTCCGGATGTGTAAGGGATCATCGCCATATCGTCACTTTTCCCCTTGTAAGCTGACGGTGTGCTTCCGGAATTCAATGCGGCTTTCCAGGAGATGGTCTTCGCTAATTGCTGTACGGGTGCCTTCACCACGTCCGGGATGATACCCAAGGCTCTTTCTTCTATTATATACTCCGAGTAGGCTGTACTTATCACAGTTTTAAGCATCGTTGTGCCGATAAGCGGCTCGATTTTCGGATAAAGTTCTTGCCCGACGAACGCCAAATGGATTTCTCCGTCTTCCAAGAAAAACTGCAGATCTTCCGTCGTGCTCATCGGATTGATCGCCACAGCGACTGCCCGTACCCGCAGGATGGCAAATAGGCTGATCAGAAATTGAGGGGAATTTTGCATAAGCAGCAATACCCGATCCCCTTTTTTTACTTGGCAGTGATGTTCCAAATAACCGGCGACTTGATCCACTTCACCTAATAATTCACCGTACGTTGCAGATCCGCCATAAAATTCATAGGCTGATTTGTTCGGATACTTCTTCGCTGTGATCGCCAAATTATCGTAAATTGTCGACTCGGGAACTGTAAGTGTCTTCGCAACTCTTTTCGGCCAATAGTCAAAATGCGCGGTATGTTTCATTCTTTTCACTCCTCAAGATCTGTATGCGCTTACAAAACTTTCGCAAACTATTTCATTTTCAAATAAATAAGGTGCTGTTTCTATCAGGCTCTTCTGACTGACGAAATGAAGTTCCCTTTCGAACTCCATATTCATCAACGACTCTCCAACGCGGGTGTTTTTCAATATGGACAGGCTATTGCTGCTTTGACTTTCGTAGAATAAATTTGCAGCCCGCGCACTGTCGGTCAATTCAAGTGCTGCTCCTCCCGTTTTCACGGCTAACTGCGACAGAAAATAACCCGCACCGTAAAAGTCCTCCAAACAAAACTTATTATTTGACCCTGCACAAACGAGCAAAATTGTTTCGTCTTTGTATTCTTCCGATACTTTTCGTGCCACTGTTTCACTGTTCAGCAAAGATGCAATCCAAACTTTCCCCGCCTTCGCGGCTTTTCGAATCGCGACCGTTCCGTTAGTAGTTACTAAAATAAGCGTTTTCCCTTTTACTTCGTGCTGAAGCGCCAGCGGAAGCGGGTAGACAAATCCTGTAATCGGTAAGCCGTTCGATTCACCGGCCAAACAAACCGCTTCATCTTGTCGTTTTTGTGCAATCAGCTGCGCCTCTTCAGCTGTTTCAGCGGGAACGACAGCACGCGCGCCAAAAGACAGACAGGCAGATATCGTGGATGTTGCCAATAAAATATCGAACACGACGACTGTTTTTGAAGCATCTAGTAGCGCTTCGTCCAGTTCTTCCTTCTTCAAAAGTACGTGAACTTTCACTATTTCGCCCCTTATTTTTTCGCAGTGATCAGCGCATACTGAATTAAATTCTCGACAAAAACATTAAACTTGGCGAAGCGCTGATCAGTCGTCTGCCCTTTACGGTACCTGTAATAAATCTGCTGACAAATCACCGCCAACTTGAAATAAGCGAACGTCAAGTAATAGTCGATCGACCCCACATCTCTGCCACTTTTATCTGCATACATTTGAATAAACTCATCTCTCGTAAAGAATCCATCCAGCACAGTAACGGGAGGAGCCCCCAGCCCCTTCTTCAAAAGATCAGGATCGTTTGGCTGAATCCAATAACTCATCGCTGCACCGACATCTGCCAATGGATCACCAACCGTTGTCATTTCCCAATCAAACAACCCGGTCATCTCTGAAAAGTCGTGCGAAAACATCGCATTGTTCAATTTATAATCATAGTGAATAATTGTCGGTGCAGCAGAGTTCGGTACATTTTTCGTCAAGTAGTCCGTCAACTCCGCAACACCTCGAACCTCATCTGTTTTCGCTCGCTCATACCGTCCGATCCACCCCGACAATTGGCGTTGCATAAAGCCTTCTGGTTTCACCATGTCTGCAAGTTTCGTCTTCTTGTAATCTACTTGATGCAAATGAACGAGCTGTTCCACCATGAGTTGTGATATTTTCCGTCCGAGCTCAGGAGTATACGTTACCTCATTCGGAAACTTGGTATCCAGGACGATTCCTTTCCTACGTTCCATGATGAAGAACGGGCTGCCGACAATACTTTCATCATCTGAAAACAGATAAGGCTTTGGTGCTGGCTGGAAGTACGGATGCAAGCTGGATAAAATCGTATACTCCCTTTCCATATCATGAGCTTTCGGTGCTACCGGTCCTAGTGGCGGCCTTCTTAACACGGCTTCCCAATCCGCAATTTGCAGGAGATACGTTAAGTTGGAATGCCCTGCACTGAATTGGCGAATCTGTAACTCTCCTTTTGGAGCCTGTGGAATTTGCTGTTGAATAAATGTCTGCAGCAATTCCCTGTTCAATTCTTCCCCTGTTCGAACTTCAATTGTAGTAGCATCGCTCATACTAACTCCTCCTCCATACTAACCAGTAGGTATGTTACTTACATGCTGACAGAATCAGCTTAGGGTTTCTTAATCCCATCGAATAAAATCATTGAAAAGAGTTTGCTCAGTTGCTCTGCGGAAATTTCGCCCGAAGGATTAAACCAGTTATAACTATAATTCGCCATCCCAAGAACTCCGAATGCCACAATATCTGCGCGTAACTCTGGACGGAATTCACCGGCTTGTATCCCATTCGCAACCAACTGTTCAATATTCAAGCGAAATAAATCCCGCTGTTTGTCAATCGTTTCTACATTTTCTTCTACAAGATGCCGCATCTCACGGAAAAAGACCCGCCCGCTCGGACCTTTATCTTGAATATCTGCGATCAATAAAACGATCACTTTTTCTAATTTCTCTTGGTAGGTTAATTTCTCATTTTCCATGATCGACTGTTGCCGATTCAACAAGTCTGAAATATAATCTAAATGAATTTCCATCAATAATTGTTCTTTACTTGTAAAATAGTAGTAGAACGTTCCTTTTGTCACACCGATCGAATCCACAATGTCTTGAATCGACGTTTGGCTGAATCCTTTTTGCTCAAATAATAAAATACTTGCTTGCGTAATTTTTTCTTTCATTTCAATTCCCCAGTCCTCATAATGTCGTTTTTACATACTATAGCACATTATTTTGATGCAAATCTTCCTTTATCGGGACGGGGCGAATGAGGATAAAAGTCAAAAAGCATGTGCTCCGCCATCAACTGTCAAAATATCGCCCGTTACATAATCAGACGCTTTGGATGCCAGAAACAGTGCAGCACCTTTTAAGTCTGAATCATTTCCAAGCCTGCCGAGTGGCGTACTTTGCATGATCATTTTCTCTCCATGCTCAATCAAAACCTTCGACATTTTTGTCGGGAAAAACCCTGGTGCGATCGCATTGACATTCACTTGATGCTGTCCCCATTTGACCGCCATATCTTTCGTCAGCGTCATGATCGCGCCTTTACTCGTATTATAACCAATCGTCTGCATAAACGGCGGCGTTCCTCCAAACCCTGCAATCGAAGCGATATTAATAATTTTTCCACTTCGCTGACCAATCATGACTTTCCCCACTTCTTGACTCATCAGGAAAGTTCCTGTGACATTAACATCCATCACCTTTCGCCAAGCTTCCAACGGCATATCCTCAGTCGGTGCCGCCCAGCTTGCCCCGCTATTATTAACCAGAATATCAATCGTGCCAAAATGTCTGACAGTCTGCTCCACTACTCTCTTTACATCTTCAGGCTGTGTCACATCGCACGGCAACGCGATGGAATCGACGCCCATCCCTTTTAACTTCTTACTCATCTCATCACACGCTTCGGCGTTACGTGAACAAATGATCACATTAGCTCCCGCTTCTGCAAATGCCTCTGCAATCTGGGCGCCTAACCCGCGAGCTCCTCCAGTGACAATCGCTGTTTTACCTGTCAATGCGAATAAATCCAAAATGCTCATAGTTCTTCTCCCCTTTGTCTGTACTTTTTCAATTCCAATCGTGCAATCTGTCGCGCATGCACTTCATCCGGACCGTCTGCGATCCGCAGTGTTCGCGCACCCGCATACTGGTAAGCGAGCGGGAAATCATCACTGACTCCTGCTCCGCCAAATGCTTGAATCGCACGATCGATGACTCGCAAAGCCATATTTGGCGCTACCACTTTGATCATGGCAATCTCTGCTTTTGCGACTTTGTTTCCAACCGTATCCATCATATAAGCCGCCTTTAACGTCAACAAACGTGCCTGCTCAATATCCATACGGGATTCCGCAATCCATTGTTGCACTACACCATGGTCGGCAATCTTTCTGCCAAACGTTTCTCGTTCTGACGCCCGTTTACACATTAATTCAATTGCGCGTTCAGCTGCTCCGATCAAACGCATGCAATGATGGATTCTGCCTGGTCCCAATCTGCCCTGCGCAATAGCGAATCCTTTTCCTTCCCCCCACAACATATTCGTTACGGGGACCCTGACATTATCAAAATGAATTTCAGCGTGACCATGCGGTGCATCATCGTAACCAAAAACAGGAAGCATTCTTTTGACAGTTACACCTTCTGCATCCATTGGCACTAAAATCATTGACTGCTGTTCATGCTTAGGGGCATCCGGATTACTTTTCCCCATAAAAATCATCACTTTACAACGTGGATCACCTGCACCTGATGTCCACCATTTTCTTCCGCTTAAAATATACTGATCGCCGTCTCGCTCAATTCGTGACTCAATATTCGTCGCATCACTCGAAGCAACTTCTTTTTCCGTCATTGCGAAGGCAGAACGAATTTCCCCTGTCAATAAAGGTTCCAGCCACTGCTTCTTTTGCTCATCCGAACCATAGCGCGCCAACACTTCCATATTGCCTGTGTCAGGTGCACTGCAATTAAAAATTTCAGGCGCTAAAAAAGACCTTCCCATAATTTCACACAGCGGAGCGTATTCCAAATTGGTCAGACCCGCACCTTGTTCGTGATCTGGAAGAAACAGATTCCACAAGCCCTGCTCCTTAGCATTCACTTTTAATTCTTCCACTATAGGTGGGACTGCACTCCATCTATTGGATTGACCAACAAGCTGACTCCGAAACACATGTTCATTTGGATAAATATAGTCCTCCATGAATTGACTCACTTGTTCCTGCAGCTGTACTACTTTTTCTGAATACGAAAAATTCATTGAGTCTTGCCTCCCTTTCTATACTGACCAGTTGGTATGTTCAGAATATTAATTCAGAGTATACTAGATTAGTTCGAAGCTAGCAAGTCTCAATTTAAATACTAAGTGCCTGCAACGAGCCAAACACTTCCTGTTTCGAGCTTAACGCCGTTTGATCGATGAGCAAAAACTAGACATGAAAAAAGCTGCCACAGAAAGTCTTGTTTCAAAGACTTTCCGGACAGCTATTCTCACATATTATTTCGCTACTTTTTTATTCTTCCGATTACCTGCGTGTTGGGTAATCCGGTCCAGGATGATCGCAACAATGACGATTGACAATCCTGTTTCGAAACCTTTACCGGTTTTCAACTGAGTAACGGAACGATACACTTCTTCTCCGAGACCCGGTGCACCAACCATGGACGCGATGACGACCATCGATAGAGACAACATGATACTTTGGTTGACTCCTGCCATGATCGTAGATTTAGCCAATGGGATCTGCACTTTCAGTAAACGCTGTGATGTTTTGGAACCGAATGCTTCTGTTGCTTCGATCAAATCTTTTGGCACTTGTTCGATTCCGAGCATCGTCAAACGAATTGTCGGCGGCATGGAGAAAATGACAGATGCCACAACCCCGGGCACGACACCGATATTAAAGAAGAAAATCGCTGGCAATAAATAAACGAATGCCGGCATTGTCTGCATCAAGTCGAGAATCGGATTGATGATTTTCTTCACCGTTGCTTGTTGAGAACCCCAAATACCTAACGGAATCCCGATGAGTAACGCAATCGCGACCGAAGTCAGAACGAGAGCGAGCATTTGAAGCATTGGATACCAGTAACCTAAATAGTCAATGAACAACAAACCAATCAATGTAAACAACGCGATACCACGTGTCGACAAGAAATAAGCAATCACTGCAAAGATGACTGCCAGCAAAATGGAAGGTACTAAATCCATTAGCGTAACCGCACCTTCAACGGTACCTTTTAGGAAAGCAGAAATACCATCAAATACTGTGCCGAACGTGTCGACCAACCAATCTACTCCGTCATCGATCCAATCAGCAAATGGTAATCTTGGTAATAAATTATTCATGATCCGTCACCTCGTTTACTCCCGTTGCAACAGGATCGTTATTAATAAACTGTCCATTTCCAGCAAGCGCGCCAATTAACGCACCTCGGATAATGATTCCTTGCAGATGTTCTCTTTCATCCACTACCGCAACTGGAACGGAGGCAGTCGAAACCGTATCGAATAAATCTGTCAATACTGTATCTTGTGAAACCTTCGTAATGTCGCGAATGAGTACATCTTCTAGGAGCTTTCCTTCTTCTGTCGCTGTAAGTGCATCTTGTGCAGTGACAGCACCAAGCAAACGGTTCCCTTTATCCACTACATAAATAGAAGAAATGCTTAACTTTTTCATCAAGCGCAAGGCTACACGGGCACCTCGATCGACTTGCACTGTGTCCGCTTTCTTCATAATATGCCATGCTGTCAATACCTTCGATAAATCGACGTCTTCGACAAAACGCTCGACATATTCATTGGACGGACTCATCAAAATTTCTTCCGGCGTTCCGATCTGGACGATATCGCCGTCTTTCATGAGTGCGATTCGATCTCCAATTCGCAACGCTTCATCCAAATCATGCGTAATGAAAATAATCGTTTTCCCCATGTCATGGTGAAGTTGCAACAATTCGTCTTGCATATCTTTACGAATCAACGGATCAAGCGCACTAAACGCTTCGTCCATTAGCAATACGTCCGGGTCATTTGCAAGCGCACGAGCTAGACCTACCCGTTGCTGCATCCCGCCACTGAGTTGATTCGGATATTGTTCTTCATAACCTGCCAAACCTACCAATCGCAAGGATTCTTTCGCCTTTTCTTGTCGCGTCTCCTTTGCGATGCCTTGAATTTCTAATCCATATTCTGTATTTTCCTGTATCGTCTTATGCGGAAACAATGCAAAGTTCTGGAACACCATGCCGATTTTTTTCCTGCGAACTTCACGCAACTGCTCCTTATTCATCTCCACAATATCTTTTCCATCGATCAATATCTTCCCCATCGTCGGATCGATCAAACGATTCAACATGCGTACAAGTGTCGATTTCCCACTTCCTGACAAGCCCATGATAACGAAGATTTCTCCATCATAGACGTCAAATGAAGCATTTTTTACACCGACCGTCGCGCCAGTCGCTTGTAAAATTTCCTTCTTGGACTTCCCCTCGTTCAGTAATTGCGCGGCACGTTTCGTATTCTTTCCGAATATTTTCGTCGTACCTTGTACTTCAATTTTCTTTGTCATTTCTTGATCACTCATGTGGACAACTCCCTAGCTTTCTAAAAACTTGACTTTATTATTATAGACGTAACAGTTTTGCAATACAACAGTTTAACCTAAATTAATTGTTTATACAGTAAAAACTGTACAAACTTTCATCTAAATATTGCTTTTACACGTCAAATATAATACGCTATATTAGCAATCGGGGAGAAATCCATCCCCAGTATTTTAATGGAGGTACACTTTATGGACGGTAAAGAACAACTTGAAAAATCACGCGAGCGAATTATCGAAACAATCGCGCAAAACATACATCTATACGGCCTGACTCCATCTGCAGGCAGACAATATGGCACGATGTTTTTCCATGACGATCCGTTGACATTGGATGACATGACAGAAGAACTCGGGATGAGTAAAACCAGCATGAGTACATCCGTCCGCGCCCTATCTGATTTGAAGTTAGTGGAACGCGCATGGAAACGAGGCGTCCGTAAAGACTTATACCAAGTCAAAGACGATTGGTATCAAAGCTTCATCGACTTATTCTCTATCAAATGGCGGCGCTCCATCTCTCTTTATTCCACCACCATCCGTAAGTCATTGAACGAGTTAAACAAGCTGGCAGCCGATCCATCCATTACAGATGATTTGAAACTAATGGTAGAAAGAGACATAGAGAAGCTTCGATACGTTCAAGATTATTATGAATGGCTAGATCGTCTGGTCGATGCATTTGAAGATCATGATATTTTTGATCTGGTACCACGAAAAGACGATATACAAGAGGGTAAATGACCGTGAGAGCTTAGGCTTTTGCGGTTTTCAAATAATAAAAAGCATTCCACTACCGTTTTATGGTAAGTGGAATGCTTAATCACTCCTTTATACATATCATGTGGTGTAGGAAGCAAAAGCTACTTGTTCAATATCCCATTTACTCCACCTCAGGCAGCATGATTTCCTCCGCCTCATTCACCTTCCCATAATTCAAATCCACGGAAATCGTTACAGACTGCGTAGGATTTTTCCCTTCTGCTTCATAATGAAACTCTTTTAATCTCATATGATCTTTCGCAATCTTTACTTCGAGCTTTGAAGCGATATTCGATGAATCGACACCTTTAAACGACATATTAAATAGTTCCTGAAATACTTTATAAAAGTCTTGGTCATTTCCGTCGTATGTAAAAATATATTCATTGTCCTTCTCTTTCATTGCCAATTCTTCTTTGACTTCTCCGAGTCGATCGATCACTTTTTCGTATTGGACATTTAACAATTCTTCTTCTGTATATTGACCTGAAACATCTTCCCACCTTCCTCCGTTTTCATTAGCCAATACAACTTCTGCTTTTTTATAAACTTCTGCTTTCGTATCGTTCGGCTGACCATCCGTTGTTGTTACGTACGATGCATGGAAATCAGGCGACTCCTTGTCGACGTATTGTATTTTCCCTTTGTTAACCTGTTTCTGCTCTCCCTTTGCCATATCTTTCGCAAGCACCGTCAACGCCATGTCGATTTCATAACTCTTCAATTCTTCCGGTGATTGATCCAGACGTGTTTGGACTTCTTGCATCGTCAGGTTATCTGCCGATTCAGCACAAGCGCTGAGTACGATGGCGGAAAGAACTAACATCAGTAATCTACTAATACTTTTCATTCTTCTTCCTCCTAAACCAGTTTTCTCATAGTATAGCGTTTTCCTAATTTATCGAAAGTGCCTGAATGCCCACTGAACATTACCTATCATTTGACCCCTTCATTGAGAAATGCAGTACCTCCATCCACCTCTCTTAGTTTGCTGCATGTATATCGGGGAATTAAAGAAGCATAATGACAAGAAAAGGAATGAGTGACGATATGCTTTATGAATGTGCAATTATTGGCGGTGGACCCGCTGGATTGAGCGCAGCCCTGGTACTCGGTCGGGCGAGACGAAAAACGGTTATATTTGATGACGACCATGCGCGGAATCGAGTGACACGGGAAGCACATGGTTTTTTAACAAGAGACGGCATCCAGCCTGCTGAATTAAGACAACTCGCCCGAGAGGAAATTGCGAATTACCCTTCCGTTGAGTTTCACAATGAGCGAATTGCTTCTATTGAGAGAATAAACGAGACACATTATGAATTAAGGACGGCGGGCGGAAAAATCTTTCGCAGTCAGAAAATTTTATTGGCAGTCGGTTTACAGGACGAACAACCAAATATCCCGGATATTGAACGCTTCTACGGAACATCCATATTCAGCTGCCCTTACTGTGACGGCTGGGAACTTCGCGATCAGCCTCTTGCCGTTATTGCGGATAAGAATGTCTTCAAAATTGCAGCAGAAGTCTATACATGGAGCCGTGATTTGATCGTCTTTACAAACGGCGAAGGTCAGCTTACAGCGGAAGAATGCAAAAAACTTAATGCGAAAGGAATACAAATCATAGACGACATGATCGCAGGACTGGAAGGAAAAAACGGACAACTTGAAAGCATTCGACTGGAAGACGGCACACTCATCGACCGCACCGGCGGATTCGCCTCCCCACTCTGGAGCCACCCTAACCAATTTGCAGCAGAACTAGGCTGTGAGCGTAATGAATATGGAGGAATTTCAACCGATGAATATGGACGCACCAGTGTATGGAACGTCTATGCAGCAGGCGACGCAGCACATATTGTCCCATCTCAATTAATTATTGCAGCGGGCACAGGCAGCGCGGCAGCGATCGGAATGAATGGTGATTTGACGAATGAATTTTTCGATTAAATAGATCAGACACTTTGTACAGTAAAAACTGTACATACAATAAATATAGGTAAAACGGTTGTATTGCAAACATATTACAGTTATACTAGTAAAGGTTCGCTATGATAGCGGAAACAAAAAGGTTGTACATACTATACAGACGTTGGACAACAAAACGTCCATCTCACTTGCAACCAAATACAAGGAGGAACTGTATCGTGTCATTTAAAAAGAAAGTTCTAGGATTCAGCTCAGTCGCTCTATTAGCAGTAGGTCTTGCTGCATGTGGCGGCGACAAAAATGAGGACACATCAAAAACTGACGGAGACAAAGACGCAACAGGCGCAACAGAATCCATCGGTAAAGCAGTAGACTACAAGATTACAGGAATCGACCCAGGCGCGGGAATCATGGAAGCAACGGACCGTGCACTTGAAGATTACAACTTAGAAAAGTGGGACGTTGTTACAGGTTCAGGCGCAGCCATGACGGCAGCATTGAAAAAAGCGTATGACAAAGAAGAGCCAATCATCGTAACAGGATGGTCTCCACACTGGAAATTTGCAAAATATGATCTTAAATACCTTGAAGATCCAGAAGGTTCTTACGGTGGGGCGGAAGAAATTCACACAATCGGACGTCTTGGTCTAGAAGAAGACTTACCGGAAGCTTACCAAGTTCTGAAAAACTTCCACTGGACAGAAGAAGATATGGCTGAAATCATGGTGGAAATCATTGACGGAGAAGATCCAAAAGTAGCAGCTCAAAACTGGATCGATGCCAATGAAGACAAAGTTGCTGAGTGGACAGACGGTGTAGAAAAAGTAGACGGCGATACGATTAAATTTGTATACGTAGCTTGGGACAGTACAGTTGCAAGCACGAATATGATGGCTCTTGTATTGGAAGACTTGGGTTATAAAGTTGAAATGTCACAAGTCGAAGCAGGTCCAATGTACACAGCAGTTGCTGATGGCAGTGCAGATGTATTGCTTGCAGGCTGGTTGCCAATCACACATGCAACATATATGGAAAAGTTTGAAGACAAACTGGACGATATCGGTGTAAGCATGGAAGATGTGAAAATCGGTCTAGTCGTACCAACCTATATGGAAATTGATTCAATTGAAGATTTGAAAGAGTAATAAGCAAAATAAAATCCCCCGGCATGGACAGATGAACTGTTTACGCCGGGGGATTTTCATTCAATTCGATGTTAGAAAAGTTTATAAACATTGTAAAACTATTGACCTTGTCAGCATAGCGGAGTACTTTTCCTCCATCACTTCCAAAATCATGCTCAGCACCATTCGATCTTCTATTCTTGGAGTGGAGTGAATCACTTGTTCCATTTCTACAATTGCCTGTCGAAGACCAGTCTCCTGGATCGACTCCTCTAAAAGGACCTGCAGACCCATATTGACGGCTGGGATATTGGATTCCTGCAAGCCATGTTGGTCGATCCATCCATATAGTTCATAAAGAGTATTTGCAACCCGCCGCTGATGCTTTAGCCATGCAACTCCATCTGTACTTTGGGTATCTTGATTATTCAGCTTCAGTCGATCCTCAACCATCGTAGTGATTAATAATAAATTTTTGATGGCATGCTGATCACCGCCCCCCTTCACTTTTTCTTTTGCTTCCACTAACATTTCATGGACCGTATCATTGTACATTGACCATAAATCACGATTCGCGTCCTCCAGTTTATACGGCAGAATAAACTTATTGATAAGCAAGGCCAAAATAACTCCTGCCACTACGAACGCAACTCGTTCCAACGTCAACACCTCTGTCGTACCCGTGACCAAAGCCACTGCGCCGATTGCAGAGAATGTAACGAGGATTGTGTTATATCGATACGCTTTAACATAGCTCATCAAGTAACCTGCCATCATAAGCAAGACGGAACGAGCTGTATAGCTTTGAAATATCATAAATAAAATAGTGACGGCAACAGCTCCAATTGTCGTCGCAAATATACGGTCGCGCATCTTCTTTTGAGATTGTTCATACAGAGGGATAATAACAGACAATACCGTGAACATCATCCAGCGACCTTCCACTAGATCAAAAAAGTCTATCATAAATCCTGTAAGACTGATTCCAACCGCCATTCGAATCGCGTACGACAGCTTGATTGAATTCGTATGACTTGGCGTTTCACTAATCGTTAACTTTTGGAATTTCTGCGGAATTTGTTCTAACCTTTTGACAACGTTATAGTGCTCTTTGCCTAAGTTACTTAATTCAGCCAAATTGTCTTTTAAGAAACCAATATGATTGAGCATGCGCAACACAACTATATTATGATTACGTTCCGCTTTATATTTATGCAGCATTTGGTCAAAGGTATCTTCCAATAAAGTCATCGTTTCTTTATCTTGCAAGCCATCGATAGCCAATTCAAGACACTGTATGATATCTTGCAGCATAACTTCCCGCATTTCTTCCTCGGAAATTTCATCGAGCAGAATATCAATTTTTTCCAGTGCAACGGAAATATTTAATTTCAAACGTCCCTCTTCAGTCAAAAAGTAATTTTCTTCTCTTTTATCGTACACAATACCTCGCAAACCGCTAATATCACTGGTGATTTGTTCAGTAATTTCTTCGAGCGGTTCACCTTTTTGCAAGAGCCTCATCTTTTCAATCAAGGCTGTACAGATCGTCTGGACTTTTTGATCGCCACTCTTCGTGATTCTGTTTTTGTTCGCCAGCATTTGCATACCCATGATCGCAAGCGCACCAAAAGCGAGAGAAGCCAGTCGAAGAGGCATTTGATCTGCAGCTACCGGCATGGCTAAAATGAATACATATTGAAGGGAGAAAGGAAAGTAGAGAGGATTTTTCAAATTAAACAACAACGAATAGCTAATGACAAACATCGCTATGAAGTTGATTGGAATCGCCAGCCACATATTGAAACCTGTTAAGAATGCGGCTATACCGATGAAAAGGTTCAATACAACAAATTTCATGGTATTTCTAATCGGATGGCTCGTCAAATCTCTTTCCAGCAACATCAACATCGCGGTAATCGTCGACACACCAATTAAAATATTTTCACTGCCGAACACTGCACCAAAACCGAGAACAAATCCAAGGATGAAGATGAATAGTAAGGTGTTCGTCAGGATCATTTTTTTAGTCAGTTTCATTTACACTCACTTCTTCCATCTTTTTTCGTCGTAAAGTATTTTAACATTAAAGTTGTTTAAGGTAAAATGTAGAGCTTTGAACCTTCTTAACTCTTCTACAACTTTGCGGTCATAACCTACACTCAACTGCCCAAAACAAATCGACAATCTTCAAAACAGGATACCCAACCATCAAACGACAAATCCAATTATTTTGCACAAAAAATCCCCAACTCTTTCAAAGTCGGGGTCTATTTAAAACTATTCATTCGCCAGCTCTTTGTAAGCCAACACTTTCAAAGCCAATAATTCATCTTCGGAAAGTCTATCTTCATACCGAGAGAGCAACTCTTGCTTTTCCTCCGCAGATAAGCCACTTTTCATCTTGGATTGGAGTTCAGCGAGTTCGCTCACACTAAATTTCTTTACTAAAACACGCACCGCCTGATCTTTGGTTTTAAAAGGCAAATTGCGATCATCTATATTTTTTCCTTCCGCGATAAATGCTTGGAGCTCGGGATCATTCCGTACTTCCTGCTTAATCGCTTCGAGTTGACCATTACTTTCTAGTTCTGCTTCCACTTGATCCATCACTTCATCCGCGACGAGCTTGCTGCCGAAATAATATACACCATAGCCGATCGCAGCTATAAGGACGACTGTTGTGATGAGTATTTTTATTGCTTTCAAGGTAAACTCCCCCTTCTTCTATCTAGTATAAACGATTTCAGGTGAGCGTTGTTAGTTAATTGGTAATGACAAATGATGCCAGTACTTCTTGTTTCACTTGATTCGTAACTACCTACTTCCCGCGTAGGTCTAGGATTTATACAAAATTGCATCTCGAAAGCTACATTTATTGTCTCATTCGATTGCCCGCGATCATAAAACAACTTTACACGCTCATAAATCCCCACGGTCGATCATATCTGCCCCTCAGTCGCTCATACATACACCCCAAGCGATCATAAATACAATGAACTCGATCATAAAACCATTCCAAACGCTCATACAGCAGTTTCTTCCTATACTCTCTGTTAGGTTACGACTCGTATGGAATATCCTTTCAATCTCTTGAACAATTATTTCACATCAAATCCAATCAAAAAACTCCCCAGCCGTTCGGACGGCCAGAGAGTACTTTTAATCCACTATTTATTCCTTAATCAATTCCAAATCAACCGGAATATCCGCATCTACATCTTCGCCATTCAATACAGCAACCGCGGCTTCCATTGCTTTCTTCCCAATTTCTTCAGGTTTTTGTGCAATCGTAGCTGCTAGTTTTCCGTCTTTTACGGATTTAACTGCATCGTCTGTTGCGTCAAATCCGATGACGACGATATCTTTTCCAGCAGACTGAATCGCTTCTAATGCACCTAACGCCATTTCGTCATTATGAGCGAACACGCCTGTAATTTCTGGGTTAGCTTGTAGAATGTTTTCCATTACAGTCAAACCTTCCGCACGGTTGAAGTTCGCAGTTTGTTTAGCTACGATGTCTACTTTCCCGTCGACTGCTTCGTTAAAGCCTTCTCCTCGATCACGAGCTGCCGAAGATCCTGCAATCCCTTCAAGTTCAGCAACTTTGGCATTTTCACCTAACAATTCAAGCAAATATTCTCCAGCCAATACACCGCCTGCTTTATTGTCAGATGCGATATGTGAAACAACTTCTCCACCTTCAGCGCTGCGGTCTACTGTGATGACTGGAATGTTGGAATTATTTGCAGATTCCACTGCAGATACAACAGCTTCTGAATCTGTCGGATTGATGATCAATAAATCGACACCTTGTTGAATTAAATCTTCTACGTCACTTGCTTGTTTAGACGCATCGTCCTGCGCATCGACTACGATGATTTTCGCTCCTGATTCTTTCGCCTGCTCTTTTGCCCCTTCACTTAACGTCACGAAGAATGGGTTATTCAAAGTTGAAACGGAAAGACCGATTTTAAACTCTTTGTCTCCATCTTTTCCTGCATCCTCATTATCTGACGAGGACTTCGAACCCGGCTGCTCTGTAGAACAAGCGGCCAATACTAAAACGACTACCATAAGTAATGCCCATTTCATTTTCTTCATTCTGTATACATCTCCTTATGCTGTTTTTTTACGATCCAAGAGAACCGCAATTAATATTACTGCACCCTTTACAACCTGTTGGAAGAAAGAGGATACACCAATCAAATTCAGACCATTGTTCAGAACACCGATAATCAATGCACCGACCAACGTACCGACAATCCAGCCTCGTCCGCCAGTCAAACTTGTCCCGCCAAGAACAACAGCGGCAATCGCATCGAGTTCAAACATATTCCCTGCAGTCGGCTGAGCTGAATTCAAACGCGACGTCAGAATCAACGAAGCGATCGCAGTCAAACCACCTGCCAATGAATATACATAAATCTTAATTCGATCGACATTAATACCAGATAAACGTGACGCTTCTTCATTACCGCCCACTGCATAAACTCGGCGGCCAAATGTCGTCTTCTTTAAAATGAAGTAGAGCACCGCAAAGGTAATGGACATCGTAATGACCGGTACCGGAATACCGAAAAAGTATCCTTTGCCTAACATTGTGAAGACTGCAGAATCCCCTAGGCCTGAAATCGGGCGTCCTTCTGTATAGACAAGTGTCAGCCCTCGGAAAATCGTCATCGTTGCAAGTGTTGCGATAAATGGTGCGACTTTCCCTTTCGCGATAATCAAACCGTTGATCGCTCCGAGTATCACACCGAGTAATACGCCAAGCAACATCGCAAGCAACGGATCCATACCGCCCGACATCATACCCGCCGTCACTGCACCTGTTAAAGCCAGGATGGATCCGACCGATAGATCAATACCGCCGGTCAAAATAACGAACGTCATCCCGAACGCAATCAAGGCATTAATGGACACTTGACGCAGCACATTAAATAAGTTATTCAGTGTCAAAAAGCTTGGGCTCATAATTGAAATAATAACAATGATCAGAAGCAGTCCAATTACTGGACCTAGTTTCTGTAACGACCCCTTCATATTAGGCTTGGACAACTTTGTCACCTCCTGTTGCAAAATGCATAATCCGTTCTTGTGTCATGTCCTCTTTCGGAATGTCCGCCATCAACTGACCTTCATGCATGACCAAGACGCGATCCGCCATACCGATGACCTCCGGCAATTCAGATGAAATCATTACGATCGCCACTCCCCGTTCAGCTAATTCATTAATAATGCTGTAAATTTCTTTCTTTGCTCCGACATCCACACCTCTTGTCGGTTCATCCAAAAACAAAATATCCGGCTCGATCCCCAACCATTTCGCAATGACGACTTTTTGCTGATTGCCGCCACTCAACGACTTCACTGCCTGTTCAGGACCGGATGTTCGAACGCGCAACCGTTTCGACATCATATCGTAAAGCGCATTTTCTTTCCCCTTCCGGATAATTGCCGATTGGGAAATGCGATCAAAATTCGTCAAACTCATATTGTCCCTTACAGAGAAATCCAAAATCAGTCCTTCTGATTTCCGGTCTTCTGTGACGTATCCAATGCCAAGCTTTTTTGCCTGCAAAGGATTTGAGATTGTTACCGGTTTGCCGTCAATAAAAATCTGGCCGGAAGTCAGTTTCCTATACCCGAATATGGATTGGATGACTTCTGTTCTGCCTGCACCCATCAAACCTGCAATGCCTAGAATTTCACCTTTGCGCACTTCGAACGACACATCTTCGAAAAATCCGTCATGCGTCAAACCTTCCACTTTCATCTTGACATCGCCGATATCATGTGACCGTTTAGGGAACCGTTCCCCTAATTCCCGGCCTACCATCATTTGCACAATTTCTTCAAATGTCGTTTCTTTAATTTTCCGTACACCGACATACTGGCCGTCCCGTAAAATCGTGATTCGATCACACATCGCAAAAATTTCTTCCATCCTATGCGAAATATAAACGAACGACACTCCTTGTGCCTGCAATGAACGAACCGTCGCAAATAACGTTTCGATTTCTCGATCGGTCAAAGCAGCAGTCGGCTCATCCATGATAATCACTTCTGCATTGGATGAAACTGCCTTTGCGATCTCGATAATCTGCTGTTTACCGACAGAAAGCTCGCGCGTGACCGTACGTGCATCGATATCGAGTCCCAATTTGGATAAAATCTCTTCAGCTTGCCGGTTCATTTCTTTCGTCTTTAAGATACCGCTCTTGCCAAACGTCTGCTCATTACCTAAATAAAAGTTTTCCGCCACCGTCAAGTCCGGTAGAATATTTAGCTCTTGGTGAATGACCGCAATGCCCGCTTCTTCTGCTTCTTTTGCGTTCTTGAACTCCACTTTCTCTCCTTTGACCCACACTTCTCCCGCATCACGCGAATAAATGCCGGTCAAAATCTTCATCATTGTGGATTTACCTGCTCCGTTCTCACCCATGAGCGCATGGATTTCGCCTTTTTTCACTTCAAATTGGACGTCTTCCAACACTTTGTTTCCATTAAAGCTTTTTGAAATTCCACTCATCGCAATCATCTCTGCTCACCCACTTTCAGAATATGACGCCTGACTGCAAAATACAATTCGCATACGGTGTCGCTTCTCCTGTACGAATAATGACCTTGGACTGTTTGGACAATTCTTTTAGTTCTTCGTGAGAAACCTCGGTGAACGGGCTTCCTACTCGTTCCATTTCTTCATATATCTCAATATTCTCGGCTTTCATTTCTTCCGCGATATACACTTTCTCCGCTTCAAAATCCTTCAGCAATTCGAATAAAATCTCTGTGAAACCCGGCTTTCCAAGCTTGTAAGACAAGTCGATGCAAGGCACGCCTTCAGGAATCGGAAGACCGCAATCTGCGATCGTCAATTGATCGGTATGTCCCATTCTCGCAAGCACTGCCGCTAGTTCACGATTGATCATTCCGTTTTTCTTCATTGTACTTCTGATCCTTCTTCCATACGTTTTTCCACTTCTTCAGAAGCGGGCATTCCGCCTTGCGCACCGAACTTTTCCACGGACAGCGAAGCCGCTGCATTGGCGAAACGAACAGCTCGCTCAAGATCCATTCCTTCGACGATGCCATGAGCAAGCGCACCGTTGAATGTATCCCCTGCTCCTGTCGTGTCAACAGCTTTCGTCTTGAAACCTTCCACGATCACATGTCGCTGCCCATCAAAATAACGCGCCCCTTCACTGCCGAGCGTCACAATCAATCGGTTTGGATGCGTCTCTAACGCATCGACCATATCGACTCCGAAAAGCTGTTCACACTCGGTTTCATTTGGCGTTAAATACGTAATGAACGGCAACATTTCCGCTTTGAATCCTCCGGCAGGTGCCGGATTCATCAAAACAGGCACACCGAATTCGCGGCATTTTTCCAGTGCATACATGACGGTTGGAATCGGAATCTCCAGCTGGAACATAACGACTTTACTTTTCTTGATGACTTCGTCCATCGCGTCGATATGAGCCGGCGTCAGCAATGAATTCGCACCCGGCACCACGATGATCCGGTTATCGCCTTCCGACAATAAAATATTAGCGATCCCTGAAGCGCCGTCTACCACGCCAACTCCTGTACAATCGACTTCATTCTTTTGCAAATTGCTTACGATACTCTTGCCGAACATATCGTCACCTACACAGCACACCATATGGACACTGCTTCCAAGCCTTGCTGCCGCAACCGCTTGATTCGCACCTTTCCCTCCGGGTACTGTATCAAAAATATCGCCGAGAACTGTCTCGCCCTGCGTAGGGAAATTATCCGTCCCAACAACTAAATCCATATTGGCACTGCCGATCACCGTTATCATCAAGCTCCACTCCTTGTTGTTCCTCGAATAATCAATTCAGCTTGTATCTGAATTTCACGCTCTTCCAGTTCCTGTCCTTCAATCAATTTAATGAGCATCCTGGATGCTAACGCACCAATCTGGTACAGGTCCTGAGCCACCGTCGTTAAACTCGGTGTCAGCTGGCCTGCAAGCATCGTGCCGTCATATCCGACAATTTGCAATTGATCCGGCACAGAGATACCTAGCGAATAGGCCGCTTTCATTGCGCCTGCCGCCGATACATCACTACTCGCGAAAATACCGTCGATGGACTGTTGCTGTAAAATAGTCCGTGCAATCGACTCAGACGCATCAAATTGGAACGGACTTTCCACTACCTCTATTTCTATATCTTTGCCTTCTACTGCATCCATAAAACCCATCAAACGATCATCTGCCGGGCCTAATCCAGATGGTCCTTTCATACAAAGGATTTTCCGACAACCGTTCGCCAGTAAATGCTCCGTCCCGATACGCGCACCTTCTCTATTATCTGTCGCCACCAAAGGAATTGACGGATGGATCCGACGGTCAATGGCGACGATTGGAACATTCAAATCTGTATAATGGGAGGTTTCTGCATGACTCGCCGCCACTATGAATCCCGCAACATATTTTTGCTGCAACGTATTAAGATAATGAATTTCCTTCTCAATCTTTTCATCCGAATTACATAGAACGACGGTGTAGTCATACTCTAGCGCCACGTCTTCTATTGCACGAGCCAACTCAGGAAAAAACGGATTGACGATGTCTGGCACGATCAATCCGATAAACATGGCTTGCTTTGTATTTAGCGAACGCGCCACTAAACTCGGTCGATAATTCAGCTCCTCAACCGCCGCTGAAATCACACGTTTCGCTTCTTCACTAATATAGCCCTTATTATTCAAATAACGTGAAACAGTCGCTACTGAAACTCCTGCCTTCTGGGCAACATCCCGTATATTCGCCAACCATTCCACCTTCATTCTGGTCTTGTGTAACCGGTACCACATTCATACAATGTGGTACCGGTTACACATAATATATCAACTGGGAATTTTGATGTCAATAGAGGAAACGAACAAAGATGGAAGCTGGTTGTGGTGGAGAAAACTCGGGAGGTATTCTGAAAATAAGAAGCCGCGTAAAGCACCAAACTCGGGTGGTACCGAACCAAAGTAGCGTAGGAACGAACCAAAGTCATGCCGGATCGAACCAAAACTCTTCCCGACCGCACATTAGTCCAGTTGCAACGAACCAAACCAGCCATGCACCGCACCTTTCTATCGCTATGGCAACTAATTAAATATATAAATGAAGTCACCCTGATAACGTTTTTTCAACAGGATATTTTTTCAACCAATGGACAACAAGATTCAACAGTAACAGGGCGTGATACCAACTGTCATAGGGATGCGTTATAATGGGTGGATGAAGACTTAAAATTGATCGGTAACGGAGGCTCTTATGCATAAATTTGATGAATCTTTTGTTGATATTCTTATTCAGTTTGAAAACGATAGGAAGTGGATGTCTGTCCAGAATTGGATGGTCGAAACTCCAGCCTTTATTCAATCCAATAAGACCTTACTTGAAGCGGCGAAAGTAATGAAAGAACTTAAGTTAGACTTTCTTCCCATAGTGGATCCGCATCATAAACCATATGGCGTCGTGACTCCTAAAGATGTGATGGAAGCTTTCGTTAACGGCGATGAAGGCGATGATTTACTTGAGACCTTCCCTACTCTGCAAGTTGCACAAATAGAAGAGAACACACTTTTAAGCGATCTGGCTCCCCTCCCTACGGATGTATTTTTGATTACGGATCAACACGGAGTGCTGACGGGCCTCATCACATACAAGGAAATCTTTAGTGGGATTGCCGCTTTGATGGAGAGCTATGTGAAGAACGATAAAGTTTCCGACGTTTTAGATGTCATCTTGGAAAAAGCGTACGAAGGTGTGGCGGTTGTAGATGAAAATGGGATAATCATTGAATTTAATGCAGCTTATAGTAAATTTACTGGAGTTCCGAGAACAGAAGCGATTGGCAGGCATGTCACAGACGTGATCGAAAACACTAATCTGCATGAAACGGTTCAAAAAGGAATCCCTGAACGTGGGGTTCTTCAGAATATTCAAGGTCAAGACATGGTAGTGCACCGAATTCCTATTTGGAAGAATGGCAAAGTGGTAGCTGCAATCGGTATGCTAATCTTCGAAGGCGTTTCGGATATTTATCGTATATACGAACGGCTGCAGCTTCAGAAGATCATGTCGGATACTGAATCACCCCCTTCCTCCTTAGATAATCTCTCAAGTTTCGATCAAATCATCGGCTCGAGTGAAGCTATTTCTAATTTGAAACGAAAAGCACGGACAGCTGCGCGTACACAAGTCGTTGTATTATTGACTGGAGAACATGGAACCGGAAAAAAAGCATTTGCGGAAAGTATTCATCACCTAAGCTCACGGAATGCGGAGTCATTCATCTCCATTTCATGCAAGAATGAGGAACCACACATAATAGAAGATCAACTTTTTGGGAATCCAGATGGAGAGCCTGGCATACTTTCAGGGGATAGAAAAGGCACGCTCTACTTGCAGGATATCGACTTCCTGCCTATAGCTATTCAAAAGAAATTGCTAAATGTCCTGCGAAAAAAACCAGTGGACCTCCCCATTCAGCTGATCATCTCATCCACACGTAATTTAAGTGAACTGGCAGAAACGAATAATATCAGTTCCGAGTTGTATGCACAATTAAATCCATTACAACTCATCATTCCGCCACTTCACGAAAGAAAAGAGGATATCCCTTTCTTATTGTCACACTTCATGCGTGAAATTTGTTTTGCGTATAAAATTCCGGAAAAATCCTTTTCACCATCTGCCGTAACCTATTTAATGAACCACCATTGGATCGGTAACATTGAGGAATTAATCGACGTCATAGAGGACTTGGTTAAGAGAGTTCCTTCCGAAATCATCGAGCAGACCGACTTGCCACAAAGCATCTTGAACGAGCAAAGCGTTGCCACATTAGAAAGCATGAGAGAAAAACAAGATTCAGAGGAAAAAAGAATTATTTTAGACTTATTGGATCAAACGGATGGGAATAAGTCACGTACTGCAGAGTTACTGGGCATCCATAGAACAACTTTGTATAAAAAATTAAGAAAATTTAACATCTTGACTTGAGTGTAGCCTCAGTGCTACACTCAAGTCATCAATAAAAAGTGTAGCTAATCAGCTACACTTTTTTATTACCTGTTTTGAATTCACTGAAGGTTCTAACAGAGTTATAGAACAAAAAGGAGTTGAAGCAATGGGAACTAGTAAAACTTTTCAAATGCCACCGACTATACTTTATCTACAAGATTCTTTTAAGCAAGTTGGTGAAAAAGCTTCCTTACATGGTAAAAAAGCGTTAATCATCAGCGACCATGTGATGGAAAAACTAGGTTATATTGAAGATTGCCAAAAATATTTATCCAGTAACTCCGTCGACAGTATTGTTTTTCTCGGGGTGGCTTCAGAGCCTACAGATCAATATGTAGAGAACTCGCTACAACTTTTTCAACATCAACAATGCGACCTCATTATTTCATTAGGAGGCGGAAGTTGTATCGATACTGGGAAAGCGGTCGCGGTACTGGCTGCCAACGGAGGGTATATCGGAGATTATATGGGACAGCAAAAAATAGCCGACCAAACACCCATACCTCATATTGCAATTCCAACAACTGCTGGAACAGGTTCAGAAGCAACAGATGTTACTGTCATTACAAATTCAACTACTCAAGTAAAAATGATGATTAAACAGCCTGCCTTTATGCCAAATGTTGCGATTGTTGATCCTTTATTAACTCTCTCCTCACCACAGAATGTGACAGCCGCCACGGGAGTAGACGCACTGAGTCATGCGATCGAAGCGTATATCTCTAAAAAGGCTCATCCGATGACAGATATGATGGCCCTATCAGCTATCAAACTAATTTCCGAAAATCTCTACAAAGCCTACACGGAGGGACAAAATCTTGAAGCAAGAGCAGGTATGTCCCTTGCTGCATTACAGGCAGGAAGCGCATTTTCAAATGCTTCTGTATGCCTGGTACATGGCATGTCCAGGCCAATCGGGGCACTATTTGATGTACCACATGGCTTTTCAAATGCGATGCTTTTGCCTGCTATATTAGAGTATAGCAAGGATTCATGTATTGATAGACTCGCAGACATTGGAGGAATATTTTCACCCAAAGCCAAGCAATTCACAAACGAAGATGCAGCCGAATTTGCCGTTCAGTGTATCAAAGATTTATGCAATTCATTGAACATCCCTAACCTGGAAAAATGGGGAATCCCTCGAAAAGAATTTGTAAGCGTTATCAACAAAATGTCAAAAGACGCTGTGGATAGCGGAAGTCCCGGCAATAATCCAAAAGTGCCGACTGAAGAAAATATCGCGAGTCTTTACCACGTTTGCTACGACTACCAGTTTTAATAAATAGGAGGTCATAAAGATGACAATAACAAAAATCGAGACACTAAAAAACTATATTAACGGTGAATGGGTATCGGCTACAACTGATAAAAAAGAAGAGGTCTACAACCCTGCGACAGGTGAAGTCATCGCCAATGTTCCGATTTCCACAAAAGAGGATTTAGACTCTGCAGTCCAAGTTGCAAGCGAAGCATTCGTCACCTGGAAGGAAGTTCCTGTACCCCGCCGTGCTCGAATTCTATTCAAGTATCAACAATTGCTAGTGGAGCATTGGGAAGAGCTCGCTCGGATAATAACAGTTGAAAATGGTAAAAACTTTACGGAAGCACATGGGGAAGTTCTTCGTGGTATCGAATGCGTGGAATTTGCGGCAGGTGCTCCTACGTTAATGATGGGTGACAATTTACCATCCATCTCGACAGGTCTGGAATCGGGAACTTACCGCTATCCGGTCGGTGTCGTCGGTGGAATCACACCGTTCAACTTCCCCATGATGGTTCCATGTTGGATGTTTCCGATGGCGATTGCCACGGGGAATACATTTGTATTGAAGCCCTCTGAACGTACGCCGCTGCTGGCAAACCGATTGGCTGAACTGCTGGAGGAAGCTGGCTTACCAAAAGGTGTATTTAATATCGTCCACGGGGCACATGACGTGGTGAATGGAATCTTGGACCATAAAAAGATTGCAGCCATTTCGTTTGTCGGGTCCCAGCCTGTTGCTGAATACGTGTATAAGCGAGGAACCGATAATCTGAAGCGTGTTCAAGCTCTAGCTGGGGCGAAAAACCACTCCATCGTTCTTAAAGACGCCAACTTGGAAAACGCCGCCAATCAAATTATCAATGCAGCATTCGGCTCAGCAGGCGAACGTTGCATGGCGTGTTCGGTAGTGGCGGTTGAAGACGAAATCGCAGACGAATTCGTTGAAACATTACTCGATCGGGCAAATGAACTGACAATTGGAAATGGATTAGATGAAGGCATATTTCTGGGTCCAGTCATCCGAGATACGCATAAAGAGCGTACGGAACAATACATTGCGACTGGGGAAAAAGAAGGTGCTACATTGATTCGTGACGGTCGTCTAGACAACGCAGCTCAAGAAAAAGGCTATTTTGTCGGGCCGACAATTTTCGATCACGTGACGAGTGAGATGAAAATTTGGCAAGACGAGATATTCGCTCCTGTCTTATCGATTAGCCGAGTCAAAAACTTGGATGAAGCTATTGAATTATCAAATCAATCCATGTTTGCTAACGGCGCTTGTATTTTCACTAGAGACGGCGGTCATGTCCGTACATTCCGCGAAAATATTGATGCCGGAATGCTCGGAGTAAATATCGGTGTACCGGCGCCGATGGCTTTCTTCCCTTTCTCAGGTTGGAAGGATTCGTTTTACGGCGACCTGCACACCAACGGGAAAGATGGTGTGAACTTCTATACACGGAAGAAAGTCATGACTGGGCGTTGGGAATAAGAGAAGTACTATACTAAAAAACAACTAAAGGAGGACGTAACATGTATGACTTTTTCGCACCGACCGTAAACTTTTTCGGAAATGGTTCAGTTGAGGTAGTTGGTGAACGCTGTGAAATACTGGGCGGTAAAAAGGCTTTAATTGTAACAGATAAATTTCTAAAAGGACTGGAAAATGGACCTGTTACCAAAGTCGTCAACTCATTGAATAAGGTCGGAATCAATGTCGCCTATTTTGACGGAGTAGAACCAAATCCTAAAGATTATAATATTTACGACGGTTTGAAAGAGTACCAAGAAAAAGAATGCGATCTGATTATCACAGTGGGCGGAGGCAGTGCACATGACTGCGGAAAAGGGATAGGTATTGCCGCAACGCATGACGGCGATTTATATGAAAACTATGCAGGTATCGAAAAACTGCAACATCCACTGCCCCCTATTGTCTGTGTCAATACAACCGCAGGAACAGGCAGTGAAGTTACACGCCATTGCGTCATCACGAATGTTGAAAAGAAAATAAAATATGTTATTGTGAGCTGGAGAAATACACCACTCGTATCTATAAACGACCCTGAGCTAATGATTGATAAACCAGCAAGCTTAACAGCAGCAACCGGAATGGATGCTTTAACCCACGCAATTGAATCGTATATATCGCTTGGAGCTAATGCCGTCACGGACTCTATGGCCATTCAAGCCATAAAACTTATTTCCGACAACTTAAGACAGGCAGTAGCCAATGGACGCAATATGATTGCCCGGGACAATATGACAAACGCCTCCCTGCTCGCCGGCATGGCGTTCAATAATGCAGGATTAGGCTACGTCCATGCCATGGCACACCAATTAGGCGGTCTATACGATATTCCACACGGCATAGCAAACGCTGTCTTGCTGCCGCATGTACTGGAATACAACATGATTTCAGACCTGGAAAAGTTCGCAAACATCGCGGAATTCATGGGAGAAAACATCGAAGGAATCTCAAAACGGGATGCCGCATTTAAAGCAATAGAAGCTATCAAAAACCTATCGAAAGACGTCAATATTCCAAGCAATCTTCAAGTACTCGGTGTGAAGTCATCAGACTTCGAATTAATGGCGAGACTTGCTCTAGAAGACGGAAACGCCGGAAGCAACCCGATTCAAGGCACCGAAAAAGATATTATCGGTATTTTTAAAGCAGCCTACTGAAACAGTCTGGCTACAGAGGTTATTGTGGATAGTCGGTTACATCGACTTTCTGCAATAACCTTTTTTTCCGTCTAGTTAAATTTCATGATTCCCCTCCTCCAGCCGTTTTCCTGTCCACCTTAGCCGAAAAACCGGCTCCATCTGCCGTCTTATCGGTTGTCCTATTCAAAAAACACGATAATTACCAGTTTTCCAAGTTGGCACGCATCTTGCACTATAAGAAGATGAATACAAAAAGGGAGGAATCATTTATGAAGGCACCAGTCGTTAGTGGAAAAGAACAAGAAAAAAATTCAGAAACACTTATGAAAGCAGCAATTGTAAGCGAATTCCAACAAGAGTTGGAACTTCAGGATGTACCAAAACCGAAACCGGGACCTGGTCAGGCGCTTGTAAAAATTGAAGCTTGTGGTGTGTGCCATACTGATTTACATGCAGTCAATGGTGATTGGCCTGTTAAACCGAAACTTCCACTCATCCCTGGGCATGAAGGTGTTGGCGTCGTGGAGAAAATCGGACCGGGCGTGACAGCTGTTAAAGTTGGAGATCGTGTCGGGATTCCTTGGCTGTATTCCGCATGCGGGGAATGCGACTATTGCCTGAAAGGACAGGAGACGCTTTGCCACAATCAGGAGAATGGCGGTTATTCCGTTGATGGCGCATATGCAGAATATTGTCTGGCAGCAGCGGATTACGTGGCCAAAATCCCTGAAAGTCTAAGTTCTGTCGATGCAGCGCCGATCCTCTGTGCAGGAGTGACAACTTATAAAGCGTTGAAAGTATCCGGTGCAAAGCCTGGTGATTGGGTAGCGATTTATGGAATCGGAGGACTTGGGCATGTCGCACTGCAATACGCAAAGGCGATGGGCTTCAACGTTGTAGCGGTCGATATTGCGGATGAAAAACTGGAACTCGCTAAGAAACTAGGAGCCGATGTAACGGTAAATGGTAAAAAAGAGGATCCAGCTGAAGCGATTCAATCACAAGTTGGCGGTGTCCAGGCAGCTATCAGTGTCGCTGTGACGAAAGTTGCATTCGAACAAGCATATCATTCTGTCAAACGCGGAGGCTCACTCGTTGTAGTCGGACTGCCGCATGATGAACTCCCAATTCCGATTTTTAACACAGTTTTAAATGGAGTTACTGTAAAAGGTTCCATCGTCGGTACTCGTATTGATATGAAAGAAGCGCTTGATTTTGCTGCACGCGGCAAAGTAAAAGCACAGATTGAAACTGCTCCGCTTTCCAATGTCAATTCGATTCTAGATAAAATGGAAAAAGGTGAAATTAACGGAAGAATCGTTTTAACATTTGATTGATCGAAACGCTCTTTCTTACTATAAGTAGATAACTAAAAATAAGCTAATTAAATAGGGGGATTCTCTAAGTCAATATAGGACTAGAAGAATCCCCCTCTTTTTCATGTTTCATTCAAATAATAACGGAGCTTTCTTGTAGTTACGCCAAGCTTTTGGGCTGTTTCTTTACGATTTCCGGCCGTTTCGTGGAGCGATTTTTTTATAAGTGCAGTTGCCGTTCGTTTTTCCATCGTTTTCATAAGAGACAGAACATCGTCAAGAGACTGTTGTTCTGACCCATTATAAATATTCATTACTTTTTTTGAAAAGTCATTCCACTCGTCGGGGAAACGGACTGGTTCAACCGAAGCGGCAATCGGAAAAGATTTCTTTTTTCCTATGATCCGATCTGGCAGTAAGTCTGGTGTGATGATAGCCCCTTCTTTTACGATAGCAGCTGTTCTGCGGATCAGGTTGGATAGTTCACGCATATTTCCCGGCCAATCGTGTTGTTGCAGCAGTTCTAATGCGTCTGGAGAAAAAGTGATTGTTTCACCAGATTGCTCGATGAATAAGTCGATTAATAACGGGATATCTTCCCTACGTTCACGGAGCGGAGGAATGTTCAGTTTAACAACATCCAGCCGGAATAATAAATCTTCTCTAAAGGCGCCGCGTTGTACAGCTTCATCAAGGTTGACATGAGATGCAGCAATGATTCGGGCAGAAGTACGCTCCGTTTTCGTTCCGCCAATTTTGATAAACTCGCCCGTTTCGAGAACTCGTAACAGTTTTACTTGTGTTGATAAGGAGGCTTCAGCGATCTCATCAAGAAAAAGAGTACCTGATGAAGCAGCCTCAAAATATCCGGCCCGGTCTGTCATGGCACCAGTGAATGCGCCTTTCACGTGGCCGAATAATTCACTTTCCAAGATTGTTTCGGAAAGGGCACCGCAGTTAATATTTAGCAGCGACCCGGCAGCACGTCGGCTTGCTGCATGGATAAACTTTGTCAGCACTTCTTTACCGGTTCCTGTTTCGCCCTCTATTAAAACTGTAACTTGCTTAGGCGCAATTTTATAGGCAAGCTCATACAACTGATGCATCGAGCGACTAGTCCCAAGGAAACAACCCAATTCCCGAGCGATCCTCTTGAATTCAGCTTCTTCTCCGACGTCAAATTGCGGATTTGCAAGAAGACGGTCGATCAATTGGTCGATTAAATTAATATCTTCAAACGGTTTTTCTATAAAATCGGCCGCACCATGTTTTATAGCATCTACAGCGATTTTGACCGTGCTGTATCCGGTCATAACTACACACGGGCAATGCGGAGCTTGCATTTTCATTGCCTTCAATACGTCTATGCCATTTCGATCCGGAAGACGGACATCTATAAACGCGAGTGTAAACAGCGAGAAGTCCGTAATTTCGTCAAATTCCTTTCCACTTTTCACATGTGTTGTCCGGAAACCTTTTAATTCAATGAGACGTGATAAAAATCGGCCAAGTTCGATTTCATCTTCTACAATTAAAATATGTTCCAAGATTTCACTGCCTTTCTTCATTTAATGGAAGTGCAAGAGAAAATGTTGTCCCACTGCTCTCTTCTGATCTGGCAGATAAAATTCCACCATGAGCTTGCGAAATTCCGAAGCTGACGGATAATCCGAGACCCGTCCCACTGTCTGCATCCTTCGTCGTGAAAAAGGGATGAAAGATGTCATCAAGCACTTCCTTCGCGATACCTACCCCGTTATCTGTAATTGATAAAACTGCCGAGCCTTCCAATAACTCCGTCCGAATTAAAATCTTTTTTTCCTCTGCAGATGTCATTGTCAGCGCATCTTTTGCATTCATCAGCAAGTTGACAGCGACTTGAACCAGCTGTTGTGAGTTACCGTTTACGTACGGTAGATCAGGAGCAAGCACCACGTCAATTGAAATATGGTTTTGTTCAATTTGCCTGCGGGTCAGACTGAGCGCTTCATTGACAGCATCATTTAACGAACACTGTTTAAAGGTTGGAATCTCCTGACGCGAAAACACAAGCAGACTGCGGATAATCGTACGGCATCTTTTCCCGCACTGATCGATGTCTTCTAGCAATGGCTTCATTTGTTCATTAGCAGATTGGGTCCGAAGCAGAAGTTGCGTGTTTCCAATGATTGCGGTCAGCGGATTGTTCAGTTCGTGTGCAACCCCGGCAGCCATCTCTCCAATTGCCGCCAGCTGTCCGGAATGCATGAGTTGCATTTCCATCCTGCGCTTTTCTGTTACGTCTTTACGATAGACAATGACTGCATCAATGGAGTCATCCAGTCCCAAAAGCGGATAGCATGAACAATCATAAATTTTATTATCATGATGCAGTTCGGCAGATTGCGGTTTTTTTGTTTGAATCGTCAGTTGAAAAGGGTTTTCCGCAGACCCGGTTGTTTGTTCCATGAATTCACTGATATTCTCGCCGATGCCAAGCGACCAATCCATTCGCGCCGCATCATTTCTCGATAAGATGGTGCCGTCAGGAGCTATGATTAAAATCGTGTCAGACACGGCTCGGAAGGTCTCTTCCCATCGCTGTTTTCCAGCAAGAACCTCACCATAAAGCCGCGCATTTTCCATGCAAACCGCTATTTGGTCTGCAAAATGAAAAAAGAAAGAAAGGTCATCTTCATCACACTGAAAATATGATCGGCTTGCAAACGACAGAACTCCAATCATTTTGCCGTTGCTCTTTAATGGAAAAAGATGCATAGAAGCTAATGCAAGATGCTGGATTCCTTTTTCTTCAAAGAAAGAAGCATGTTCATTTTTGTGATAAACCGAGTAGTCTCCTGTTGTAAAGAAATTCTGGTCTAAGGAGTCTTCACCTCGAAAAAGTGTATTTTCCCCCTGAGAGATGACATGTTCCGGATAAATATAGGACCGAACGATTTTAGTATCTGCTACAAGCGCGACACCGAGAAGATCAATCGGATATACAGTTTTTAATTTGGCAAATGTATTTTCCAACATATTCTCTACCGAGAAATTAATTGTGAAACTCCTCATCACTTCATTGATCATTTCAAGTTGGCTGTTTTTTTTTTTCAGTTGGTCCACAGTGGACTTCAGCTCGGAATAATAATTGTGTTTGGATGACTGTACCCCTGTCAATAAATCAATCATTTCGTGTCTTTTCATCATAGCACCTACAACGCCTGCCGCAGAAGGAACGCCACTTCATCAGCTGAAATATCACGAGGGTTGGTAATCATACAAGCATCCAGAAGCGCTATTTCGCTAATGACAGGAATGGCTGATTCTTCAAAACCCATTTCTGATAATGTAAGCGGCGCACCTATATCAACCGCAAGTTTTCTTACATGACTGACCGCTTTTTCACAGGCCTCCGATACACAAAGTGAACTCACATTTTCACCCATCAACTCAGCAATCGTCCTGAATTTTTCCGGTGCAGCCAACGCGTTAAACTCCATAACATGAGGAAGCAGAACAGCATTGATATCACCGTGTAAAAAAAGATAACGGCCGCCTATAGTATGCGCCATCGCATGTGCAGCGCCGAGGATTGCGTTGGAAAAAGCGAGTCCGGCGTGAAGACTTGCCATCGCCATCTTTTCTTTTGCTTCCATGTTAAACCGTGATGCAACAGATGGTCTGAGAAATTGCGAGGACAACATGATGGCATTTTTCGCATGAACATCGGTTAGCGGTGTAGCGGCAATGCTGACGAATGATTCAATAGCATGTGTCAACACATCAAGCCCAGTGGAAGCGGTAAGACGAGCACTTTTTGTCGCCAGTACATCGGGATCGATAATCGCGATATCCGGCACTAAAGACTTTGAAACGATGGTCATTTTTATATGCCGTTCGCTATCCACGATGACGGAAAATTGAGATACTTCGGAACCTGAGCCAGCTGTTGTCGACACCATAACTAATGGAGGAAGTGGTTTTGTGATGCGGTCTACCCCTTCATAATCGCGGACTTGTCCACCATTCGTCACCAGTATGGCTGCCGCCTTTGCAATATCTATGGCACTGCCGCCACCGACTCCGATGAACGCATCGCATTCATTGTCACGATAAACTTTTGCACACATTTCGGCTTCTGTCTCTTTGGGGTTCACACTGATATTAGAAAAAAGTACGAAAGCGAGCCCCGCTTCCTGACAACGTTCTTCAACACTTTTCAACCAGCCCGCATCGATTACTCCCTGATCTGTCACGATCAGCACGTTGCGAGCACCAAGGCGTACACAACTTTCGCCGACTTGTTTGATGGAACCGCTTCCAAAAATGACTTCCGGCATAACGAATTTGAACATATTGAAACACCTCTTATTTGTTTTACTATTCCATCTATTATAACATCATTTTCTAGAAGTTAACTATTGTAATCCTGCCAAGAGCTGGATCCTACCATTAAGTTGACGAAACTCGATCCATCATAACTGGTATCCCAATTTTAATGAATGAATTGTGTGAGCCTATTACCTTAAATGCAATGTTGCGGTGCTCATATATATTTGTCCTAGCGTCTAGCACTCGTTATACTTTTCTTAATGAAAGGAGACAGAGATGAAGCAAAAATGGGAAAAACACGGTCTTAAGTTTATAGCGTTTGCAGCATTTATATTTTTGATTATCGTAAACTATGGAAATTGGCAAGAGCATCAGGAGTTCATGGAAGAGGTAAGTCAACATCCGACGGAAAAACAGATCTTTCGGAAATACGTAGTTCTTGATCTGTTGCAAGGTCCGCATTTTTCAGTACAATTGGCAGCCTTGCCAGAAAGCAGTGTGCCTACAAAATACAATTCATCGATCATCAGAATCGACCAGGAATTATTTGAGCAAGTGGACGTTGGAGACGCCATTGCTGGGTATTCGGCTGATGGAAAGTTTTATACGGAAGAACTGTTGAAGGAAGAAGAGCGCTGGTTCTATCTATTATTGACATTCTTTAGTCTGTATCCAGTAGGCTATCTAGTGTATTGGTTTATGAAAATAAATTCGATTCAACAGTTTGTCAGGCAAATTGGTAAACGATCATTTATAAATAAGACTGGCAATCTTCTTTTCTCTTTCATCTTTTTTGGAATTATCGGGATTATTCTTCTCTTCTCGCTGACGGAATGGAAAAACGTATGGGAAAACGGCTATGAAAAGTTTTTCGGCACCCATCACGCGGAAGCGACGGCGCTCATCATCGACCGCGATGTGGACTGGAATTCCTCTTTACACGGGGACCACGAGTACTATCTTTCCTTGATGTATAAACCAGATAACCAAGACAGCATATTTATCGCCAAAGGAGTCACATGGCATACCTACCATAAGTATCAGAAGGAAATGCCAATCATTTATAACACGGAAAACCCATACCAAGTGTTTGCAAAAGAAATTGATCCACAAGATATTTTTTTCATCTTGGCGGCTGACACAGTCACCATTATAACGGTTTCGATAATTTTGGTAATTCTCCTAAGCGTGCTTATGTATCTTCTTTGGAAACGGGGACAAAAAGGTAGGTCGCCTACCAAACGCACTAAGGTGTAGAACTTTCCTTACTATCAACAAGAGAAGCAGTCAATTAATAGCCTATTATCAAATACTACAGCATGGGTAAGGAATTGATTGCTTCCTCTAAGTAGAAAACAGCCGACCATCCTGATGGATAGTCAGCTGTTTTTTTCGTTTATGGTTTCATTGTTTTGCACTCCCGTTATCTGTGGGCGCCTGCTTCAAAGGTCTTTTCAAAGCAGTATCCAGTGACTTCAAATAATACCTGTAATGTGCATATTGTCCCGCTATACAATAATATCCCCAATCACCGGATTGCACTTTTTAGTCGTCGCAGAATTACTCTGTTATGACTTGGATTTAACGGATGAATACGGTCGCCAATCCTGACAATAGAAACGTCTGAATTTGTATAATGCTCTGCCTCTGCGTGACTGGCGACCTTAATAAAATCTGTTACATTTTTTGCTTGAGTATATTCAGGAAAGAAAGAAAGAAAGAAAGAACTACAAATCATAACTATTAAATTTACCGACTTAATGAATTTTCACTCTAATTCCAAACCACAAAAGTTTTATGTATGTTATAATACATCTTAATACATCTTAATAAAAAAGAGATGAAGGAGATGAAATAATGAGTACCAATTTGAAGTTGCTATGGGATATTTTCTACACTTTCCTTAAAATTGGACCGGTGACTTTCGGGGGGGGCTATGCAATGATTCCTCTCATAGAAAGAGAAGTAGTTACCAAGAAACAATGGATAAAAACTAGTGAGGTGGCAGATATTTTTGCGGTAGCCGAATCTGTTCCTGGAGCGATTGCAATTAACTCCGCCACATTTATCGGATATCGCATCGCCCGTATCCCGGGAGCGATTGTTGCAATGGCCGGTGTGCTCATTCCCACATTTTTAATTGTGATCAGCTTAAGTGTATTCTATTTGTATTTCAAGAAAAACCCTCATATGGAAGCCGCTTTTGAAGGCATTCGGCCGGCTATTGTTGCATTAATCACGTTTGCCGCTTATAAAATTGGTCAAATGGCTATTGTTGATAAAACTACACTCGTTACGGCATCCTTTACTGTTGGAATACTTTTTTTCTTTAATCTTCATCCAGTTCTTATTATAGTTTCAGGGGCTATTGCCGGTATTATTTTAATCAAAGTAAAAATAAAGTTAGGTCACGACATCCTACTTGAAAAATAATAAAAAGGGCTGGTGATTGTGCAACATGATTTTATTTGAGTTATTCAAAACATTTTTTACTATTGGACTAATTTCCTTTGGCGGTGGCTATGCAATGATCCCTGTAATTGAACTGGAAGTTACTGAACATGATTGGATGACGATACAGGAGTTTACCGACATTATAGCCATTGCCGGGATGTCGCCGGGCCCCATTGCCACGAACAGCGCCATCTTTGTCGGTTACCAGACTGCAGGATTTCTAGGCGCCATTGTATCGGCGTTAGGTATGGTTTTACCTTCTCTGATCATTATTTTAATTATCTCAATATTTTTTAATAAGGCGAATAAACATCATACAGTCCAATCTGCATTTTACGGTTTGCGTCCAATCATCGTAGGGCTGATTGTTTACTCAGCTATCAAATTCGCCATCTCTAATGAGTTGGTAGGAACATTCTCTCCTCATTCTATTAGTTTACTGGCCATTTTCGGTTTATCCCTTCTTGCCTTAATTAAATTTTCTATCCACCCTGCTGTTGTGATCCTGACAGCAGGAGTCGTCGGGATTATTTTCTTCTAGTAGCTACTTCATACAGTTCCTAAAATTTATAAACCGCCAAAAATGCCATGCTTTCCGTGAATACAACTCGATTTTCCCTTTTTCATTACGGATACACTCGGGTTGTTTCCACAAAAGTCGGCCATTTTCGGCGGTTTTTCAGTATTTACATCATGCAATTGGAGAACCAGATCCGAATTTATTTCTACCTTTTGAGGCTCATTGTATTATCTCATTCCTTTTTTGCATGTAATTACTATTTCACAGACTCTTACCGATCACTCACTGCCTCTAGTAGTAAATCTACAATATGCACAGCGCGCACTTCCCCCGACAATCCTTCTCGTTCGATGCCTAGCTTCATCTGAAGTAAACAGCCGGGGTTTGTAGTAACAATAGTCGTTGCTGCTGTGTCTTGTACTTGCTCCATTTTATAGTCAAGGTGCTTCATAGATAGCTCAGTATGGACAAGATTATAAATTCCGGCAGAACCGCAGCATCTATCGGCATTCTTCATCTCTGCATATTCTATTCCTCCAATAGATTTTAACAATAGCCTTGGCTGCTCGAATGTTTTTTGCACATTACGTAAATGGCAGGAATCTTGATACGTTACGACTTGTGCAGGTAACGTAAGAGGTAATTGATGAAACCCTAACTCTACAAGAATGGCTGTAATGTCCTTAATTTTCGCGGCAAAACTCGCGGCCCGTTCCGCCCATTCGGGATCATCTTCCAATAGATGGTAGTAATCGTGCAAAAAAGCTCCGCAGCCGCCCGCATTGGTAATAATAAAATCCGCTTGTACCTTTTCAAATGCTATAATATTTTTTTTCGCCAATTCCTTAGCCTTCATTTTCTCCCCAGCATGGCCATGCAAGGCTCCGCAGCAATTTTGCGTATCGGGTACCGCAATTTCACACCCCACTTTTTGTAGCAGTTCGATTGTCGCCTTATTCGTCTCCATAAACATCGTATCCATTAAGCAACCCTTGAAAAATGCAACAGTCGCTATTGTTGAATTAAGGCTTTTATAATATGCTGGACGTGTTTTCATCTCTTTTTGTCTTGGAGCTTCAGGCAACACTTTTTCCATTGTGGCCAGTGATTCTGGGAACAGTTTCATAAAACCTATAGTTCTAGTTAGTTTCTGTAAACCTGACTTTTGATATAGACCAAGAAGTGAAGTCAAATTTTCCATACGTCCTTGATATGGAAATAAGTTATCAAATACAGTCTTTCGTATAATTCTCGTAGACAGTTTATATGGTTTATGTTTACTGAAAATATCTCTCGCTTCCTCGAGTAGCTGGCCATAATTAACGCCAGCAGGACAGGCAGGTTCACACGCTCTGCATCCAAGACATTCATTCAACGTCTGCTCAATATTCCCGTCAGGTTCAATATCGCCCATCACTATGCCTTTCATCAAAGCAATTCGACCTCGGGGAGATTGGGTCTCATCGTAGCCCGATTGAATATATGTCGGACAGGAAGGTAAGCAAAAACCACACCGCATACAGTTCTCTAGCTCATCCTGATTCATTCTCTCCTGAAAGTCTGCTTGAATTCTTTTCTTTACTAACGCATCCATATGTCTTCCCTCCTCTCACATTTGCTCAATAAACAGTTTGCCGGGATTCATTATATTATGAGGATCAAACCCTTGTTTGATCACCTTCATGGCACGAATCCCTTCCTCGCCCAACTTTAATTTCAGAAACGGAGCTTTCATGGCACCTACTCCATGTTCCCCTGTAATCGTACCGCCAAGTTCGACCGCCTTCTCGAAAATCTCCGCAAACGCCATTTCCACACGATGGAACTCTTCTTTATTTCGAACGTCTGTTGGAACTGTCGGATGGAGATTCCCATCTCCCGCATGACCAAATGTACAAATTTTAATATTATACTTCAGGGCAATCCTATTAATTTCTTTCACCATAGTCGCGACTTGAGATCTTGGAACTGTGGCATCTTCCAAGAACGTAGTCGGCCGTAAGCGAGCGATCGTAGACAATGTAGATCTTCTTGCTGTCCTTAAAGAATCCGCCTCCTCTTCATCTTTCGCAACGCTTACTGACACAGCATTAAATTTTTTGCAGATGGCTTCAATTTTTTCAATATCTTTATCTACTGTTTCCCGTGATCCATCCTGCTCTATTAATAAAATTGCCTTAGCGTCTGTAGGGAGCCCAATCTGATTGTATTCTTCCACTACTTCAATGGTGGCCTGGTCCATAAATTCGAGAGTTGCCGGAATGATTTTATTCGCAATTATTGCGGAAACTGTCCGTGCCGCATTATCTATATCTTGATAAGTTGCCAGCATGGTCTTCTTATATTCCGGTAAGGGGACTAATTTAAGGATTGCTTCCGTAATGACGCCAAGTGTTCCTTCAGAACCGATAAATAAACTCGTCAAATCATACCCAGCAACATCTTTAGCTAATTTCCCGCCGGTTTGTAAAATATCTCCGTTAGGCAAAACGAGCGTTAAACCGAGCACGTAATCATGCGTCACCCCATATTTTAACCCTCTCAACCCACCCGAATTTTCATTAATATTGCCCCCAATTGTGGAAATGTTCATCGAACTTGGATCGGGAGGATACAAAAGCCCTTTGGCTTCCACTTTATCAATTAAATTCTTAGTTATGACTCCTGGCTGCACAGTGACCGTTAAGTTTTCTTCATCGATTTCCAGGATTTGATTCATGTGCTTAAACAGTAAAACCACACCACCATGTAACGGCGTAGTCCCTGCACTTAAGTTCGTTCCGGACCCTCTTGGGGTCACCGGTATTTTATGTTCATTGCAAATCTTTAAAATTGCGGATATCTCTCCTGTATTGTTTGGGGCTACTACGACATCCGGAGAGTGTTGAAAATTTGGGGTTGCATCATAACTGTAAGAGTGCAGTGACATTTTAGAGGTCTCTACATTTTTATCTCCAACGATTTGTTTCAACTGCTGAATAAGCGATTCGTTCATAGTCATCCTTCTCCTGTCTACATTATAATATTGTCCAACTATTCCACCTACTTATAATCATATAAAAAAACACATAGCGTTTACTATGTGTTGTAGTACGAAGCATCTCGTTAATTTCCATCAGTTATTGTATGTTCCTCCAAAAAAGTCAGTGCTAAATAAAGGCTGGTCAAATCTTTGAACCGTTTCGGATCAAGTCCCGTTAACTGGTAAATCTTTGTTAACCGATAATGCAATGTATTAACATGGATGAATAATCGCTCAGCCGTCTTCTGAATAGACAGTTCTTCTTCCAGAAAAACCGTAAGAGTATGGACCAATTGCCGCTGTTCAACTAAGTTTCCAATCGTCCGCGTTATAAATTCTTTCTTTGTTACATCCGAAATCTCCTGCAGGCATAACTCAAGCTGCAGGTCTCTGTAATACGAGATGACTTCATGGATTTTATTGTATTTAGTAGCCATCCTAGCTTGTTCGTATGATAAGTTCAAATCAGTTATATTTACAGAATCGCCGACACCGACAATGATTTCTATTGAAAAATTGTTCTCACACTCTGTTTGCAGGGCTTTTACATACGATTCATTAATCTGGTCTGCTGTCGTAAGCGTATGCATCCAAAACAATCGATTATTTCCCCAACGAATCAGCAAATCCTTCTCTGGAATCAACCCTTTTATGTATTGCCAGACTTCTTTTTGAATGGCAGAGTCGACTTGATTGAGCGACAGCAAGATAACCTGCTTCTTTCCATCTAATCTGATGCCAATTGTTTCCGCACGATCTTTGGCAAAATGATCAATTTGTCTACTGTTAAGGACATCGAATAAAAAATTCTCAACCGATCGATGTTCAAATTCAATTTGTTCGCTATAATAATTTTCATTTATTAACAGTTCCGTCATCTTCCTAACGATTTCTCCGAACGGCCGAACTTTCTCGGTCTCCCCTGTTATACCCACTACGCCAAGAATAGACTTATTAAAAAAGATTGGCAAGTTGACTCCTGTCTTAACTCCCTCCAATTGAGGGACCAGTTGCTTTGATATGATAATAGGCTCCTTACTTTTAATGACTTGAGCTGCTCCTTCATGATAATTGCCCAATCTGGTCAAATCAGTACTTGCTATAATGATTCCATTCGTATCACATATAATAATTTGTTCATCAATAAGACTTTCCATTACTTGGATGATCTTATTGGCGATATCATGAATACTCAACTGCACAACCCCTTTTCTAGATGTTTTGTTATGGTTATACGAAACACTTGACTATATTGTATTACAATTTCTTCAACAGAATCTATTGCGTAATGTTTATTTTCATTCTGCTGACTGTATTGTTATGTGGGTCTGGTGAGAAAAGTGGAGGGGGGCGCAAGTAGGGCTGTTTGTTGAAGAACATAACCAGTGCAGGTATGCGGCGGAGTAAGTTATGCCGGCAGGAGCCTTCTTTTTTTGTGAGCGGGTATCATGTAAGTCAACTGTTCATGATGCCCGCTTTGATGTTCATCAATCTTTAACCTGGTAAGTATGTGGATGACAGGCTTACCGGAGTGAATTCGATATAAAGTTTTAGCATCAATAATGAGGGCATTCTTCCCTCACATCGCATGTCCGTTAAACTAACGACAGTAATCTTTTCGCAACTATATACTCAAGAGTAAATTCGGCAACCACATGTAAATTTGCGGGAAGATCGTAACCAGAATAATGACGGCCGTTACGGAAAGCATATACGGCACACTTGCTTTAAAACCTCTTTCAATAGGGATCTTTGCAATACTGCTCGTAATAAATACACAAATTCCGACTGGTGGAGTGATTAATCCGAGTGCCAATACTAAGCATGTGAATAACCCAAAATGGACCGGATCAATCCCGTAACTCATAGCAAGCGGTGCAAACACCGGAACGAACATAATAATAGCCGCGGACTGTTCTATGAAAAACCCTACTATTAAATAAATGATGAACATTAACATCAAGAATACGACCGCATTTTGAGTGGTATTTTGCAACAATGTACTGATCGCATTCGGTACTCCTTGTATGGTAATCCACCACGTGATACTGTTTCCGACAGAGATCAATATCATCACAATTGTAGATACCATGACTGTTCTTCCTAACGCATCGTGTAGTTTTTTGAGAGTTAATTCCTTAGTGATAAGAAAGCCGACTGCAAGTGCGTAAATCACTCCTACACAGCCTGCTTCAGTTGGGGTTACAATACCCGCTACAATTCCTACTACCATAATGATAGGTAGTACGGCGGCAACAAGGGCTCCCCGAAGAATTCTTAATACCTCTGAAATAGTGTATTTTTTCTTATCTGACGGAAAGTTTCTTTTTCTCGCTATGAAGAAGGTGACTATCATCATACCAAGGGCTAACAATATTCCAGGGATAATACCTGCTAAAAACAGAGCGGCCACCGACACGTTTGCTGCAGAAAATGCATAGATCAACATGGGCAAACTGGGGGGGATAATCGGTCCGACAATTGCTCCACTTGCAGTAATAGCTGCAGCCAATTCCGGATCTTTATACTCTTTGTCTATTGTGGGAATTAACATGGAGCCTACTGCACTCGCATCTGCCACAGCTGAACCGTTAACACCACCAAAAAACATAGTTGCAAGGGTTGTGACATATAATAATCCGCCTTTGATCCTTCCGACAAAGAGTCTCGCGAGGTTCAACAGCCTAATTAAAATCCCCGAACCATCCATAAGTTCACCAGCTAGAATAAATAAAGGAATAGCAACCAGCGTAAATGAGTCAAGCCCCGTAAACATCCGTTGCACAAACAGTTCTAGTGGGTCTCCTGTTAATATAAAGGCAATAACGCCAGTTAAACCTAAGGCGAAAGCAATAGGAATTCCCAGTGCAATCAGCAGAAAGAACAACAACATCACAACGAATATGCCTGTCAGTTTAATCTACCTCCAATACTTTTACTAAGGTAATTAGATTTAATTGGATTAAGGCATACAACGATCCGATTGCCACCGAGAGGTAAGGAATTGTCATACTCATACCGAATACAATATGGTCATATGATTCGCTACCGTTCATTGCAAAAATAACTCCATTACAAATGATGACGATTAGGAATACTGAAATCAGAACATCCGATACGATTAATACCGTCTTTTTGCCTTTGCCTTTCAATTTATTAACAAACATATCTACTGAAATATGCTCGCCTTCTCGAAAGGCTAAACCCATGCCTAAGAAAGATAACCAGACGAGTAAATAGGTTGCAAGCGAATCAGAAAAGTTAAGAGGGGTAAACATGATAAATCTGGTGAAAATTGATATCGAGATAATTACAACAATTGCAGACAATAATAGGATGCATAGTGATTTAATAAAAATGGCAAACTTTTTATCGAACCGAAGAATGTGATCCAGCAATTTATTGTTATCCATATACTCCTCCTTAACTAGGGGCTGTGTTAAAGCCTCTATTCAATTTGATAGCCCCAGTCTCCAGCTTGTTTGGACTCTATTAATTCATCGAGGATTAGATCTAATTTTTCCTGTGTAACGGTTTTCCCATCTACGTATTTATCCCAGACTACGTCCTTCGTAACTTTCTCGATTTTTTTATACTCTGTTTCCGGCAATTTATTGATCTGTAACCCAGCATCTTTCATGTCTTTTACAATCCCTGTGTATAATTGGTCGACATTATCTAATTGCCACTTTTCTGCTTCTTTAATGGATTCGCTTAATATCTCCTGAACGTCTTTAGGCAATGACTCCCACTTATCTTTGTTGATGACGGTTGCATGGAAGAACCATTGGAAAGGAATATATGCTACACTTTTTATCGTTCCATCCTCGTAAAGTTTGGAAGGATGCAGAGCATTCAAAGGTACTGTCACACCATCAACCATTCCTTGGGAAATTGCTTGAGGCGTTTCAGGCCAAGAAATCGAGGTACCTTTAGCTCCTAACGCTTTATGTGCTGCCAATTCAAGAGGCGATTCGGATGCCCGCAGTTTCATTCCTTTTAAATCCTCGAGAGAATGTACTTCTTTATTTTTAGTAGCTATGACACGAGGCCCGCCACTGTCAAATGCGCCAAACCATTTCAAATTGATTTGAGCTAAATCTTGGTCTATAGAACCCCTAACCTGTTCGTTGTTCACAATATTGAATGCCTGTTCTTTTGAGTCAAATAAAAATGGCAAATGCAGTACATTGAAAGCATTGGTAATTGGTGAGATATTAGCGATTGATCCCGTCGCCATGTCTAAGTTGCCGTTCTTCACGGCCTCAAATGTTTCTAAATCAGACCCTAATTGACCGCCGTGAAATGTTTCGACTTTAATTTTGCCTTCGGATTTCTCAGCGACTATATCTGCGAATTTGTCTAGGCCTAGACTTACGCTGTCCTCAGCTGATAAAACACTTGCTACGTTAAAAACATATTCCCCATCAGATCTTGAGTCTCCTTTAGCTGTTCCGCAACCGGCCATAAAAAGGGTAGCTACTGCTAATAGGGCCAAATTTTTCATTACTTTCATCCTGTCTCACCTCGTATAATGTTTTTTAGATCAAACGCATATGATTGATCAAGCTTGAACAAGTTAATACGAAGATTAAAGATCATTTTCCTATTTCAAGTTTAATAGTGTCACTTTTTATATGAAAATATCTCATCTCCTTGCTTTTTGTAATTTGTGCGAGAATGTTTGTGATAGTAGGAGCATTTTTAGGAGTAACTTCATACGGCTCTTGACTAATAGGCCCAGCCTTTTTCATCTCATCTACATGATTACCTTTGACAATATAGCGTAGCAACATCTCTTCGTCTGTCATATTCGGAAACTGCCTTCTTAACTCAGGAAGAATCCGTTTGGCCGGCTTTGTCTCTTCAGCTAGTAAGCTGGTTTCATTTCCAATGATCTTATCTAGTAAATTTTCATCAATCGGCGCCATTAATTGACCGTAATAGCCCTGTGCATATTTTTTTATTTCATTTGGAACAAATTTGTAGCGCTCACCGTGTAAAACATTTAACACTGCCTGTGTTCCGACGAATTGAGAGAAAGGTGTAACCATGATTGGATAGGCTAACTCTTCGCGGATAATCGAGATTTCCTCCAGAACTTCTTCTTGACGGTCTCGGATCCCCGCCTGTTCCAACTGATAATACATATTCGTGAGCATCCCGCCAGGTATTTGGTGTTTGTAATGAAAACTATCATATTCTTTAGGCTTTCCTAATGGGAATCCTTCCTGTGCAGCGACCTCTCTGAAGTAATGGTCTATTTCATGGATCAGCTGGTCATTCACATTGACTTGATAGTTAAGGTCCCTCAAGTTCTTTGCTATGGTTTGGATGGATGGATTGGATATATCATTCGCCAAAGCAGAAACGGCTGTATGAATGACATCCGCCCCATGCTTAACTCCTTCCAGATAAACTACAGGAGCTAAACCGGTCGAACAATGGCTATGAAGTTCAAGCGGAATATCACCCAATATTTGTTTTAGTGCAGGCACCAATGTTCGAACTCGCTCCGGTGTCAACAGTCCACCTGCATCCTTAATCATGACGGCGTCCACTTTTACTTTTTCCAACAGCTCAATCGTTTTGCTGACATACAGTTTGTCTGTATGTAATGGGCTGTCACAAAAAACTAATGCTGCAACGGTATAAGCCCCTAACTTCTTTGCATGAATAAGAGGTTTTGCTAAATTATCTACATCTAATAGTCCATCGAATGCTGCGATTCTATTGATTCCATTATCCACCATCTTTTCAATAAACAGCTCTCGTATATCATCAGGCGCTACGTCAAATCCAAACAAGCCACTTCGAATCCAGCCGCCAACACGCGGGCCTCCTTGTAATGCCTTACTAACAATCCGAATTCTCTCCCACGGATCTTCTCTCAAATACCTTACGCACGCATCGAAATGAACCATTGCCATTAAATCAACGGTGTCATATTCTGCGTTCTTTAATTTCTCCAGCATGGGAATCATCATGGGTGTTGTCATTCTTGTTGCCCATAGACTCTGATGCGCATCCCGAATGGTTGTATCTACTATTTTAATTTCTTTCAAGTTGCTCTCTCCTATCTTTTCGATTTAACTGTTTTTACACCTTAAAGAACTATCCTCTGGAATCACTATTTCTCTATCTATTTTTATTCTAAGCTGAAAGGGTAGAAAACTCTGTCAGCTACACGACAATAGATAGAAAAATTAGATTTATCGCGCGATAGGTTTAAGTGAAAACTCTTTATATAAATAAAAAAAATACTCTCCTGATTCAGGAGAGCAACGAGTATGTTATTTTTATCATAGTGAAGAAATTGTCTTTACATTTTCCCTGGAAGATACAGAACAACTTCTGGGAACACGATGAGAATGACAATGGTGAGAAGTAGGATTCCAATAAACGGAATCGATCCCACAAAAACTTTTTGCACTGGTATTTTTGCATGTTCACTTGTGATAAATAAATTTAATCCCACTGGGGGTGTGACTAATCCTATTTCTAATAATAATACGAGGATAATCCCGAACCAGATTGGATCGAATCCTAGCTGGATGATGAGCGGAAACACTACCGGTAATGTGATTAATAATGAGGCAATTAAATCTAAAAATAATCCTAGTACCAAGTAAATTAAGATAATTAAAAACAAAATAGTATAGGGTGAAGCACCACTCCCTACAATTAAATTGATAACTTTAACCCCACTTTGTGTAAAGGCAATAAAAGTTGCGAATATGTTTGCCCCTATAACAATTAGAAAGATCATAGAAGTTTGTTTAATTGTGGTGACTAGAGACTCGTAAATTTTCTCTTTGTTTAATCTCTTTAAAGCTATCCCAATAGCTAATGCCCCAAAAGCTCCAAATGCAGCGATTTCTGTTGATGTTGCAATGCCCAAATAGAGAGTGGAAATGACTAGCGTGATCAATATTGCTGAGGGGAAAACTGGTTTGATTGAGTTCAAGCGTTCCGCCCAAGACGCCTTATCAACCATAGTATTATTTTTTAACGATGATGCAATGACAAAAGCACAAACTAATATTGCCAGTAGGATGCCTGGAAGAATCCCTGCCATAAGTAACTGACCAACTGATGTTTCTGTTTGAATCCCATACAGTATAAGCGGGATGCTAGGTGGTATTAATACCGCCAGTGTGCCAGTACATGATGCAATCAACCCTGCCGAGAATTGCTCCGAGTATTTCGCTTTCACCATTTGAGGTATAGCAATTTGAGACATCGTTGAAGTAGCGGCAAGGCTTGAACCCGATAACGCTCCGAATCCAGCACTTGAGAATACCGTCGCTACCCCAGCTCCTCCTGGTAAATGTCCAATCCACTTCAACATACTCCCAAATAAGTTATCCGCTATTCCGCTTTTTGATAGAAAATGTGCCATCAAGATAAAAAGCGGAATCGTGGTAAATGTAAAGTTACTAACACTTCTATAACCGATACTCGTTAATACGGCCATTAATGAATCGTATCCATTTATAATCCAAAGCCCCAGCGAGCCTACGAGTATCAAAACGAATCCAATCGGTACTCCTATCGCCAAAAAAACAAGTAGTAAAATAACAGCGAATAAAGCTATCATCTTTTCACCCCTGCTTCTTCTCTTAAATTTATCACAGTTGTTTCTTCGTTCACTTCTTGTTTTGAAAGTGAGGAAATACTTTCCACGACATTAAAGATTAGTCTGGCAATTACCATTAAGACTCCTAGAGCCATTACGAGAAAAGCAGGTGCCAACAAATACTCAATAGAGCCAACAGACGTTATTCCTCTTTCATAGTAATCAAAGAACAAATTGATATTCGAGACAAGCATGAGACCTAATATAATTAACACTAACAGATCTTTGAAAATTGAAAGGGCTACTTTGAAACTTTTGGATAACTTGGACTCTAGCAAATCCACTTTGACATGTCCATTATGCTTTAACGTATAGCTTATTCCCAAATATACAATAATCACCATGAAATACTCACTCGTGATCTCCATCGTGCCTGCTATCGGAGAGTTAAAAAAATACCTCATGATTACATCTGCGAAAATCCAAACCATCATTATAAATAAAGCAGCAGCAGAAAGCACTAAACATATTTTTTCTATCTTCTCAAAACCTTTTTTTATTGGTGCCATAGTTTAGTCCCCTTTATTTGATTAGATAAGCCCCAAAATTCTTCTTAATGAACACTGCAAGTCTTGGATATTACTACTTCATCCATCACTTTATCTCTTGTATTTTTTTCATTACTAAATCATATGCTTCTTTGTATTTAGGGTCTTTTTGTTTGGCTAACCATTTTTCTCTGATTTCATCATGAACTTTTTCCCACTTTTTCAGCTCCTCATCAGTTAGCTTATTAACTTGCCCTTGTTCAATCCACTTTTTCTCTACAGATTTACTGTCATCATCAAATATCTTACTACTAGATGCTGCCAATTCATCTCCAGCTTGGTAAAGTGCAGTCCTTGCATTTTCCGGAAGTCCCTGCCATGTTTTTTCACTAATCATCAATCCATATGGAGCTGCTCCAATTTTTGCTCCGGATGTGCCGCTTTCGATTAAATCCCCCATACTCCATGCGTTTAAAGTGGACGGATAATGATTGATGACATCGACAACCCCCTTATCAAAAGCCTCATACATATCGGAAACTGTGATAGTAACCGGTGTGGCCCCCAAATGTTCAATTGCAGTCTTGAAAACTCCCCCATGGTTCATAATTTTTAACCCTTTTAGGTCTTCAGGAACTCTGATTTCTTTTCCTGTCGTATAAAGATCGTAAGGTATCGTTACCATACCTAAAACCGGTCGAACTCCATTAGACAAGAAGTCGACTTCTAAGACAGGGTCCATACGGATTGTTTCGTTAAACATCGGCGTTAACTCTTCACCGGTAGTTACTAGACCAGGCATAGCCATCAATGAGCTAGTGATCGGAAACTCACTTGGGTAACTGTATGCATTGAAATGAGCTATATCAATAACTCCATCTCGAACCAAGTGGATAAAGTCTTGAGATTTTCCTAATTGTTCAGAAGGGTAATATTTAAACTGCACTTGTCCATCTGTCAGCTCTGTCACTCTTTCCATGTATGGAACAATTGTTTCTTTCGAAAATGGATGTGTCGTTGACACGTTTGTAGTTATGGTTAATGTATATACCTCCTCTTCCTGTGCACCTACTTGATTTCCTGAGTTCTCACAGCCATAGACGAATAACAGCACTATTACCATAAAAGAAAGTAAAGTACCTCTAGCCCTCATGTTTCCCCACCCTTTCATTGAATAAATAGTTATATATTATATAATAATTTCAATCATAAACGGTAAAACTCATTGCATGTGTAAGCGCCTTCATTAGTAATTATTAGATGAACATTTAAATAGCTTTTATAGATAAGTAACAAGTATCCTAAAAGGAGTTCAGCATCTTTAAATTGAAAGAATCATTCATATTGTCACAATAAAAAGAAAAAGATGTTATGTAAGATATTACATAACATCTTATATAGTGTCAATAGTAATTTAAAGAAAACAAATTTTTTTCTATACGAGAATCTACCTATCCTTGTCTTTCCAATCATGTATCTGTAAGTGGTCTAAACATAGGGAGTTTCGCATCTTCTCTTTCTTCAAATACTACTTCAACCGACATATCACAATATACGTCGCCGATCTCACATTCAACGATATTAGATATCATTCTTACCCCTTCATCCAACTCAATCATGGCTACAACATAAGGAACATCGTCAGAGAATGACGGGGGAGAATGTCTTACTACTGTAAATGAGTAGACTTTTCCTTTTCCGGCGGATTCGACCCACTCAATGTTCTCACTCATACAGTTCGGACAGACGATTCGGGGATAGAAAATAAATTTATCGCAATCTTCACATCGCTGAATCAATAACTTGTCTTCTTTGCATCCTTCCCAAAATGTTAAGGAATCGCCATCAGCTATTGGAACCGGTTTTTTAATTTCCTCCATATTAATCCCTCCCCAAAATACAAACAGAAGTTGCAGAAAGTTCTCCGCCTGTACCATTTACCAATGCTGTTCTCGCGTCATGTACTTGCCGCTCGCCACATTCACCGCGGAGTTGTCTTACAGCCTCGATTAGAAGAAAAATACCGTACATTCCTGGATGCATGGATGACAAGCCGCCGCCATTTGTATTCATCGGGAGCTCTCCGCCTGGCGATGTCCTTTGACTCGCGACGAAGTGTCCACTCTCTCCAGGTTCACAGAAACCGAGTGCCTCCAATGTCAACAACGGGGTAATCGTAAACGAGTCGTAGATTTCCAGCACATCAATGTCCTTATGCGTGACACCTGCCATTTCAAAAGCTGTCTTACCCGATTGTGCTGCTGAAGTTTTTGTAAAGTCCGGCATGGAATGAATAGACCAGTGAGATTGAGACTCTCCATGTCCTAATACCCAAATCGGTTTTTTTCGACAATCTCTGGCACGTTCCGCCGAGACAACGACAACTGCTCCTGCTCCGTCAGTTACTAGGCAACAATCGAGCTTATGAAGGGGATCACAGATCAGTGGAGAATTCAACACATCTTCTACTGTCAAAGAACCTCTTTTAGTAGCTGCCGGGTTTAATTGTGCCCACTTTCTAGCTGAGACAGCAACTTCAGCCAGCTGCTCCGAGGTCGTTCCGTATTGGTGCATATGCCGCTGTGCAGCCATGCCATATGCTCCGACTGGAAACGGCAAACCGTAAGGCGTATCGTACTGCATTGTTAAAATGGGAGGCCTGCCACCAAGACTTCTTGAACGTTGGGAACGTTGCGTGCTGCCGAACACGATGAGTGCAACTTCACATTTTCCAGCCTGAATCGCTGCTGCGGCATGGCCAATATGCGCTTCAAAAGATGACCCACCAATATTAGTTGAATCCGTATATTTGGGGGTAATTCCTAAATATTCCGCCACTACTGCAGATGGGTGCCCACCAATTCCTGGGACTCCCCAATTTCCCGCTACTAGCATTCCATCTACATCATCTTTTTTTAGTCCTGCATCCTGAAGTGCTGCTTTCGCTGCCAACGCCTGAATTTGAAGGACAGACAACCCGTCCTGAACTTTTCCATCTAGTAATTCCACATCACCGACACCGGCGATGGCCACCATCTCTTTACGTTTCATGTTTACGCCTCCAAGTAACCGGATGTCCTGTCCCGTCTTGACCAAACATCATCATTATTCTTTAACAGCCGTTTGACCTGTTGAATTAGTTAATTGACTGAAACCTTTTCATTGCTTTCCGCAAAAGCTTCCTCAAGCCATTTCGTATTGAAGTTTCCCTCAATAAAATCACGATTCTCTAAGATTTTCATATGAAGAGGTATGGTTGTCTTGATTCCTGAAATTACAAATGTAGAGAGAGTCGCCCGAAGCTTATTGATTGCTTCTTCTCTATCCTTTCCTACCACGATTACTTTACCTATCAAAGAATCATAATACGGCGGAATTTTGTATCCACTGTAGCAAAACGTATCTACTCGAATACCGAGTCCGCTTGGAACAATAAACTTATCAATCAATCCTGGAGAAGGGAAGAATGAATTGTCCGGATCCTCCGCATTTACTCTGCTTTCAATACTATGACCGGCGAATGAAATATCACTTTGTTTTACCGATAAAGACTTACCTTCGCCTATGCTGATTTGTTCTTTTACAATATCAATACCAGTTACCATCTCGGTGACCGGATGCTCCACTTGGATTCGGGTATTCATTTCGATAAAATAGTGAGCATTCCTGTCCATATCCACTAGGAACTCAATTGTTCCAGCGTTTGTGTAATCCGTTTCTTTACATAGTTTAATGGCATCTTTATAAATCTTCTTTTTCATCTCATTCGGAATAAAAATGCAAGGTGTTTCTTCAATCAGTTTTTGGTGACGCCTTTGAACAGAACAATCCCGCTCGCCCAAATGAACGACATTTCCATGACTGTCTGCTAATACTTGCACTTCAACGTGCCGTGCATTTTTAATGTATCGTTCAATGTAAACTGAACTGTCACCAAATGCAGCATCTGCTTCTTTTTTCGCTTCTTGTATAGCTGCTTTCATTTCATTTATATTGTTGACGATTCTCATACCTTTTCCGCCGCCGCCGGCAGAAGCTTTAATTAACAGCGGGAAATCCAACTCGTCTTCACTTAGGCTCGCCGTGTCCTCGAGAGATCCTTCTGTTCCTTCAATGACAGGAACTCCTGCACGCTTTGCTGTTATTCGGGCAGCTATTTTATTCCCCATTAAATTCATGTTGTCTGCTGTAGGTCCAATAAAGATGATGCCTGCTTCTTCGCATTTCTCAACAAATCCTGCATTCTCCGCAAGGAACCCGTACCCCGGATGGATAGCATCCACTTGGTTCGCTTTTGCTACCTCAATAATTACTCCTACGTTTAAATAACTTAAATGGGCAGGTGCAGGTCCGATACAAACTGCTTTGTCTGCTAAGAGCACGTGCTGGGAGTCTGTATCCTCCTTTGAATAAACCGCTACAGTTTCGATTCCAATTTCTTTACAAGTTCTAATTATCCGGGCAGCTATCTCCCCGCGGTTAGCTATTAAGATACGTTTGATAGTTTTCATTTCATCGCTCCTAACTTTAACTTCAGTGCCGAGCTGTTGATTTGAATATAACCGAACTTTTTTTGATCTATGATTGATTTAATAATTGTGCTAATGGAATCGTTAGTCATATTGTAACCGGTGTTAATTGGACCGGCTTTTTTCATTTCATTTACATGATTTCCTTTAATCATAAAACGAAGAAGTCTTTCCTCATCGGTTGCATTTGGATACTGCTTTCGTAACTGAGGGACAACGTCGACTAACGGCTGTCTTTGTAAAGGAATATCTTTCGAACCATTTTCAATGATTTTGTCGAGGATGTTCTGTTCAATAGGCGCAATTAGCTCACCGTAATAGCCGAGCGCATACTTTTTCAATTCATCCGGTACAAATTTGTACCGCTCTCCATGAATCACATTTAGAACTGCCTGTGTACCGACTAACTGGGAAAAGGGCGTTACCATGATTGGCCATGCAAGCTCTTCACGAATTGTAGAAATTTCATTTAGAACTTCTTCATAGCGATCTCTTATCCCAGCCTGCTCTAATTGGAAATACATATTCGTCAGCATGCCGCCGGGAATTTGGTGCTTATAATGGAAGGCGTCATATTCCATTGCAGTCCCTTCAGGAAAACCTTCAGTTTTGGCAACCATTCTAATATGGTCTTCAATCTCAGAAATCATTTGATTGTCTATATTCAATTGATAATTCATGTCTCGTAAGTTTTTTGTGAGCGTTTGCACAGCTGGCATCGCACAACCGTTTGCGAGTGGTGCTACACCAGTATGTATAGCATCCGCTCCATGCTTGACGGACTCCAGATATACGAGAGGAGCAAGACCTGTCGAACAATGGCTATGAACTTCAAGCGACAAATCGCCAATCGTCTTTTTAATTGCAGGAATCAATGTTCTTACTCTGTCCGGAGTTAACAGACCGCCTGCGTCTTTCAGCATGACCGCGTCAACTTTAACCTCTTTTAACAATTTACTGATCCTCTCAACATACAACTCGTCTGTATGGATGGGACTGTCACAGTACACGAAAGCCGCTACAGCCTGGGCACCCAACTTTTTCGTTTGTTTTAATGTATCAATAATATTGCTGTTATCTAATAAACCATCATACGCAGTTATTCTATTAATTCCATTGTCAACCATCTTATCGACGAATAATTCTACGAGATCATCAGGTGCTGCTTCGAATCCTATTAAATTATTACTGCGCATCCAACCGCCAATAGGGACGTCCAGCTTATCCCTGACTAAGCGGATTCTTTCCCATGGGTCTTCTCTAAGATATCTAACGCATGAATCGAAATGGGCCATTGCCATTAAATCTACCGCATCATATCCAGCCCGATTAATTTGATCTAAGATCGGATACATCTGTGCCGTCGTCATTCTTGTGGCCCATAAGCTCTGATGGGCATCACGTAACGTTTGGTCGATGATTTTTATCTTTCTCATCATTATCCCTCTTTCTTATTACATGGGTTCAACTACAAACAACGGTTGGTCATACTCTACTAATTGACCATCTTCTGCCAGAATATCTACGACCCGAACTTTTTTTCCTGCTGAGACTGAATTGAATAATTTCATTACTTCAATTAAACAGAGCGTGTCAGATGCTTCTACTACATCACCGACTTCTACGTAATTTGCTTCATCCGGTGATGGTTTTCTGAAGAATGTGCCGAGCATAGGTGCTTTGATGTTAATATGATTATCTGAGTAATCCTTGGCAGCTGGCTTGGCGAGCGCCGTTTCCTTTTCTACTGTTACTGCTGCTTCTTGTGTGCTGAGTGGTTTAGCTTCCTCCAAAGCTGCTTGGACAGAAGGGTCAGCCGACCGTTTCTCCTGTGCCTGCACGCTGGAATTGCCATTCAGCAGTCCACTGTTTAAGAGTGCCGGATCCATGTCTTTTTTCAATAGAGTTAATTCAAAGTCGCCCTCCACCAAATTTAAAAAGCCATAATCAGAGTCACTTACCATTTTCAATATCTCCATAATTTGCTTTTCATTCATCCTATACAATCCCTTCTTTTGGTTAGTCGCTTATTTACACATTAAGCACTTTCGGCTCTTCGTTGACAATCAGGGGGGCTTCTGTTACTTTTTGCAGATCATCAACGCTCATTCCCGGAACAATTTCCTTTACTACTAATCCTTCTTCGGCAACATCAATTACAGCCAGATCTGTATAGATTCTTTTCACCACATTGGAAGCCGTCAAAGGAAATGTACAACTTTTCTTAATCTTTGATTCGCCTGTTTTGGTTGTATGGGTTGTTATGACAAAAACATTTTTAGCCCCAACCGCTAAATCCATCGCGCCGCCAACCCCGGGAATCGCTTTTGGATCCGTCAACCAGTTGGCAAGATCACCATTTCCAGAAACTTGTAAGGCTCCAATAATCGAATAATCAATATGGCCTCCCCGAATCATGACAAAAGAATCGTAATGATTCACATAGGATCCGCCTGGTACAAGCGTGACAGGCTCCGCACTGACATTGACTAAATCCAAATCCTCTTCTCCTTCAGTCGGTGCAGGTCCCACGCCTAAAATACCGTTCTCATTCTGAAACATCACTTCTTTACCTTCCCCAATATGGTTTCCTACTAATGTAGGTATGCCGATCCCGAGATTTACATAGGCACCGTTTGGAATGTCACTAGCACAACGTTTAGCCATTTGGTCTTTCGTCAATCTAGTTGCTATCAACAAGGACCGCTCCTTTCTTTAACTCAATAATTCTGTTTACATAAATTCCAGGAGTAATGATGATTTCTGGATCAAGTGGATAATCCACTAATTCCTCTACTTCTGCAATCGTTACTTCACCAGCCAACGCCATTCCAGGGTTATAATTCCGCGCTGCCTTCCGGTACACGATGTTGCCCCATCGATCTGCTTGATGGCCACGGATGAAAGCAAAGTCTGCTTTAATAGGCAACTCTAATAAATAGTTCATCCCGTCAATCGTCTTTGTCTCTTTTCCATCCGCTAAAAGGGTTCCAACTCCAGTTTTGGTATAGAATCCGCCAATACCTGCTCCTCCAGCCCGGATTCGCTCAGAAAGAGTGCCTTGAGGAACAACTTCTAATTCAATTTCACCTTTTTTATACATCTCTTGGAATGACTCGCTTCTATTCGTCTTAGGGAACGAGCAAATCACTTTACGCACTTGACGGTTTTCAATTAATTGGGCAATTTTGTCATGTCCGAGTCCTGTATGATTTGTTATTAACGTCAAATTCTTTACATTCATATCTAGCAGCTTTTTAAGCAAGTGATCTGGAACACCTGCATTGGTTTGACCACCTATTAAAATAGAGGAACCATCGCGAACGCCCTCAATGGCCTCATCTATGTTATTAATAACCTTGTTAATCACTTCAAGTACCTCTCCTTTCCCATTCAACTGATTTGCTCTCTATTTGGAGAGCCTTGCGGTAGAGATCAGTAGCATGCTTTTTAATTAACAGCTGTCATGGCCCCATCAACAGGAATGATGGCCCCGTTAATAAACTCTGCTTCATCTGACCCAAGGAACCGTACGATATTGGCAATATCTTCAGGCGTACCAAGACGCTTGGCAGGAATTTTGGCTTTCATAATATCAAAGTGCTGCTCAGGATTATCAGGATTCAGTTTTATTGCCACTTCTTTCGTGAGAGCGGATACAATCGGCGCTGGACAAACAGCATTGACCCTGACGTTATACTGAGCAACTTCTCCCGCTGCCGTTCTAGTCAACCCAACTACCGCATGTTTACTTGCGACATAAGCACTTCGATCAATCATTCCTCTTATTCCATGGACAGAAGCGGTATTAACAATACTTCCAGAACCTTGTTTTTTCATCACTTGCAGGACATATTTCATTCCAAGGAATGCACCTTTGGTGTTTACGTTCATCACTTTATCGAATTCATCTTCATCATAATCACTAGTAGGAGTAACTGCCGCGTCGATTCCCGCGTTATTAAAGAACACATCGATTCTACCAAACTTTTCTACAGCTTCATCGACATATCTTTTTACGTCTTCAGATTTCGTAACGTTTGCCGCCACAAAATGGATTTCGTCCGTAAATTCACCCAACTCTTCCATGGTCTCGCTAATAGTTTTTTCATTCAGATCCACTAACACAAACTTATGGCCACTCTCTTCTCTTGCGAACCGAAGTGCTGTAGCCCGGCCAAGACCTCCGCCTGCACCTGTTATAAGTACCACTTTTCCCTTTTCTTCCATATTATGAATTCCTCCTCTATAGGATCTAATCTCTATTGAATTACTTGCTGTACAACCTACGAAAACTACACATACCTTCACTAGTCAAATTCGTGTTTACAGTAATACTGTAGATATTTTCTTGTCCTTAATAATTAATTGGTTCTTCTCAGGATCAATTTCCACTAGATCCATCGTTTGTATCGAATCAAAAGCTTCCCAGCTGATTCCGTCTGCGATGGTAATATTCGCAAAGATCGAGCCTTGCACCATGACGGGATTTGAACGAATGAAGATAATCGCAATCGGTGCAATATCCATTTCCTTTAATGCGTTTAATGCCCAGCCGGCAGCAACACCCCCTCTTGCATAATCACAAAACAGTATTTTTCCTTTAATTTTTTCTCCGTCCAGCTCATGGCCCGGAAGTGAGAATCTTCCTGTTTCTCTATTCAAATGATATCGGGGACTGAAGCCGCCACGAATGACTACTGCTTCACCTTCTACTGAAGCCCCAAAAGCGTTGAGTAAAGGTACAACTTTCATCTTTACAGGCACCCCCTAATTGCCACCTGGATACATTCATCCGTACGTCGCACAACAGGGACAAATCGATGAGCCTTCACATTATTCGCCAGCTTGACAGAGTTGGTCACCATTGTCTTCCAGCCGTTTTTCTTTCTAATATCAGACAACCCGTCCAAAATGTAGAAGCAAACACCAGTGAGGAAAGTTCCACCTGCACGCTGAATAATATCTACAAATCCTGCTAACTCCGCCTGTTTAAGTGTCGAGGCGGTAACCGTTAAAATTAAAGTCGTACCTGGGTGAACTTTTTTGCCTTCTAGCAAACCAGCAATCTTTTCCACCTCTAATAGGGATAATTGAGGACCTGAGAAAACAACCAGGCTAACTTGTGAATCCTCATACTCAAAAGACTGATAAGCATCTTCAAGATCTTGTGTTGTAATAGTGAACGAATCTGTTACACGTCTTCCTTTTGTAGCATCCTCAAGAGTCCGAGCTTCCGGAGTGATACCGACAGCGTGATACATCCCTAAAGACCAGGTAGCCATACTGGCGCCAAGATGTTTCAAATCGTCTGATGTTGGAGAGAATCGCTCTACATTTGTTAATACAGGAACACCTCGGTAATCGAATACCTTGGATCCGATGATTCGCCCAATCATCCCCCAATCTGCCACGTCTTTAATAGGAGTATCGATATCTACCACAACGTTTGCAGCTCGGTTCTCATCCAAGTGAAATCCATAAGCCGGCACACGGCCTGTTAATGCTGCTGCCATCGCTGAAGGACCGCTCTCGAAATTAGTGCGGGCACCAAAAACCGAGTTAGCATAAATGACGGTGCCTGTATCACCCCAAGCTACATGTTCACCTAATCGGGGCTGATACGCTACCTGATAATTAATACAGGAATCAATCGTCATCGCCCCCATGTCCTTAACCGCTGTCATGACTCTACGTTCTTTATTGACCCCCTCTTCCGGCTGACCCATTTTGGTGCATTGGTTAAAATCGACGCATCTTGCATTTGTAGTAGTCGGGACTGCAAATTTCGCTCCCGCATTTTCTATCTCTAAAAAAGATAATCCCGGATTTCCCATAACTTCGATGTCTGCAGTAATATGTGCTTGCTTAATGGGAATCAATCTTTCAGAACCGTAATATTCTCCCACTTGTATTTGGTATGCTAATGCTTTGCTCACAGCTTCTCCAAAATCTCCCTGAAGGATGGACTGTTCATGTTCTGTCAACTCCATAATGTTGCCTCCTAGAATTCAATAGTAAAAAATATTCTTAACAAGATATTATAAGATGTTATAATACATGTCAAGTATTTTTTAAATTTTTCAGAAAACTAGTTTTAACACGTAGCATAGAAAATAAAATGCCATAGCAAACATTTATGATTAAGTTGTCTGACACCCAGGTAACAGTCTGCTACACTAAACAAGAAGAAAAATTCAGGCTTTTTGATAGATCAATGACTGTGGCACTTTGTCGGGTGAATAACAACCTATTCTTCTAAATGTCTTAGTGTTAGCAGGACAAGGATAAGAACAATCACATTTATTAGAGAAGGAGAATTTGTAAGGAGCGAGACAATTTAACTGCTAATTAAACACTTTGTTAACAGTGAAAATTCAGTCATTATAAAACACAGGAGCCCCTACTTTTATTAGCGGCTCCCACTTTTCAATGAAACTCTTTGTTTTTGCTGTTTAAAATACGTAAATCTTCTAGGACCTGCTCTTTTTTCAATACAAATTCTAAGTTGCAGTCTTCTGCAACAATTAAGTGATCTGTATATTCAATCGGTTTCCCATCTTTGTTAAAACTTGTTCTTTTTAAAATCATCAAAGGAGCTCCGACTGGAACCGTCAGATGCTCACTCTCTTCTTCCATGGCAATTGCTGCTGTAATCCGATATTGAGCCTGCACGGGTTCTTCATTAAGTTTTTCCGAGAGGACCCCATACACCGTCAATTCCTCAGATTCTTTCCTCGTTAACTGAACATCTTCAAAAAGATGGGTAGTTATGATGGCTATAGGTTTTTGTTTAACTAAATACAGCCTTTTGATTTTTCGGATAGGTTCCGTCTCACTGATCTGTAACTCTGCAGCAAGCGAACTATTCGGGGGAACAGACTCACTTTTCATCAATTCTGTTTCCACGTCAGCTCCGCTTTTGACAAGCAAACTATAGAAGCCCTGAACAGAGTTAATGGATAAGGTTTTCTTATTTTCAGTGATGAACGTCCCTTTTCCTTGCTTTTTAATGACTAACCCCTCATTGGACAAAACCTCCAACGCGCTTCTTATCGTTATCCTGCTAACATCAAAGCTCTCAGCCAAAAGAGCCTCTTTAGGCAACAGTTCCCCGGGACCATAATATCCACTTACAATTCTCTCTCTGATTAAATCGGAAACTTGAATATATAAAGGCGCTGGACTATTTCTCTCGATAGATATCTCCATTTTACTCCTCCATTACTGAATGATGTATTGTAACATCTTACTCAATATTATAACAAATGGAAGAGTAATTCCATAGATTTTTAAACTATCTGTATTTTCCCCAAAATTCTCGTTCACTTATTGATCTTCAATACTCTTCACGCAGCGAAATCCCAAGTTACCGGACGAGCTGTCCATAGTGTTAGAGGTCCTGGCTGCAATACGGTAACGATTACAGTACGATTCATGACAGAGATACGATCCGCCTCTCATCGATTTTGTCGTTCCTGACGCTGGGCCAGCTGGATTACGATTTTGTCCTTTCACATGATAAGGACTGAACCAATCTTGACACCATTCCCAAACATTTCCCGACATATTATAGAGCCCATAGCCATTCGGCGCATAAGCATCCACGGGAGCAGTCCCTAAATAGCCGTCTTCAACCGTGTTGGAAATTGAAAATTCACCTTGCCAAATATTGCAACGATATTCACCTTTAGGAGTTAATTCATCTCCCCAAGGAAATCTTTTTTGCTCCAAACCACCTCTAGCGGCATATTCCCATTCAGACTCCGTCGGCAGTCTCTTGCCTACCCATTTGCAATACGCCATTGTATCGTTCCAAGACACATGAATTACTGGATGATCCATCCGCTCATTTATAGATGACTCAGTTCCTTCTGGATGATCCCAGCTTGCGCCTTCTACGACGCGCCACCAGGGAGAGCCAGCCGAAAATTGGGTACTCTTCTCATGAGATAATTTAGGCAATAATTGATAAAAAACAAATGACCAACCATACTTTTCTGCATCCGTTACGTACTTTGTATTGTCTATAAACTCTTTAAACTCTTTATTCGTAACAGCATATTTATCCATCAAGAAAGAATCCATCTCTATACGCCTAATCGGACCTTCTCCGTCAATTTTGATGCTGTCACTATCTTCAGTTCCCATTAAAAAGTCTCCTTTTGGAATGAGAACCATTCCGTCTGAACTACCCTCCTGTTCCGTTGGAAAGGTGATTGAATTTTGATCCTCTTTATTGATAATAGTTGCAGTAACAGCTGAACGATTAGCACTGCAGCAACTTTTTTTCATACTCATGTATCCTCCTCCCTATAGGACAAACAGCTAGAACGATTTAGAGATATTCATTACTTCTCTATTACAGAAAATCTGCCGTTCAGCATGTAAACATTTTATCAGATTTATCTTACTACGGGTTTCTCTTTGTCGATTAAAAATTGTGGGGGAACAGGTGAAAAAGGGATATTGAATCCATCTTCTAATAGCTTCTCTTTTCCACCATAACCCTCGACCATCACAGCCTGCTCCTCTTTGGCCTGCCTATCAACTTCCTCTGGATTGATAATTTTACGCAGCTCAATTTCGCACTCTCGTAAAATAAGGGCATACTCCGGATCGGAAGCAAGATCATTCAGTTCGTCTGCATCGTTTTCAAGGTTGAATAATTGTGGTTCAAATCCAATATAGTGGATATATTTGTAGTCCCCTTTTCTGATCATGTAGACTCCTGATACTGACCCCATCGCGTGATACTCACTGAAGATAACCCTCTCAGGATCCGTTTCACCTTTTGCGATCGGGAAGAGATCGGTTCCCGGTAAATTTTGATCTTCTTCGTTCAATTCAGCTCCAACCGCTGCCAAAATAGTCGGAAACGAATCAAGTAAGGAAATAGGAGTATCTACTACCTTATTTTTGGGAATATCAGGTCCTGACATGATGAACGGGATGCCGACTGAACCTTCATACATTGTTGACTTAAACCATACTCCATGGTCTCCCAAAGTATCACCATGGTCCGATGTATAGATAATTCTCGTATTTTCCAATAACCCTTCTTCTTCCAACGCCTGTAATACGGCGCCTATTTGATCATCCATGAACGTACAAAGACCATAATAGGCGGCAACAGCTTTACGGAGGGTCATTTCATCAAATTCATCCGCAACCGACCAAATTTCCCGATAAATTTCCAGGGCAGGATGCTTTGGCCGTTCTTCCAGAGCATATTGTTTAGGCAATAGTACATCTTGAAGCGGATAAAGATCATAGTATTCTTTCGGTGCTATTAGAGGGAAATGCGGTGTGACATAGCCTAAAAAAAGAGCCCAAGGCTTCTCCGCTTCTTGTGCCTCTCCTTTTAGAAATTTGATAGCTTCCTCCGTGATCCCACGGTCATACCGAGTATAAGATGTTTCGCCAGAGCCGGCTTCCAAAATTTTTTGCCGATTGATTTCCCGAGGGGTTAAGTTATCCCGCATCAGAGAATACGTATCTCCAATGCCTTCATAAACGTGTAGAGGTATACGCTGGTCAGGAAAACCCACATTGTCTTCTGGTTTGCGGTAGTGTAATTTCCCAATGGTAGTCACTTTATGGTCTTGCTCTACCAGCCGGTGTCCCCAACTTGGATGTTCACCGATGTATGGCTTGGCATTATCCCAATTCTTTATTTCATGAATATATCTTCCTGTGGCGAGACTGGCCCTTGAAGGCACGCAAACAGGAGAATTACAATAGGCACGGGTAAATCTCACTCCTTCTTCAGCCAGTTTGTCTATATTTGGAGTCTTCACCACCGGATGACCTGAGCAGCCTAACATATCTTTGTTATGTTCATCAGAAAAAATATACAGTAGATTCATAGGTTTCGTGGACATATCCAAACTCTCCTCCTAATAATTATAAGTATTCAAAGTTCCTAAGCCAGGGACGACTAGCACAACTTCGGGGGCACGGATTTTGCCTAGCCGACTTTCAACTATTTCATCCTTGCCACCAATTTTAATTATAAAGTCTTTTCCAATAACTTCTGTCATGTACCCGACAATCTCAGAAGGTCGATGGTTAGTATGTAAATAGGATGTTGACTGACAGTTGTTGCTTGTACTTACAGCGACAAAAATGAATGAATCTATGCTTTTTTTGAACGATAAGTATTGACGGAATTTTCCGAGCATATATCAAAGTATCTATTGAGACAAATGTTGTCACAGACTATACTAGTTAACAATCCAGTTAAACCAGCTGAAATTTAACAATATATCAGGAAAGGGAAAGAGTGCGTTTCATTAATAATAATGAAGCATAGAAATACAGCACACAGCTGTATTTCAACACGGATAACAGAATTCGTTCTTTGTAAACTGTGAAGGGCTTACCGCTCGGAATCTCTTCACTTATGGAACTGGATACGAACAGTAAATTCTATTGCCACATTATATTCTTAGGAAGGAAGAGTTGAGTGAAAGTTAAAGAAAATAAGCCTGCATTCCTAGCCACCTTAACTAATAATGAATTAGAAAACGATTTTCGCAATATATTTATCCAGCATGCAATGGTGCACCATTACGAAAAGAACGAATTTGTATTTCTCTCCGGTGAAAAGCCAAATTCTGTCTATTTTATCGAAAAAGGTCTCCTTAAAGTTTGCCAAGCAACAGCCGAAGGAGATGACGTGACATTTTTCTTGAGGAAAAGAGGAGAGATATTCGGTTATGCAGAAGTGATCTTGGAAGAAAACCGCTCCAGATTAGCCCAATGTCTGGACCAATGTACTATACGAGCGTTAAGCTCAGATATTTTCCTGAAAGAAGTGATTGCCAATAAAAGAATGAACCAAGAAATTTTAAAAATAACAAATCGCCGCTTACTGGAACAGCAGCAGATGGTCGAACTCTTAATTTCCCAACCTGTTTCCATTCGGCTGGCATGGTTGCTCAAAGAAATGAGCATAGCTCAAACCGGCGGCTACTTGATCGAAACAACTCTTACCCATTCGGAACTATCGAATATCATCGGTTGCAGCCGACAAACTGTTTCAGAAATACTAAGCAAATGGAGAGAACAAGGCTTAATAAGCTACGATAGGAAAACTATCTTTATCCAGGACATCTATAGTATTTTTTGAAAGAAATATTTTTGGGGTGACAATGGTCAAGCCTCCTTTTTTTCAGGCACAGCATAAATGATCTAATACAGGTAAGTCATCGTTATAATTTTGAATGATCATCACCGTATCTGTTCTCATGCCGTCCGAAATTTCCGTACCCATCGTGTTCATCAATTCATCAATCGTTTACCATAAGCGACACTAATAAGGAGATGTTGTTGCGACTTATGGGACTGTAAAGGGTTCGCATGCTTATGAATCTCAAGCAGGATATCTAATATTCCTTTCGTATGTACAAGTAGAAATTATTGAGTGAAGTTGAATTGTTGCAAGTATCACTTTGAGTAGGTATCTATATATCACGCAATTGATACATAAAATAGCACGAGCCATTTAAGAGACTCGTGCTACAATGCTTCTCACCCTACAAAACCTTTTGCGTGATTTAATAATTTATCGAACCTTGCGTTCCTGAAATGATAGCAATACCATTGCTCGTGCCCACTCTGGAGACTCCAAGTTCCTTATATTTCTGAAACTGATCTCGCGTCCGGATACCCCCAGAAGCCTTTACACGTACATGTTCGCCGGAATTTTCAACCATGAGCTGCACAGCTTCCAAGGTGGCACCACCAGAGCCAAAACCTGTTGAGGTTTTAATAAAATCCAGCCCTACCTCCTTCGCAAGGATAGATAACTCTTCAATCTCGGCAGGTGTTAAATAACATACTTCAAATATGCATTTAACGACCACATCAGGTCTTTCCTCTTTTAATCTCGCAAGTGCTTCCATTTCCTCTTTTACAAAAAGAAAGTCTTTGTTTTTGACTGCACTAATATTTAGGACGTAATCAATTTCTTCCGCACCATCTTCTATTGCCTGCTCTGCTTCAAGCCGCTTAATCGAAAGCTTATTAGCACCTAGTGGAAAGCCTACTACTGTACATACCTTGACTCCAGTGTCTTTTAATAGATCGACACAGATAGGAACATAGAAAGGATTCACACAAACAGTAGCAAAATGATGTTCTGATGCTTCTTTGCATAATTGCTCAATTTGTTCTTTCGTTGCCTCTGCCTTCAATAACGTATGATCGATATATTCATGAATAGCTGTCACTCTTGACCTCACCGCTTTCTTTTAAAAAATGTTCTACTTGTTCTTTATGCGGCATAGCAGGTGCTGTTCCTAATTTCGTGACGCAAAGTGCTGCTACGGCATTTGCATAACGAATGGATTCTTTCAATTCCTTGCCTGCTGCCAAGCTATGAGCGAGGCCACCACTGAAGGCGTCCCCGGCTCCTGTTGTGTCTATGGCATGGACTGAAAAAGCCGGAATTAATTCACCTGTTCCCTCACCTGTATAGAGATAGACACCTTGTTTCCCCATTGTAATAATAATATGAGGAATCCCCATTTCATATATTCTCTCTGCAGCTTTTCTAGCGGATAATTCATCTATCACCTTAATCCCACTGAGCTCAGAAGCTTCGATTTCATTAGGGGTAATATAAGAAACTTTGGTCAATAGTTCTTTCGGAAAATCTCTGTAAGGCGCTGGATTTAAAATTAACGGCACATGGTGCTTAGAAGCAAGCTCGATCGTTGTTTGAATTGCTTCCATACTCGTTTCGAATTGAACTAAGGCAATATCTGATCCTTTAAACTTCTCTTCTGTTGCGTATACATCTTCTTTTGTGATTTTTCCGCAAGCCCCTAGTGCAACCGCAATGCTGTTCTCACTGTGTTGATCTACAATGATTTGTGCAGTCCCTGTTATTTCAGTTGGGTCCTGTTTAATGTAATCAACATTCATACCTTCGTTTTTAAAATATTGCAATGCCTGCTCTCCAAATATGTCAGTTCCCAATTTGGTCATATACGTTACGTGTGATCCGCTACGTGCCGCCGCGGTCGCTTGGTTTGCCCCTTTACCGCCAGGTCCCATTTGAAACGGTCCACCTAATACGGTTTCACCAGGCTTCGGTAAATGCGGAGTCAGTGTCATTAAATCTGTAACATAGCTTCCTATTACGATTACATTTGCCATATTCTCACCTAATTTTTATTTAGTTTTAATTTGATCTACATTGTCTGCTGTTACTAAGTTGGAATCTAAGATTACTTCCTTCTCTACATCTTCTCCATCAGAAATTTTGATAGCCGTATCAACGGCTTCTTTTCCTAAGAAGAATGGCGGTTCTGCAATGGTTGCATTCATTTTGCCCGCGCGAATTGCATCCATTGATGGATCAATAGCGTCACAGCCAATTAATACAATTTCATCTACACGGCCAGCTGCTTCAATTGCTGCTAATGCTCCTAACGCCATTTCATCATTTGCAGCGTAGACTCCGTCAATTTCTTTATTCGCTTGTAAAATATCTTCCATCACTTTCATCGCTTCTCCTCTGTCAAAATTGGCTGATTGACGAGCAATGACTTTAAAGTCAGGAGTTTCTTCTACGATCTGATTAAATCCTTCACTCCGAAGTTGGCCCACGTTTGTCCCAAGGATCCCTTGAATCTCAACAATATTACCTTTGCCCCCCAATGTCTCACTCATATAATTGCCTGCTATATTTCCAGACTTGATTGCATCGAATCCAATATGAGTTGCTACATCTCCACCGTTTGATTGGCGGTCGACTGTAAATACAGGGATATCTGAATCGTTGGCTTTCTTAACTGCCTGTGCAATCGCATCACTATCAGCTGGATCAATAATAAGAATATCAATATTTTGTTGAAGCAAGTTTTCCACGTCGGCAAGCTGTTTTCCTGGATCGTTTTGTGCGTCTGTCACGACAATATCAACATCTCGTTCTTTCGCTTGCGCTTCTGCTCCTTCCTTTACAGCTACGAAAAATGGATTGTTCAACGTATTCATAGAAAGACCGACTTTTAACTTGTCATTTGTACCTTTTTCTTTTTCCGTTTTACCTGAGGCCTCATCGTCCATACTACAGCCAACCAACAACACCAGTGTCAATATAACGGCAAACATACTCATTAATTTTTTCATCTTTTTCTCCCCTTATGAGCGTTTTAATTTAGAAAACCTACTGTCGATTAAAACAGCAATCAAAATAACAAGCCCCTTTGCGATATTCTGATAAAATGGCGAGACGTTCATTAGATTTAATAAGTTATCAAGCACCCCCATAATCAAGGCACCAATCAACGTCCCAATGACTCCTCCTTTCCCGCCTGCTAAACTTGTACCTCCAATGATGACGGCAGCGATGGCATCCAATTCTATTCCTGTACCGGCTGTCGGTTGAGCTGACATAAGTCTAGATGTATAAATAATGGCAGAGATAGCTGATAGAAAACCTGCGATACCGAACACTGCAACTTTTATGGATCGAACCCGGATACCAGCTAATATAGCTGCTTCTTCATTTCCCCCTATCGCGTAAATATATCTGCCAAAACTTGTGTATCTCAATATCCAAAACATCAGGCCAATAATTACAAACATAATAATAATCGGCACTGGGATTCCAAAAATTCGTCCACTTCCGATAAAGCGAAATGCTTCATTGCTAACAACAAGCGGATAACCTTTTGTATAGACAAGGGTCATTCCCCTAGCAATTACCATAATAGCGAGCGTTGCAATGAAAGATGGAACCCCGAAATTCGAGACAATGACCCCGTTAACTAAACCGAACAACAAGCCGACAACTGTAGAAGCAAGGATAGCGACCCATAAAGGCAATCCTGCAGTTAATACACCGGCCAATATTGCTCCGGAAAAGGCCATCACTGCACCGACTGATAAATCGATTCCTGCTATTAAAATAACCAACGTCATTCCGGTAGCAATAATTGCAATAATAGACACTTGTCTTAAAACGTTCATAATATTGCTTGTCGTGAAAAATGCGTCAGATAGAAAACCTGCCACAATACAAAGAAGGAAAAAAATTAGTACAACCCGATACTTTTCCAGAAAACTAAGCCAGTCTATTTTATTTAAACTTTGTTTTTTTTCCTGTTTACTGACTGTTACATCATTAGACATGTAATTCGCCTCCTGCTGCATATTGGAATATCGTTTCCTGATCAAAATGTTCCTTGTCCAATTCAGCTGTAATAGTACCTTCACTCATAACCAATATGCGATGGCTTAACCCTAGTAACTCCGGCATATCAGAGGATATTAAAATAATCGCAATTCCTTGTTCTGCAAGCTCTTTCATGATTTGATATATCTCTGCTTTTGCCCCAATATCAATACCCCTTGTCGGTTCATTTAAAATTAAAACGTCAGGATCCATTTGCAGCCATTTTCCAAGCACTACCTTTTGCTGGTTTCCGCCGCTAAGCGTGCCAACTTCTACAGAGGAATGATGCACTTTAATATTTAAGGCTTTAATCCATCGATCAACAATTTTTTCTTTATTACGTTTATGCAAAACACCAAAGGACGAAATTCTTCGATAAGAAGGGAGCAGCAAGTTTTCATAAACGGACATTCCTAAGACCAAGCCTTCATCTTTTCGATCATCGGTAACAAGTGCAATTCCCGCATCGATTGCTTCGCGCGGTGTATTAACTGTCTTTCCACCAACCTTTATAGTCCCCTCTTTGTGAGGATAAAGACCAAACAGTGCTTTCGATAGGGGAGTTTTCCCAGAACCCATTAAACCGGCTATCCCAAGAATTTCTCCTTTTTTTATAGTGAAATTGATATCATGTAAGTATTCCCTTACAGACAAGCGCTCTACTGTTAACGCGGGCTCCTCGTACGGTCCTTGAAGCTTAGGGAATAAGTCCGTTAATTCCCGACCAACCATCATTGTGACCATTTGATGCCTAGTAATATTTTTAATGGATTCACTTCCAATGTACTTACCATCACGCAGGACAGAAATTCGATCCGCTACTTCTTCCACTTCCTCCAATCGGTGGGTAATAAAGATGACACCAAACCCTTGCTTTTTTAAATCTCTCATAATATTTAGTAACTTCTCTGTTTCTTCTTCATTCAAAGTTGCCGTCGGCTCGTCCATAATAATAATATTCGATTCAAATGAAAGTGCCTTGGCAATTTCCACTAGCTGCTGCTCTGCAATGGACAGATTAGCCAACAGAGTATCAGGAGATAATGCTGTTAGCCCAACCTTCTCCAGCCATTGTCTCGTCTCATCCCTCAAACGTCTTCTGTCTATTACCCCGGTAATTAATCTGGGTTCTCTTCCCAAAAAGATATTTTCGGCTACACTCATATGCGGTACTAAATTAAACTCCTGATAGATGATACTAATACCCAGCTCCTGAGAGTGTTTTGGTCCATGGATTGATACTTCTTTTCCATTAATTTTAATTTGACCGCTGCTCGGCTGATGAACGCCGGCTAATACTTTCATCAACGTCGACTTACCTGCTCCATTTTCACCAAGTAATGCTAAAATTTCCGAACGCTTCACATGAATAGATACTCCGTCTAATGCTTTCACTCCAGGAAATTCTTTTGAAATTCCGACCATTTCTAAAACTGCCTGCTCCATATGCGCACCTCCTTGGCCCTTAGTAAGCAACGCCTGCAACCAAGATTATATTTGCGTAAGATGTAAACTCTCCAGACCTTATGGCACCTCGAACATGCGCCGTTTTTTCTTTGAATGTAATATGGGGAACATATTCAACCGGCACGTTAGGAAATCGCTTCAGAATCGCTTCATTCATCTCCGGACTACTAGTTTTTATCTCCTCCGCTAAGATAATTCCTTCTACTAATAAATCCCCTACCACTGTGTCAAGAACATCAAGAAATCTTGGAACTCCTTCTTTTAATGCCAAATCAATCCGATGTGGAATACCCACCGGAATCGGCAGACCGGCGTCTGTTACAACAATCGTATCGGTATGACCTGTCTCTGTGAGCAATTGATTCAAAGTTGGGTGTAAAATTGATCCTTTTCTCATGATGATCAGCTCCTTTTATGATTCAGCCGTATATTTCCTAGACGGCAAGATTCTCTAATTTTTAATTCTGGTGACAATAAGTAATTCCGGGGCGAAAAGACTTCATTTGCAAGAATTCGCTCATGTAACAATTGAAATGCCAACTCCCCTAATGCATTCATAGGTCTGGAAACAACAGATAGTTTTGGTTTAGTAAAAGTCGCAATTTCTATATCATCAAAACCTATAAATGCTACCTCTTCTCCAAGCCTCCATTCCAGATCTTGTAACGCTTTTATGCAACCAATAGACATTAAATTGTTTGAAGAGAAAATGGCAGTCGGCCTAACTTCTAATTCATTTAGAGTACGTGTAGCAGAATAACCCCCTTCTTCAGAAAAGCTACCTTGTACGACAAATTGATCATTGAGTGGAATCTCATAATCCGAAAGCGCTTTCAAGTAACCTGCAAAGCGATCTCGTCCCGGTGTCGTGCTATGCGGTCCGCAAATAATAGCAATATCTTGGTGCCCTTGCAGGATTAATTGCTTGGTAGCTTGATAGGCTCCATCAATATTGTCAATTAGAACAGAATCAAAATTATATTCATTGATCCTTCTATCTAGTGCCACAACCGGAATACCTTGTTCTTGTAAAATTTGAAACTGTTTTCCATATTCATCTGCTGTTGTGATGACTACCCCATCGACTCCCCGCTCCACTAAAATATTAATAATCTCACTTTCAACAATCGGTGATTCACTTGTGTTACTCAACATCGTGTAATAGCCTTTTTTTCTAGCTTGCTGTTCAATCCCGGATACAACAAGAGGGAAAAACGGGTTATTAATATCAGGAATTATAATTCCAATCATTTTCGTTTCTTTCTTTTTCATACTTCGGGCAACCGCGTTTCGGACATAGCCCAGCTCCTTGATCGCGTGTACAATCCTTTTTTCTGTTTCTGCCCGTACACCGCCCTGATTATTGATAACTCTAGAAACTGTTGCAATAGACACACTCGCATGCTTTGCCACATCTTGAATAGTTGGTTTTGACTCAGTACGCATAAACAAATACCTCCAAAAACTCTATATGTAAACGTTTAGATTTTTTTAAACATTTTTTTATAGATTTCCGATGATTTTTCAACGTTTAGTATATTAAAATGTAAACGTTTAGATTCATTGATTTATATCTTAACATTCATTTAAAATATTCGCAATACTATATTAAATTTAAATAACTTTGAAAAAATCGCCGTAATTATTTTAAAGTTTTCCTATAGGATACTTAATTTTATCTAACAGTTAAGTTTAAGAAAGCCTTATTAAGACTTTATCCCACGGAACCTTTAATAAGTAATTACTAAATTACAATTGCTGATTATCCTAATATTATTGATATAAACATAGAAAAAAGGACACCTTTTCTGATACGATGATTAGTGTCCAAATTAATATCAGTATCCAAGAAAGATGTCTCTATGAAAATAATTGTATTCAATTCCTCACAATCCTCTTACTTAAGAGTTTAAACAGTCTCTTCTCTGACATTTTGAAAATATAAACATCACACAATTTAAGTGGTTGAAAGACATGCATATGCGAGGAGCCCCTAACCGATCGTTCGATAGAGGGCTTTATCCTACTCAACAAGATCTCGAAAAGAGTGGTGAACAACCGGATATTTTTTAGTTATTCAGCTTTCCATAACAGAAAGAAGATAATAAAGCTCACTAACCAGGGCATATGCAACTGAACAAAAGTCCCCACTTGAGAAAGCTGTTCCAGTCTGGCAATCCCCCATTGTGAACCGAAGGCATGTTTGATTCTTTTATCTACATTATTTAAACCGATCCTTGTGGTGTGACCTGTTCCTTTGGATAGTGGAATACTCGTGGAATTTTCTTCGATCCCCACGCCGTCATCTATTACATTGATAACGATTTTTTCTTTCTCTGTGTAAGCTTCTACAATTATTGTTATAGCATCACCAGTGCTTTCAAATCCATGGACAATTGAGTTTTCAACGATTGGCTGCAAAGTAAATATCGGAATTTTATAATCTAACAGATGATCTTCTATGTTTATTACAATCTTAATTTGATCACGGTAGCGTGTTTGTTGGATGGAAAGATAATATTCGAGGTGTTCAATTTCTTCCTTTAGCGGAATAAGCTGATCTATATTGCGCAGGCTGTAACGTAAGATTTTCCCTAATGAATACGTTACATCCTCGGTTTGTTTTGCGTTTTCCATATAGGCTAACCGTGAAATCGTATTCAATGTATTAAAAAGAAAGTGCGGATTAACTTGAGATTGGAGTACTTTTAATTGAGTATCCTTTAGCATTTTCTCCAATTCAGAGCGGTACTGTAACTCTTCCAACAGCTTTATATTATTCAGCGATAATTCTTGTGCTGTTAAATGGGCATCGCCCAACTTCACTATGTAGTTAGCAGTGACAAAGAGTAATTCAGCAATTGACTGGACTCGGCTTTTGTTTTTTCGATCTAATTGATCGAAGAATTTCTGCAGCATCTCTTGATCTAATGGCAAATCCGCCAAGTTCATCTCTATTTTTGGCAATTCCTCTAATTCCTCATCTTCTATAAGAACTTGTCCACAAAGAATCGAACCTAAATATTCGTCGCGCAGTATGATAGGCGCAGCAAAATCCACAAGGCCCGTATGGCAACGGTGAATAACCGGTCGTTTGCTCTCTGCTGCCAACTTGCCCACTTTATCGTCAGACAGTATACACCGCTTTTGTCCTTCACTACATGACCGAATATATTTACAAAAGGCTGTGAACTGACTCGGCTTGGTCACCGGCTCTCCTTGTGCATCACAAATTAATACTGCCACTCCCATCGCTTCAGCAAATTGCTCTTGCAGTTTTTGCAATTGGTCTATATCGACAAATTCTCGTAAGCTCTTTATCATATATACCACCTTTTTCTGAGTCAGTTCTGACGCGCTATATAATGCTATGAATATATGTCTTTTTCACTCGTTCTTTTTTCAGTAACTGCTCATTTTTCCGATAGTGGCTGGGCGGCATCCCTTCTTGTTTTCTAAAAACTCTAGTGAAATAATTTGAGTCAGAAAACCCGCAAAGTCGGCTAATCTCCGTGATCGTATATTGAGAATCAAGCAACAATTCCTTAGACTTCTCAAGGCGTGCAGAGGTAATATATTCGGTAAGCGATCGATCCATTTTTTGTTTGAATAAGCGACTAAGATATTGTGGATGAAGATGAACGAGCTGTGAAAGTTCATTCAGTGTCAGCTTATCCTCTAAATGACCTTTTATATAAGTGATCAACTGTTCAATAACTTCAGTAGATGGAGTTTCTATTTCTTGTATATCTGTACTTTCTACAACTTTTGTCAAAGACCCCACCAACTCCTCTGGACGAACTGGTTTTAATAAATAGTCTTCTACACCGATCTTAATGGTTTGCAATGCATAGTCGAACTCATTAAATGCAGTTAGAAATATGATTTTAATCTCCGGATTCATTTTCTTAATGAGCTTAGCGGCAGTAAGACCATCCATTTTAGGCATCTTGATATCTATTAACATGACATCAATAAGAGTAGTACTTGCAAAATCTACGGCCAGTAAACCATTCTTAGCTTCCAAACATTCAATAAAACCAAGATTACTTTTTTTTACAATATCGAGCAAAACTTCTCTTTCAAGGGGTTCATCGTCGACAACTAATAATTTTATCGATCTCTCCTCCTTACTCGAACTATTTAGCTCCTTTCATTATAGACTATATTATGAATTCAGACAATTCAAGAAACCCTCCAGTCTATTTCATGTAAACCAACAGGAGGGTTAAGGAAATATATTAAGTTGATTATACAAGACCAGCTTCTGCAACCTCAGTATCCTCAGCGACTGAACCTCCGCTGACGCCTATGCCTCCGATAATTCGATCACCACTCTTTATAGGAATTCCACCTCCAAACACTACAATCTTTCCATTATTCGTAGTGTTAATTCCAAAAAGTTCTCCGCCAGGCTGTACTGCATCATACAATTGGGAAGTTGGCATTTGTAACGCAACGGCAGTCCATGCTTTATTTTGTGAAATATCAATACTAGCTAATAAGGATTGGTCCATTCGATGACATGCCAATAAATTCCCACCGCCATCTACAATGGTAATCACCATAGGAACCTTAATTTCTTTAGCTTTTTCTTCAGCCTGTTCAATCATTTTTTTTGCTGTCTCTAAATTCAGTTCTGTCATCATACTCCTCCTCAAGAAATAATGGCAGGCCTTTTACTAATCGGGCAGCATTTTGTCCTGCTCTTCTGCCGTTTTGTTTTCTTTCTATTAAATAGGGACGATTAGGTAGTTTTTCATGAAAGATTGATATGGCATGTTCATTTCGGATTAGAATGCTGACTTGCAAAGAAGTAAAGCTGAATCCTTCCTCTGAAATTTGTTTACAGGCATATGGAACTCCTTCTTCCTCAAGCCCTGCACATACCTCTTTGACAAGCAGTTGATCTACTGATTCCGATAAAAAGACGGGGATACATACTGTGTTGTGTTTCATATCCTATCATTACGCCTTTTCAAAGTAGATAAGACCAGCCCCGTTGCCACCGCATTCCTAGGTCCCTCTGTTCCTCTAATGTTTGCGAAGCCTGCGACAATACCATATTTGGATAACTCATCATTGATCATTTCGGGAATTTCAAAATCCAACGCGGATCCACCTAACATCACTACAAAAGAGATGTGTCTAATATTGTGGGTAGGGAGTACCTGCTCTAGTGCACGAATGGCGTTCGTAACAAATACTTTTCGTTTAGCCTCTCGTCGGATCGTACGAATTTTTTCCAGTGAATGGCGGATCGGCAAAGGAGTGATACCCTTCTCTTCTCGAATAACTACTTTTCCAAATGCTTCAGGTGGATGAGATTCCTCGGAAAACAAGTACGTCCCATCTTCCAATTGCATATGATAGAGACTTTGTAGTTTTCCAAGAGGATATTTCTTTATTTTCTCTGCCAGCTCAAGATCATGAAGCGATAGCTCCGTATTGATCAGCAGCGTCACCATATCTCCAGCTCCTGCCAGGTGAACCGTTTGAATCATTCCATTTTCATCATTCGTCGCTGCATCCGTTGAACCGCCGCCCATGTCCAAGATGACGATTGGCCTTTCCGTTCCTGGCGTTGTCAGCGCTCCGGCTATCGCCATTTCTGCTTCAATTCCACCCACTTCAACTGACACTCCAAGCTCTTCCTCCAATAATGAAGATACGGTTTGAATGGAAGTCTTTTTAGTCTGCACCATTGAAGCGAGTCCCACTCCGCTTTCCATAGTGATTTCACCCGCCAGTGCTCCGCGAATAGAAGAAGGAATCTTTGTATCTACTGCAAGTAAATCTGTAATACGAATTTCATGCATATTTTGATCCGTTACTTCCGCCAGATCTTGGCGCAAACCATTTAACATCGCACCCGCATTCGTTCCCTGTTCACCTTGCACATCGTTCAACACACCTATTTTTTTATAGGATCCCATAATTTCATCTGCACCGTCATTGACGTCAACTTTCACACTCATCCTATTGCCGACCATTGTGACGCTTCCTGATTCAATTTTCCGCTCTGCGATCTGCCCCGCCGGTGTCCGTATCACGACGGCCGAACGATTTCCGACCAATGATTTGGCAACAGGCGCTACTTGTTTCGTTTCATCAGGGGTTAAATCAAATACAGTAGAGAGTCCATAAGGGTTGCTGAGCATCCGAATGACATGTCCAGGAGGCGCCACTTCAATTGCTGCCTTTTTTCCTATCGGCACTTTATCAATCATGGCCACTTCATCTACGATAGGCACTTTCATTTGCAGGCGATTGTGGATTAAAACCCCGTCATCCTTCTGTACGATGACTCCTTTGATCTGGATCCCTTGTCTTTCAAATTTATTAAACTGATAGGCTACCCATTCATAATCGAATTTCTTTGACACTACTACAATATAGGGTTTATTTTCCTCGGCATGTTGCAGCAATTGCTCGATCAAAATGGTTTGACCAATCCCAATTCCTTCTCCCCCAGGCGTATCCGGATTATGACCGATCATAGAAGATTCCGTAATGATCGTTTCACTGATGACGTCCATGGCGAGATCGCCAATAACTGGTACTGCATCATTGATTCGAACTATATTAATCTCAGAAATAGTTCGATTAATTTTTGACATAGCTAGCTGCAGACATGATTTGATTCCTTTAATATTAGTAACCGTTCCTTTAATCCCAGTCGTCGGGACAAGATGCTGAGTTAAAAATACGGCCTCATTTCCGCATACTTCTACAATCGCTACCTCTGTTGATGAATTCCCAATATCTACTCCTGCGATCAGTTGCTTGCTCATTACTTATTCCTCTTCTATACGTAATAAGTTTCGTCGGCTATATACTTCAGCCGCCTCTTCTACTAACTTGGCGTTTTCAAACGCCTGATATTCACGCTTCAATTCATCAGCAATGGCCAGCAATTCTTCATGAGAGGAACGGTTGGGACGAAGAGCACTATAGATTTCGAGAATTCTTTCATCAGAAATCGAAATTAGTTCTGCAGCTCTTCTAAAATTTCTCCCTAATTGGTCTCGCTCTATACTCTCCGATATTTCCGCCTGCATAATTAAAGTTTCGGGGCTGATCCGTAAATCTTTACTCGAGATGTCTCCTTTTAACGCCGCTTCTAAAGTCAAGTCATCATAGGCTTTGTTCGTTAGCGTAAATAATACGTCTGTTCTTTTCTGTCCTAATGGGTAATCTTGTCTTGTCAATCGGCTCATACGGTTTCCTCCTCTGAAATGGTAAAGCTGTAGTCTACATTTACAGCTGGCTTGCCCCTTACAATTTCTTGCGTTTCTTTCAAGTGCAATATTGCTGCAATTGCCTGGTAGCGGGGCCTAGCCATCTGATCGTTTACAACCGGAACAGGATCAACGTTCTCTCCCCGTGCATATAAAGCGGCATTTCTACCGATATCACGATAGGTTTCAAGTGTAATCAGCGGTGATTGCGGAAAGAGTTCCAGATTGCTTAATGGATCTAAATCCCGTTGATGAATGATCGTAGTCCCCCTAGACTGAATGCCGATCCCTATTCCTGAGCCGCTCAATTTAGCAGCAAGATGCCCAATAAATGCTAAGTCAGCAGTTTCAAAATTACGGATTACACGTGTTACACCGCCTTGTTCTTCAATCCCGGAGATAATTTCACGCAAGACTTCACTATGCTCTACGCTAACAATCGTCTTCGAAAGCGCTTTCCCAAAAGCCGGTGAAACAGCAATGATAACTTCTTTCGGATCCGATCCTTTAGCCGCTCGTGATTGATCATCCATTTGCATTTCAATTGAATATGAATAATTCATCTGATGACACCTCCTCAATACTCACTTGGACTGATTGCTTGGCGAATATTCTTGATTTCTTCCCATCTTTCCTCACTCATTCGATAACCGGTTCCCGGTCCTGTATAGTCATTTTCATTATTAACGGCACTCCGTACAATATTATTCTCATCAATTATTGCGGAAGTGTGTAAATAATCCCCCGCCACGCGTTGCTTAAGCATATTGAAAATTCTTTCTGCCACTTGATGATAGCCTCTATTAGCTAAAGCCAACGCCACATCCAATCCAGTAATTCCTTCTTTCAGTACACTCTCAGCAGCTTTTAAATCTTCCATCACATTTCGTTTCGGCATATCGTCGCTGCTATTCGCATACGTTGCCGCGTCGATCTCCTCTTCAGTGATCGCGGGAAAACCAAGTTCATCAAAAAGGACTTGCATCGTCTTAGCAGCTTGATAGCGAACTTCAATTACTTCGCTCTCTTCAACTGGCCGCAAACCACCGTCCACCATCATATCTCGTTGTATAATTAAAAAATCATCTAAATCGGATGAATCCATATTCGATCCAGCGAACATATTATCACTGTTCGGAACCGCACTATAACCTGAAAAGACAAAGTCTGTGCCAGGTAACATTTGGCATAGCATCTTTGCACTGCGGCGTATTTCAGAGTGAGAAAAAGTTTGGTCATTTCCTGAAGCTACTTCTAAATCAAACATAGTCGTAGCCAAGTTTTCTGCCAATACTGCGCGAATTCCGCTTGGAACAGCAGCTGGAATCCCAATGCAACTAATCGAACCATTCTGCAGTCCCTGGACACCTGCACCTTTTGCCATCATGATACAGCGAATTTCCAAGTACAACATCGACTTTCCTTCCGCACCTGCCATTTGTACTTCGGAACCCGTGCCTGAAGTGAAACGCATCTTCGATCCCCTTGAAGCATATGCAGATGCCAAGAATGACTTTGACCATGGGGTATCGTCTCCATCTTTAAAAACGGACTCTGTTCCGTATATTGAAATCGTCTCTGCATACGTCGTCAAACCAAGCATCGCCAATCGTAATTCCGTTGCCTCTTCCAATGCATCTTGCGTCAAAATACCGCCTCTGACAGTTTGGGAACCTACCAAAAGGGCAAGCGCATTAAATGGTGCATACCGTACAACCCCTACCGTCGTTTCCTGTTCATCAAATCCTCTTAACGCAGCTTCTGCTGCATCTGCCGCCATCAAGACAGGATTATCTCGAACATTTGTCACGTGACATTGATTGGAAGGTTTCTTTCTGGCCCGCATTTTTTGAAGCGCCATCATCATCTCTACCACATTTAATTGATTGAGCACCTCTACTATTTTGGCAGGGGTCAAACCTTTTACAATCGCTAATACTTCAGAACGTGACACATTGATATCTACTAATTTCCTTGCGATATCCACACTTTCCATGTTCATCATCTCGTTGGCAGTTGCAACATCAATTGTATAATCCGCAATAAATTGATCTAGCATATCAAAATCTTTACGCAGTTTTCCATCCAACTCGACAATGCGGCCATCCTGTATCTCAATAGACGGCGATGGATCATTCGGACTGGACATCGCAACAAATCCTTGTTCCGGCCACTCATGTACAAATCCATCCTTATTGACAGGCCGATCCTCCAAGACTTGAAAACGCTTGGAACGTCTGACTGCTGTTGGGTTCGGTTTCATGTAAGCACTTCCTTTCTAAATCTTCAATCTATTCAATCGATTATAAGCTATGTATTTATTCATTGCTCTATAGAATCGATACTCGACTTAGGAATATCGATACTTTTTCAAACTGTGGATTAGCATTTTTCGGATGAGACGAAGAATCTATATTAAGTATTTTCTATAGTAACGAATCCAAAATGTTTTTCTCATCCAGTTGGCAGATATAGTTACCATTGCCAGGCTGTTTGCATCAGCCGAGTTTTAATTGTGTATTTATAATCAAAAGCATATCCAATTGACACCCAATCCTTCAGCGTTTATACTGAACATACAAAAAAATATACAACTTCCTTTAAGGGGAGTAGCTATAAAGCAAAGTCGTCAATACGGGAGTTTATTCCCCGGCTTTGTTTACAACACTAGTTGTTTGCGAGACCTTACCGTTTATTTGGTGAGGTCTTTTATTTATTTAGAGGCGATATGACCAATAATTGGACATATCGCCTTTTTCATTTTTAATTTATTGGAGGTCAAACTTTGCAAAGCTATCAAGAACTTGCAAAAACAGTCACTATAAACAAGGAAAACCGTTTAATTCACTATGATGATTCGTTAATGCATATTGGCACAGGTAGAAGTGCATTTGTGTTTAGAATAAAATCCACCATGAAGGCAATTAAAGTATATTTCCCTGCCTTTTCTTATATTGCTGAAGAGGAAACCGACATTTATAAAAAGCTTCAAAACATCACGTATTATCCGGCTGTGTATGATTCAGGATCGAATTATATTGTGATGGATTATATAGAGGGCCATACTCTATTTGAGTGCTTGTCTAAAGGAGAAATCATCACGTCCGCCCATATTAAACAAATTGACGATGCACTATCTTTAGCAGCTGCAAGGGGTCTAAATCCATCCGATGTTCATTTGCGCAATATTATTGTCACTATTACTGGTGAGATAAAACTCATTGATGTTGCTCGTTTTAGACAAACAAAGGATTGCCGGCAATGGGATAATTTAAAAAGAGCCTATGTAAATTTTTATTGCAAACGTTTATTTCCAAAGAAGGTTTCTGCTCCATTTCTGAACTTCATTGCTATCCTATATAAAAAAAGGTGCATACCATTTTTTCGGGCATGAATAGATGTGGAATACAAAAGCATTAAAATGGGAAAACGAGGTAATTCTAAGGAGAAGGAGAGAAGAACGATGAATGATTCTAGAGAATGGTTAACAGAAGAACTTAAAAAAGTACAAGATTGGGAGAACAATCAGAGTGATTTATGGTTTTGGGAAAAGCTAGGGCGACTGCCGTTTAAAATAATCGATAAATGGACGCCCGATTTTATTCAACGTAAAATTGGTATACTCCTTGACGAGCTCGGTCAGTATATCCAAACAGGCGGGAGTTATTTAAGCTCAGTTTCTAAAATTACTTCTTATTACCCGGACTTTGATGTGAGCACGTTAGCAAATGTAGAAAAGCTACCCGTTTCTACAATGGATGTCGCTGTCGAAAAAATTACGGGCAACAGAAAAAAACTAGCAACACTGCAAGGCGCGGGCACTGGCATTGGCGGTGTTTTCACATTATCGATCGACATTCCACTATTACTTAGTTTGCAACTAAAAACATTGCAGGACATTGCGATTTGTTATGGCTATGATCCAAATATTAAAGAAGAGCGTTTGTTCATCGTAAAATGTATGCAATATGTCTCAGCCGACATTGTAGGCAAACAAGCCATCCTGACTCAATTATCACAATTTGATTCACCTGACGATGCTTCAAAGCGTGAAATTTTATCTGAACTACAGGGCTGGCGTGAAGTGTTTTTTTCCTATCGAGATCAACTTGGTTGGAAAAAGTTTTTCCAAATGATTCCGATTGCAGGTCTCGTGTTTGGCGCCTTCATTAATCGTTCCGCTGTCAACGACATTGCCGAAGCAGGAAAAATGCTTTATCGAAAAAGAAGGATTGTTGAAAGGCTGGATATACTGCATGATTCAAGTGATATTTCATGTTCGGATGCCTAGTAGCACTGCATAGGAAACACGTATAAATGTATATGATTAGTGCGGCCACTTTTCTATTGCAGAATAAAAAAGGGTTATGTAATCAAACTGAAGTGCACTCCATTGTGAATAGATATACCTTTCTTTCCTGTAGTTTATTCAGATAAACAGTGCACGCAGTTCAAAACGATAGTTGAACTACGTGAAGCACAGATACATGATATTAGGATTCTGTTGCCTACTTAGTATTCTATCCACTTTATGACCTTACATTAAATGCAGACTGAAGAATTGTCTGTTAAAACAACTCTGAATCATTAATTCAGGGTTGTTGATTTCTCATGTAATAGAAATGATTTCCAATCCTACATCATCCACAACAGAAGTTGGAGGGGCTACCCATACTGCAATGACCAAATCAGGCACCTTTTCTCCGGCTACATTTATGACGCTGTATTTGATGGTGTACATTCCGCTTTTAGTCGTATCAATTACAGTTTGCGTATTCCCTGCAGCATCTTTAATCACAAATTGTACAGCAAACGATTTACCCGAGTCATCTATCGCTTTCACTTCCGGGAATGTAAAATCTGCTCCATGATCTAATCGGATTGTTTTCATTCCGTTATAGTTCCATTTGGGCGTCTGAACCGGTGGTTGTTGAGCACCACTTTTTTGAACTGGCACTGGAACAGTGGATACTTTATATAGAAATGAAGCGAATTGGCCACGGGTTGTCGTATTTTTCGGATTAAATACAGATACTGCCGGATTGGTTATGTCGAAAAAGTCCAGAACGTCAATGAATGGCCGGGCTTCCGATTTTGCTAGTTCTTGGTCCCCCACGTCTTTTATGAAAGGCTGACTTTCTACATAAATCAAGAGATCTGTGCTGTGGATGGCATCATATGCGCGTATGAGGACGATAGCCATGTTTTCACGGGTAATATCCCCTGTCGGATTAAGTTTTCCGTCGGCTTGACCATTGAAAACTCCATGGTCCTTCACTAATGCTGCATATTTCAGTAGTTCTTCATTCGATGAAGAAGTTAAATCAGAAAAGCGTCGCTTCGTTTGATAATCAGCCGGGATTTTGAATCCAAGGGAGACGAGCCATTTGCCCATCAGTTTAACCACATCGGAGCGTGTCAACGTTTTGTTGGGTTTATACGTTCCATCAGCATACCCTGAGATGATCCCTTTTTGAACGAGCGCGTTAATTGAGCTCTCGTGTGAACTTCCTTTAATATCGGAGAATCCTTCCGCACTTGCCGTTATCGGTGCGAGGATCGGAATAGTTAATGCGGCAGAAGCGGCGAGCGCGGTGAATCTTTGATAACGTTTGGACATGCAATCGTTTCCTCCTAATAAGCCAAATAGACTATTATCTGTTATTATACTAACCTTCCACAGAATGTGCTAGTCATTTGGATTCTATAACTACTTTACTTCTGAGTAATATAGAGAGACAATTACTCTATGTTCATAGTAAAATAGTAGCCTAAATAATTATTAAAAGGAGACGCATCAGGTGGAAAAACGATACCTTTCTTTACGATATATGTTGTCTTATCTCATGGTGGCTTTTCTGGTCTTTATTTCTAGCGCTACCTACTCATTTGCAGAAACGATTGATACTTCTTCTAATGAATTGCTTGTGAAATACGCAGAGTTACCGCAGTCCATTGCGGCCCCCATTCCACTTCCTAATACAGCTGAACAAGTGGAAACAGTAACGTCCTCTGTTGAACTTCTTTCATTTCCTAATGAAATGGATTTAATGCAAGCGGCCGAGCAACTAGAGGAAAATCCATTCATTGTAGCAGTTGAACCAAACCACGAGCGAAGTGTCTCGGTCACCAACGATGTCTTTTACACTAATCAATGGTGGTTGCCGCATGTACATGCCGAGCAGCTATGGCCGTTAGCCGCCAAGCAGAAAAAGCAGGCAGTCGTGGCGGTCATTGATTCAGGAATTGACACGACTCATGAAGATTTAGTCGGGCGAATTGCGCCGGGTGGCTTCAACTTTATCGATCAAACACAAAATATTCAAGATGTGAATGGCCATGGAACGAGCGTAGCAGGTATCATTGCTGCCAACAGCAACAATCGAAAAGGAATTGCCGGTGTAACGGGTAGTTATGGTGTTTCCATTCTTCCATTAAAGACCGTGCATGATGACGGCAAATCAACGGTAGCGGATAATCTAAGAGCGATCGATTATGCCATTCAAAAAGGCGTCGATGTCATCAATATTAGCCAAGGAGGCACGTCACCTTCAGCAATCGAACAAGATGCTATCCGCCGGGCAATGAGGGCAGGTATCCCCATCATCGCTTCTGCAGGGAATGATGCGTTAAAGGGCAACCCCACTATGTATCCAGCTGCTTACGATGAAGTCATTTCCGTTGGATCCGTGAATCAACGGAATAGCCGGTCCGATTTCTCCAACTATAATAACCAAGTCGATATCGTGGCACCAGGAGAACAAATTTATACGACCGGGATTTCCAATCACTACGTCATAGCGAATGGAACCTCCTTTTCTGCTCCGATTGTCGCCGGAACGGTGGCCATGATGAAAGCTATCGTGCCGGAACTGTCGGTGAAGGAAATTACAGAGGTCCTAACAAAAACCGCCAAAGATTTGGGTCAAGCTGGAAAAGATGCCGAATATGGTTTCGGCTTATTAAACAGCAAGCAAGTAAAGGCTGAACTCGAACAGTTGTTGATTCAGAAACAAACTGTGCCGGTCACAGGGATTTCATTGAACCAGACAATGATACGCCTACTTGCGGGTGAAGATGGAGATGCGGGTGAACAAACAGCATTGACAGCAACCATCACACCATCAAATGCAACCGATCGGAACGTGGTATGGACCTCTTCCCGACCAACAGTTGCTAGCGTCAGCCAATCAGGGATGGTGACCGCAGTCTCAAAAGGAGAAGCAATCATCACTGCTGAAACAGTCGATGGCATGTATAAAGCGACAGCTAAAGTCATCGTGGATGCACCAAAACCATTCGTCGGCACATTTGCGGATCTAACCGTAAACACTTCAAAACAATTTGTTGTGAAGTTCAATAAACCGTTAGCCGAGGGCATGAATTATAAGAAGCACATTCAGATTTCAAAAAGGGCGGATGGACAACAGCCGATTACGACCTTTAACGTTACATTCAATCCCGCGGTTCCTGACCAGTTAATAATTGCACCGCAAAGTCGATGGGAACTGGGAACTTACTACCTGAACATTCGACAAGGGGTCCAGGCTAAAGACGGGAAATTACTGACTGAAAACGTAAATATGCGGTTTATTGTACGGTAGGAAATGAGGAAGTAGAAAACGGCCGACCAGCCCGAGGGATGGTTAGCCGTTTTTTCGTTTATGATTTTATTGTTTTACCGGTATCTGCAATCAAGAACGCCTACTTCAGCAGTTCCTTCGAAGTAGAAGCCAACGCTTTCAGGTACTTCGCGGTAGTTTGGTTAGTATCCTAGTATACAATATTTTCCCAATCACTGTATGCACTTTTATTAATCCCAGCAGTAGTCTGTCAGTTCTTCGAACATGACATCGGGTGGAATGCCATAAGCTTTTTCACACGGATCAACATCCGATATGCCTTTTGATCTGTCGATTGCATGGATCTTTAGCGTTCTCCAGACAGGCGGGTATTTTTTCTTCATGTTCCTCCCATACAACCGCTGCGTTGGTAAAGCGCAATTTGACTCGTTTCAATAAGTAACAACTTAATCGATTCCTTATCATACTAAAATTTATAGGGGGACTTACGAGTTAAGGCAACAAGTTATTATTCGACTTTGTACTGTGCGGCTGTATCTGGTTTTCGTGGCCCAAAGGTTCTCTTAGTAGACGAATCATACGGAATATTCATCTTATTCAGACCTAATGCATCGTAGTTTAAATATTGCAAATGTTCTATTATAAAAATAGCTGCACTACTTAGCGATAAAGTTTCAATTAGATTGAGAATACAGGCTGTAATAGAATGCGTTTCCAAGGGCTACTTATTCTTTTTTAGGCTTAAGGGCTAGTCAACTATTCTGGTTTCGGATTGATAGGTGATCGTCTTTTTCAATTAAAGAGAACCAAATACTATTACATGAATACTAAGTTTCAGGGAGGAATAAATTATGACTATACAAATAAAAAATCAAAACAAGCTCGATCATGTATTGAGAGAAATTCGTTCCCGGCGTGAAGAATTTGAAGAGAAGCGGCACGTACCAAAGGACATGATAGCGCAACTGAAGGAATTGGGTATCTATCGCGCCCATGCGCCGCAGTGTTTTGGAGGAGATGCCCGTTCGCCCATGGAGTTCTTGCAGTTAATCGAGAATATATCCGAAGCGGATGGATCGGCTGGATGGGTCGCGAGCTTCGGCTCTGCTGCAATCTACCTAGCGGCTTTACCTCGTGAAACACTCGCTGAACTGTATGCAGAGGATCCGGATGTGGTCTTCGCAGGCGGGCTGTTTCCAGTTCAACCCGCAGAGAGAGTGAATGGCGGCTGGCTTGTTAACGGTCTTTGGAAGTTTGCAAGCGGATGTAAGGGAGCCGATCTTCTCGGCGTTGGTATTGGTACAGGGGAAGGCGGCAAGCCACTGACTGCTGTGTTAAGACCTGAAGACGTTGAAATTATCGAGAACTGGGAAGTAATTGGGATGCGTGGAACAGGCAGCCATGACTTGCGTGTGACAAACGTCTTCGTACCTGACGAACGTATTTTTGTCCGTGGCGGTGACTCTTCTATTCAAGAGCCGATTTTCCAATACCCATCCATCGCTTATGCAGCGCAAGTACTAGCGGTGGTAAATCTCGGTGTAGCCCGTGCTGCGCTAGATGAAATTATTAAGATGGCCGGACGCACAAGTATAACAGGTGCACCTAGAATGGCCGATCGAGCTTACCTGCGCATCTCTGTAGCAAAGGCAGAAGCTACACTAAGGTCAGCGCGAGCCTTCTTCTACGAGACTACTGAATCCGCTTGGAAATCGATCCTGAAAGGTGATGGTGTCTCGGATGAACAAACGAGCATGCTACGTCTGTCTGCTGCTCAAGCTGCCCGTGAAGGTGCTAGCGCCGTGCAATCAGCCTATCTCCTTGCCGGTACTTCAGCTATTTACGACGGACACCCGCTACAGCGATATCTGCGTGATGCAATGGTCGTGACCCAGCACGCGTTCCTGAACGAGAGCATGTTTGAGGGTGCTGGATCAGTACAATTGGGTGTACCGCCAATGAAAGGTTTTATTTAAAAACGGTCAATCAGTGAAGAACGCCCGTGTCAGAAAAAATTGTGTATGATGAAACATTCACCGCTGTTTCAATAAACAAGAACGTAAAACGTTTTAGCCCCATAAAACTAAATTATTAAAAACATACTGTAAAGGCGTCATTGCACAGCGGAAAGTTCTTATGTCTTCCCTTCTCTCCGCTCCGGAAAGACGCCTCTTTTATTTATTTTAATACCTCAGTAAATGCCAGCCAACTCCACTTGATTGAAATAAAAATAACCGCCTCTCTGATTTGAGAAATCCTCTCAGATAGCTGTCTGTCGTACTTCAATAAAAACCAGACTTTCCTTACAGTACTGTATACTTTTTTTTAAGCACATAAAAAACGAGATTCATTTACAGAATCTCGTTTCTTGAGTTACAGTTGTACAATCTTAGGCGTTAGTCATCCTTAAGGGTTAAATCTCTAAGTTCATCAACTAATTCGGGTACTTTACTTTCAAGGTATTCCCATTCTGTATTATAAGCTAAATCTAAAAACTTTTTTTCCTCTTCTTCCGGAAGTTTAAAAAGTTCTACTCCCGCATTTTTCAACTCTTCAATCTCCTTTTTATCCAACTCATCGTAGTATGCAACCATCTTTCTTTCATAATCAGCGGTAGCGGCTAGAATTGCTTCTTGGTCTTCAGCAGAAATTTCTTTCCATTTATCATCATTCATTAGTATCGTACAATTTTGTGTCCAGAACGGATGATCCAACACATACTTAGAAGAATCTGTCCAACCATCTTGTCTAGGCCCATTAAAGCCGCCATATACAAAACCTTTTACAACACCTGTCTGCAAAGACGTATATACCTCGGAAGGATCGATCATCGCAGATGAGATTCCAAGCTTTTCGAAAAAACGTGTATAATTTGGAGCAGATCGGATTGGCATCTTTTCCAAATCATCAACACTATCAATAGAATCGTTTAACCATAATCTTGGAGACCCAGTCAGCCAGCGCCCTAAATACCTGACATTCATCTCTTCATGACGTTCCGCCATTAGATCATAGAAACCATTTTCTCGTTCTTCCCATGGTTCAATTTGGGAAAGGGCTATACTAAGTGTTTCAGGTGCAAGTGTTTGGTATTGTCCAATATAAGTAAAATTAATATCCATCACACCAGAATTCATAGCTTCGAATTGCTCCCCTATAGGGATCACATCGGCACCGCCTCGCCAATTCACCTTAACCCTTCCCTCTGTCACCTCTTCAACATCTTTATTCCAATCATGCAGCGTTGCTGTTAATGGATGATCTTTTGGCAAGAAGCTAACTGCATTTAATGTTATTCCTTTTGCGCTACTTACTTCTCCATCCTGTGAACATGCAACTAATAAAAGAATCATTAAAACAATTGCCATTACTTTAAATGTCTTTATACTATTTCTCATTCATTTTCCCCCTTAAATTCTTTTAGTATTACGATTTTTTAGTTCTGTATCTACTTAACAAAACTAGGTAACCACAATGTCAGTGATGGAAATATAATCATTAAGGCCATTACTAGTAAATTTAATAGGATAAATGGAATGACTGCCAGGTAAATTTCCTTCATAGATATCGTTCCCTTTGGTATTACTGCCTTCATAGCGAAAAGATCCATCCCAAACGGCGGCGTGATTGTGGCAATTTGCATATTTAGAAGCATAATCGCTCCAAACCACAGAGGATCGAAACCCAAAGACTTAGCTATAGGCATTAATACTGGAAGTGTCATCATCATTATTGATAAAGGTTCCATAAAGCAACCTAATAGAAGTAAGACCATTTGAATCAATATCAAGATCATGATGGGGTGGATTTCTATGTTGCCTACAAGTTGCACAAGACCTCCTGTAACTCCCGTGTAACTCAATATTTGACCAAAAGTTGTTGAACCGATAATAATCATAAATATCATGACACTGGATCTTAGCGTCCCAGTTAAGGAATCCCAAAATTTCTCCCAAGTTAAACCTCCATAAAACATGGAAAGCACTATAGTACCGAGTGCGCCTAAAACAGCACTCTGAGTTGGGGTTGCATACCCGAGTATAATTAGACCTAATAGAAGAAATACAATAATTCCAAGCGGCAAAATATACTTGATCGTCCCGATTAACTTTTCACTAATTGATACTTTCTCAACATCATAACTCGGTGCTAATTCAGGTTGTAAATAACATCTTATAATAATATACAAAATGAAAATGAATGCCAGAAGAATCCCAGGTATAACAATCGAAAACAAAAAATGCCCCACTGGAATTGATGCAAGCGAAGCAAGCAAGATTCCTAACGCTGTAGGTGGTATCATTGTGGCTAAACCCGCGCTACCAAGGATTGGACCAACTGTCATGGCGGGACTGTAACCCTTTTTTTGCATATCAGGAACTAGCAAGGAACCTAACAATGCTGTACTTGCAACACTAGAACCGCTTAATACTGAAAATAACGTTCCACTGCCCACGGCCACTATGCTCAATCTACCGGGCAAATTCCCAAACCACTTACCCACTGCATCCAATACTTTGAAACCTAGTCCTGTTCGGAACATAATCTCACCCATCAATATAAACATGGGAATAGGCAGCAAGGAAAACTTTGAAACTGAGGAGAATATGTTTAGGACTAATTGATTTAATCCCGCTTCGCCATTCCATAATACAATTACACCAACAATATTAATTGCAAGAAATGAGAATGCTATTGGTAAACCGATCATAAATAGAATGAACATACTTCCGAAAACAATAGCTAATGCAACCCACCATTCCATCTCATTTCCTCCTAGGTTTCTATTTCAGATTTTTTTACTAACGCAAACAGATTTCTAATAAATTGTATAAAAACAAATATAAAACTTATAGGAATTATTAAGATCAGTAAGTAGCGAGGAATTTCTAAAATAGTCTCAGTCTTTATTCCTCTCTCATATAAATTTAATACAGCTATAAATCCATACACTGTAATTACCAAAGATATTACAGCTCCTAAGCAGGTATTCAGTATTTCTAACCTTCTTCTGTTTCTTTTACTCATTCTATTTATTAATAAATCTAATTTAATATGACCATCTTCCTTTAATAGCCACGCCACACCTAAAAACGTTAACATTACAAGTAGATATTCTGAAACTTCCATTATCCAAGAGAAGGAGTAATTAAAAAACTTCAATGCAACGATATCCGTAATTATGAGTAAACTAATTATAATGATTACAATACGTCCCATTACAGCCAAGAAGTTTATTATCAAATCAAAAAACTTGTCTATTTTGGTAAACATGCCGTTCCTCCTCTCTCACAAAACAATCAATTAATGTAAGTTAAAGCTATATATTCTGACAAATTACAACTGACTAGGTTATATTGAGATAACCTAGTCAGTTGTAAAAAATGTAATACTTTTAATTAACTTCTTTTAAGCTTCCACTACGCAACTTAACGTACACGATCTTTCTCTTGAACTGTTAGAAATCCTAAATGCTGCAGCAAGTCAACAAACTTTGTTAAAGTCTGAAGTTGGTAGTTGTCGATATCCTTGCCATCGAATTCATAAAATCCTTTTTTTACTTTCATTCCGATCTCACCATTTTTCATTTTCTCTTCAATAATCATAGGCGGTGCAAATCGATCGCTTTGTAGTTCACTCTTCAGATAATTACTTGCGTGAAAAAGAGTGTCGGCTCCTCCCCAATCAATGAACTCTAAAAGTCCCATGACAGCAAACCTAATTCCAAATCCATTTCTGATAGCTTTATCCACGTCATTAGCAGAGGCTACTCCGTCTTCAATTAGTCGGGCCGCTTCATTCATTGCCAAAGCTTGAATCCTAGGAACGATAAATCCAGGAGAAGGTGCACACCTTACTGGTGTTTTCCCTATACTTTCAAGCAACGTAAACATCTTTTGTATAGCCTGTTCACTGGTGTTACTTCCCGCACTTACTTCTACGAGCGGGATTAAATGCGCAGGATTCAGCCAATGGGAATTCATAAATCTTTCGTTATTTGTCACAAATTCTGCTAAATCATCAACTAAGAATGTAGAAGTTGTGGAAGCTATAGGCGTTTTCTTTGGAATTTTAGAACAAAATCTTTGGAAAACCTCTTGTTTAATCTCTTTGACTTCTGGAACTGCTTCAAAAAAAATATCAATCTTTTCCCATTCAAGTGTCTCATCATCGTCTCGACAAATCTTCACACGATCTAATACCCGGTTCACAGATTCTTGTGGGACAACATTTCCATATACTAGAATATTTAATTGATTTTTAATTTCTTCGAAGGATTGAATATAAAGTTGTTCAAATTCATTCTTTTCTCTTTTCTTAATATCCATTAAATATACTTCATATCCTTGGTAGGCGAACGTCAATGCAATTCCTCTTCCCATTCGTCCGGCACCTGCAATAGCAACAATTCCATCAGTTAACTTCATATTGCATTAATCCCTTTTGAAGAATATTTTTAAGTTCTTCCGGTGTTTTAGTGGATAGCATAAGGTTTTCAAGTGTTCTCCCTTGTCCCCTTAGGTCTTCTTCAACTACACTTGATGCGATTGCAAGCAGTCCGGCAGCAGTTGGCACCGAGATACCTAACCAGTCCCCAATAGAGACTAAAAAGGCTAGTCCGCATTCAATGTCTTCTCTCATATAACGATGTGTTCTTAAATCCAAAGGTTCGAACCAATCTTCACCATCTACAAGTTTTTCATGTGCACCATTCCCGTACATCCATTCATCTCCATCCAGATTGTAATGATCATCTAGAGGAAAATGAGGAGCCTTATAACCTAGTGCTTCACGGATCATAATTCTCTCTTCATCCAATGCTTTATGGACATTCCTAACAGATTTTTGAGTACCTTCATTGTGTATGTCCCATTTATCAAAATGTTCTATCGGACCAGCATTCATTAATATAAGTGGCGGGTGAATAATTGGACCCGCGTTCATTAAGGCGCCACTTAGTGCATCTTCAACTAGCTCTACGGAAGGGAATGCCTCTTTCAAAATATCAAACCCATATTGGGATTCGTCACTTGGAAAGAATCCTGTTGGCAGCCGAGTAGCCCTTCCTGAAATGGATACTGTATGCTCATCATATTTCCTTGCTAAATATGGAAGAGTTCCTGTTTCCGCAAACACTACGTTTGCTTTACATCCTTTTTTCTGGAGTATGTCCGCCATAATATAACTTCCAAATGTACCCGGCGGTAAAAATAGGACTTGACCATCTTCCAACACAGGTGCAAGTTGTTCCGCTATGGCTTCTTGTGTAACAGCTGGTAATGGAATAACTATCAACTTTACACCTTGAACTGCTGCACTTAAATCATTTGTTGCTAGTTTTATAGGGACTGAGCGTTTTCCTTTGGCATCTATCACATCAATAGATTGACTTTCCAATACGTCCTGAAACGCTTCTTTATCCCGCCTCCATAATCTAACTTTATGTCCCTTTTCAGTTAAATCTACCGCCGCAGCATAACAACCATTTCCCCCGCCAATCACCGCTATTTCCATCAGTATATTCCCCCTCGTATATTTAGTTAGAATACTCATCAATAAGTTCGTATAATCTCTCATGGTATACAGATCCAGGCAACCCTTTATCGTCAGCACTTTGAACTGCTTTTTCTTGTATTTCTCTTAAAAGATCATCCCATTTACTGCTTTCCTCATCAGTCAATGGGATAACCTTCAGTTCTTGCTCCTCTTGGCTCCATTTCATTGAATCCTCAACATGCTTATCTAAATATTTACCTGCAAACTGTCCCATTTCACTATTTAGTTCATCTATTACTTCTTGAACATCCTTAGGAAGTGACTCCCACGTATCTTTGTTCATTACGGATACGAAACTTGTAATAGCAAATGGATAATCTGTCACAAACTTTACTGTCTCGGCAAGTTTGAAGTCCTTTAAAACTTCACGCGAAGAAACATTTCCTTCTATTACACCTGTTTGCAGTGCCTCAGGTACTTCAGCTTGCGACATTCCAACTGGAGCTGCACCAAGCCTCTCCATAACAGGTGTTAATCCTCCTGATATCCGTAATTGTTTCCCAGTCATTTCTTTAAGATTTGAAATGGGTACTCTACTCTGGATATAAGATGGTTCTGTGGCAAAAGCGGTGATAACTTTAAAGTCTTTTAATGCTTCTGGTGGATACTCTTGGATTAGACTATTTACAACTCGACTTGCAACTTCCGAGTTAGGATAGCCCGATGGAAGATCTGATATTTCAAGCAAAGGGAAACGCCCAGGTTCATACGTAGTGGCAGTTAGGCCAATATCGGCAGTGCCATTTGCTACACCGTCAAACATATTGTTCGCTTCTAGTAAAGTGGCACCGTAAAACATATCAATTTTAACTTTTCCATCTGTCCTAGATTCTAATTCTTTCGCCCACTCTTTCATTTGAATTGCAGGAAAAGTAGAGTCAGGTGCAAAAAATGCGTACGATAACTTAATCGGTTTATCAGCTGCTTTCGCAGACTTGGATTCCACATCTTCCGTTCCACAACCGGCTAATACAAAAAATAAGAAAGTGAATAGAAAAAATACTACTGAATGATTTTTCTTATCCCCCACGACTTCTCCCCATTTCTCCTAATGTTGGTAAGCGTTAAAGTAACGGATGTTTGTTTTTAGTGCTTGCACCCATTGCTGAGATGTTTCATAACAATCACCAATTTCCAAAACTCTTTTATCACAAAGTGGTTTTCCGATAATTTGGAGTCCTACCGGAAGCTCGTCCTCAGTAAATCCGCATGCTACAGAAAGTGCAGGAAAACCTAAAATATTTGCAAGTGGCGTTTTACCGAGAGTAAACATATTGCTTATTGCTTGTTCAGGAACCATCGTACCTATATCAAATGGCGGCTGAACATTAGTAGGACCAATAAGGGCATCAATTCCTTTCATTTGCTCTAATGTACGACCGATGAATTCATTTCGAGTACGCTGAGCAGTTAAATAGGCTGATGCTAATTGATCTTGACCATACTTGAACCTGAATTTTAAATCGTCTCCATATAAGTGACTATGGTTTTTCAAGATAGGATTATGGAAAGAAAGCACCTCAGTTTGGGCTATTACTTTTAAGCCCTCAAGCGCTTCTTGGATTCCAGGTAAATCAATGGGAACTATTTCAGCGCCAAGAAGTTCTAACTGATTAAATGCCTTCTCAATTACACGCTTCACTCTTGGATCAATGCCGGAAAACATATAATCTTGATAAAAACCTAATTTAATTCCCTTAAGATCTTTTAATGGCTCATTTAATTGAACCGAACAGCTTTTCTTTATAGAGGAATGGTCAAGCGGATCATGGCCCATCATTACCTCAAGCATAGCTGCTGAATCTTTAACCGTTCTAGTCATTGGTCCGACATGATCTAACGACCAACTAAATGTAAAAGAACCATATCGGCTTACAAGACCATATGTCGGTTTGAAGCCTACTGTTCCGCACATGGCTGCTGGCAGTCTTACAGAACCTGCGGTATCTGTTCCAATTGAGCCAAAGACCATACCTGTCGCAGTAGCTATTGCCGAACCACCACTAGATCCACCAGGTATCTTTTTAATATTCCAAGGATTTTTCGCACTTCCATAATGCGGATTCTCAGTTGTTGCGCCCATAGCGAATTCATGGAGATTTGCTTTACCTATAATCACGGCTCCTGCGTCTTTCATTTTCTGCACAGAAGTAGCGTCCTTATTAGGAATCCAATCTTCAAAAACTTTAGATCCGCCAGTCGTACGTATCCCTTTTGTTTGAAGTAAGTCCTTAACAGATATAGGGATACCATGTAAAAATCCTCGAACCTTACCGTCATAAATTTCTTTCTCTAGTGTCCTTGCTTGGTTTATTGCTTCTTCCTCCATCAATGTAATAAACGCATTAAGTGTAGGATCATGCTCTTTAATACGATTGATTGATAATTCAGTTAATTCTACAGGTGATAATTTTTTATTCTGTATCAATGAACTTACCGTTTCAATGTTTTCAAATAGGAGTTCACTCATCTTAATCCTCCTCATAGTTTTCGAGAGTAAAAATAAATGCCGGTTCTTCAAACATTAATTCTGCAATGTCTATCCCAAACTTATAGTTTAAGTACTCAGTCAATTCCATTAACACCCCTCCTTTCTAACCTATAGCAGTAAATTTCATATTAACTATATGTTAAATAATATAATACCTGGGAATATTATCAGCAGTGCAATAAATGCTACGTACCCTATTAGAAAATATGAAGACCCTTTAAAAACTGTGGTTATAGGGACATCCTTAGCTAACCCTTGTACAATAAAGGCATTGACTCCAACTGGCGGCGTAATTGCGCCCATGCTTGTGACAACACATAGAATTACCGCAAACCATACAGGATCGTAACCAAGTGCTAAAACAGTTGGATAAAAAATAGGTATTGAAATTATTAAGAAACCAAGTGCATCCATAATAGATCCGCCAATGACATATATAATCAAAATTGAAATTAAGATAACAACTGGCGGAACAGATAGGTTAGTTACCCACTCCGCGACTGCATATGGCAATCTTGTAATAGTTAGAAAACGACCAAATACCATTGCACCAACTACAAGCATTAATACCATCGCAGAGGAACGAAGCGTACCAGCCATGGCAACCAAGAAATTTTGCTTGGTCATTTTTCTCATTACTAAAGAGATTAATATTGCACCAAACGCACCGAACGCACCTGATTCTGTAGGCGTAAAGATGCCAATAAACAGACCACCAATAACAAATACGAATAATACTGCTACTGGAATAACACCCTTTAATGATACAAGCCTTTCCTTCATGCTTGACTTCTCACCAGCAGGACCTAGTTCAGGGTTCTGTCTGCACAAGTAAATCACTGTGAGAATTAAAATACCAGTTAAAAAAATACCAGGTATAATGCTTGCTACAAACAACTCTTTGACCGATTGCTCCATCTGTAAAGCAAGTACAATTAATACTGTACTTGGAGGAATGATGATTCCAAGTGTTCCTCCTGTTGCAATACTTCCTGTACTAAGGGCATTGTCGTATTTATATTTTTTTAGTTCTGGAAGAGCCATTGTTCCCATAGTTGCCGCAGTCGCTGAATTGGATCCGCAAATTGAAGCAAATCCTGCACTTGCTAAAATGGTAGTACTTGCCATTCCACCACGAAAATGTCCAACCCACTTATAAGCTGCGTCAAACATTTTCTCTGTTATCCCTGTTCGAAATACAATTTCCCCCATCAAGATATAGAGAGGAACTACGCTTAATGAATAGCTAGAAAACTGATTCCATAAATCCGCGCTCAAAACGTTATATGCAGCTTTTGGCGACGCAGCTATAACGAGTCCGACAAATCCAACGATAAACATCGAAAAACTTATTGGCATTCTAAAGAACATTAAAAGAAATAGTGCTAGGATTCCTATAACAGCTAAGAGATTCGGGTCCATTTTAAGAATCCCCTTTCCAGATCAAAATAGTTTCTTTCACAAGAGCGAGGACCAATCCCAGAAATCCGAGAGAACATAAAATGACAATTGGATAAAAGGAAAATTGAATGGTTTCTGAAACTACTCCTCCATCCCGTAAGTTAATGCCGAATAAAGCAAGTTGCCAAGAAGCTATAATAAAAAACGCTATGCTTAACACGTTCATTATTGTGTGGATAGTTTTACGGATCAAAGGAGGAAAATTATTTATGAGCATATCTATATAGATATGCCCTTTATTCAATTGAGTATAGCCAAGAGCAAAAACACCCGTAACCGCTCCAAGCCAGCTAACAATCTCTACTGTCCCTGAAATCGGATCCGAAAAGAGACGTTTTACAGAATTAAAAACAATCAATAACATCATTGATATTAATGCCACTCCGGCAATGGCGGCAAAAAATCGATTTAAGTATTCTGTAGACCTAAAAAACAGATTTGAAGAATCGGCTATATTTCTTTCTGCCTTGTCTTCCAAAGGTTTAGTATTGTCGGCATCAAATTCTAAAACTTGATCATTTCTCATTCTCGCCCCTCCATATCTAAAGGAATAATTCATTCAGTGCTGTTATACTTCTCGATCAACTCTTTCATTTTCTCCAAGTATTCGTCGGCAGGCAGCCCCTCTTTTTGTAGTTTTTCGACAGATTCTTTCTGCATGTCGCTTAACTTTCCATCCCATTTTTCTTTCTCTTCTTTCGATAACTCGACAACCTCAAGCCCTTCTGTATCTATACTCCATTCAATAGACTCTTGAACGTGGTTATCTAGGTAATCTCCAGTAAATTCCGTCATTTCTGCATTTAAATCTTCAATTACTGACTGAACATCCTCGGGAAGTGAATCCCACTTTTCTTGGTTCATAACAGCAATAAATGTATTTAAAGCCAATGGATAATCTGTTACATAACCAACTACTTCTGCAAGTTTTGAATCCTTAAGAATCTCTCTTGAAGATACATAGCCCTCCACAATCCCTGTCTGTAATGCTTCAGGCACCTCCGCCTGTGACATACCGACTGGCGCCGCTCCAAGTTCTGACATAATAGGTGCGAGTGCGCCAGCTATGCGCAATTGTTTTCCTTTTAAGTCAGCTAATGACGAGATAGACTTTTTACTTTGTATATATGCCGGTTCAGTGGCAAATGTTGTGATGATCTTAAAATTCTCCAGTGCTTCTGGTGGATACTCATTAACTAAATCAGCTGTAACTTTACTAGCAACCATCGCATTTTTATAACCAGAAGGCATATCTGAGATTGATAAAAGCGGGAATCTGCCAGGCTCATAAGAAGTTGAAGTTAAACCTATGTCAGCTGTGCCATTCTCCACGCCGTCATACATATTATTGGCTTCTAGTAAAGTTCCACCAGCAAAGAGATCAACCTCTACCTGCCCATTTGTTCTTTCCTCAAGACGCTTTTTCCACTCTTCCATTTGAATAGCTGGAAATGTATTAGGGGGAGCAAAAAAAGCATATGTCAATTTAATAACTTCACCTTTTCCTTTTTCACTGCCACTTGCCTCTTTACTATCACTACAAGCAGAAAGGACAATAGCTATTAATGCGGTTGACAGCAAGATAAATAGTTTTTTCATCATTTCACTTCCCCGTATTGTCTAAATAATAGTAGGGAGATAAGTCTCCCTACTATTATTTGAATTTTATTCTGTAACATTAGTTTTCAACTAAGAAAAATGGACGGCCGATAGAAGCCTCCAAACGAAAATAACGATCTATACCCGTTTCACGAAAAGAATGTGTCATATCGGTAACTGTTTGCAAACTTGGTACGTCATAGATAAAACAAGCATGCCAATTATTGGGGCCAGCATGTCCTGTCGTTAAAATATCACGGTCAAAGGTTGCCAACAACTTGGATCCGTTACCTTTCCATTCCTCAATGATAGATTTAAGCGTTGGTAAAAGTTCTTTTTCCTTCTGTTCTTGAGTAGTATCAAACCACCCAGTAGATTCAAATGTAATAAAGACTCGTAACGGGTTCGGTACTTGTGGTGCGCCATGTTTAATTCCCAATCTTTCCATCTCCTTTTTCATCTCATTAGTAATCCGCCATTAATATCAAACGTGGAGCCTGTTATATATCCTGCAGCATCCGAAGCTAAATATGATACTATGCCAGCTACTTCTTCTTCTCTTCCAAATCTTTGTACAGGTATGCTATCTTTCATCTTTGCCAATTTATTGGTATCAATATTTTTCATTTCAGGTGTTTCAATCGCAGCTGGGGCGACTGCATTTACAGTGATTCCTTGGCTGGCAAGAGATCGTGCAAATGTTTTAGTAAGTACAAGTTGACCTGCTTTTGAAGCACAATAATGTGCCCCGGAAGAAAGTGGACCAGCTTGACCGCCGTAAGAAGAGATATTTATGATCCGGCCACTTTTTTGGCTTTTCATGGTTGCCAATACGGCCTGTGAGTAGAAGAAAGTCCCGCCTAAATTCACTGATAAAATTTTATTCCACTCTTCTTCAGTCATATCTTCGATTGACGTTTCCTTGCGCACTCCAGCATTATTTACCAATATATCAATGCGGAACCATTCTCTTAAGATTTCATTGACACTATGCTTTATGGCTGCGACATCAGAAACATCCACTTGTAAGAACTTTGAATTTGAAAGATATGGTTGTAAATCAGCAGAGTTTTTAACCTCATTCAGCAATTGTTGATTCACATCAACAAAAACTACTTTCATTTCTTCAGATAAGAATTTTTTTGCAATTTCAAGACCCAACCCTTGGCCAGCTCCTGTAACTATTGCAACTTTTCTTTTCTCATTGATTTCGCTCATGACATTTTCCCTCTCCTAGTCTATTAAAATTTCTTGTATAACCTTCATAGCATTCCGACCGGAGACTTTCGCTATATCTTTTATCGTGTAGCTTCTTTTCACCATCCATCCAATCATGTTCTTGATTGCTTCTGATGGATTTTCCAGACCTTCAACATACGGAGAGATTTCAAATGCTTCACCACTATGCGAATCCGATATACCCAGCATGTCGTCAAAAGCATTTTGTAAGGCAACATGGTCTCCAAAAAATGTATCAGGTCCAAACCCGACGTGATCTATGCCTACCAAATCTTTCACATACTCAAAATGCTCCATTACCGAGTCGATAGAATGTATTGGAAATGTTTTTGACATGGTTGTGTTCGGAGCTGCACATATGCCTATGATCCCGCCTTTTTGGGCACATGCTTTTAAAACATGGTCAGGTTTCATTCTAGGGGTATTCCATAATGACCGAGCACCTGCATGAGTCATCAGAACAGGCTTTCTGCTCGCTTCGATAATATCCAAACTGGTTTGGTCTCCACAGTGTGAAATGTCTATAATCATCCCTAATGTGTTCATTCTCTCGATCACACGTCGGCCAAAATTTGTTAAGCCGCCGTCACGCTTTTCTGTCAGTCCTGAGCCAAGTGTGTTGGAGTCATTATAAGTGATCCCCATGCATCGAATACCAAACCCATATAAAATATCAACACGATCAATTTCATTTTCTAAAATGCTCGCAGCCTCTAAAGATGGTAAAAGAGCAGTTTGTTTCTGACGTTTAGCTCTCAATAGGTCTTTATAGGATTTCGCTAAGAACACGGTATTTTGATGATGGATATCAGCGTATCTCATACCGAGTAAATAAATAACATCATCCCACTTCAATCCATTTTTAGAGGTAATAGTAGCAATGCCATCCATGAAATTCTCAAATATTATATCTACTCCGGATTTGGCAATCCCTTCATAGTGGAAGAATGTATGCATTTCACCACAATACGGTCTAATATCTTTCGGATTTTTAGGGGAAATAAATCCATGGTCTCTCAATGACACTATAGGATTTCTATTCATTATCTCATCCAACTTACTTAGTTCATCTTCAGACAAATCTAAAGTATATTCAGGTACACGACCAAGCTCTGTAGACAGCTCATATTTTTTGTAGTCTTTATTAGTTTTTAAATATCCAAAAGATGTATAACCATCATAATATTTTTCATTCATCGTTTTTCCAAAACCTTTTCCTTTTCAAATTCCTCTTTCAAAGGAAAGGCATCTTGCCACCTTTTCTTATTGTCATCATACAAGCCTTCACTATACAGGTTCTTCAATGACTGATTTTCCAGTTTTAAGGGTTCTTTTCCTTTTTGGAATTCTTTTACTTCCTTCAGCAGGATACGGCGCATATGAATAACAGGTAAATCACTCGTGCCCAGACGTTCATTCGTTCGGTCTACAATCGTACCCATCGCTTCTGTCGCGGCGTGGTCCTGGTTGGCGATCCCCCGGATCCCTGTGAAATTCCCAGTTTTTTGCAAATTCCGGTCCTGATTATATTCGTTCTCTTTATTGACCTGCTTTTTAAGGTTTTCATCCAGCTTCAGGCCGCGTCGGTCATGTTGTGCCTGTACATCAATTGCACGGTTATGGGCAAACTGCACGTCCCATGTCCAAGTGCTGTGGTCATCCCGCGGAATAAATGCATGCCACATCCCATCCTCCCCTCCAAAGCGAGGTGGATATGTGTAGAATGGGAAAATATAATGGATCTCCATAAAGGCATTTTCTTCTTCCGTGCCAATCCCAACAGCTACACAGCGCTTGCCATAATTCGTGTCCTGTACAGATTGTTTGACCGGCGGATTTTTCACCAATGGATGGTTGGGATCAATACCCAAGTCACTGCTTAGGATTCCTTCTTCTGTTTCCTGATTGCCATGTGCTTTATGGAGGAATGCCGCATGTACGTAGTCCAGGTCATTTTCCATCGCTTGTGCATAGTTACATTCCTGCCAAACTCGTTCAACCAATTTATTCTCATCCGGCAGTCCCACCCAATAGAATTCCGGGAAGTCAGGTTCTGACCCTTCCGGCCCCATATATGTCCAAATGATACCGCTTACTTCTTTTGTCGGATAACTCTTTATCTTAATGGATTCTCTGAATTTCCCATCCGTCGGTTCTGATGGTATTTCCGTACACTCCCCCTCTGTATTGAACTTCCACCCATGATACATACAACGCAGGCCGCAGCCATCATTGATTCCGTAGTAAAGGGAGGTTCCGCGGTGCGGGCAGCGTTCATCGATTAGCCCGACTTTCCCCTCTGTATCCCGGAAGGCGACCAGGTCTTCGCCCAGCAACTTCACACGCTGTGGCTTCCCATCGCTTTCCAATTCATGAGTCTGCAGAGCCGGAATCCAATATCTCCGAAACAACTCACCCATCGGTGTGCCTGCATCTGTCTGTGTTAGCAACTGATTATCTTCATTTGTAAGCATTCCAAATTCCTCCTCACTTCATTGTGTTATTTGAGTGGACAACATTTTTATAATTCAACCGTTTTAGCTAGTTCAAGTTGCTCAATTTTCCCACGGAAGAAAATTAGCGGCTCTCCTTGGTCATCATAAGAAGCATTTTTCACTAGACCCGTCACAATATAATGATCACCGCCTTCAATAATATCTGCTACTACACATTCTATTGTTGCTAAGTTATCCTCGAGAATAGGCACTCCGTCTTCGGACAGTTTATAAGCTGCCCCTTCAAATTTATCGCCTGAACTTTTAGCATATCTCCAACATTCTGTCTCCTGGCTTTTTTTCAGTAAATTAACTGCGAAAGGATGATCTCTTTTAAGCGCTTTCAAACTGCCCGATCTTTTATCTATACAAACTAAAATCAGCGGCGGATCTAATGATAATGAAGAAAAAGCATTAGCAGTTAATCCAATCTTTTCTTTCCCATTAATTGTTGTAATTACTGTTATCCCAGTTGCAAAGTGTCCAACCGTGTTTCTGAATTCTCTCGGTTCAATCATTTTTAATACCTCCTCGAATTTTAAAAGATTAATGCTCTGTACTGTATATCCTAATCTTTCCTAGCACCAAGAATATTTGTAACGAGATTTGAATTTCAAATCGACAGTTTGAATTAGATAGATCGATATCCAATAAATCTTCAATTTGCTGTATTCTGTACCTCATTCCACTAATTGAAATTGACATTTCACGAGCTGTTTTATGCAAGTTAAATTCATTTTGAGAATAATAAAAGAGCGTCAGCAAAAGCTCCGAGTTTTTTTTCTTGTCATAATTTAATATGGGTTCTAAATTTTCTTCAGCAAATAACTCCAATTCTTCTGGCTCTCGTGCATTTAAAAATAATGTTAAATGTCCTAAATCACTTGTTAAGATAACTGCCGATCTTGTTGATTTGAATTTAGCTAATTCTACTGATTTTCTTGCCTCTTCCGCTCGTTTATTAAAGTCCGACAGTTTATGTGTTTCATTACTGATCCCCATACAAATTTGTTCTTTATCTCCTTTAATATTTTTCAGCAGAAGCTCCACAAAGTCTTTTATAGTAGTTTGCTCATCTTCAATTAGTTTTTTGGAAATAACAACTTGGACAGTATTCAACTTTGTTAGCAATAAAATATTTGATACATACTCTTTTTGTTTTTGAAGAAAGTTTGTAATTTGATTTCTGACTTTTAAGTATTCATACTCCTTGAGATCTCCTTTTTTCTTATCTTTTCCAGCAATATCTATATGAACAATATAATGAGGTTCAGATAAATTGTAGCCGAGGTAAGAAAATCTATTACTGATCCATTCCCAATCCATTTTCTTTTCATTAAGTAATTTTTCTAGCAACTCGCCTTCAAGCCTTTGTTCTGTCTCAATAGCCACTTGTTCATTCTGCATATGTAAAGCGGCTATTGTAGCAACACGTTCTAGTAGATCTTTTATGAAATCATTACTTCTTTGATTGATATCTATCGTAATAAATCCATTGATTTGATCCTTAATAGTTATAGGCACGGTAAGCAGCGTGAAAGTTTTACCTTTTAAGGTTGTTTCAATTATTTCATTTCCGCCTGAATTTATCATTTCTTCACCCAGAAAATTACTAACACTCATAAGTGTCTTCATTCCAGGTTTTTTTCCAAATTCAGCAATCGTTTCATAATTCCTATTTTCTATCAAAACTGAGCAATTCAAACATTCACCTAATAGTTGTGAAAATGCAGGAAAGCCTTCTCCCTCTAACATCGCTTTAGTAAGGTTCCGACTTAAGGAATAGCCAATCTCAAGTTTTTCATTTTGCTGTTCAACCTTTCTAAACATCTGATCTCTTTCATCAGATAATTCCTCATCCTCATAATATAGTGATTCTTCTGAAATCTCTTTACCCCATTGTTCGACTGTCTTACCTACATAGCTGCAATATTCATCTCCCTTTCCCTTACACTTTATCTCTTTAAAGATGACTTGTTTACCCAAACACTCACTCGTGTATCCGCTTGCATAACCAACCAAGAAGTGGCAGATACATTCTGAATGAACAGGGAAATATCTTAAATGTTGCTTTGCTTCATACGAATCTAGCCAATAACCCGATACATCAAAAATACCTTTCTCCATATCTACATGGAATCTCTCGGTATAAGAAAAAACTCTTCCCGTCAAATGATGCAGTTTAGATCCAGCTATCAGCCATTCTATATCATCCGTCCAAATGATTGCGTCTTTTAGAATTCTGGCTTCATGCGCACCCGATTGAAATGCATACCTAAGCAAAAATCTTTTCGCTCTTCCAACTCCAAGTGCTGTAATTAAGTCTTTTCTTAACACTCCAAATGCATCCGTACTTAATAAAGTCATATTCAAATTCTGGAATCCTTCGCCTGATTGTTCTGTGACTTGGATTAGATGGTCGAGAGTTAGTTCACTAGCTTGAATACTCAATAAGATCACTCCTGATTCAGCATCGGTAATCAATGAAAAGAATTAGACTTCCTTTTACTCCTCCTTTACCAAACTGTAAAAACAATTTCTTTTCATTGTAAAACTCATTCTCGCACAGAAATGTTAAGTATTGAACAATTACTTTACGCCGGGTTATTATATCAATCCATCCATAATCATAAAACCAGCTGTCAATAACGTTAAAAATGCCACGGTTAATACGATAATTTACTGAACAAAAATCAAAAAACTGTTTATCAGGCGAATGGAATATGCTTTCATTAATATGATTTGTTGAATCTTTGCTGCTAACTACTGTTAATTGCATCCGTATCCCTCCTGTTGTATTTTGTATCACTAAATTAAAATATCTGCCCGAACCATAAATACTTTTAGTCTAATATAGTTCCCAACCAATTATCTCTAAATCAAAGATTCTAAATATTCAACCTACACTCTTATCATACAGCCATCCAATCTTTATATTCAATATACTATTAGGCTTAAAAAACCCTTTTCTACTATCGTTTTAGTATTAAAATGCTGCAACTCTTAAAGCAACAAACACAACTATTTCACACTGTAAATATCCCTTCAATGGTTTAAACGTAAAAAGAACGACACCCAACGGATTACATCGTCGGATACCGTTCTCTTCTAATTATGACCAAGACTTTAACACAGCCTACTATTATGTTATGTTGTTTATTTTTTACGCATAACAAAGTTTAATTTCGATTCTTTATGATCACCTTTATCTTCAAGCGTAGTCATCAAATCAAGACGAACGCCATCTGCTACATCTGTCTCAAGGTATTCATCACCTTCAAAGAACACTTGGGTAATTAACGTCTCATGACCATTTGCTTCAAACATGAAATGAAGATGGGCTGGTCTCATTGGATGCTGATCAGTATAATCTAAAAACTCTCCTGTCGGTCCTTCTGTAGGAATAGAATAAGGAAGCGGCACAATACTTTTTATAACAAAATCACCGTTTTCATCAGTGAAGAAGTGACCTCTAAAGTTATATCTAGGTGCATCAGAATCAAAAGCTGAGTATTTACGTGAGGCATCATTTTGCCACATCTCTACACGAACGTTTTTAAGCGGCTTACCATCAACGTTACTAACGTTGCCTTTAAAATACAAAACTTCGCCTGGTTCATTTTCACGTTGTGTTAACACTAACGGCTGTCCAGCAACAGACTCTATTAAAGGAGATCCTTCAATAAAATATGGTCCTAATAAAGAGGGCTGCGTGCCAGGCTTTTCTGTATACATTGCTCTTAACACATGGGTTTCTAAGAAAACGTCTGCGAAAAGTGGCAGTTCACCTGTGCGTCCAAGCCGATCTGCCCAATTCACAAAATTTGTATATTCTTCATGATTTAGATTTGCTTCACTTAAAAATGATTGGATATGTTTGATAAATAATTCGAAGACTTCTTCAACACGTTCATTTTTTTTAGTAATTTGTTTTTGCATTTTAAATCCCCCTTAAGATTTGTGTGATTAATAAATATCTTTTCATAATCGAAAAGTATATAGTAAAACTTTTTTCACCTCCAAGAGCATTCCGAGTTTTCTGAAATAACGGAATATTTTATCAATAGATTAATTATAGATTTTTGTATTATCAATAACAATATATGTATAAGGTTAATTTTCGAGCGGTTTTAGACTTATTCATACTGACGTATTTGTGATGCCTCCCCTAATTTTCCCAACAACCAGACGGCTGAAAGGAGATCCGACATCTTTTGTCCTCGTTGGATTGGGTCGTTTGTTCAAGAGACACGGTTATAGAAATGTCAACGATAATCAGGAGCATTCCATCTATTTTGTCGACTACACCAGCTATTTACGAGGACTTGAAGAGGTCGCGGCATACGGGCCGGAGTGGTTCATGTAAGCTGACCATCCGGATCGATGGACGTGCCCAAGTTCTTTTGAAACTATAAGAAAAGAGACTCACCCTGATGCACTTCGGCTCTTACCATTTAGCTGACGACATCGTTGCGGAAAGTGAATACTTTCAAATACAACTCATAATTAATGAATACTAATCCGTTCAGTCAGTACTTTTACTTCGTCTCCAAGAATTCCGTTAATCCCTCTCTACCAGATTAGATACACCTTGTCCGACACCGATTGCACATCGCCAGACCCAGTTCATTTGCCTTCTCTTCGTTCATTAATAAAACGGGTGCTGCACCATCGTTGACACCTGAAGCATTTCCCGCTGTAATCGATCGATTCGTCAGGAAATAAGGGACGCAGCCCTTCTAGCACATTCAATGTCGTCCCAAGGCGTGGGTGTTCGTCAGTAACAACAGTGACCTCTTCTTCTTTACGCGTCTTATAAGTAACAGGGATAAACTCGTCTTTGAATACACCATTCTCTTGTGCTGCTTTTGTCTCTCTCTGGAGATACTTTAATCGTTAGCTACATTTTCCGCAGTTTGCGGCATGCTATCAACACCATGGAGCTCTTCCGTTTTTGAATTGACAAAACGCCATCCGATCGTAGTATCTTGAAGCTTCATATCCACCAGTTAATAATTTCTCCGCAAAGTCGATGGGAACTGGAAGCCTACTACCTGACCGTTCGACAAGGGGTCCTGGCAAAGGAAGGAAAGTTACTGAATGAAAACATAAATATGCGATTTATTGTTCGGTAGGAATTGATGAAGTAGAAAACGGCCAACCATCCTGGGGGATAGTCAACCGTTTTTCGTTTAGGCGCCCATTAATAAATACGAAGGCCATGAAGTCCATTACATAGAAGTTATTTTTCAGAGCCCTCGACGTCTTTGAAATTTGAAAGACTCCCTTCGGAACTGTCTTATCGAGCACAGTCACTTGCATAGCGGTATCCTTCTTCGCCATCCACATCCTAACTGGCAGGAGAAGTAGCACGATCACCCCCGCAATAATAATGACCAGCTTTTTCATTTGCCCCATTCCCCTTTCCGGCCTCTTGAATAATATTCTCGTAGTCTAGATTTTATCATATCAAGTTTATGTATTTTCTTGTAAAATAGTGAAAAGACAAAAAAGCCCGCAATCTCCCGGGTTAATTCACCCGAGTATTGCGGATATTAGTTGATAAAATATATTAAAGATGGATTATAAGAAATAGAACGTCTTAGCCAATGGATTTGATTGATCCAAACGAGTGTGCGGATACACTTGCTGTTCTCTAAGAATGCTACAATACTATCTTCTATACCTCCGCAACCGGCATGCCGGCGTTACGAGCAATAATGCGGGCACCTTTGTCATTTGACAAAAACAGCAAATTGTTTGCACCGTTTTTGAATTCATATAAATAGGTTGCGATGATTTTCTCGTCAGCAGACGTTGACAAGGCCAATTTTTGCAGCTTATCATATGTAGGCACTTGAATTAGCTTTAGCAAACCTTTGCGCTGATACGCTTCTATTACATCAAACGCCAATTGCGCACGCATTCTAGTCAATTTTTCTTTGTTGTTCTTCAACCCATCTAATTCTTTAAAAACTTGACTACTGATGATGAGCTTGATTTGCTTAGTACCCAATAAATGGATCAACAAATCTGCATCATGCATGAGAATGTTCGTATCGACCGCAAACTGGTGGTTATTTTCATGGTATGTAGTAAGAAGTCCTGCACGTTGTTCCAGCTGCTTTTTTTGCTGTTTTTTTGCAAGTCGTTGATTCATTTTTCCTGAACTGTAATTGGCCTCAAACATAGAGAGAATCGGTAAAACGAACAGGACAAAGAAAACAGCCCAGCCCGAGAAATCATCCCCTTGTTTCGTTATTCTGACAAACAGAACGAGATACAAGGCAAGAAACAAAATACTTTTAACAAGCTGTCGATTATAAGCCTGTCCCAAACCTATGGATATAAATGATAAGAAGGAGGCCATTCCCCCATTTAGCTTTCCTTTGGTGATTTTAGGATGCAACAATAGGAAATATAGACTTAAGATTGCATTAAAAACGATCATACTGGTAACCGCCGAACTAATAAGTGAAGTACTAGCCTCTTTTTTAGCAAGGTAAGAAAATATGAAAATAAGAACCATTTTTACTCTTCCTCCAACTGTAGTATCCTTTCTTAAAAACCATCATGTCCACTATGATGTGTAAAATCCGAATCCGCACTTCCATGATCGATTCCATGATAGGATTCATCGACCACTATACTGACACCTGGGTTGATGTAAGGATCATGCATATCCATATGGGAATGGTGAATTTCTAAACTCTCAAATTGCTGACGTTCCAATTCATCCATCTCATCAGAGAAATCGTCATGTCGACTGCTTGAACTAAATAAAAGGGAATCACTTTTAAAATTATTCCATTTTGAGTCCTTCATCCCCAAATCAGTTGCCCGCTTCATCAACTCCGAAAATTCATCGTGCTCACGCGGCAACAAAAATTTTCTAAACAAGCTCCACATTTCCAACACTCCTTCCTTTTTTTCCGCTCGGTTGTCAGGACAGGTTATAATTCCGTGTGACGCTTAGAGATCTTAACTAAAACATAAGGACAATTCGTGCATTTTGGCGTGTACTTTCAATAATTGGATTTCCAACTTTACAGTCATATTTATCCCCACCCTATTGTATGTAAAATATTCAAACAGGCAAAGTGTATTAAGAATTAACTATATTCTTTCTCTTTCTCGTGCCTAGTAAGTAACTCATGCGAATTATGCATTTTAGCAATGACGGCTAAATTGAGAGGGTCGTTTGTCTTGGTGTGTATACAGGTTACGGAAAATGGAAAGGTGAGATAAAAATGATTTCTTTAAATTTCACTGCTTCTATTTCATCTAACATTTCCACGATCATATAATGTATCAATACAAATAAGTCCGCTAATGCAAAATGAACTGCCACCCCAATTGTTAAACAATCACTAACAATTAGGAAGCAGTTCAACCGGTTAAAAACTTCCTTCTTTTCCCTTAATCAACTCTCTGATTTGTATCAAGACCAGTTCTTAGTCTTCATAATGCATTCCATCATTAGATTGGAAGCTTACCTTAAAACGGCCTTTGTTTGTTTCGACTCTAAATACATACTTATCGTACGAATATTTTTGATCAGCTTTATAATCATGAGCCGTGTCTCGTACAGTCGATACATAGCTTACGGTAACATTGCGGTGACCATAGTCTTGATAATCCTGTTTTAGAATCGTTTGCGCTTCGTTAACCGTAAGCTGCAGATGCCGTTTCCCTACCATTTCATACGTATAATTCGCCATTTTCCAAGTGCCCGATTCTTTTATGAATTTGTAATCTACAAACCCGCCGCCAGACAAGCCATCTGAAAACTCAACCGTTTTCACATTGACCGCATAACTGTTCGGCTGATTGAAGCTGAATCTTATGCTCGTATCTAAATAGTATGGAAAATAGAAACTATCGCATTCTGTACATGCATGCGGATAATAGTTCTTCAATTTCGTATCCGCAAACTCCTTCGTCACATACTGAAGTAATTGCGGACGAATAGTATTGAATGATTTCTTCTTATATTTTCCTTCTAAAATAATCCCTTCAATAATATGCGGCAGGCGGTATGAAAGGTCCACTGCCTTTCCTTTCGTCATAGCAGTCGTATTCGGACGTGATTTAGTGACATTGATTGCGCGCTGTAAAAATTCCGCGTAATGCGCCCGCGTGACAGGTCGGCTCGGGTAGAACTTTCCGTTATCCCCTTTTGATACACCGCTCGAATACATTGCGCTTGCATGTGGATACCCCCAGTGATTGCTATTAACGTCTTCAAACGGTCGTTGGTAAGGTCCCATATGCAAGTCGAATGCCAAGTCCAACACTTTCGCCATTTGGATGCGAGTAATGGTAGAATTCGGATTAAACTTTCCATTTGATCCACCTACAATTCCCGCTTGCGACAGTTTCATGATCGGCGTGTAATATGGATGACTTTTCGGCACATCCGTATAAATAACCTTACTGGATGACAGTCCCGGCAGCTTCACTGCCTTTTCAAGCAACTGCGCTACATGCTTCCGGCTAATTTTTTCATTCGGACGGAATGTCCCATCAGGGTAACCGCCAATATACCCAGCCTTTTGCATTGCCTGGATCGCCTCATAATTCGGATGGCTTTTGGGCACATCTTTGAACTCCTTCGCTGATGCTTGGTTTGTTCCGACAAAAATGAACGAGGCCAACAGCAACAACGTGGTCCAGCTGAAAATCGATACAATCTTCTTCATATACTCCCTCCTCTTGTCTAGTAAAATATGATTACTAGCTAATCATATTTTACCAACAACGCATTAGGTAGTATACAGTAAAATCATAGAGTTTAATTTTATAAATCACGCTGTAAATTATACAAGTCTGACACTATTTTGAGAAGTTCAGGTAACCATAAACAGAACTTCCCAAATGAGATTGATAAGAAATTCATTTAAACGAGAACTCCTTAATATAGAAAGAACCATCTAACAAATCAACTGTATAATGACTTGTTTGGGAAGATTCACTATACCATTTCTCCGGTTCATAGATTGAGTACTGCTCATTCACGGTAACTTTATACTTATTCGGCGCTAATTTTTCCATTGATGAAATCGAATGATCGATGAGTTCAACATCACGTGAATTTAATGAGTTCATGTACTTCTTTTGTTCAGAATAAAATGAGGACGATGGATGAACAAAGTACCCAAGTTGTTCTATGCCACCGGTTGTATACGCCTCTAATTAATATTAAGTCAATCTACTGATTTAATCGCGTGTACTTTCACTGTATTACTGGCACCCGTTACCGGCACTGTATCCAAGTCTACTTTTAGTAGTTGAACGGGTTGAACTGCTTGCTCTGTTGCTGATTCCCCAGTTGGTTTGCTTGCTGGTTTACGATCTGCTTTAGCTTCCTTATCTGTGTTCTTCGTTCTCTCGAAAAAGATTTCGCTCCACCATTTGTTAAATCGAAAGATTCTCCATCGTTTTCTATAGGCCCTCTCCGTTAGTAGACTCCTTCTCTTTTTTCTTAATTTACAATATTGAACGGTACCACATTTAAATTGATCTTAGAAACCTTGCTGCCGTTGAAAAATAATAGCTGGATAAAAGAAAGTTTCAAACCTTACATCACTTAACAAAAATTATCTAATTCTCTATTAAAAAGACAACCTGAAATAGTATAATTGAATCAGGAGAAAAGAGGTGGTTACTCAGTTGATTTGATTTTAAGTAGCAGAGCATTTAATCAGCAAGATCATTAAAATGCAAGTAGTTTCAAGTTAGATTTTAAATTTATTTTACGAAGGAGAATCCCATGAAAAAAGTCGTTAAAGTATTGGCAGTGTGTTTCCTCGCCATTACATCTCTATTGTTTCTAACAGAAAACAAGGCTAGTGCCAAAACTAACGAGAAAGTGTATAAGACATATTCACCGTCCTCTGAAAAATCAAAGTTTCCGATCAAACTCAGCAACTCTTTAGTGATCGATATCACGTCGAATAAAGAGCCGGTCATTAAAAAAGGTGGCCGTGCAATCTGGCAAGGCGTCGGCGGGTGGAGCAGCAGTGAGATTAGTTTCACGGTTACCAAAACCAATGATACCTATCTCTATTACAAGACGGGCGCAGGGGGAACGGAAACAGTTGAAGTAATCGGTGTAAACCGCAACGGAAAGATATTTATGAACAAAGCATTCGGTGGCGATGGTGCGGGCATGCATGCCAGATTTGTATCCTCAAGCATTATAGAGATTGGCATAGAGGAGTACAGTCCTTATTACGATGGGTCTACTGCCAGCAAACATTCAGGCTCTTTCAAGTCGAAATTTTATCAGTTGTATGTAAAAGGCTCCGCTAAAGAAATCGCCTATTTCGACAGCACCTTTGCTTCATTGGCCAAGAAGGGGCAGCTGAAATGGGTGCCGGGAGCGCTTGGCATGTCATTTTCTAACTTAAAATCTGCCGTACAGGACCCGTATGCCCGCCAGGAAATGGCCGAGCATTATAATTTCTATTATACTGCGCTTGGAAACTACGGCTTCTACTACAATAACGATTACAGCAAAGCAATAAAATCAAACGCCAAAGTGCGGGGAGTTTTCCGAACCTCCGATCTTCATGGAAATAGAAAGTCGTTAAGACCCTATTTCAGAAAACAATTCGGCAAAGAAGTGTTGAGCTACGGCAATCATATGGATGTATACCGAGTGGGCAAGTATTACTTGGGGGTACAGTATTTCGACGAGGACACGGTGCATCTTAACCTGACTACTGAAAATGTGTTCCGTTAAGAAACCTTGCGCGACAAGCAAATTAAAGTGTTATCGTAAGTTGGAGAGAGAATAACAGAAAGGGCCTCTCGACCGAGATTTCTCGATCAGGAGGCCCTTTCTCCGTACATTATTCAGTTATCAGAATAGCATCAGAGTAAGAAAAACTGTAGATTGCGCCCGCGTAACCGACCCTCCCGTCTTAAATAAGCCAGGCTTCCCCTGAAGTCATACTATTCGATTATAATGCCTAGACTTGATACCTACTTTAAGAAGGTAACAGTCACTATATATCACGTTTTGTAGCAAGCCTAGTGGGAAAAGAATAGGAATAAGATAGATTAGGAGGATTTCATGGGAGTTTGCCTAAGTTTTGTGTTTGTCATCGGTTTTGTCATCATTCATTTAAGTTTAAAAGTGATGAAGTTTTTAAAGGTGGAGCCTCGGAGCCGGTTTCTATCAGTTGCAGGCTAAATAGCTGTTGCCTATGTGTTTTTGCACTTGCTACCGGAATTAGGTGAGTACCAAAAGGATTTCGATGGGAAGCTACGCAGCCTCGGCTATTTAGAGAATCACGTCTATATAATAGCCATGCTGGGACTCGCTCTCTTTTATGGTTTGGAACAGCTGGCGAAATCCTCTAAACGGCACAATAAAAAGGATGGAGAACATAAAGCGACAGCTGGTGTTTTTTGGCTTCATATAGGCTCATTTGCTCTTTATAACGCGACCATAGGATACTTGCTTCTACGGGGAGAGTATCAGACAGAATGGGGCATGATATTTTATTTCATAGCGATGGGTGTTCACTTTGTTACGAATGACAATGGTCTGTGTGCCACGCATAAAGAGGACTATGATTGGTATGGACGTTGGTTGCTCGCCGTTTCGATTACAGTTGGATGGCTGGTCGGTGTCTTTACAGAGGTAAATGATATGGTTCTCTCTATTTTATCTGCCTTTTTAGCGGGCCGCATTGTGCTGAACGTCATGAAAGAAGAACTTCCAGAAGAACGAGAGCAGCTTCCCTGCCTTTTTTATAGGTATGATCGGGTATACAGATTTACTGTTGCTTCTATGAAAAGGAAGATCGAATAGAATCTAGCAGCTACAGGGAGGAGAACGATCGGCACTCCCTGGCTTTTCGCGGACGCTGTATGCAGTTGAGCGGACATGCTAACAATATGCGACTTTGTATGAAGATACATCTTTGTGTTGCGCGGTTTTTTCGGTCAGCAGTACCCGAAACAGACAGAACTCTGTTTGAATGTGTGGGGACCTATTTAAAATCTAGCTGCCCCACAATCCCTCCGTGGCCGTTATGAATATAGACCATCTTCTAACGATAATAGAATTCTCCTAGTAACCTATTCAAAGCAAACGGAAATGCCCCCTGACTGTTTTATCCGTTAAAGGGCTTTCTTTTTCCTGTAGAATTTAATCTTGATGACAGTGTATGCATTCAGAGTTGTTCCTGATTTGATTGGTGCATAAGATCCTATGGCTATTTAGACATGCTTTTTCAAGTTACTTCGCCCGATCAATCGCAGCGATTAGACGAGTCTCGATATCTTTTGCAATTCCTAAGATATTCTCGTCTTTAACAATACTCAATAGTGCGGTAGGACGTGGCAATCCGATTTTCGTTGTTCCTTGATGGACATATACAACAATTTTGCAAGGCAACACATAGCCGACCAGAAGGTTTTCGGTCAGTACTCGTTTAGCTTCATGGGGATTACAAACTTCAAGAACAGTAAACGGAGTTTCAAAATCAGCACCCTTTTCTTTGAGTTTTTTGGTCAAATCAAAATTCCAAAGGACACCAAACTTCTCTTCCGACAAGCTATTTTCCAAAGCGCGGATCGCTTCATCTTTTCCTTTTGTCGTTTCAACCGTATAATCGAACATATTTTCCCAGCTCCTTTGCTTATCTTCTTTCATTTGTAGGATTCCCATTATGAAAGAATTAAAACGCTGTGATGATCTATGTGAAAGGGTGGGTTATGTAAAAGTTCAAATTGAACCAATCTGATGCCAGATCGACTTTTATTGAATCTGCTTTTTAAAAACAACTGTTCATTATTCATATTACCAATTGACTCAAATGCATACATTTTCTACATCAACAGAATAGAGGGCTTTATTTGTTGTCTAAAGAAAGGATGTAAAAAGCAGACAGAAGCCCCCAACCAGACGCTCGGTTAAAGGGCTCTTTCTTTTGTTCATCACTCAATTATCAGCATTGTGTGGTGCAGTACCTAATCCGCCAACAATTTTTCTTCATTTGACCCGAGCTTGATCGTGGATTCAGTCGGTATCCATAAGCCTGTATTCTCGTTTCTTCCTTGAAGAATAAATTTTGGGTTATTTTTTCCCATACGTTCTACAGCTATTTTCGAAAGTTTGCCAATATCGCCTGCTTTGACACGGTTAATGATTAAACCGAGTTTCACATCCTTAGCTGTCAGCATTTCATAATCTGTGTGGGTATCCCCCGCTGCAAATATTGGGCCGTAACCACCCCGCTCTTTGGAGATGAATTGTTCAATTATTTTTACCTTGCCTTCTCGAGCAGTAATCGGCCAATTGTCTTCATATTTTGCTTGAATAATCCCATCCTTCTTTTTTAATCTCATCCCAAACACATTTTCTTTCGGAAGATTGTATCCATACTTTGGATTGGTTGCAAATACCTCGACCACATCTTCCATCGAAGCTGAAATAACATAAACGTCAATCCCATTTTCAATAAATGTATGCATAAGATTTGATATTTCGGAACTCAGACGCAGTCCTGTCGAATAGGTGATCTCAACAATACCCGTTTTTCCTGACATGGACTCAGGACTTCTAAGTGTCACCGATCCCATTCCTGCTCCTAGACTATAATCATTTGAAGCCTCTGCAAGCTGCTGAATCTCTTCTGTCGACATGTTGACAAATAAATAAAGTACCCATGGATATCCGATTTCAATTCCGTATGTTTCCCCAATGGCTTCATAAAGAAAATACATTTTTGCTTTGAAATCTTTAAACTGATCAGTTGAACGAAGTATTTCTAGCGACTCTTTCCCATTCATCCCTTCATAGTTGGAATAAAGATATTCATAATTGCGATTTAGATCCTCTGTGATCTCCTCGAGAGTGATCGCATCTCCTTGAAGGTTTTGAAGTTCGTCTGAAAAGGGCCCGTCCGGCACATTCATTTTAATCATTTCATAAAACTCTTCCGGTTTTAGTTTGAATGCCAAGTGATCGATTTGATAAAGAAAAAGGGCCTCCTGTGTATCGCTCATAATACTAGTATGGTCCCAATCAAAAACAGCATAAGGTTTTCGTTTAGGATTGTAACTTGGACTTCCGACACCGTGCTTATCAATCAGGTTTTGGACAGCTCTATACGTGTCAGGCGCCCATTTCCCCTTATCCAACACTTGAATACTCTGGTCATCACGTACTTGTGAAGTCGAGGCTGATTTTCCAATGTCAGCTGCACTTACAGGAATAGAAAAAAACAAGCAAATAACCATCACACTTAACAAAGCTTTGAATGTGATTTTGTTCTTCATATTGCCATTCCTCCTCTAAAAAGACAAAAGAAGCCTATTCAATAGCTGACTACTCGCTATTGAAACAGGCTCCTTTGCCAATTTATTATTTTATGTATATTAAGTTAGCACGAGTTGATTGAATAGTCAAACATTTAATTGAGAGAAAAATGAAACAGCCAATCATCCCAAAAGATAGTTGACTGTTCTTTACACCTCATTACGCCTAAGTGTTAGAGTATTTGATTTACCCTTCTTCACTGTATGATAGCCTATTTAAAATCCAGTTGCTCTTCAATCCGACCACGGTCGTTATGAATATAAACCATCGTTCCATCTACTTCCGCCAGTTGTTTCGCTTCATCGATTGCCTCGTCTTGAGAATCCGTCGTGCAGATCGGCTCATCTTCCCCTTCGCGTTTCACTGCCCATTCATTGTCATGCGGCACGACATGATAGCGCGCATCTTTCGTTCCCGCTCGGTCTTCAAAGTACTCATTTTGCTCTCTGCTCATTCCAATGCCTCCTCAGTTTTTCATTCTATTTATTTACTACCCGGTTGTGGGAGGATAAAACGGATAGTTGCTTTGACGGGCTTTCGTACTAATCAAACGCAAGTAAAGCCGAGTAATCAATGCAAATAAATACCAATAAGCTCTCCGTCTTCATATTCCACCTTCACATGATACCCGCCTATTTCATAATCGAAATATCCCCCATATCATAATTCGTGCCGGCTATTGCTTCTTTGCAAACAGAGTGCCCTCTAACCAATTACTCGGTTAGAGGGCACTCTTCTTTATTATTGCGTCTCGCGCAAGTACGCAATATCACTTCAAATGCTTATCTAAAAACTCAATCATCGCATGATAAAATTCAATACGGTTTTCTTCATTCTGGAATCCATGTCCTTCATTGTCTTTTAACATGTATTCGACATCGATGCCTCTCTTCTTCAAAGCCTCCACGATTTGATCGGATTCTGCCTTGTTAACCCGAGGGTCGTTTGCACCTTGGGCAACAAACAATGGCGTTTTGATTTTATCGGCGTGGAATACAGGAGAGACGGCTTCCAATAATTTTTTATCCTCTTCAGGGTGGCCGACTCGGTTGTAAAGATTATTTCTCATCGTTTCCCAATATGGCGGAATCGTATCGAGCAGTGTAAATAAATTGGAGACTCCGACATAGTCTACGGCCGCTGCGTATAAATCAGGAGTGAACGTAATGCCCGCCAGTGTAGCATAGCCTCCGAACGATGCTCCGTAAATACCAACTCGGTCAGGATCCGCAATGCCTTGATCTATAGCCCATTGAACACCGTCTGTTATGTCATCCTGAATTTTTAATCCCCATTGTTTATTGCCCGCATCCATGAATTCCTTTCCGTATCCCGTGGAAGATCGGAAGTTTACTTGGAGAACTGCATATCCGCGATTGGCAAGCAGTTGTACTTCCGGATTATAGCCCCACATATCACGTGCCCAAGGTCCGCCATGCGGATTAACGATTAATGGCAATTGCTCCGCTTTCTTATTCTTCGGCAACGTTAAATAACCATGAATCGTGAGACCGTCCCGGCTCTTATACGAAATCGGATGCATATCCGCTAGCGAATCCCGATCGATCCATGGTGCCAGCTCCGTCAATTTTGTCAGTTCTTTCGTTTCTGCGTCGTAGTAATAATAGGTTCCATATTCTTTATCACCCGACACAGCTACAATAAACTTGCTCATTTCTTTATTGTAATCTTCGATCGATAACTGACTTTCGTCGACGTTCAGTTTCTCTTTTAAATCATTGAAGGTATTTTCCAATTCCTTATCAAAGAACTCGTAGTGAATTTTATCTGTCATATAGACGCTTGCCAAAATGGCATCTTTCACTGGATCATACACCGCTCCCAAAATATCGACCTGCGGGTTGGAATGGATGACTTTTTCGTTTGCCTTCAAGTCAAGAACGACCAATTCCGTTTTATCACGATCCTTATTGGACAATGCATAAATCGATTGGTTATCTTTCGAAAAAGCAATCGGTGAAATCATATCCCCTTTTTCCGTCTGGACAAGTGGTTTAAATTCATCCTTCTCCGTTTCACGATACAGAACCGTACTATCAACCCCGTCTGATTCGAGCGCGATTCGGATCTTGCCGTCATGGTCTGCAAGCCAACCGGCGATGTTGCCCGGATTTTTCGCTACATGTTCCAGATCACCAGTTTTAATATTTAGCCGGTACACATCAAAGACCGTCGGATTTTCTTTATTCATACCGATAAGGATTTCATCTTTGACACCTGTCAAATTACTGATCATTTCTACACGGACACCGGGATATGGAGTTAAGTCACGTTCTTTCTGTCCGTTAAAGTCGGATGAATAAATATGATAATTTTCATCGCCGCCATTATCTTTTACATATAAAATATTGTCATCTTTCCAAAACGATGCAGCAACGTCCCGATCTTTTGAGCTTGTTACGCGAATAGGCTCGTCCTCACCGTGCATCTTTTTAACAAAGACATTCATTCGGCCTTCCCATTCGGAACTGTAAGAAATATACTCTCCATCCGGTGACATTTCATAACCGAAATCTCCAGGGTTTTTCATGAAATCTTCGACCGAAATTTCACTTACCCCTTTGTCATCGATACCTTTGTACTGTTTTGCATTCTTGAGGATAACTTCCATTTCTTCTGCTGTGACGGTTTCATTTATTTGGCTGTAGACTTTAATAAGTCTATGAATCTTTGCGGATTCCAAGTAATCGGAGGCCGTCTTTTCCTTTTCCTCGATGCCTAAAGCCCGAATTAGTATTTTAGAAATTTCACCTTTGGTAATTTCTTTTTCAGACCCGGCCCTGATAGTATTTCCAGTCCAACGCTTGGCAATTTCCTCTCTCATCTCCTTCGATCCGTGCTGATATGTCAGTTCATCCAAAGCTGATTGGATAAACTCAGCGGTGGTTACGGACACCTCCGCTTTTACATTTTCGGCAATACGTACAGTTTCCGGATCAATGGTACGAACCGAATCGTTGGCTTGAGCTCCTAATGGATAGGACATGAGAAGCGCTGAAGCCATTACTCCAAGTAAAGCTTGCTTTTTCACTGGTAAATTCCCCCTTTACTGTATTAAATAAATAGTACACTTGTATTCCTCGGAAAGTCAATTGAATAAATGAACTATTACATCTATTACGAATTGAATGACCTTTGGTTTCACTGGATTTTGGTTAAGTTTTTTAAAAGGAGGATAGAGACCGGGACATACCTGATAATCAGCATTTGATGGTTGCTAATTTTGTTTCTCTCTCAGTATGCAGATTTATGTGGCAGATCATGTACTTGATCTTTAGTCTCTCATATTATCCAGACACTATTCAGCATACATCTGCATCGTCGGTTCCATCGGAGGTGGTAAAGGGCAGGCAATTTCAAAAAACTGAATTTATCTGGATGAGCGGATAAAAAAATTATTGGATGAGAGAAAGTTGAATTAATACGGAAAACAGCCAACCATCCTGAAGCACGATTGGCTGTTTCTTTATAATCTCTTTCACAGTCTACTAATAGATCACCAAACAAATTCATAACATGATAGTACCGTTATCAGAATAGAGCCTGAGTTGTGTGGTGCACTAGGATCGTTTGTGAAATTGCGGCTGATCCTCGTAAGGAGCTAGTACACGTCTTTTAGCATTCACCCTCCTCCATGCAAATAAATACTGATAACCTCTTCGCCTTCATATTCCACCTTCACATGATACCCGTCTATTTCATAATCCAAAATATCCCCAGTATCATAATTCGTGCCAGCTATTGCTTCTTTATCCTCATCGCTAATTGGATAATCTGCAGAATCACTGACAGGCTCTCCTAATAACTGCTTCAGTCTAGAAGTTGTATCCTTATAGTAGGAACCTCTCAACTCAATACCGTAGACGTTACCGTTATAGTCGTCATAGAAAACATTTTGCCCGTCCGGGTAGGAAAAATACGATCCGCCTTCTGCCTCGTATTCACCAAGATGCAAAGGATATTTAGCCTTGTAAGCCGTCATTGACAGCCCTACTTTCAACTGCTCGTCCAGAATATATCCGTTTTTCAACCGATCTTCCAAATCATCAGGAAATATGCGGTATGGGAATGGGTCGACATAACTGTCAATTTCATGCCATTTGTCAATTAGACCTTTAAACGTATCAAACATTTCGTCTGCAAATCCCTCGCCATACCAATCACTATCTTCCTTCCATTCATCCTCAATGAACAGCTCCCTTTCATTGATCAAGGAAAGCTTTTTCTCATCAGGATGCCACTCGTACGTCTGAAACTGCCAGCCGAGCGGTTCGCCGTTGAAATACAGATATGTCTGGAGATACAGGTCTTCCACTACTTTCACTTTCTCTGTACTGGCGTAAAGCACACGCTCACCATCTACCGAGACAGCGTGCAGAAGCCCTTGATCGAGCACAAATAAGGTCAGCTCTCTGCCATTTGATTCAACGATTTCAGCAATCTGGAGAATAGACTGGCTACCGACTTTTCGCACAGTGAAAGGCTCATTTGATAAATTCAGCGAATAGGAAGCCGAATCCGTGTCTTGCAAATACGCTTCTTCACCTGCTGCATCCGCTAGGTAAAACAGCAGCTCTCCTTCATAGCGCCGATCTCCAGGTTTTCCGAAAGCGGACCCTTCACCAGCCGCCATTACTTGTATATTTTCTTTATCCGCAGGCAAAACGAACAGTCGCACTTCTTTTCCGTCATAAAAAACATTGTCCGTGAAGAAAGCTTGATTTTCCAGCTCCGAAACATTTAGCGAAGTCTCTGTCTGTTTTACATGGACCGGCTGGTGAACTTCCTGTTTTGTCTCTTCTTTCTGTATATCTTCTTTCGCCGAAACCGCTACGGTTTCCAACTTTCCCTGCTCTTCTCCAGTCTTTCCCGGATTTGCACAACCGCCAACACTGAGAAGCATTGCGAATGAAATACCATACAGCATATTCAACTGGATACCTTTTTTCCTATTCATTAAAATTCTCCCCTACCCCTTATTTGCTCGATGAAAATCAAAGGGCTTCTCTATCCACAACTAGTCTAGCGAGTAGTAAGAATAGTATGTTGTACAGTCCTATTTTTTGTTTACCAGTATAGCGTATTTTCGTATGTACTTGTTCTTTAGTTCCTATTCTTAAATTTCAAACACCAAAAAACTCTTCCAACTTATCAATCGTAAACTGACTTGTAAGTTTGTATGCTGAGTTTTGATTCGCCCTCAATCCTTTAGTCCAATACGCTTGCTCTATAGGATTTTTTTTGAGCCACTCAACCTTTACAACGTATTCACATTTTTCCAAGTCATCTAGGTCATGTTTGAAATTATTATCGGTAAGTTTGCAATCTATCAGTCTTTTATTGTCATTCTGTGATTCGATGAATGCATCCTTAAGAGGGACCGCCTTGTGCGTAACGATTCCGACCCCAACATATCCCTTTCCAGGTATCATACAAAATACACGTGCCCCTACAAACAGATTATGTAGCGTCTGACTGAACCACTTTCCATTACCTGCGGATATATATCCGTATTTTCTTGCATCATTCCAGCTACGGTGAATTCCATCTTCGAAATTAACGACAAAGTCACGCTTGTTCCATGTTTCCTTTTTCTTATCGTTTTGTGTTGATATCATCTTTTCCTCTGTAATGGATGGATCAATCAGCCATGTTCTAGTAAGATACTCATTGTCATTCTCTTTAAAAAATCTAAAGTACACCGCATTAATCGGTACGTCATAATTAGACGACAAATATTGAATGATTCTCTCTGTCGCCGGATCAAGCTCGGCACAAATAATAATCATTTGATGGGAGTTATTAAGTTCTTCTGGGAGTGGATAGCCAAATTTTGTTTCAAATGCTTCCTCCAATGAATTCCCGTTCTTTTCCTCGTACAGGTCGATTACCGCATCATATGATAAAGACTGTGCCCAGCTAGCATAATCAATAGCTTGCGCCACTACTTCACGAGGTGTTTGATGTTTCTTCAATTCATATATGGCAAGTTCTCCATCTGCTGTAACGCCTAAAATATCGATATATTTACCATGACTAGTAGCAATCTGCCTTCCAAGGATCAGAACATTTTCATCAATAATTGAAAAATCTCTTTGCAAAATTGTTTCCAGTTTTGTCTCGGATTCTATACGTGAAAAGTTAAGCCGGTTAATATTCGCACCAGTCACATTCCAAATCCCCACTTCTATCGGCATTTCAATCATCTCCATTTAATTTTGTTTTCCATTTTATATTCTTCACAGTAAAGAATTATGTAAGACTATTCCTATTAAAAGCCCTCTAAATGCTCGTTCGATTAGAGGGCTCCCGCACCACTAGATTATATGGATACCTATTTTCTACTCCTCCACCACTCCATAATTCCGATTCCGGCTATCTTTGCTTATCAGGTATGTAGCCGTACGATTCGATTCATAAATGAGTAATTGATTCGTCCGTCCCTCAATTTCCTTCTTATGTTTACATGCTTTTTCGTAACGGCTATTAAATGAACTATAACTGAGATCTACTAGAATTCTTGCCCCGTTAATGAATCTGACGCTTGTTCGTTTCTTGCTGATCCCAATGTAATCTTGGATGTGATAGAGCGCAAACCAGATGCAGTCAGGTTTGTAAGGGGATTTACTCGGAAAGAAAAATAAATTCAACAGTTCATTGATGACAACAGGCGACATCATAACATTGCCTAAGATTAAGCGCGAGCTCTCATTGGCGCCTCGCAAGCTTGATCCATAATAGCGAAGATTATGGTCAATTAATGTAGTTGGCTTTTGATCTACCTTATATAATTCACTATTTTCCATCACTACAGATTGCAACTTTCCTTCGTCCGTATAGTCTGGATAGATTACGCTAGTCCCTTTGTTCACTACATAGTCCGTTGTTATTTTCATTTTAGTTTCCCCCTTTTTTCTTAAAGGCTTTAGAATTCAACAAAAAAGGAGTATACTCTTACTAGATTGGTATACTCCAATCGGATATCCTCGAGTAGGTCTGGCCAGACTATCAATACTCGAGGATTCTTCTTTTCCATTCCCTCACCCATCAATCACCTCCTTCAAGGCGCAGCCCATTCACCAATGCGTCATTTTTCTTCCTACCCTTATATAACTAACGATTATCTTTATGTACACGTTGATCTAGCATGGAAATTTGAACATATCTTTACCAAATTTCTTATAACTCCTACTCGTCTTTATTTCATTTCACAATTATCCATAACCTTGTTCCCCTGTCATTTTACCTATCATATCCCAAAAATTCCAAATAGTCTACATATTTCACCGAGTATTTTCACCCTAAGAAAACTTCATTTTTTTCCGCTCACTTTCGTACCAATGCACAACTTTTTATGAATGAAAAAAGAGAGAAAACTAAGGAATTTTCTTTACACAACACCTCCTCACGACAGTCATTGGAGGGCAGATAACTATTTAAACTAACTTACATTTTTTTCACAAGATGTCACCTTTGTATGGGGGTTGCAAAATCAATTTCAGCTCAACATCTACTTCATATTGGTTACAAGCCCTGTTATCTAAAAAAATGAGCGAATTGTATCCTTTTCGCCCCTCCCTTCTATGTAAAAAGAAAGTTTTTTTCCAATGACACATTATCTAGCACCGTAAGCCAAATTCCAGAACGAAATCAAAATGGCCGCAGCCCTACGCCGGCATGTTAATCTTCAATAGAATGAGATGAACAAGACCGGCCGTGCATTCTTGAAATGATTTGTTGTTATTCAGTGAAGTGAATTGAGTGTTGTACTACCAGTAAGTAGAATGCAAATAAGAATGCCCAAGCATTGCGGGCATTCTTATTTGCGTCACATTTTGTATAGTTTTTCTATCTAATCGAATTCCTTCTCTGCATACGAATTAGAATAAGATTGCAATATGTTAATAGAAGAGGAACTGATTTCACTTCCCATCAACTGCCACACCCATATACACACCTTGCTTCATAAGCTTCCCCTGTAGATTCTTCCATTTTGGATGAATAACTAATATATAAGATGCACCTGCTTTCAGCTGTTTTTCAGGTTTTACAGTGATTGTCCGTCCATTTTTCTTTTCAACCGTAACTGCTTGTTCCCCTCCACCCAATTCGATCAACTGGATTGCTTCTTTGAACTCTGAGTCGTTCCACTTCATTGGCATGGTCATCTCTACATCAAATGTTTTGGTAACTGGAACAGCATCCAATGCGGGCAATCGTTTGTAGTTGCTCCATTGGCTAATTAATTGATGCTCGTGAGCCACTTGGATTTCCATGCCTTTTTTCGTTAGGCTATTCGGCTTCACCCCTACTTGATCGACTTTCTTTCCACCAGGTGTCAAGAAACGCGCAATGGTCATCTTCAAGACACTGTCATCGGAAAGTTGGTACATTGTCTGCATTGATCCTTTTCCATATGTTGTTTGACCATAGAGCGTTGCCGCTTTCCGCTCCTTCACAGAAGCCGCCACCATTTCTGAAGCGCTGGCACTGTAACTGTTAACAAGCAACGCAACCGGGCCATGAAACTGGATAGGTTGCTCAATGACTGGAAAGGTCTCGGTTTTATCTCGATACTTTATCTGGTATGCCTGTTTCATCTTTGGGAACAAGCCCATCACTTGCTGTGCTGCCCCAACATGTCCGCCGCCATTATCGCGCAAGTCTAAGATCCAACTCTCAGCTTCTGGCATTTGCCGGATTGCTTTTTGGATACTCTTTGCTGCATCTTCCGAAAAGCTATGAAGACGAATATATCCTACGTTACCCCCCAACATCATCTGTTCCACATTCACAAGTTGAATTTCTTGTCGTCTCAATGTTTTTCTAAAGGATTTTACAGAAGGACGTTCGATTGTCAAAGTCACTAGTGTGTTAGCTGATCCGCTAATGAATGGGATGGCCGCCTGCACAGATTTACCCGCCAACTCCTCACCATCCGCATGTGTAATAATATCACCGGCTAAAATACCGGCCTGATCGGCAGGTGCGCCAGGTACAACAGAAACAATCTGGACACCCCGCTCATGTTCTTCCAGTACAACTCCAACCCCGACAATCCGTTGCTCAATGCCATTCATAAACTGCTCAAATTCATTTTTTGACATAAAGTTCGTATACGGGTCTAGCTCTTCCAGTAGTTCTGAAATTGTAGACTTATTCAGCACAGAATCAGGCACTATATCAACATATTCACTTTCGATCAGCTGGCGAACTTCATTCACCGGCTCGGAACCCGCAAGTACACTTGACGGAATGAAGAACAATGCTAGAGAGAACAGAAGAAACGATTGCAGTTTTAGCTTCATTTGAGTTAGCTCCTTTTGAGTAGCTTAGTAGTATATAAGACTATGTTAAACGTTGTAATTATATCATATAGACAGTGAGAAAGATGGGCAGCATTTATCCAAAGTCGAATCGCTCCACCGCTTCCCGCATCTCTTTATGAGGTACATGCAAATAAACAGACGTTGTTTTTAAACTAGCATGTCCCAATAGCTTTTGAATTACTGCAATATGTGTCTCCTGCTTAACTAAAAAGCTGGCAAAAGAATGACGCAAAATATGACTCGTTACATGTTTATCAATCCCCGCCTTTTGCGAAGCAACCTGCAATATTTTATTAACATATTGGATACTGACCGCCCCTGTCCTTTTCAAAGAAAAAAATAAAAGAGAGTCTGTGTCAGGACGAACTTTTGTCAAATAAGATGTAAGCTGTTCAACTAATTGAGGACACATCGGCATTTCTCTATGCTTTTCGAATGAAAATAATTCATTCATTTAAATACACATCTACAAGTTTTAAATTCCGGCATTCACTCACTCGCATTCCTGTATGAATCATCGTAAAAATAAAGGGATAAAGTATTTCATGATCAATTGCTGCTAGTAACGAATTCAGTTCTTGCCGAGTGAGGTAATTCCTCTCTTTCTCTATAGTCTTCAAACGATCCACTTCTTCCAGTGGATTTTTCATAATAAATCCTTTTCTCTTTAAACAATAGAATAGTCGATCTAATGTATTCAATTTCCGATTGATAGTAGTGGGTTGACATCCTCTTTCAAATATTAAGTAGCGCATGAATTCCTCAATTAATTCTCCTGTAATCTCGCCAATTGAAACCTCCCGCGGCAACAACCATTTCAGAAATTGGCAGCTATCGATCTTATATCCCCGTAAAGTCTCCTGGCTTAATCCGCGCAGCATCGCCCAATTATCAAATATCCCGAGTCCTTCTTGTATTGTTAAAATTTAGGCACAAAAAAGAACCTGCAGAGATTGCTCTCCGCAGGATCATATTTCTTCAGATCCTAGATCGCCACGTATTCAAAGAAGTGTCTAAATTGTGTGGCGCACAGGTACCTTGAACTAACAGCAACTCTTTTAGCGCACAAGCCACAGTCCGTAGATAGAATCCTTATAACGGTCTTTCGTATATCCGTAAGTAGCATAGACAGCAAATTCATGCGAAGGATCGATATAAACGTCTCCGGTCTTGATTGCATAATTGATAGCGTCTATCCACTCCTCGAAAGTGATCGGGGAACCAATTCCATTAATATGTTTCTCAACATAGCTGCGGTCACTTGCGGTGTCTAAACCCAAAGTGCCCCGACCGAAGTTTTGCTGGGTTTTATACTTATGTTCAAAAACGGTTTCCCTAATCCGTTTCATATGCTCATCCACTTTTGCATCTGTCCATCCATTAGGAATTTTTATACCTATTTGCCTTGGAAAGAACCCATCTCTATGCATATGAATCGGTTTTGCTACAAAATTCTTGTCCATATAAATAATATTGTTTATCAGTAAAGTATAGTCAAGACGGGTCACTTGTTGATTAGGCTGGAATCTGCCATCGGGTCTTTCAAAGATCCCGTTGGAATAAAGCGCACGTGCATAAGGCTTAGCCCAGTGATCTGTTTGCATATCGATGAAGTCATATGTTGCCTTCACTTTCAAAGAATAAGCATTGACCAGAATCTTGGACATCTGTGCATGTGTGATAGGGGCTTCTGGATAAAAATACCCGTTATCCCCATCGATAATGCCTGCCCGGTAGAGTTTTTGGACAGCATTATAGTATGGGTGTGTTTTCGGAACATCTTTAAAGACAGCCGCTTTTCTGGTGGGTTTTAAATCAATGGTCCTGTCTATCAAGATGGCGATATGCTTCCTGGAGATGAGTTCACTGGGTCTAAATGTACCGTCCGGATAACCGTTAATGACTCCTCTGTCTCTCATATCTTTAATAATAGGAAAAAACAAATTGTCGCTATTTATGTCTTTGAAATCTGATGCTTCTGCCTGGACAGCGATCACCGGGATAAGGGGGAGTGCAGCAAGTGTGGATAATAGGATTTTTTTATTCATGTTAGACTCCTTTTGCTAAAAAGCTGTTGATTAATTCGCAGTTTTTATTCATCGTAAATCAGTGGGGGTAAAAAGAATAATGGGTTTTGCAAATTATACCGCTAATTGAAAAATAACCGACCTGATGTGGAAAATAGCCTCCTGATCAATAAATCAGAAGGCTATTTTTGTTATTTTCCCTGCTTTACAGCTACTAATTCTGTATAGATCTTACCTTTATTGTCTGTACTCTTAATAATTCCTACTCCCTTGGCCAAATACTCCCTTGCCCCGTTTGGAAAGCGTAGGATGACAACATTTTTGAAAGTACCAGCCTTTACTTTAATGGTTTTAGTCGTACTCTCTATAAGCACCTTATAACTGGACTCCATACCGTAAATAGTGACATAACTTCCCTGTTTTATAGGGAGTGGAGTTTCCACGAAAGTAAAATCAGACTCAGAGACACCCATCCGGAAATATCCATCTCTCTCGGAATACGCATACTTCGGGTAGTCATAAGAGGAGTAGCTATCGCTGCTATATAAATATGCTGAGCTGCCCTCTCTCTTTACTTTGAAAGTCTCTTTTCCATCACCTTCCATGAATGGAGGTGAATATGTTAGGATCAGGCCGTTCACAGGCATTAGCCCGCCGCTCACGGTTGTTGGAGCAGGAACAGCATTTGGGTTCTTCTTAGAAAGCGCAGAGGTATATACATACCCCTTGCTTTTCCCTGCCTGAATATATGACCAGCCCTTTGAAGAAGAGAGGACCGTCACTTTTGACTTATTTTTTACCGTACCCAGCCTATTGGCATGCTGGTCCGGTTTTACACGCAGAATAATGTCATTTTTGGCATTCACGTACATCTCTGTACCTTTTGCAGCATCGGCGTCTTGTGGTGCAAGTATATAGATGCTACCGATCAATAGGAACATTATTACTGATTTCAATATCAATTTACTCATTTACTTCACTCCTTTTCTAGTTACTTTTGATCATATCATAGAATGGAATGAGCTGATAGTTTTATTAAAATCAACCATGAGGATACATAAAAAGCTATCTTCATGTTCGAATGAAAGGTCTATAGATATTTAGGTTTTTGTGTGAGGTAAAGTAAATATAAGTATTAAAATATTATCGCTACAATATAAAAATAATATTGCGTGGAACTTAAAATAAGTTACCGGGACACCAAATAATTATTTGACTTTAGATAAATGCAATTAACCATCCGATTCCTTGATCAGTAGATTTCTTTTTTGTCTCTTACTCCGTTATTAGATCAAGAGTTTCTTTTACGTTCAGAATATAAATACCGGGAAGGAGCATTCTCAGAATAGAAAAAGATCCTACAGAGATTTCTATCTACAGGAACTTATTTCTTCAGATACTAGACTGACTTATCGTCAGAATAGTGCGTGAATTGCGCGTCACACAGGGACCTTCAATTAATGTACAAAGAAAATTCCGCCTCTATTTAGACCTTGAAATTGAAATAAGCCTTCTCTATTATACATTCCCATAGCTTCTGCCTTTCCGTTACAATAGATGTAAATCTGAAGCAAACTAGGAGGGATCTTCGTGAACATGAATAAGTTACGTAACTGTTGCAAAGAATGGCTACATTACCTGGGGCGCTTCCTGCGACTCTACTTCCAATCGACACAAGCGGTCAGGATGGAAAACATCGCTCTCAGAAGCCAGCTGGCATTATACATTCAACGATACGAGAAAGAAAAACTACCAAATCCCACGTCGACGCCAGCATTTCGACAGCTCTGGGTGTTCCTCTCCAAACATCTAAGGAATTGGAAAGAGGTACTGCTGATCGTCCAGCCCGAGACTGTCATTCGTTGGCATCGGACAGCTTTCAAGTTCCATTGGCAGCGAATATCGAAGAAAATAGGTCGACCCAATTTATCATCTGCAACCATCCAATTAATCAAACGCATACATAAGGAAAATCCCTTGTTATCACCCGAGAAAATTCATTAAAGGTTGCTAACTTTAGGGATTGAAAAGTCGCCTGCACCGAATACAATCGCCAAATATCTGCCTACCACCAGAAAGCCACCTTCGCAAAAACAGGTGCAATCCTGGAAGTTGTTCCTGAGTAACCATCATCACGATCTGTGGGCTACTGATTTCTTTACCATCCCTACAATAAAGTTCCGAGTGCTGTACGGCTTGGTCGTTATCCACCACCAGAGCCGTGAAATCGTATACTTCGCCGTTACCACAAACCCAACAGCCGAATGGACTATCCAGCAATTTCGGAATGCAACGCCTTTTGGGAAAGCACCCAAATATTTAGTACATGACAACGACCCAATTTTCTGTTCCAAAGCCTTCCAATCATTTTTGCAATCATCAGGAATTTCTTCGAAGAAGACCGCCTATCGCTCGCCATGGCAGAATCCCTATGCAGAAAGAGTTATTGGAACGGTGAAGAGAGAACTGTTGGACCACATCATTCCACTGAATGAACGGCATTTGCATTCCCTACTTCGTGAATACGTAGTTTATTACAACACCGATCGTACTCATCAAGGAATCAACGGCAAGACGCCAATACCTTCACCTGTTTACCTTCCTACTTTGGCGGAAGACACAAAATTAGAGGCGACTCCCGTGTTGAATGGCCTCTATCATACATACAAGAAGGCAGCATAGCCTACTATCCACTCGCCAAAATATTTTTAAAAACCTTTAAGATAGGCTTATTTGGCATGCCTTTCTTTTTTACGTTCACTTTTTTGGAATATAGAATGGAGGAAGTGAAGCCCAGTTTCTGATTGATAACATCAAAAAAGAAAAACCAACCGAAGTAATTCTAATGATTTCTCTCCGAATGGACTTTTTGAAGGTGACAACCGACTTACCTTTCTACTTCGGCAGTAGATACAATTATGTAAGCCACCCTGGCGACAGGCTCCTCCATTTTTGCAAATCAATCAATTTTTTGTGTGGTTACTGAATAACTCGATGAGGAAATACATTCGAACAACAGTGCCGAGAAGGAGCATTCTCGGAATAGAAAAAGACCCTGCAGAGATTGCTCTCCACAGGATCATATTTCTTCAGTTACTAGATTATCATATTGTCGTTAGAATTGTTTCTGATTCATGTGAAAACCTGGCACCTGAACTTACAGTATATATTAATTACTTTGCAGTAACTTTAACACCTGCTGTAGGTAATTTAACGTTACCTTTTGCAGTTACTAATCCTTCAATAGCAGTGATTGTAGAATCAGTTTTAATGTCTTCGTTAGCAAGTTTAGCAACTACTGTTTTCGAATTTACAGTAACATCTGCTTTAGCAACTGTAGCTGTTTTATCAGCAGTTTTAATTACTAAGTTTTCAGCAGGAAGAGTTACTGCTTCAGAGAAAGTGAATGTAAGTGTTGCGTTTGAAGCTTCAACTGCATCTACTTTAGCTTTTCCACCTGTTAAGTTTGTTGAAGTTGCTTTTTCTGCTTTAGCTCCTGCAGTAGCCTTAATCGCAGCTTTTGCAGTGGCATCTTTATCAATTGATTCTTGAATTTCAGTAGCTGTCAAAGTATTTTTAACAGCTGCCCCATCAGTCCATGTAGAACCAATTGTTACAGTTAGAGTATTTTCAGCAAACTCAACTTTATTTGGTTGGTTTGTTCCATCTACTGCTTCTACACTTTCCTCGATTACAACTTTCAGGTCATTGCCTGCAGTACCAGCTGTTACTGCTTCAAAGTCAATTCCGCCTACTGTAGCTTTTGCAGCTACTGCTTCTGCGCCATCTACTTTGTCTACCTTAGCTGTGTATTCAGCTGATTGAAGTACAGCATTTGTTGTTTCTGGATTCACATTAGAATCTACAGAGCCAGCATTTGAACCTTCTACTGAACCAACTGTAGAACCTGCTGCACCAGTTACAGAAACTGCACCAGAACCGTTAGCTTGTAGAGTAGTTATTGCAGTTGTTGCATTTTCTAATGCGATTGTAGCAGCACCTGCTGTAGTAACAGTGCCAAGCTTACCGCTTAATTTAGCATTTGCACCGGCACCTAATGCTACAGTTGGAGCAGTTGCACCTTCAGCAATAGCTAAACGACCACCGTTAGTATCGTTAAACGCAATGCTTGTTGCTCCTGCACCTTTAGCAAATACGAAACTGCTGTTAGAAATGTCAGTGATTGTGACAGTTCCAGTAGTTGTACCGCTGTAGTTTACGTGTGAATTAGGAGCATTTACAGTTAGATTATGAGCACCGAAATTACCTTTAATGTTGAAAGTAAGTTCTTTAGTTGCCTCAGTAATAGAAATATCGCCTGTAGCATTAGTTAAGTCTACATTGATTGTTTCTTTGTTACCAGCAGCAGTAATCAATTTTTGAATGTCAGCATCAGTTTTGATTTCTGCTGGAGCATTCAAGATTGTGAATGTGATAACTCCATCGCTACCTTTGAAGTAGTGAACGTTTGAGTTCGGGTTATCAGTAAGATACTTCTCGAATTGAGCTGCATTTAAGTTTAGAGTCGTACCATTTACTGCTGATTCATATTTTACTTTATCAGCATCAAATTCTGCTTTGTAGTTAAGTTCTTCTTTACCTAGGAACTTGATCTTCTTGTCAGATACGTTAATTGATCCAACCAATCCTGTATATGAAGTTCCAAGATCAGAATTAGCTTGGAAAGAAGCTTTAGCTACTTTACTTTCAGCAAGACGAATTACTTTGTCCTGGCTATCAGTTACATCACCATAAGCAGTTACATCTACGTTAGCAGTCTTGCCATTAGAACCAACATAAAGTTCAACTTGCTTTGCGCCTGCAGTTGTATTCACTGTGAAAGTTTCTCCACGGCGTGTAGAAATTGTAGTAGCCTTGCTTAAATCTCCAACTTGACTAGCGTCTGTCCAAACGTATACATCATTTGTGCCTTGGTTTGTTACCTGGTAAGTTGCTTTGAACGATTTTACTGAACCTGCAAACGCTTCTCCACTTTGGTTAGCTACATTCAAACGGAACTCAGCTACATCAGTGTCTTTAAGAGGATTTGTACTAGAAACTTTCAAACCATTAGCTTTATTATAAACAGCTAACTTGCTTTCTTGGATCTTCTCTTCCACAAAGTAAGTCATGCCAGCTTTCTGAGTAGGCTCACCTTGTTCGAGGTTGCCGTCTTTGTTGCTACTAGAATTGATATCGATCCATACAACTGGAGTTGCATAGTCTTTATTATTCGCTGTAGCAGTAGCAATTTTAAATTCTGCTTCACCTTTACCATCTAATTGAATGCTGACTTGTTGGCTGCCATTTGCAGTTGTTGTACCTTTTAGGTCGTCATTGTCAATGATGAATTGTGCTTTTGTATTTGTAGAGATAACTCTGTCTAGTACTTCGTCAAATGCAACGTTAACAACTTCACCTGCTGCAGCTTTTCCGTTTTCATCTTTTACTGCGACTTTATATTTACGACCGTTATTTAAGCCTGTTGCAGCTTCTTCGCTTCCATCACGAGTAACTTCAATTGCATATTTTTCGTGAACTGCAGCGAATGTAAGCTCTTTTCCAGCTACTTGAAGTTCAGTACGATCTAGTTTGCTATCGATTTTGTTATTGCTGTATCCTGAACCGTCAGCGAAAACAACTGGAGTTGCTTTTGTGTTAGTTCCTGACACTGTGAATGTCGCTTCACCTTTTGAGTCAGTAGTAACTGTTACTGCAGATACATCGCCATTAGTAGTTTGGTGAGCTTTTTTACCATTGATAGTTGCATCAGTTAATTTGTTAACTGCTACATCAACGTTTTCTTTAAAAGTAACATTTAGTGTTTCATTAGCGACAGGCTTGCCTGTCTTAGGATCTTTATAAGTTACTTTGTATACTTTGTTTTCTCCATTATTTAAAGAAGTGCCTTTTTTGTCATCTTCTTCAAGTGTTAAGATGGAGTCTACTCCCCAGTTTACAGTAGCGTAGTCACGTACTGTTGGAGCACCCGTAGGGTAAACTACAACTTCGTCTTGACCAGCTGCATACTGTGTATAAGAGAATGTAGCAAGTCCTTCTGCATTTGTAGTAGTTTCAAATACTTGGTCTTTGTTAAGAGTTGTTTGTGTTTGTGCTTTTACGTTGAAAGTTACAGGTACTCCTGCTTCTTTAACACCAACATCAGCCGTCAAGATTACTTGCTGTCCAACTTTTCCTTGAACATTGTCAGTAGTCATTGATACTTTTGTTGGTACTACAGCTGACATTCCTGTGAATGTTCCAATAGCTTTTCCATCCAAATTAACTGTGTACTTTTCTCCACCCTTTTGAGCAGCAGTTGTCAATACAACTGTTTTGTCGTCTGATTGCTTAACAGCAGCGTTAGATACCGTCAAGCCATCGATCGTGAAGTTTAGAGAGTTGATGTTATCAACTTTGTCTTTCATTGTCACTTCAACCGTAGTAGCGTTAACCGCCTTAACTGAAGCAACTCCTGGTGCTACTACTCCACCTTCAACATCAGAGAAGTCTGCGTTGATAGTTTTGTGTAGGAATGTAGCAAAGTGACCACGAGTAGTTGTAGCTTTAGGGTTGAACTCAGGTGCAGCTGGGTTTGTGATGTCGAAGAAGTCCAATACGTCGATTGCTGGACGTGCTTCTGCTTTTGCTTTACCTAGGTCAGTAACGTCTTTTTTGAAATCTTGGTCTGCAACATATGAAGCAAGATCGATGTCATGTACGCGGTCGAATGCGCGAACAAGAACGATTGCCATGTTTTCACGAGTGATGTCGCCAGTTGGATCTAGTTTGCCATCTGGAGTTCCTACGAACACACCGTTATCGTAAACTACTGCAGCCATTTCAAGCAATTCTTTGTTTGAAGTAGACTTTAGGTCTGCGAAACGTGGTTTTGATTGAGCGTCAGCTGGCACTTTATAGCCTTCTGATACAAGCCATTTACCCATCAATTTAACTACGTCAGAACGAGTCAATGTTTTGTTCGGTTTGAATGTACCGTCTTCGTACCCTTTGATTACACCTGCTTCAGATAGTGCGTTGATTGCTTCTTCGTGCGTGTTGCCTTTTGTGTCAGAAAAATCTGCCGCGAATGCAACTGGTGCTACTGCTGATGCTACTAGAGCAGCTGAAGCAGCCCCTACTACAAACTTGCGATATTTCGTTGGTTGGTTAGCCATTGAATAATTTCCTCCTCTTAGGTATCTCTGTTTTTGCCGGTTTACTACCTATGTATGAAAGTAGTAGGCATTACACAGTAAAGTATAGATAAGAACGGTCGAGATGTCAATTGAAATTTAGAAAGTTTGCTAGATTACTAACAAACATCGACAATTCTTTTTCGCCGCAACTTCTATTCTACCGAAATTTCTAGAAGATGCAAGTATTTGCCAAGACTTTTTTAAAATAGGGTCATTTGGCTACTCTTGGAAAAACGACATACAAAAAGGCTTGAACAGATGGGAACTGTTCAAGCCTTTTTGTTTGCGGTCAACCAACCGTTACGCTTCGCGTGGCATTGTGCTATATGCTAAGAGAAAATTATCCTTACACTTCCGTATTCTATCATTAAGTTTACTAGATTACAAGATGTGTTTGATAGTTTGTGTTTTAATATTGAAATAAAATTTCTTTCCGTCATTTCAAATCGCAATCATTCATCTACGACTCACTTTTTCCTATATACCTCAACCAAAAACTTTGGTAGATTCATTTGCCGTTTGATTCGGCTTGGTTCAAGCAGTAAACGATACAACCATTCCGCTCCTACTTTTTGGAATGCAACAGGAGCGCGTTTAATGTTACCAGCTAAGACGTCGAATGAGCCGCCTACTCCCTGGTAGAGAATCGGGTGTAGCTGGTTTCGGTGTTGTTCAATCCATTGTTCTTGTTTTGGTGAGCCCATGGCGACGAATAGTATATCGGGTTGGGCTTTGTTTATCGTGTCGAGTACTACTTGCGTATCTTTTTCATAGCCGTGCTGGACGCCTGCGATTTGAATGTCAGGATGAAGTTCTTGTAATCTCTTAGCGGCAGCGTCCGCTACTCCGGGTTTGGCGCCGTATAGGAAGATTCGCTTTCCTCTTTTGGCTGCTTCTTGTACAATGCGGTCCATCATGTCGATGCCGGTGACGCGTGAGCGAATCTGGCCTTTTTTCAGCTTGGAAGCGAGGATGACGCCGATGCCATCCGGGATTTGGAATTCCGCCCGGTTTAGCAGTGCTTTTAGTTCGGCGTCTTCTTTCGCTTTCATGAGCTTTTCAGGGTTGATCGCAACGACGAGTGATTTTTTTCCTTCATCTATATTCGCGAAAACCTTCGGAATCAGTTCATCATAGTTTTCGGTGTTGACGTTAACGCCTAGTATTTCTTCTTTCATGAGTAAAGCTGTCCCTCTTTTTTGCCGTCTCCTAGTTTGAAGAAGCGGTATTCTGCTTGCTCCCATCTATCAGGATTAAGGGCATTTTTTGTATCGAGCATAATCGGTCTCGGTTGTTTTGTTTTCAGACTCGCTGGGTCAAGCTGTTTGAATTCATCATGATCGGTAGTTAATAGAAGAAGATCGGCGTCTTGGATTGCCTCTTCTATTGTTTCAGTTTGCGTCGGGTGTTGCAGTTCCTTGATGTGTGGATCAAAGGAATTGACTTCCATGCCCAGTCCTTGCAGTGCTTCGATGACTTTTGTGGCCGGGCTTTCGCGCATGTCGTCGACGTTTCCTTTGAAAGCTAGTCCGAGAACCGCCACTTTGCCGTTTTCGATACCGAATTGCGAGAGTAGTTTCTGCGCTCTATGTGCCGTATACAGCGGCATACCATCATTTGTCAGACGTGCTTTTTTAATGATATCCGCTTTGTCCGGTGCCAGTTCAACTAGGAACCATGGATCAACTGCGATACAGTGACCGCCTACGCCTGGTCCTGGTGTATGGATATTTACGCGTGGATGGAAGTTCGCGAACTTGATTGCTTCCCAAATGTCCACGTCGATGCCTTCCGCGATTTTCGCAAGTTCATTAGCAAATGCGATATTAACGTCACGATACGTGTTTTCCATTACTTTGACGAGTTCTGCTGTTGTAGCATCCGTAAGATGAATCGTCCCTTGTACGAAAGCTTGATATAGTTCTTTCGTCAATTCTGCTGATTTCGGATTGATGCCGCCTACGATGCGGTCGTTGTTGACAAGTTCTTCGAAGATCTTGCCTGGGATAACGCGTTCTGGTGAATGAGATACGAATAGTTCTTCGCCCAAGATCAGACCTGTCTTGCGCAGTTCTGGCAGCATGACATTTTCGACTGTTTTTGGCGGGACAGTGGATTCTAAAATCACAAGTGCACCTTTTTTGACGTATGGTACGATGGATGCTGTCGCCTGGCGAATGAATTCCAAGTTAGCCGTGTTGTCCGGGTTGATTGGTGACGGGACGGCTATGATGTAGACGTCTGCTTCTACTGGTGTAGTCGAAGCTGTGAAGTGTCCTTCGTCGACTGCTTGTTCCAAACGTTGTTGCAGGCCATTTTCTTCTATATGTAGTTGTTTGTTGTTGATCAGTTTAACCGCGTGTTCGTTTTTGTCGACGCCGTGTACTTGGAGGCCGCTGTTCGCGAACATGACAGCGGTTGGCAAGCCAATGTAGCCGAGGCCTACCACGCATAGTTTCTTTTGCATAATATTTTCTACCTTCGCTTTCCGTGGGATAGTCTCCGGGATCGCGCTATTGACAGGACACTTTCTGCGGCGTCTCACCTGTTGTGCTGCCCTCGCAACCCGTCTTCTGCTTCGATCCTAGAAATGTACAGTACCTTTACTGTCTATAATTGTTTAGTAATTAAAAGTTAAGAGACAAACATATATTCATTAATATATTCTCATCTACACAGTATACCAAGTTATTGACTTACCGACCAATTTTATTTCTTTTTGGTGGTCTGTACTTTGAATGTTGTATAGGTTCCTTGTTTTACAGTTCGTCCACTCGTACTTTTTGTTCCTGGGTGAACGATGAGCATGTATTCTGCGCCAAGCTGCATTGGTTTGGCGGGTTGTATGGTCATAGTTTTGTTGTTAGTTTGTTTTTTCGTTGTAGGTATAGAGACGCTTCCGAATTTGATAAGTTCCATTTTGTCGTATGATTTTGCCGGTCCGAAGTTCATCGGTTGGGTGAACTCTACGTTGAAAGTTTTTTGTTGCGGTACGTCGGTCGGCCCTTTGGCGTGTTTATAGTTTTTACTCGCTAGATCGCTTGTGATCAGACGTTTGTGGAGGCCGGTCAGTTCTGTGCCTGGTGTCATGTTGATGGTTGGTTGGACGCCTTTATGCTGGACAGGTGTTCCTTTTGGTCCAGTGTAGTGCCCGGTCGTCAGTTTCAGTGCGCCGCCGTTGGCTAGTTCGAATAGGGACTGTACGCTGCCTTTGCCTTTCGTGTTCTCCCCTACTACTACTGCTGCTTCTTGGTCTTTGACGCTTACTGCGACGATTTCAGACGCGGAAGCTGAGTAGCGGTTGACGAGTACGTAGGTGTTGGCCGGAAATTGATTTTTCGCAGGAATCGCTTTTGCGGATTCTGTACCCATGCGTGTTTTTAGTTTATAGGCTTCTTTCGCTTTCGGGAAAAAGCCGAGAAGTTGTTCAGCGCTTTCGACGTAGCCGCCACCATTAAAGCGTAAGTCTAGAATCAGTTTTTCAGCGCCTTGGTTTTTAAGACGTGTCCAGTGGGTATTAACGTCTTCTAGTAGGTGCGATGAAAAAGTCTTAATTTTCAAATACCCGACATTTCCGTACATCATATGTGATTGGACATTGGTTTTATTCGTCACAGGTGCAGAGGTTGCCGCTACTTGTGTCGTTGTACCTGCGCTTGCGTATTGATTCAGGTAGTCTTTGTATTCCGCTGGTGTCAGATAGACGGAGTATTCGTCGAGTTGATTAATAATTTCATTGACGTTTTTGGCTTTCTGTATGTTGTTTGGTTTCTCGCCGTAGTAGTAAAGTTCAACGATCTCTTTGACTTCGTCCAGTGTGGCAGCTTGAGACACAGGCGCTAGGCATAGCCATGCAATAATGGTGGCTGCGGCGATGACTGTTTGTTTCATTGCGGTTCCTCCTTTTATTGGTCGGGTTTCTTATGTATCTACTCACTATACCCTACATGACTGCGATTAAGCAGAGTAGATTGATTTATTTTTTCGAGTATAGGTTGACCCAGTAGATTTTACCCTGTTTGTCGGTGGCTGTTCCGGCTCCCATGTGAGTAAATGTTGGGCTAAGGAGGTTTTCTTTATGTCCGGGCGATGCAAGCCAGGCATCGGTTACTCCTTTGGCGCTAATGTAGCCAGCTGCTATATTTTCTCCGTAGGCTTTCCATTTATAGTTGAATTTCTCCAGCATTTCGGGCACTGTGCCATAGGTTGGAGAGGTATGTGTAAGTTCACCGTGTTTTGCCATGTCTTCAGCTTTGGCAGCGGCAATTTTATTGAGTGCCGGGTCTGCCTGAAGGCTTGGGACTTTGGCGGCTTTACGTTCGGCGTTAACATTGATGATTGTTTGGGCCGCTAATGATGGTTGATTGACGGGTGGTTCTGGTTTAGGCGGCTCGGGTTTTGGTTGTTCCGGTTTTGGCGGTGCTGGTTTGTCCGGCTGCTGTTGTTTATCGATGTACATTTTCTTTTGTTTATCATAGGTGATCAGACCTTTAGTGCGTTTGTTGTCGAATTCGATCGTGCGGTATAGAAATGCAGCCATCTGTGCTCGAGTGACGGGTTCATTCGGCTTGAATTCGGCGCCGGGACGCGTTATTGTGATATTGAGTTCTGCGATCGTGATGATGTAGGTATACGAGCCATTAGACTTCGTGACGTCGGCAAAACGGATGAAGTCGTTGTCGTCGGTGATGATGTTGTAACCGAGAACGAGCAGTTTTGCCATTTGACCACGTGTCAGCGGTGCATTCGGATTGAATTTTGATTGATTGGCGAATAGACCTCTTTCGGTAAGTGCACGAATGTGGTCGTACGATCCGTGTGTCGGTTGGACATCGGTAAAATTCAGTTTGTAGGCGTTGCTCGGCTTCGCTTTGATGGCGAGTGCGATCATTTTTGCGGCCTGCGCGCGCGTGACAGGCTGGTTGAGACGGTATGTGTTATCCGGATAGCCGTTGATGATTTGATTGGCAGCCATGTAAGTGATGGCTTCATTAGCGTAATGGTCTGCCGGGACGTCTTTGAATGTTGCAGCTTCGGCGATCGGCGCACAGGTTGCGGCGAGGGCTGTGGCAGCTATAGTAATGGCAGTGGTGCCGATGAATAGTTTGTTGTTATGTTGGGGTTGTTTGTTTGTTAGTTTCATAGATTTGACCTCCTTTTGTATGAGTATACTGGATTGTGGGGTGGGTTTGGTAGGGAATTTGGTGCGATTTATATTGTTCTTGCGTTTTGCGAGGATGTTATGAGCGTGCAGACAGGGCTTATGAGCGCGAAGTGAGGTTATATGAGCGCAGAATGGTGTTGTGTGAGCGCGCGAATGAGGGGTATGAGCGCAGACCGAGGTTTATGAGCGTTTGAAGCAAATTTATGATCGAGGTTCGAAGAAGCGCATGAAGAATCATGCGCTTGCTAGAATGATAAGTTTGTAGGCATGGCGAGAAGTTGAGGAGATAGTTGGTAAATGGAGGTTTTGTTTTTTCCACTCAGTTCTGTGTATGGATTGGCTAACAATCGCTTTGCTATGTGCCGTGAATGAATTCCGCTGAATTGTCTAAACTGACGGTTCGTGAGTTGTGCCCCTTTTATGTAGTACCATTCTTGCAATGTGTTTAGATGAGAGACTGCATCTTGATAGCCACATGCTTGGCACCGCCATATCCTCAGCCGCCATTTCATGGTGAGGCGATTACAAACATGACAAGTGACGCCCACTTCAAGCTCTTCTAAGGAAAGTTTATATTTTTGGATGAGTGGGTGGGGTTCAAATACCCGGTGAGCGTGGGTCAGTTCATATGCCAGCCGCTGAACTTGCTTTTCATTCAAAATTGGGGTGTTCATTTCCAGTGCTCGAAGTTTATTTGGCATCTCATAAGAAAATGCAATGCGGTGGGCGGCCATGTTTTCGATAATAAGTTCGTTATTGTACGCGAATACTAAAAAATCTGTAAGGGGTACGTCGATTTGTCGCTGTTTCAGCCAGTTGCCTAGGAAGTATTTTTTCCGTTCCAATTCTTCAATCGGGCTTCTTAGCACAGTACGCTCCCCAGTCGCTGTCTCTCGTATAAATTATGTAGGGTTTTGCTTAATCTGCAGTTTGCCTGCAATGTTCTTGATTTCAAATAGAACGATCACGCTTGGTGTAATGAGTAATGAATCAATTTGGAAATAGACTTGATCTTGTTTTAAATACAAGTCGTGCAAAACAGCATGTGGATAGCTCGGCGCAAACTCCCTTAGTTGATAGTCAAACTCCCTTTCTCCGCCGAATCCTGCTTTGCGGTTGTAAAGGTCTGTGCGTATTTTTTCGTATTTTTGATGGGTAGGCGGAAGTCGTTTCAACAGTGCATGTTGGGCGATGATCAGTTTAGGTGTGGTACGTGTTTTATAAATCAGATACATTCCCTCCTGTTTAAGTGTTGTAACGCTTATTATAGCAAGAATTCTAGACGATGGAACATTCTGGATGTAATCCAATTTTGATGCTGAAATTGGAGATGAAATTCAATTTTCAAGATCTATTGTTGGGAGGAAATGATTTTCGCCATCTAGAATGTCGTTGAAGTATGAAGTTTCGCTAAAAATGTGTATTTGGACCTACTTGGCGTGAGCGAAGTGGGAGGGGGCTATGAGCGGTTAGGGAGTGTTTATGAGCGCGAGAAGATGAAGTATGAGCGCGGACACGGGACTTATGAGCGGCCACGGAATTTTATGAGCGCGACTTAAGGTTTATGAGCGCTTGAAGAGGTTTTATGAGCGCGGGGTACCCTGCTCTCCCCTTGCCAGGTATAAGTGCAGGGCAGGAAGGCTATGAGCGGCTAGAGAGTGTTTATGAGCGTGGGAAGATGAAGTATGAGCGCACACAGGGGTTTTATGAGCGCGGAAGAGAGATTTATGAGCGCCAACAGGATTTTACGAGCGTGCTCACCCGCCAGCCAAACAAAAAAACTGCCACAAGGGCAGTTTTTTAATGTTTAATCAAATAACGCGCGTAGGTCTTCCAGTGAGTACCTTTCCACTTGTCCCATTCCGGTAAATAGAGCGGAAGTGGATGGAAAACAGTATAGTTATCTAGGTTGCTATCTAAGTTATCATTCTTTAATGCGACCATACCAGGTTCCGTACCGCTTGTTAGAATCGCGCGGTCGAGCCAAGTGAATGGTGTTTCGACGATAGTTTGTACTGCTCGACCGTTGTTGTCGAGTGTCCAGACTTTGGCTGTGTCGTTGTGTTTATTCGACAACCAATTCGTTTTGATGCTCGTTGCTTGGTTCGCTTCGTTTGTTTGGATGAACGTGTTGACATTGGTGCCGAATGGCAGTTCCAGTTGTTCATCATATGGCGCGATGCGTACTTCATAATAGGCCAACGGATTGTCTTTTTGGGTGTTACCTAGTGCTTTGTATGCTTTTAGCCATTTGTCATCTTGTGCAGGCACTTTTGATACAGAAACGACGGTGCCGCTTAGAGTGGAGATGTCCGCCGGATAGTCCGGTTGGATACGCTCACGAATTTCCGCAAGCTTTTTCTCGTCTTTTGTCTGCCCAGGTTTGCCTTCTGGTGTTTCTTCAACATCGCCATCCGGTTGAAGGTCTTCGTCTTCATTGTTGTCCGTCGTGCCGTCTGGGTTGTCGACAGGCTCGTCCGGATTTTCGATTGGATCATCTAATTCGTTTTGTTCCGTACCGTTTAAGTCATCGAATGAATTGCCGTCGACTTCGTGATCCAGGTCGTCGTATTGATCTTCATCAATGTAGACATCTTCGGTTGGCGGCACGCCGTCAGAAGATGTTGCTGCCACTTTGCCTCCCCCGATGCTGCCAACTCCGCCTTCATCGGGAGTTTGCTCAGGATCTTCGGTAGGGGCTTGGTATGGTTCTTGATTTGGATCCTCATTCGAATTTTCATCCGGATCCACTTTCGGAACGAACGGTGTGCGGATCGCTTCATGCTGGATCGTTACAAAGCTGCCAGGTTCAATGTTTAGCCATTCGTCGTGCAATACATATGTGACGATTGTCTGGTCGGTACTGTAAATATCGATCGATGGCGTTGCGCTGTCGCGGTTGATTTTCACGATATAACCGTTGACAGGACTCGTCATAGCGGCCTCAGTCGGCAATTCAGCAATTTTTGATTCGATTGTTTCGATTTGACGTTGGACTTGAGCAAGGTCACGTTCCGCGTCTGCGATAGCTTGCGCGAAGGTACCTTCACCTATCACCTCGACGTCAACATCGATGTTCACTCGGACTTTCTTATCGTCGTTCGAGTCATAGGCATCGCTGTTGCCTATTGAGCCGCTGCTGTATTTCTGTTCATATTCCAGATCGCTGATGGTCTGACGGATCGTGGAGACTTGGTTTTGCAATGCCGATAATTCGGCGTTCAGTTGGCTGCGTTGCTGATCAATGTGATCGGTCTTCAATGAAGCGAGTTCTGTGCCGAAGTCGACATTCTCCCCTTCCTGAACGAGCCAGGAGTCAATGGTTTGATCTTCTTTCAAGTAAACAGTATGCAAGTCTTTGGGTGCAATGAACCCTTCCTTATCAAGTTCCTTCGTGTAGTCGTCCGCCGCCAGCCGCTCATAGCCGTTGACATAAAATGACTTTGGAATGACACTCTTTTCTGAAAACACAAGGTAGCTGTTCAAAGCGATGAAAGCTGTCATGAGGACCGCCACGATGATATTGCGTAACTTCACCATTTATAGTCCCCCTATCATTAATAGATTAAGCATTTTTTCGACAGGGACAAAGCCGATTGCTGCTGTAAATAACGCAAAGATGATTTGCAATGCGATCAGTAGCCAAATGACGTCTTTGCGGATTTCTTCGCCTTCATAGAAGCGAATGAATCGGTATTGCACCGCTACGATCAGCGCGGAGAAGATCGTCAGTTGATTGACGAAAAAGATAATGTACCAGTTTTCAAGAAACGTCATCGCAAGCGGTCCGAATGAAAGAACGGAGACACTAGCTGTTTTGCCTGCTATTGCGAAGACGAGGAAATTGATCGCTTTCTCGAATAATAGCAAGCCCACCACTACTAGTTGTAGTTTCAGCAATGGTTTGAACTGGATATTCGTCAGTTTACTAAGGATCCATGCGACACCCCAGAAGTGAAATGTCATGTAGATGAGCGACCAAAGAATTGATCCAATTAATGCAGCGTAGCGTCCGATCGTGTAGTCGTCGGCTGTGCCGTTCGCCAAAATATACGTCATCGTTTCCGTGTTCATTCCCCATATGTCGCGCAGGATGAACAGGATGATGCCTAAAATGAATACACCAAATACGCGGCGTTTAAATCCCGTCACCGTTCCTTGACCGAGTTCGCCAGCGAGCCGGTCTGGATATATCAATGAACGCCAATAACCGTAAGTAGAATACATATGTACTTCTCCTTTACTTCCAACTTGTCCAACTTGTTCGTTCAAATAGTATACGATTCTATCTTTACTTACTTTATCAAAAAATGACGAATTTGCAATGAATGTCTTGCTTTAGAGTGAAATTTAATAGAGGCATATAGGTTTTAGTGGTTCTGAACTAGTGAAACATCCAATGAAAGCGGACCGGGGATTTCCGCTCCGGGTGGACGCTTTCCGCGGGGCGCGCGGTGAGCCGCTAATCCCGCAGGAGTCGCCACCCTCCGCTCCAATCCTTACTTTTTTTGGAAAATAATAAGCGTAGCTCATTGTAAATTTCTCATGAATTGATTACACATGCTGATGTTAATGACCAAAGTTCAAGAGCTTGATGGGATAGAGCATTTCTAATGAGCTTGTTGATATTAATATCACTTAACGCCCTCAAACTTAGATAAATGAGAGATGCCAGTTTTATACTCTGAAAATCAGCTTTCTTCTCAGATTTTAATAAACTAAAGAGAATTTGCTTTGTGTCTCTACACGCTAACTAAGGATTGGAGCGGAAGACGGTCGACTCCTGGGGGATCAGCGTGAGCCTTGAGACCCCGCAGGAGCAAAGCGAACGAGGGGGCTCAAGGCCACGTCCCCCCGGAAAGCGTACCGTCTGGAGCGCAAATCCCAGACCGTAACCCCCTTCCTCATCACTCTGACCAAGCGACACCTTAGCCCTCAGCCTCATTTATTCAAAAAACGCTAGTTCAATCTATCTATTTATTTATCTGAATGTTTCAAAATCTATAAAATCGGTTATAATTGGTAATATCGCGGGTATATTAACTAATAAGGAAGAGATGTTCCCCGAAAATATAAAAAGGAGTGATGAGCGATGAATTTGGAGAAGACGATTGAGTTTACGTGGCAAGACTTTGCACTTGGTTTAGGCGGATCGGGAATTTTCGTATTGGCGCTCCATTTCCTGACACTATGAGGATGCGGACGACAACGCTTCAGCCTACATAAAAACACCTCGGTTTTGACGCATGCGAGATGCGCTGTCAACTGAGGTGTTTTTTAAATGACATTTGTCAAATCATTCGCAGTCCTTCCATCAACTCCTTAAACAAGAGTCGGTTTTTCGTTTCGAGCGCATAATCTACCATACGTTCCCAATTTTCTTTCTCCAATTGCTCCACCAATCCCTCTGCTTCACGCATACCTTCTTCTTGTAGATGGCCGTCCACTTCCATCACTCCTTCGAGTATAGTCGACAAATGCATATGCAAATCGGAAACTAGCAATAATTGATAAAGTGGGATTCTAATGAACCGACGCCCTCGTTGAAAGACGAATACCTCTCCTAAGTTCTCAATTTGTAAGCTCCTTATATTGATGATAATCTCCTTACCTTCTGCCGGAACAAACTGGTATACTTCATCGTTTTTAATGATCGAGAAATACTGGTAGGCGAATACAAGGCGTAGATGGAACTCTTCCTTACTTGTAAAAAAAGGCTTGATCCGCTGAATGAGCAGCATGTTTTTCTCCCCCTTCATTATTAATTTGAATATTCCGATTACTATTAATGTATCATAAATAGAAGGGTTTTGTGAATGATATGTGTCCATAACCATCCAATATGTCAAGAGAATTTATCCAATGCTGTCATATTTAGATTTCCTGCCGTATTACTAACGTTTCAAGGTTAAAGCAAATGATTTTTGAACCGGTACATGAGAAATATTGTGCTTGGTCAGTTTGCGGGTGATTCTCTCACCGACGTCCACACACGACGGACTGTAAGAAAAGACAATTTGATTGTTCGCGTAATAAATCTCCACTTGATGAAATGTCATCTCACAAAATACCATGTCCTTTAAATAGTAGACTTTCCTGCGTACATCATGAGTCATTATTTCCGAACACTGTTCCACCATTCGGATTAAAGGTAATTCATTGAATTGTATCGTTTCTGAGCTGTTTAAATGGTACTGCAATTGAGGTATATGTAAAATCAATTGCATCTGCTCTATCGCCTCCACCTCCCTTCACATCTCATTTGTCTCAATATTCTCATAACAGTAGGTAAATGGCAAATTTTTAAGTATTTTGGCCCTCTTGCTGTCGAATGCAGTCGATCAAAGGTTGTTAGTATAAAAGTTCACCCGGAATCTCTTGATACCCTCTCAAGCAGTGGCAAAGAGAAGGGAAAAACGTTATAATAGGAGGAATGCTTTCTGAAGGAGTTGATTCGATGCAAATGACGATTGAACGGATTGCAAATTTGCACGAACGTGAAATTGAAGAGTTCATGAACCACATTAAACATACATTTCAGCCGTCTGTGCCGCAACAAGCGGAAATTGTTCGCAAGGCGGCTTCTCTTGTTCGAATGAACGCGATCGGAGCTTATCGCTATACAGAAAACGAGCAGTCGCTGATGGCCAATATTTCGGGTACGGAGTCCGAGTTTGCCCGGTTGTCTTTCCAGTCGATGGAGCCGTATTGCACGTGCTTGAACGACAGCTGGTGCGCGCATCAGATTGCAGTCGTCTTTCATTTGTATTCGCAGTTTCATTCGCTTTCGGATTGGTTGCATAGTTGGCGGCAATCTGATGTGCAGGCACAGCTTTCGATTGCGGAGCGTACGCCGGATGCATGGCTTTCGGCTTTGTCGTTGCTCGTGAAACCTCTTGCCCAGTTGGATCCGAAAGACGGTCCGACCGGATTTTTGCATTATGTTTCCAAAATTGAACAGCAGAAGACGCGGCTTTCTCCTTTTGAATGGGAATGGAAGCCGCTCTTTTCTCTATATTATCAGTTGACGGTGTTACGTGCGGCTTGGCCTTTTTTGAAGGGCGAGTTGGCTTCCAATGATTCGTATCACTATGGCAAGTGGCAGCTGACAATTTGGCTCAATGAGCAGATGTCCGAATTGAAGGCCAGTATCATTCAGCTCAGTTCGAAGTCCAAGCTTTTCGAGACAGATGCCTTCCATACGAAATTGAAGGATTTGATCCATTCATTCGCAGTTGAAGTGGAAGGGTTATTTTCCAAGCGTTTTGAAGCGTTTCGATTGGTCTATACTGAGCTCTATACTGATGAAGCAGAACTCACGGAAGCGCTCGGGCGGTTGGAAAATGAAACTGCAGCGGATGCACCGTTGTTCCGTGCATTCCTTTATTTGACGTCGGGTCGTTTTGACGAGCTTGATCGGGAATTGAATTCATTGGATCCGACCGCAGTGCCGCAATGGCTGGCGTTTGCGCTCTATGCGAAAGAAGACGAGGACTTCGATATTGTCCAGTCGATCATGCTGCAGCTTCTTCCCCATCTTGCGGGACATTATCAGCAATTGGCATCGCGCAATCGTGCGTCTTTTGCGGAAGAAATCGATCAGTTGCTTGCGCTTTCGGATGTGTCGGAAGAACAGCGCGATCAGTTATTTCAATCGTATGGGTCAGAAGCAGGACGAGCGTATGGACAATTTCTTTTTGAACGCGGTCGCTATGAAGAGTGGGCCGCGCTGATGCATTTGACGCGTGGCTCTGTCGACATGATCGATGGTTCACTGTTGAAAACGGCGCTGGCTGAAGATTCGCAAGCGGTGTTTCCGCTCATGCATGCAGAAGCACTGAAATTGGTAAAAGAGAAGAATCGCGATAGTTATCGCCGTGCCGTACGTTTATGGAAACAAATGAAGACAGCCGCCAAACGTGATGGCCGCAATGAATTTTGGAATCGTTACATCAATACAGTCCGCCAGCAATTTCCCCGCCTGCGTGCACTGATGGAAGAAATGGAGAAAGGAAACTTGCTGCTATGACCGATTCGAACATCTTGCAACTTGCCTTGGAATTAACTTTAAAAGAAGGACAGGACGGTGCGTTCCTCATCTGTGCGAATGTCGCAGGCGAATCGAAGATGATTGACGCGGATATGCTTGTGTCCTATCTGTTTTATTCAGATGAACCGACCATATACGGCATGCTCGTTCCGCAGCGTGACGGCTGGATAGAAGCGACGATCGATGAGTTGCTTCGATTGTTTTCTGCGACAGGACACCCATATGTCCAGTACGCAGGAGCAACAGATGCGGATAACGTGATTTTGGACGGAATCCGTGAGGCCGCGAAACTTTGGCAGGATCCGGCGTTGTTTTCACATATCGAGGCGTCAGCAGAAGGATTGTCGTTTGATATGGGACAGACTGGGCTGTCTGAGCAAGCTGGGCGCTATGTGTCGCTTGCGGTGCGCGGTCAGCTTGCTGCGCTTGGAGTGTCGATGGCGGATTTTCCGACCTTGCTTCCCCACTTCCAGCAATATGGATGGCCGAGTGGCGAGACGACAAAGTTGCCGTTTCGTGTGGCGTTGCGCTTGACGGAGCCTGATATCGATGAAACAGAATGGTTGCTTGAGACGGTGCTGATCAACGAGCGTGGGACACAGTGGGTACCAGCTGTCCGGAAAGTGTCGGCTTCGATTGAAGAGGCCTTGCCCGCAAAGCGCAAGCCGTATGCTAAGGATATTCAAGAGCGCCAAGCGGAGATGATCGGGATTTTTCGTTCGGTTGAGTTGCAGGCAGATGAGCAGTTCGTTCATGAGTTTTTAAACGATGCACAAGTTCGTGTGTTCATTCAGGAAGATTTGCCGCTTTGCCAGGCGTTTGATTATCCAGTGATTTTGCCGGCTTGGTTGAAGTCCGTAACGGAGACCAAGTTGAAAATCCGGACTTCTGCCGGGATGCAGTCGTATCGTTCGTCTGCTAGTCTCGATCAGGTGCTGTCGTTTGATTGGCAATTTTCACTGGCGGGCGAAAATATTGACCGGGAGCAGTTTCAGCGAATGGTTGATGAGAACCGCGAGTACATCCGCGCGGGAGATGAGTGGTTTCATTTGGACCCGGCTTGGCTGAAGCGCATTCGGGAGTTGATGGAGCAGGTGGATGACGGCGAGTGGACGGTGAAGGATTTGCTGTTCCATGAAGTGCCGGAAGAAATCGCACCGGTTTTTGATGAAGAAGATGAGGATGATCCGCTCGTTGCGTTTTCGATGCAGCAGTCGTTGCGCCAAGTGATGACGATGTTGCAGGAGAAGAAGGGACTGCCGGAAGTCGCGGTGCCGGGAGCATTGCAGGCGGAGCTGCGTCCATATCAGCAGGAAGGTTTCGAGTGGCTTCATTTCATGCGTGATAACCATTTCGGTGCAGTTTTGGCGGATGATATGGGGCTTGGGAAAACAGTTCAGCTCATTACGTACTTATTGTATGTGCACAATTTGCCCGAGACGGATTCGCCCTCCTTGATCATTTGTCCGACGAGCGTCATGGGCAACTGGCAGAAGGAATTGGAGCGATTTGCGCCTTCTTTGCGGGTACACGTTCATTACGGTGCGAATCGGTCTCGGGATGAGCAGTTCGAGTCGATTATCGCAAACCGTGAAGCCGATATTATTTTGACGACGTACGGTACTGCCACGCAGGACGGCGAGATGCTTTCAGCGTTTACATTCGCCAGCGTGACGATCGATGAAGCGCAAAACATCAAGAACTTGCAGACGAAGCAGTCGCGTGCGATTCGCAGATTGCATGGGCTTCATCATATCGCGTTGACAGGGACGCCGATCGAGAATCGTCTGTCCGAGCTGTGGGCCATTTTTGATTTCATTCACAAAGGATATTTAGGCAGCTTCCGTAAGTTCAGCGATGAATTCATCGTGCCGATTGAGCGGGATGACTTGGAGGCGGAGAAGCGGAAATTGCGCGCCCGCATTCAACCGTTCATGATGCGACGGACAAAGAATGATCCGGAGTTGCGCTTGAATTTGCCGGAGAAGTTGGAACAAAATGAGTATGTTCCACTCACAACGGAACAGGCGGCGCTATACGAGAGCTTTGTGGATGAGACGAAGTTCAAGCTTGAGACGTTAACTGGCTTTGAGCGCAAAGGCTTGATTTTGAAGATGCTCAGCCGACTGAAGCAGCTGTGTAATCATCCAGCGCTGTTCTTGAAAGAGCCGCAAGCTCCGGCAGCCGAATTGACGAAGCGTTCGAATAAAATGGCGCGGATCGTCTCGATGGCAGCGGAAATCGCGGCGAACGGCGAGCAATGTTTGATCTTTACGCAGTATATCGGCATGGGTCAAATGCTGCGTCAGTGTTTGTCAGAACTGCACGGAATCGATGTGCCGTTCTTGACGGGCAGTATGCCGAAAGGCCAGCGGGATGCATTGGTGGACGCGTTCCAGAACGGCGAGTTCCCAGTTTTCATTCTGTCGCTGAAGGCCGGTGGTACCGGATTGAACTTGACGCAGGCGAATCACGTGCTGCATGCGGATCGTTGGTGGAACCCGGCTGTCGAGAATCAGGCGACGGACCGTGCTTACCGGATCGGTCAGACCAAGTTTGTGCATGTTCATAAATTCGTGACGGTCGGAACGATTGAGGAGAAGATTGATCAGATGCTTGTGGAGAAAGCCGCTTTGTCTGCCGATTTAATTCATTCGAGTCAGTGGCTGACGGAGTTGAATGATCGGGAGTTGGAGGATCTTTTGACGTTTAATTGAGTTGGGGATGGCTTTTCAGAGGGCGGTTTAGTTCGGAGTGGCTCGAGAATGGTGCGGTTCGAACGGCGTTTGGTCCGGACCAGGATTGGTGCGGGGCGAGCGGTGTTTGGTTCGGTTCAGAACAAGATTGGTTCGGTCACGACAATGTTTCGCTCCCAACTAGTTGTGCCTCCAAAAGACCTGTATCGTATGTGGATACAGGTCTTTTCTGAGGTTTTATTTTCGATCGGCGGGTAGGAAAAAGGGGTTGGATCGAGTTGTTTCCAAGTAGTTCAGGCGTTCGTTCAAATTGGCGATGATGCGGATGAGTTGGCCTACCTGGTTTTCGAGGCGCTGGATGTCGTCCTGGTATTTCTTTTTGGAGATAGGCAGTTCGGTTGTGAATGACTGGGCTTTTTGCTTGGCTGCTGTTTGGTGGTGCGCTGGCATTCATGTCCACCTCCTTTCTGTCGTTCGAATGATATGTATTCCGCCAGCTCTGTTTTGGAAGTGGTCTCCAAACTGTTGAGCGGCGGATGATTTGGCGTAAATTGTATTCAGTCCCTTTGCTGAATATTTTCTTGGATATCAGGGGTCCCCTCCCCTTCATCCGGACTTTCTTAATACTGGCGAATATGCTTGTAGTGTCTCTCCATTTTTCTCTTTTCTCGTATTGCTCTTCAATTGTGTATTTCCCCATCTTCTCTTCAAGAATTGATCATTAGCGAAAAGTGTCCGGTATGGCGGCGTTTATGCCTCTACATCTCCCCCTTTCTTGAGATTGTTTAGTGAGTATTAGAAAATAGGTAGTGCCGAATCGCTTGCAGTGGTTTCGAAACGTGCGGGCTCTGCAGTTGAAGGCGTTTTCTTTTCTGCTGTGCTCGCCTTCGATGATTTTGATAGAAAACGGATGTCATCGCACACCACTTCGGTTACATAGACTTTGGTCCGATCTTCACACTCATAATTACGGGTCTGGATACTGCCGCTGACGCCTACGAGTGAACCTTTGCCGCAGTGATGGACGAGATTCTCGGCGGTCCTTCCCCAAACGGAGCATAAAACAAAATCCGTCAAGACTTCTCCGCTGGCGTTTTTAAAACTGCGGTTAATGGCGAGGAAGAATGTCGTATTGACTCGTCCTGATGTGTGTTTCTTGAGCACGAGGTCTTTGGTGATACGCCCTACTAAAGCCACTTGGTTCAAAGTTTGTCCCTCCCTTCATTGGATTGCCCCTATCGTATGACAGATGGAGTACTTCTGGCAAAGTAGCAAAAATGAATTTTGAGATTGTTTATGAGATCGTTTTTCAGTTTTCATTTAGCCATTTTTGAGAGGTTTAGCGGAGCGGTCAAGTTTTAAGCTGATTTGGTTTTAGGCATTATTGAATTTTCGAGTGTTCTGAAGTTTTTATGCTATACTGAGGGAAATTGTACCGAGGTGAGTCGAATGAAAACGTTTAAAATGCTGTCCGTGGAGGTAGTACAGGACGAAGGAGTGCTTCCATTTCCTTTATATGATGGAATTATCATCAACCAGGAAAACAGTCATCGTCTGTGGGTGCTGGAACTGTTTATTGATGAAAAATATAAAGACATAATGGAGCAATGGAAGGTCGAGAAAAAGGTGCTGACGGCTCGCGTGGTTATTTCGTATCCGGGAAATGAGCCTGCATCTTTCATTGTCGCGGTAGAGGATTGGAGGCAGATCGGTGACCGGATCTCAGTGTTGATGAAGGGCCGTCTGAAGCGCGCTCGTTCGAAGTATGCCGAGCATTTGCTGGAGGAATTACTGGAAGAAGGTTTTGAAGGTGATGAGCTGCTGGAGCAGTTTGAGACAGGAATGTGGGATCGGCCGAAGTTGAGGCGCGATCAGATACCGCCGGAAGATTGAATGTTGTGAGCCGTCACTTGGTTGTGGCGGTTTTTTGTGTATGTATGAGCGCAGGGAGTATGGTTATGAGCGCACATGAAGGCTTTATGAGCGTGGATAGCGGAGGTATGAGCGGCGGGGGCTACTTTATGAGCGCGGAAGGCGTTGGTATGAGCGACAAGGGCAAGTTTATGAGCGAGGAAGGCAAAGGAATACCATGTTATAAGCACATAAAAACGGCTCCTGCCATTAGCGGGAGCCGTTTTTGACAGCTGGCGTATTATCGGTTGTAATCTTTACGATCTTTATCGCGAATAACGCCGTCAGGAGCTGTGTCGTTGCCGTTCGTGTTCCCTTGGATGGTGTTGTCGTCACGCGCACCACGGTTGCCGTTTTCCCCGTCCAGGAGACCATCTTCCCCATCAAGGAGACCTTCTTCTCGGTTAAGATTATCTTCCAGAAGGTCATTGTTGTTGTTCTCCATGGAGCCTTCACGGTCGCGGTTCATGACGCCGCCATTGTCACGATTGTTGTCATCGAGACCATCAAGGTTCGGTCCCATGCGCTCATTGCCGTTCGGCGTACGGTTGTCTCGTTCCACGTCTTGCATCGGTGTTTCATTATTGTCTGGAAGAGCGCCGTTGTTCGTATTACATGCCGTTAGGACGAGTGCGGAAGCGAAGACTACAGGCAATGCTTTTTTGATCATAAAAAAGTTCCCTCCTTTTTTTACAAGCTGTCAATCATACATGGTGGTACGATCTTTGTTAGCTTGTGCGAAAAGAAGGGAACTATTCATTCAATTATTTACGCTGCTCCGCTCTTGCTTCCAATAAATTTTGGACGTACAGAGCTTCTGCTTTACAACCATATTCATAATGAGTGTTCAGCTGTTCTTGCAAGATTTCGATTTGAGCGATCTGCTCTTCAGAAGGCGGCTCGTTGAGGATTCGGATTAAAACTTCCTCCACTCGTTGTGCCAGTTCCTTATGAAATTGTGGATCTGCTTTGATCTCATCAGGAATTTTTTCATACCAAAGTGCTTTGGTTGTAATGTATTCCCGCCAATTTGCGTAAAATTGTTCTATGTCGTATTGATCTTCCGTCCAACCGATATCGCTCATATATTGCTCGAATGATTGCGAAATGGAACGGGTAATACTGCTTTTTATATTTGGAGAAAGCTTTTTAAACATGCTCTTTTGTAACCTCCCACTGTATGCCGTCGCCGGCAATCCAATGTTCATTGTATCAAATTTTCACTTCCGTGCAAACTGTAATTAACGTTCTTGTACAGGACCTAGTGCGAATGTGATTTCCGTTTCACACGCCACTTCGCCACCGACAGTTGCAATTGCTTTTCCTTTGCCGATTGATCCGCGAAAGCGAACGATCTCGACTTCCAAGCGCAGTGTGTCACCTGGTGTGACTTGGCGCTTGAATCGGCAGTTGTCAATACCTGCGAAGAATGCAAGGCGTCCTTTGTTCTCTTCTTGTTTTAGAAGAGCTACTGCGCCGACTTGCGCAAGTGCTTCAACGATGAGTACGCCGGGCATGACTGGATAGCCTGGGAAGTGGCCTTTGAAGAATTCTTCGTTGATCGTGACATTTTTCAATCCGACGGCACGTTTTCCTTCTTCAATTTCTTCAATGCGATCGACCAATAAAAATGGATAGCGATGCGGGATGATTTCTTGAATTTGTTGGGCTGTTAGCATTGGAAAATTCTCCTTTGTTCGAGTATGTCTCGTCAGCTATATTTTTATTCGTATCGGGACCAATTTAGAAGTACTGGCGCCGGGATTTACGCTGCGGGCGAAAGCTTTCCGCTCCAATTCCTAGATATCTTGTAATGAAAATTCAGTGCCTATATCCGAAAATCATTTCCCATTCATGATATCAAAAATATGTTTCCAGGTTTCTTTTTGGAAGACATCGCCTGCTGAGCCGTCTCCTACGACGCTGAAGCCTATGATTGCGCCCAAGATGGCGGCTATGGCTATTGAAACGAGTAGAATCAGTAGGCGCAGCCAGATCGGGAACATGCGGACTCGTACCCATTTTAGTTCGCCAACTGGAGTTTCCGGTTGTTCGCTTTGATCTTTGCGTGGCCATTTGGCTTTGATCCGTGTCCAGAAGTTTGCGTCCGATTCTGTCTGTTTTTTGTGTCGCTCTTTGCGTACGACAGGTGGATTGGCTTCAGATGCCTGCTTGGCGGATTCACTTGGCTGAGGTAGCTGCTTTTCAGTTGTCTGTTTTTCATCTGTCATAGTCAGTACTCCTAGTGCACGCTTAGCGGATGCCATTGATAAGACCTAGCATTTGATCGGCCAGCGTTACAGAACGCGCATTGAATTGATAGGCACGCTGCGTCGCAATCAAATCTGTCATTTCTTTTTCATAGTTGACGTTGGATGTCTCGAGTGCACGGTTCTGCAAGCCGATCTGACTGCGTGCTGCTCCTGTCATTTCTGTCAGTAAATCGTTAGCTTCGAGTCCAAGTCCCGCCATGTCTGCAGGTAATCCGAAGTTTGTGGCAGACAGCCGCACCATGGAATCCGGCTTTTCAAGTACTGTCACACCAAGTTCGAATGTCTGGTTGCCGCCTGGTTGGGTTATTTCGAGCAAGCCATTCGGATGGACATTGTAATTCGTTGCTTGACCGGAAAAGACGATCGGACGGCCTGCGCTATCCGCTACTGGAAGTCCTTCTTCGTTGACCAGCATGTTTTGTCCATTATCCATCGGCGATACATAAAAGTTCCCTTTACGCGAATAAATGATTTCTTCTCCGCCTTCAGTCGGTTGAATCAAATTAAAATATTGCTTTGGTTCCGTCAAGGCAAAGTCCAGCTGACGGTCCGTCACTTGAACGGATCCAACCTTCCAGTTCATTTGTATACTTCCGAGCATTGCACCGCTGCCGATGCGGATTCCGTCTTCCGAACGTCGATCTGCCCGGTCTGCTTTGTCATTGTTCATTTGCTGAAAAAGCAGTTCTTGAAATTTGGCATCGGATGATTTATAGCCATGTGTCGCCGTGTTGGCCAAGTTATTGCCGATTAAATCCAGGCGATGCTGTAGCTGGTTCATCGTATTGACAGCTGTTGTCATTGTGCGAATCATTAAAGGTGACTCCTCTCTTGCTTGGGGCATCTATATTCGGTGGTCATTAGTTCACGCGCCCGACTTCATTGACCGCTTTTTCCATACTGCGGTCGTAGGCTTGCAGAATTTTTTGATTGGCTTCGAATGCTCGATAGGCCGTCAGCATTTCCGTCATCGTACGGCCTGCGTCGACGTTAGAGCCTTCAATGAAACCTTGCTGTATCGAGTATGTGCCGCCCATCGGAAGAGGTTGTCCATCCGCAGTGGTGAACAGGCCGTTATCTCGCTTCGACAAAGTATCCGGTTCTGCAGCATATGCGATTCCCAGTGTTGCAGCTTGCGTATCGCCGGTGAATATGAAGCCTTCTTCCGAGATGCGGATGTCGTCATTCGGCAGTTCGATTCGATTGCCTGTCGCGTCTAGTACATAGAGTCCGGATGGATTCGTTAAGTAGCCTTCCGCATTGACGGTGAAATTACCGTTTCGTGTGTAGTATTGATCGCCATTTTCGCCTTCCAACGTAAAGAACACCGTACCCGCTACACCTGTCTCTTCATTGACATCCATCGGTCCGTCAATCAGTGCCACATCTGTCTTCAATTCCGTATCCCTTAGCTGTCCTTGGGCAAACAAAGGCAAGGTCTCCTGCATATAGACACCTGTCGACAGTCCTCCGACCGGGTTCAGTCCTTTGAAACTCAAACCCTTTTCCGTCGGCACACGCGCCGCATCGAGACGAGACATGAACATTTCGGGAAATGCCCGAATTGTCGACTGCTCCGCTTTGTAGCCAGGTGTATTGGCGTTAGCCATATTATTCGCCAACATTTCCGTCCGACGCTGCTGGGCGATCATGCCCGATCCTACTGTGTAAAAGCCACGAAACATTTTATTTCACTCCTTTTCTTTCCGTACCTAAATTCATTCAGTCTAACCTAAATGAAACGATCTTTTTATTATACACTATTTTTTCACTCCATGCCGCTTCAACGCGTGCGTGCTGGTGACTTTCCGATCGTTTCAAGCAGGACACCCGTCCCAATTGCGACACAATTTAAAGGATGTTCCGAAACAAATACAGGCACTTTTAGCTCTTCTGCAAGCAATAAGTCAATACCATGCAGCATTGCGCCCCCGCCTGTCAAGAATACGCCGAGATCGATAATGTCCGCGGAAAGTTCAGGTGGTGTCTTTTCTAGTACGTTTTTGGCTGCCTGCACGATCATGCTCACCGATTCATGAAGCGCTTGATTGATTTCTTCAGATGTGACTGTCAACGTTCTCGGTAATCCCGACACCATGTCACGACCGCGGATATCGATTGTGCTCGATTTCGCTTTGCTGAGGAACACGGTACCTACTTCTTTTTTCACTTGTTCGGCAGTTCGGTCACCGATCAGTAATTTATGTTGTTTTTTAATGTGCTGGATAATGTCGTGATCGAATTGATCGCCCGCGACATTGATAGATTCCGATGTCACGATATCGCCCATCGAAAGAACCGCGACATCTGTTGTGCCCCCGCCAATATCGATGACCATATTACCTGTTGGCTGGAAGATATCCATACCCGCTCCGATCGCTGCGACTTTTGGCTCTTCTTCTAAGAACACTTGCTTGCCGCCCGCTTTTTCTGCTGCTTGCCGAATGGCTTTTTGTTCGACACTTGTAATATTAGTTGGGCAGCAAATTAAAATACGCGGCTTGGACAAGAAGCCTTTGACGTTTAATTTATTGATGAAATGTGTCAGCATTGCTTCTGTCACGTCAAAATCTGCAATGACCCCATCTTTCATTGGACGTACGACGACGATGTTCCCCGGCGTCCGTCCGACCATCTGGTACGCCTCATCTCCGACAGCCAATACTTTTTTCGACTGTTTCTCAATGGCTACAATCGCGGGTTCGTTAATAACGATCCCTTTCCCCTTCACATGAATCAATAAGTTGGCTGTTCCCAGGTCAATCCCTATATCTTTCGAAAACATCGCTGCCGCTTCCCCTTCCACCCTGTTTATATGTAGTCTCTAACTATTAATTGTATCATATTTCCTATTTAATTTGCATAGTTCGTTTAGATTTTTACCTTGATTGTCGAATTTTAGGGGATTTGGTTTGTTTGTATAAGCGCGTGACGGGTGGTTATGAGCGTGGAGAGATACTTTATGAGCGCGATGCCTGGGTGTATGATCGCAGATAGACGCTTTATGAGCACAAAGGCTGGGCGTATGAGCGCGGATAGATGCTCTATGAGCGCAATGGCTGGGTGTATGAGCGAGGCAGTTGCCAATTAAAAATGCCTGCAGCCAACTTCTGCGGCTGCAGGCGCTACTATTTTATTCGCTCATTTAAATGCGGTAGTGGCTTTGATGGCTTTTTGCCAACCTTTGTACAGTTCTTCTCGCTGACTGTCTTCCATCTCCGGATTGAATGGACGGTCTAGGCGCCAGTGGGTTGCGATTTCTTTGCTATCTTTCCAAAAGCCTACTGCTAGGCCTGCTAGATAAGCGGCGCCGAGTGCAGTTGTTTCATTGACTGTTGAACGTTCGACAGGTACATTCAGCAGATCTGCTTGGAATTGCATGAGGAAGTCGTTGGCAACGGCTCCGCCATCGACCCTCAATGTTTTCAATGAAATTCCTGAATCTGCTTCCATTGCATCGAGTACGTCTTTTGTTTGGTAGGCAAGCGATTCGAGTGTTGCACGGACGAAATGTTCTTTCGTCGTGCCGCGGGTCAAGCCGAAGACTGCTCCTTTGACGTCGCTGTCCCAGTATGGTGTGCCTAGTCCTACAAAAGCTGGCACGACGTAGACGCCTTCCGTAGAGTCCACTCGATTGGCATACATCTCACTTTCTGCTGATTTGCGGAACATGCGCAGGCCATCGCGCAGCCACTGGATGGCGGAGCCTGCGACGAAGATGCTTCCTTCCAGAGCATATTCCACCTTGCCGTCGATGCCCCAAGCAATCGTTGTCAGCAATCCATGGTCGGATGTGACAGCCTTATCGCCGGTATTCATGAGCATGAAGCAGCCTGTTCCATAGGTATTCTTCACCATGCCGCTTTCAAAGCATGCTTGGCCGAATAGCGCGGCTTGCTGGTCTCCCGCTATTCCTGCAATCGGTGCTTCGTAACCGAAGAAATGGGCTGCATCGGTGTGCGTATAGATTTCGGAAGACTGACGAACCTCAGGAAGCATGGAAGCCGGCACATCTAAGATCGACAGCAGCTCTTCATCCCACTTAAGTTCGTGGATATTGTACATCAATGTCCTGGAGGCGTTCGAATAGTCGGTCACATGGGCTTTGCCGCCGGAGAGCTTCCAAATGATCCACGTATCGATCGTGCCGAACAGCAAGTCGCCATTCTCCGCTCGTTCCCGCGCGCCTTTGACGTTGTCAAGAATCCATTTCACTTTCGTTCCTGAGAAGTACGCATCGACAAGCAAACCGGTTTTATTGCGGAACAGTTCATTGTAACCGTTTTCTTTCAACTCTTCACAAATATCCAAAGTTTGACGTGATTGCCAGACAATCGCATTGTACACAGGATTTCCAGTATGCTTATCCCACACGACAGTTGTTTCGCGTTGATTGGTAATACCGATTGCTTCAATCTGCGTAGCTGTAATGTTTTTCTCGGAGATCACTGCTGCAATGACAGATAATATCGAGCTCCAAATTTCATCTGCATTGTGTTCGACCCAACCGGATTTGGGAAAGTACTGCGTGAATTCTTGCTGTGCAGTATGATAGATCTCGCCTTTTGAATCAAATAAAATAGCCCGTGAACTCGTAGTTCCTTGGTCGAGTGCCAGTATATATTTTTCTGTCATCTTCAATTCCTCCAATTTACTAGTTGGTTTCCATTATACACGTTCTGACTTCGCTCCGAACTTTAAAGCGCTTCGTGATGACTACTCTGATTTCATTCCCTTACTCACAGAGAACTGGGCAGCCAATAGAACAGCTAAAACGATTGCCCCTACAATCCAAAACGCTGCACTGTTTTCTCCAATAAAAAACTGTTTATAAAATAACGCACCAAACGCACCTCCGAGTACTGGACCAACAATCGGAACCCAAGCATAACCCCAATCGGATTTTCCTTTTCCCGGTATCGGCAAGAAGAAATGTGCGATACGCGGTCCGAGATCACGTGCCGGATTGATGGCGTAGCCTGTTGTGCCACCGAGCGACATGCCGATCGCGATAATGAGCGCTCCGACGATGAGCGGATTCAACCCTTCTGTAAATTCATTGGCTCCGATCGACAGCAGACCGAGCAGTAAGACAAATGTTCCGATGATTTCGCTTGTCAGATTTGATAGCGGATGACGGATTGCCGGAATCGTTGCGAACACCGATAGTTTTGCATCCTGATCTTCCGTTTCTCTCCAATGCGGCAAGTACTGTAAATATACGATGACCGCGCCGACTATAGCACCGATCATTTGGGCTGCGATATACATCGGCACGTCCGCCCATGCAAAGTCTCCGATCGTAGCGAAACCGATCGTGACGGCAGGATTCAAATGAGCTCCGCTAGCACCACCGACTGCATATACCCCCATGGCTACCGCAAGTCCCCAACCAATTGTAATGACAATCCAGCCTGCGCCTTCCGACTTGGACTTTTTCATGAGAACTCCACCGACTACACCGCCGCCAAAAATGATCAGTATCATGGTTCCGATTAATTCCCCAACAAAAGGTGTCATCTCCCGTATCCTCCCCTATCTTCATGATACGTGATTGAAAACGCAAAAATACCCACAACTAACCCCTTGCGCGATGCAAGAAATTAATTGTGGGCTCCTGTACTCAACCACTTGTATGAACTTACCAATAAGTATATCGCCGGTTGAATTATCTGTCAACATTAATTTCCGGAATTGATATCTTTTGTAAACGACTCCCACAGCAAGTGATCGGAAGTAGTCACCGCCACCGCTCCTGCACCGAGCGCATCGTCAATATGCTGTTTTGTGCGGATCAAACCGCCATTGATGATCGGAATACCCGTATGTTCCTGTACTTCCTGGATTAATTCAGGAATCACACCGGGCAGCATCTCAATGAAATCTGGAGCAGTTTGCTTAATTAACGAGTAGCTTTTCTCAAGAGCGATCGTATCGAGCAAGAACATGCGCTGGATCGCAATAATGCCTTTTGCCTTCGCTTTTGCAATCATATTGGATCTGGTTGAAATGATACCGGCCGGACGAATATCATTGCATAGGAAGTCGGCAGCAAAATTATCTGTTTTCAAGCCTTGAATCAAATCTGCATGGATAATGAGTTTCTTGCTTCGTTTATCCGCTTCTTGTTTCAAGGTTTTCACATTGCTTATATGCACTTCCAGTAACACGATATATTCAAATGGACTGTCCAGCAGCCGTTCGAATTGCTTCATCGTCCGAGCCGCAGGTAAGATTTTCTGACCATGAAAAGGTATGACGATGATCACTCCTCCATCAAAGTTTTTCTTTACTATACCATGTTAGATGACTGTCGTTGCCTTTCTAACCTCTTCATCCAATTCTTGCTCATATTTCGACTTTTCCGCTTCTGTCCATCCTAAGATGGCAGCCATTTCATTCAATACATCGGACTTGCCGGCTGTCACGTTGGCCATATGGAAATAGAGATCTCCTGTACGACGGATGAAGAAGTCAGTCGGCTTTACCGCCATTTCTTGTTCAATAGCATAGCGCAGTTTGACGTATAGAATACGCGGCATATCCGTTACAGGTTCGTAAGGAATCGTGAATACTTTCTCCACATTTGAACCGTACAATGCAGCTAGGTGCCGGCCCTCGCGTTCCGTAAAGCCTAGTGCTTGTCCACGTTCTACGGATTGCTGAATGAATCGTTTGTAGTTGGATGACCCGCCGATATCTCCGCCTGAAATCGGGAAATGTTTCGTGATGCTGCGCGGGAATTTCCGGCCGGTTTCTTTCGAAAGCTGCTGGACTACTTTATTGATAACCGTCTCCGCCATCTTACGGTAGCCGGTCAATTTACCGCCAGCAATTGTGATGAGTCCTTTTTCCGATTCCCAAATCTCATCTTTTCTCGAAATTTCAGATGGATTCTTGCCGTCTTCGTGAATGAGCGGTCGGACGCCTGCCCAGCTGGACTCAACATCGTCTTCTGTCACTTGGACTTCCGGGAACATGAACTTGATGGAGTCGAGTATATACGTGCGATCCGCTTCCGTAATCTGCATTTCTTTAGGATCTCCTTCGTAAAAGGTATCCGTCGTGCCGACATACGCTTTCCCCTCGCGCGGAATTGCAAAAATCATACGCTTGTCTGGTGTATCGAAATAAATCGCTTGGTGCAGAGGGAAGACACTTTGGTCAAAAACAAGATGGATGCCTTTTGAAAGGATTAAATGTTTACCCGCAGAATAACCGTCCATATTTTTGACTTCATCCACCCAAGGACCTGCCGCGTTGATCACTTTCTTCGCTTGGATTGTGAACTGCTGATCCGCAATCGTATCGCGGACTTGCACACCCGAGATTTTATTCTGATCATTGTAGACAAATCCTTCAGCAGTAGCGTAATTAAGGATGAACGCTCCTTTTTCTGCCGCTGCTTTCATCACTTCAATCGTCAATCGCGCATCATCGGTCCGGTATTCTACATACATACCGCTGCCTTGAAGACCTTCTTTTTTTACAAGGGGAGCTTGTTTCAGCGTTTGTTCCACATTCAACATCGTCCGTCGTTCAGACTTTTTAACGCCTGCCAAGAAATCATATACTTGTAAGCCGATTGCAGTGGAGAAGCTTCCGAATGTGCCGCCTGTGTGAAATGGAAGCAACATGCGTTCAGGCGTTGTGACATGCGGACCATTCTCATAGACGATCGCCCGCTCTTTACCTAACTCTGCAACTTCTTTGATTTCAAATTGCTTCAAATAACGCAATCCTCCGTGGACAAGTTTCGTGGAGCGGCTGGATGTTCCGGAAGCGAAATCCTGCATCTCAACAAGTGCCGTCTTCAGTCCGCGTGTTACCGCATCGAGTGCAATGCCAGCTCCCGTAATGCCGCCGCCGATTATCACGACGTCAAAAAGCTCGGAATTCAATTGATCAACTAACGCAGTACGTTCCAATGAAGAAAATGTTGTCATTTGTCTCTCTCCCTTTTTTAATGAAGTATGAAAAAAAGAAACCTCAAAAGAATGACTGCTGAATGCAATCATTCTTTGAGGTCTCTCAGTAACTCAAACCAGAAGTATTAACTTACTTAGATTGTATCATAATTTGAGCTTATTACAAGTAATGGGATTGGCGGTCAGAGGTTAGTGGTGAGCCTAGGCATCCGCCTGTTGCTTAGGGGTTTCATTTTTCCATTTTTGGCGGGTCGCTTCTCCTCCGCGAAGGTGGCGGATCGATTTATGATAGGCAAGAATCTTTGCGACTTGTTCCGATAGGCCGGGATCGACATTCGGCAGTCGCTCGGTCAAATCTTTATGCACCGTACTCTTGGAATAGCCGGTCGCATTGGCTAACGCACGCACTGTCAAGTTCGTTTCAATCAGCATCCTCCCAAGACGTACGCAACGCCTTCTAATTTGCTCGTGCACGCCCTCTTCCTTTCTCTTTTCACTCCTTTATGGTGTTCTATTGTATGCAAACACTTACGAACATATGAAAAAGCCATTCCGGGGGGCTGGAATGGCTTAGTGGATTGTTTATTTAATTAGAACGCCAAGTAGTCGTGTGGGTTGACAGCCACGCCGTCTTTTTGAACTTCAAATTGCAAATGTACGCCTGCTTGTGGATTCCAATCGTTTTGTGTAGTCGTTGCGAGGACTTGTCCTTGTTGGATTTCTTCGCCTTCCTTCACAAGTACGCCTGTCAATGAACTATAGACCGTTGTCATACCGTCCGCATGTTTTAGTCTGATCTCACTGCCTTTGAATGAATCCGCGACGACAGCCTCTACTGTACCGCTCAGTGCCGCCACTACTTCAAACGGTTGTCCGTCCATCGAAAGAGATAGACCTTTGCTTGTGACATAAGATTGCTTGAATACGAGCAATGCCTTTTCACGCACCGACTCTTCTGCTGTAGGATCGTAAAATTCTTGTAAAATAGCGACTTGATCTAGTTGATCTTCATGGAATGGATACTTGAGTGTTTCGTTTGCTGCATTTGTTTCCACCGTGACATCGTCATTCGGCTGATCGAGCTTCGCCACATCCGACGTTACTGCTTCATCTTTCGTCGTCATTGCGGAGTAGCCCCATACCATGCCGATAAATAGGAGCGCTACGCCCGTATAAATGGCAGGCCAGAACCAGCCGTTTTTCATTTTTTTGTTTTCCTGAGAAGGGGCCTTTGGTTTTTCTTCTCGCATTGTCATCACCTCACTTGCATTCTTTGCAAGTTAAGAGGATTTTAAACATTCATCTTCAGGTAAATTTATTTTTTGTATCCGTGTGCCTGTATAATAGTGTGAAATGATTTTATCTGCCGTCCAGCCTTTTTGCGCGTACGCTTCAGCTCCGTATTGGCTCATCCCGACGCCATGTCCATATCCGAGCGTCGTAATATGCACAATTTGATTGTTGACATCATATGCAATATTGAAGTCTGTTGAGGCCAAATTCAATTTCTCCCGAACCTGTCGTCCGCTTGTCTCATAATTGCCCGTGATGATTTTTTGAACCCGTCCTGTTTGATTTCTCACTAATTGAAGTTCGCGGAATTCGTCCGCATCCCACTTCAATCCAAGTTTCCGATTCCATTCTGTTAAAGTCATTTGCAATTTACGTTCGACAGTCGGTGCTACTTTTTCTTCACCAGGGCTATCCACGCTTTGTAAATACTCCACTGGATTTCCACTGAAGTTTTGTGCGGCTTCGGTTTTACCATTAGATGTAGAGAAGAACATTGCTGAGATGATTTCTTCACCATGAACGATAATATCACCTCTTGTTGCTTCTGCTGCTTTCCTGATTTTTTTCTCGTTCTGTTTAAAGGCCTTCCCCCAGCGCTCTTTGCGTTCTGCTTCCGTCCGATACACTTGCGCGGAAACATCCTTCGCTATCGGTTTAGCCCCTTTATCCGTATTTCGCGCCGCATATGTACGTGCAGCGATCACTTGAGCTTTCAATGCCTCTTCATGGAAGTCAGCCGGCATTTCACCCGCAACGACACCAACCACGTACTCTTCTAAAGGAATTGGCTCGTCCACTCCAGTAACGGAAATCATGATGTCACACTTCTTCTCCTTTCGTTGGTCTGCCAGCTTCAGATCCGGCGCTTGTTTTGCTAGGATTGGAATAAAAAATAATGAAAGAATAATGAATAAAAGGAGTAGTTTTTTGTACATACTGCACTATATGCGGTTAGTGGAGCTCGTATGCTTATAGAGTGATCGTTGATTCGAAGGATAAAATTCTTAGACGCTCATAAATTTTTGTAGATGATCATAAATCTTTCGGGTGCGCTCATAAAATCTCCTGAGCGATCATATAGCTGCCAGACGCGCTCATAAGTCCAAGCTTTCCGCTCATAAACAAGCTATGCACGATCATACGACCTATCTGAGCGCTCAAAAAACCACGAACGATGAACGTCCGTGGTTTTCGATAGTTTATGCAAATTGTGTTTCCGTGATTTCTTGTTCAGATGAAACGCGTGTAATATCTGCTCCCAAGGCCTTCAGCTTTTTGTCGAAATCAACATAGCCGCGATCTAAATGGATAAGTTCAGTAACACGAGTGACCCCTTCTGCGACGAGGCCAGCTAGGATAAGTGATGCAGCGGCACGCAGATCAGTTGCAGCGACTTCAGCTCCCTGGATTTTAGAAGGTCCTGAAACGATCACTGAGCGTCCTTCAATTTTCACATCCGCATTCATGCGGCGGAATTCTTCCACATGCATGAAACGATTTTCAAACACAGTTTCAGTCAATACACCTGTACCTGTTGCAGTGAGCATCAACGCCATCATTTGTGATTGCATATCCGTAGGGAATCCAGGATGCGGCATCGTTTTCAAATCGACTGCCTTCAAAGGATGCTTCGCTGTAATGCGAACACCTTCATCCAATTCCGTGACGACTACACCCATTTCAGTTAATTTAGAGATCAATGCCGTGCTATGTTCTGGCACCGCGTTGTCAATGATGACATCGCCGCCTGTGATTGCAGCAGCCACCATGAATGTGCCGGCTTCAATGCGGTCAGGAATAATGTGGTGGATAGAAGCATAGAGTGTAGAGACGCCTTCGATACGGATATTGTCCGTACCCGCACCCACCACTTTACCACCCATTTCATTGATAAAGTTTGCCAAGTCGACGATTTCAGGTTCTTTTGCAGCATTTTCAATAATTGTAGTGCCTTCAGCCAAAGCTGCAGCTGTCATGATATTTTCCGTTGCGCCCACGCTCGGGAAATCCAAATAGATTTTTGCACCTTTCAAGCGGCCATCGACTTTTGCTTCCACATGCCCATGTCCAAATGAAATTTCAGCTCCCATTGCTTCGAAGCCTTTCAAATGCTGATCGATCGGTCTTGAGCCAATTGCACAGCCGCCTGGTAACGCGACACGTGCGAAGCCGTTACGTGCCAGCAAGGGTCCCATCACTAAAATGGATGCCCGCATTTTACGTACGAATTCAAATTGCGCTTCCTCTGCCAATTTTCCACGAGAGTCAATAATCACTTCGCCTTTTTCAGGATCGTGTGTAATTTTTGCATTTAAGCTTTTGAGTACTTCATTGATTGTCCGCACGTCCGAAAGATTCGGCACGTCACGAATCACGTTTACACCTTCAGATGCCAATAAAGCTGCTGCCAAGATCGGCAGTACCGCGTTCTTCGCACCTTCTACACGTACGTTCCCTTGTAAAGTCCGTCCGCCGTTAATAATAATTTTTTCCACCACTAGCCCCTCCGAGTCAAATTTATCCTTCTGCCCACAAGCTATAATTATCCATAAACATTTTTGTTATTAATATCCAGTACATACTTGTTCTTATCGAAAGTTTACACATAAAACACATTCTATTGTACCTTGTAAAACTTTAGTAGACAAGTAACTTCCGGCGCAATTTTCGGGTATTTCTTACGTAATGTAGTATATGTGGCAATTCGACACAATGTGTTTGTAATTAGCGAGGCCAAATTGGACATATTAATCGTAATACCCGAGTCATCCAGTACTTACACGTATTCCACGGAATTTTCTTTGGTGTATAGTTACGGCAAAGAATTGTATCCTAGCTATAAGTGAGATTTGGTGTCCGGGGATTTAAACCAAAGATGTGCTCACAACGCTTCGCTTATGCTCGCAAAAGCCGTTCTTCGTTACGGCTCTCGCTCTGGGTGGACGCTTTCCGCGGGGTGCGCGGTGAGACCCTAGACTGAGCGGAGCGAAGGAAGCGGCTCACCGCACGCCCCCCGGAAAGCGTCCGCCTGCAGCGTAGATCAACGATGTCCCACCCACTCGCTTTTTCATTGTACTCACCAGAACAACAAACTTTTTGGTTTTAACTTCTTTCAGCCGGAGTTCTGACTCCTGCTGAGAAGATGTTGACAAACTTCAGCTGAAGGAAATCAAAACCAGGTAGACCATCTTCCTGACCAATAGGATATGTCTAAAAAGAAATTTGATACGGTCGAACCAATTGCAATACTTAGCAAAATAAACAAAAGTTGTGTTTGGAAAACACGATTTTTACGAATAATTGCTTGGGTAAGAATTGCTTGTAACGCATAAAAACTAATCCCAATGAAAAAAATATGCGAAACGATCGCAAGCAGCGGATTACTGCCGAGTGTGCTCATCGTTCAAACTCCTTTCAAGAATTGTATAAACTTTGGTTCGGCACTGAACTCGTTACGCTCGGTTCACTGCAACTTTGGTTCGGTCCCAGCCGTGTTTCGTTCGGTTAAATGAACTTTTGGCTCGGTTCGCAAGGAGTTACGAACGTTCGAACGTTTTTTGGATCGTTGTGAAATAATTTTGTCAGTTGCCAATCCCAAACTATACATTCTAAAAAAATAGGCGGACAGAAATATTGTCTGTCCGCCTTCGTACTTCTATTTATACACGTTGCTCATACACTTGCATACGGTTGATGGCACGCTTCAAATCAAGTTCAGCTAGACGCAGATCAAGACTATCTGTTTTTGCTTTCAAGTCCGCTTCTGCTTTTTCGGCTGCTCTCTTTGCGCGTGCAATATCAATGGACTTAGCCATTTCAGCACTCTGCGCCAATACAGTAACCACTTCAGGACGGACCTCGATGAAACCTCCGTGGACTGCGACGGTTTCTGTCTTGCCGTCTGTTTTAAGGCGAAGTGCACCAATTTGAAGTGGTGCTACCATTGCGATGTGGCCGGGAAGAACCCCGATCTCACCAGCTTCGGTAACTGCAATCACCATGTTCGCATCCATTTCACAAACAGGGCCGTCGGGAGTGACGATATTCACTTTGATTTTACTCATTTTTTCCCCTCCTGGTCCCTATTCTTAGACTTCTACGCCCATGCCTTTTGCTTTTTCGATAACTTCTTCGATGCGTCCGACCAAACGGAATGCATCTTCCGGCAAGTGGTCATACTTACCTTCCAAAATTTCTCCGAAGCCTTTAATTGTTTCAGCAACTGGAACGTAAGAACCTTTTTGTCCTGTAAACTGTTCAGCTACGTGGAAGTTTTGAGACAAGAAGAACTGGATACGACGCGCGCGGTCAACAACCTGCTTGTCGTCTTCATCCAACTCATCCATACCTAGGATTGCAATGATGTCTTGCAATTCACGGTATCGCTGAAGCGTCGTCTGAACTTCACGTGCTACACGGTAGTGCTCTTCTCCAACAATCTCAGCACTCAATGCGCGAGAAGATGAAGCAAGCGGATCTACTGCTGGGTAGATACCCATCTCAGAAAGCTTACGCTCCAAGTTCGTTGTCGCATCCAAGTGAGCGAATGTTGTTGCCGGAGCTGGATCCGTATAGTCATCCGCTGGTACATAGATCGCTTGGATCGATGTAACGGAACCTTTATTTGTAGAAGTGATTCGTTCTTGTAACTGACCCATTTCTGTAGCCAATGTCGGCTGGTAACCAACCGCAGAAGGCATACGTCCAAGAAGGGCAGAAACTTCAGAACCTGCTTGTGTAAAGCGGAAAATGTTATCGATGAACAATAGAACGTCTTGTCCTTGCTCATCACGGAAGTGTTCAGCCATTGTCAAGCCCGAAAGTGCAACACGCATACGCGCACCAGGTGGCTCGTTCATTTGACCGAAGACCATTGCCGTTTTCTTGATAACGCCTGAGTCTGTCATTTCGAAGAATAAGTCATTACCTTCACGAGTACGTTCTCCAACACCTGCGAATACGGAAATACCACCGTGTTCTTGTGCGATGTTGTTGATCAATTCTTGGATTAGAACTGTTTTACCTACTCCCGCACCACCGAAGAGTCCGATTTTACCACCCTTGATGTATGGCGCAAGCAAGTCAACTACTTTAATTCCAGTTTCCAGAATCTCAACCTCTGTGGAAAGGTGTTCGAATGTAGGTGCAGAACGGTGAATTGGATCACGTTGTGCATCAGCTGGAACTGGCTCAGCTAGGTCGATTTCCTCGCCTAGTACGTTAAATACACGTCCGAGTGTAACGTCTCCGACTGGAACAGAAATAGGTGCGCCTGTATCTTCTACTGGAGTACCACGTTTCAGACCATCTGTCGAGGACATTGCAATCGTACGAACCGCGTCGTCACCAAGGTGTAGTGCCACCTCTAGAGTCAACACTTCGACCTCGCCGTTTCCGCGGTCGATATTTACCTTCAATGCGTTATAGATTGCAGGAAGCTGACCGTCTTCGAATTTAACGTCAACAACCGGACCCATAACCTGAAGAATATGTCCATTACTCATGCTTTTCCCTCCTGTCTTACTTTCCTTCAAATCTTTTATTCAAGTGCTGCTACGCCGGCTACGATTTCTGTGATTTCCTGAGTGATCGCTGCTTGACGTGCACGGTTAAATTGTAATGTTAACGAATCGATTAGTTCAGACGCATTGTCTGTCGCCGTCTTCATCGCTGTCATACTGGAAGCATGTTCGCTCGCTTTTCCATCCAGTACTGCTCCATAAATGAGGCTCTCCGTGTATTGCGGGAGAAGGGTTTCGAGTATCGCTTCAGCAGAAGGCTCGAACTCATAAGATGAAGTTGCAGATACGGATGAAATATCTGTGAGTGGAAGCAATTTACGTTCAGTTGCTTCGTTGGAGATGGCGGAGATGAAGTGGTTGTAGTATAAATACACTTCATCATAAACGCCTTCTGTGAACATGCCAACAGCCCGATTCGCGATATCTTTTACTTCTTCAAAACGAGGGTGATCCGAAAGCCCGATCAGACTTTCTTCAATCTTGAATCCAAGACGACTGAAGAATTCATAGCCTTTTCGACCAATCGCAATAATGACCACTTCGTCTTTTGACTTGTGGCGTTGTTCGATTGCGCGGGTTACGGCACGGAAAATGTGCGCGTTGTATCCACCTACGAGTCCACGGTCAGAAGTCACTACGATGTACGCAGTTTTCTTAACGGGACGTGCAGTTAAAAGAGGATGCCCGGAATCTTTCGTTACGGATGCAATGGCACCGACCACTTCTTCCACTTTGTCCATGTAGGGAACGAATTTCTTAGCGTTCATTTCAGCACGGTTCAGTTTGGAAGCAGAGACCATTTGCATCGCTTTCGTGATTTGACTCGTCTTTTTCGTTGAAGCAATACGGCTTTCTATTTCGCGTAAGGACGCCACTGGCTATTCACCACCTTTATTTTAAGATCCATCAAGAGAAAAATTACGCTTCAGAAGTCACAAAGTTTTTCTTGAATTCGTTGAACGCTGCGCTCATTACGTCGTCCGCTGGAAGATCTTTTGTTGTACGGATGTGATCGTAAACTTCCGTGTGGTTTGATTCTAACCAGCTAGTGATTTCACTTTCAAAACGCAGTACGTCTTTTACTGGAATATCGTCGAGGTAACCGCGTGTCAGTGCATATAGACTGATAACTTGGTATTCGACTTTCAATGGTTTGTTCAAGTCCTGCTTCAAGATTTCAACTGTACGCTGACCGCGGTCCAGTTTCGCTCTTGTAGACGGATCAAGATCCGAACCGAATTGTGAGAATGCTTCTAACTCACGGAATGCAGCAAGATCCAAACGAAGTGTACCGGCAACTTTCTTCATCGCTTTAATTTGCGCCGAACCACCAACTCGGGATACGGAAAGACCTGCGTTGATTGCAGGGCGTACGCCTGAGAAGAAGAGGTCGGATTGAAGGAAGATTTGTCCGTCCGTGATGGAAATTACGTTTGTTGGAATATAAGCAGAGATATCTCCTGCTTGAGTTTCAACGAATGGTAGTGCAGTGATTGAACCTGCTCCTAAAGAGTCGTTCAATTTCGCAGCACGCTCTAACAGGCGGCTGTGTAGGTAGAAGACATCCCCTGGATAAGCTTCACGACCTGGAGGACGACGAAGTAGCAAGGAAAGTTCACGGTAAGCTGCTGCTTGTTTAGATAGGTCATCATAAACAATCAGTACGTGCTTGCCTGCGAACATGAATTCTTCTGCCATTGAAATACCTGTATATGGTGCCAAATAAAGCATTGGCGCCGGGCTTGATGCAGATGCTGTTACAACGATTGTGTAGTCAAGAGCACCGTTTTTACGCAATGTTTCTACTACGCCACGAACAGTGGATTCTTTTTGTCCAATCGCTACATAAATACAGATCATGTCTTGGTCTGCTTGGTTTAGAATCGCATCGATCGCAACAGTTGTTTTACCTGTTTGACGGTCACCGATGATCAATTCACGCTGTCCACGGCCGATCGGAACAAGCGCATCGATCGCTTTGATTCCTGTTTGTAACGGTTCATGAACAGATTTACGCGCCATAACCCCTTGTGCAGGGCTTTCGATAGGGCGTGTTTTTGTTGTGTTGATAGGACCTAGTCCGTCAACTGGTTGTCCAAGTGAATTGACGACACGGCCGATCAATTCTTCTCCGACTGGTACTTCCATAATACGTCCTGTGCGACGTACTTCATCGCCTTCTTTAATGTCTGTGTATGGCCCGAGGATAACGATACCTACGTTGTTCGCTTCCAAGTTTTGTGCCAGACCCATTACGCCGGTAGAGAACTCAAGAAGCTCTCCCGCCATGACATTGTCGAGGCCATGAGCAAGTGCGATACCGTCACCTACACGGATTACAGTACCTACTTCACTTACTTCCATTTCAGACTGATAATTTTCGATCTGCTGTTTAATCAGACCGCTAATTTCCTCAGCTTTGATGCCCATGTATGTCACCCCTCTTAATTCAAATTAATTGATTAATTGACGTTCAAGACGCGCCAGCTTTGCGCTGATGCTGCTGTCATAAATTTGGTTGCCGATCTGAAGGCGGATGCCTCCGATTAGGCTTGGGTCAATCAAGTTTTCGATATGCAATGATTGCTTCCCGACCTTATGTGCAAAGGCAGTGGAAATCGCATTGCTCTCTTCAACCGTCAATTGACGTGTAGAGTATACTTTTGCTTCGGCGACACCGGATGCTTCATTTGCAATGTCCTGGTAATCTTCGATAACGTTCAGTACTTCTCCAATACGCCCCGCGTCGATTAGAACATATAGTGTGTTCAATACGAGCGGATTTGCTTCACTGAAAAATTGCCCAATTAATTGTTTCTTCTTTTGGATCGAGAATTTTGGAGAAATTAGCATCTCACTCAATTCCTTTTCCCCTTCAAAAATCTTCTTCAGCTCTTTTAAATCTGTTTGCACAGCAAGAGCTTGTTGTTTTTCCTGTGCAGCATCAAACAATGCAACGGCATAACGTTTTGCGATTACCGATTGGCTCATCGCCCTTCGCCTGCCTTCACAATCGTTTCTTCGATCAATGCGCGGTTATCGTCTTCGGAAATTTCTTTTCCAAGAACTTTAGACGCAGCCAAAATAGATAGAGATACGAATTCTTCGCGAACTGCAGCCACTGCTTTCTCTTTTTCTGTAGCGATTTCGAGAGTAGCAGCTTCTTTCATTCGGCTTACTTCAGCGCGTGCAGCCGTAATCAGCTCTTCACGTTGAGTATCACCTTGTTTCTTAGCGTTTTCGACGATAGATTGTGCATTGTCGCGTGCTTCTTTCAATAGAGCACGTTGCTCTTCAAGAAGCTTTGCAGATTCTTGACGGCTTTTTTCGGCTTGTTCGATCTCCGTAGCGATTAATTGCGCCCGTTGATCCATTATGCCCATTAACGGACCCCATGCGAACTTCTTGAGAAGTACCATGAGAATCGTGAAAAATACGACAGTGACGATGATGTCACCTAAATTGAGTCGCTGGTTCAAACTTGCTAAAAATCCTGCGTCAGCGTTTGCTGATAAGAGGACGAAGGTATCCAACACGATTGTTTCACTCCCTTCAAGAGCTCATGACTCTTTCGTTTCAGTCTTCTGCCTGATTGGCAAAATTATTCTATGTTCAGATGTTTCAACTATTTATCCACATAAAGCAATGGCGAAGACCTATACTACGTGCTTCGCCATATAATTCGAAAATTATTTGTTCATTACGATAAACGCGATAACTGTTGCGATGATTGGAAGTGCCTCAACCAATGCAACCCCGATGAACATTGTTGTTTGAAGAACGCCGCGTGCTTCTGGTTGACGAGCGATCCCTTCAACTGTCTTAGAAACGATCAAACCGTTACCGATACCTGCGCCAAGTGCACCTAGACCAACTGCTAGTGCTGCTGCCAATAAACCCATAGTGTATTTCCTCCTAATATTTGTATAGTTTTGGTTTCCCTAAATAGGGTATTTCTATGTTTAGTGGTCCGTGCTGACTTTGTGAGCCATATAGACCATCGTTAACATAACAAAGATAAATGCTTGGATCGCTCCGATGAACACGGAGAAACCTAGCCATGCAAGTGCCGGGATCACAGCTCCGACTAAACCGAAGACGCTTCCTGCACCGAGTGTCGCAAGAAGACCGATCAAGATCTCACCTGCAAAGATGTTACCGTAAAGACGAAGACCGAGTGTCAACGTATTTGCGAATTCCTCAATGATTTTCAGTGGTGCCAAGAAAGGAATCGGCTGGACGTATGTTTTAAGATACCCACCAAGTCCAAGCTGTCTGACGCCATAGAAATGCGTTAACGCAACAACTGTAGAAGCGAGGGTTAACGTGATAACTGGATCGGCTGTCGGAGATTTCCACCAAAGTTGATCGTCCCAGACGATTGCGAATGGCAATCCGAGCATATTCGCCACGAAGACAAACATGATTAAGGTGATCCCTAGTACGTGGAAGCGTCCTCCCGTTTTCCAGTCCATGTTATTTTTAATGATGCCTTTGACAAAGTCCATGACCCATTCCATGAAGTTTTGCATGCCCGTTGGTTTCATTTGAAGCCGCCGAGTGGATGCTACTGCAATCAAGAAAACGACCAGACACGTCACAAACAGCATCAATATATTCGAAGGGTTAAACCCAATTCCGAATAAAACAAACTGTGGATTTTCATGATTCACGTTTTTGTTCACCTCCCCTTGCTAGTAAAGTGTCAATGCTTCCCATGGAACAGCAGACGATCAGTGAACAGCAATACATAAGGTACCATTAACCCGATTACCGTGCTGATCAAATCAAACTCTTCCGGCAGAGAAAGTGCAATGGCTGCCGCCGCTACACCTGATGCAAAACGTAAGCCCATCCCTAATGACTTCGCACGCTTTTCTTCGGTAATGGCCCGATCAAATCGTTCCATCCGCCGCACCAAAATCCAAAAGTTGTACATTCCGAAAGATGAACCTAAGATGAGTCCCGCGAAGATTGTCCGGTAGTCCAAAAAGAACCAGCCGAGCCCAAACAATGCAAGCAAAAAAAAGAAGCTCTTCTTTTGCCGATTGAAAATTTCCTGCATACTTTGCATTGTCGGTGATTCTCCTATTTCGTATTTGGATTCCAAGTGGTTTTGGTGAAGTGCTCAGTAGTTTTTTCGACAAGTGTCGAACGTGATTAGACTTTGTCGTTTCCATCATTCTTTTACGACATAGATTCCTTGCATTGGAATCTGGAAATTGTAAGTGAAACGCCTTTTTGTTCACCAGGTAGCGTTGCTTTGCATAACGCAGTCAAAGAGGCTAGCAGGCGTTCATGGTGGAAAGACTAGAAAGCTCGAAAACATCATTTCTTTACCTAAGATATGTATGAGTTCCTTATCAATCTTACCCTTTGTTAGCATACAATAGGGGTTTTTTTATGTCAATTGATTCAAGATAAATTATTCACAAAGTGTTCGCATTGTCAAACATTCGACATATTTGTTTATAAAGTTTTTGTTGCTTTTTTTGCTTGGTTGAAAGAGGGTTGGTGACTTAGCTAGGCGGTCCGGGGATTTGCGCTCTGGGTGGACGCTTTCCGCGGGGCGCGCGGTGAGCCGCTTCCTTCGCTTCGCTCAGTCCAGGGTCTCACCTGTCGCGCTAATCCCGCCGGAGTCGCCACCCGCCGCTCCAATCCCTACTTTTAAACAGGAAGTATAATGGTTAGTTCACTGTAATTTTTAAGCAATAAAGTGATGCTTCCTTAAGATAGTGACCAAAGTTCAAAAGCGAATGATAAATAGCATTGCCTAAAGGCTTATTGTCCGTGAGTTCGTTTAATGCACTTGAATTTAGTCAAAGGGAGATGCCCGTTTTGTACTCTGACAATGGCTAGTCTTCTCAGATTTTAAATAACTATAAAAAGTACGCTATATGATTCTGCAAGCGAACTAAGGATTGGAGCGGAAGACGGTCGACTCCTGGGGGATTAGCGTGCGTCTTGAGACCCCGCAGGAAGCGTAGCGAACGAGGAGAGGCTCAAGGCCACGCCCTCCGGAAAGCGTACCGTCTGGAGCGCAAATCCCGGACCACAACCCCAAGTCTCCTTTCCCCTTTTACGAAAAACCCAGCAAAAGATTCTCCTTCTGCTGGGTTTATGTTTCTTATAATGAAGATAAATATTTCAATAAAGATTCGACGATGCGTTCGGATGCGTGGCCGTCGCCGTATGGATTGTAGGCTTTAGACATTGCTTCGTACTCGGCATGGTCTGATAAGAGCGTGTCGGTTAGCTCGAAGATGGTTTCTTCATCTGTTCCAGCCAAGCGTAACGTTCCTGCTTCGATGCCTTCTGGGCGTTCGGTCGTGTCTCGCAGGACGATGACCGGTTTTCCGAGGGAAGGTGCTTCTTCTTGAATACCGCCGGAGTCCGTAAGAATGATATGCGAACGCGCAGCAAAGTTGTGGAAATCCAGCACTTCTAGCGGCTCAATCAAGTGCACCCGTTCGTTGTTCCCCAGCAGTTCATCCGCCACTTCACGCACGGCCGGGTTCATATGCACAGGATAGATCACTTGAATGTCATCATACTTGTCGAGCAGACGGTTAATCGCGCGGAACATGTTGCGCATCGGTTCTCCGAGGTTTTCCCGGCGATGTGCTGTCAGCAAGATCAAACGGTCGTCGCCGAGTCGATCGAAAATCGGATGATGATAATCCGGATCGACCGTTGTCTGAAGTGCATCGATCGCTGTGTTGCCTGTGATGAAAATGCGTTCTTCATTTTTGCCTTCATTCAGCAAGTTTTGTGCTGATTTTTCAGTCGGTGCGAAATGTAAGTCGGCGATGACGCCTGTCAATTGGCGGTTCATTTCTTCCGGATATGGAGAATATTTATTCCACGTACGCAATCCCGCTTCAACGTGACCAACAGCGATTTGATTGTAAAATGCAGCCAAACTGCCGATGAATGTCGTCGCCGTGTCTCCGTGAACGAGCACGATATCGGGCTTGGATTCTTTCATAATTTTGTCGAGACCTTCTAAACCACGTGTCGCCACGTCGATTAGAGTTTGCCGGTCCTTCATAATATTCAAATCATAATTCGGCTTGATTTTGAATGTTTCCAGCACCTGATCGAGCATTTGCCGATGCTGGGCAGTGACAGTAACGATGGATTCGATTTGATCGGGATACTTTTCTAGTTCTAGAACTAGCGGCGCCATTTTAATCGCTTCCGGTCTTGTGCCGAAAATCGTCATCACTTTCCACTTTTTAGTCAATGAATGTTCCCTCCATTATTTCGTGCCGAATAAACGGTCACCTGCGTCACCAAGTCCAGGCACGATATACCCTTTATCGTTCAACTTTTCATCCAAAGCCGCGATATAGACATCAACGTCAGGGTGCTCTTTAGTCAGTAATTCGACGCCTTCAGGAGCCGCGACCAAACACATGAACTTAATATTAACCGCACCGCGCTTTTTCAATGAATTGATCGCTTCAATCGCTGTGCCGCCTGTTGCGAGCATCGGGTCCACTACGATGAATTCGCGTTCTGATACGTCAGAAGGCAATTTCACATAGTACTCCACTGGTTTTAGCGTCTCTGGGTCCCGATAAAGACCAACATGTCCTACCTTAGCAGCCGGAATTAATTTCAAGATCCCTTCTACCATTCCGATTCCTGCACGCAGGATTGGAACGACTCCTAATTTCTTACCTGCCAATACTTTGGAAGTTGCTTCGCATACCGGCGTTTGGATGTTGATTTCTGTAAGCGGCAGCTCACGTGTGATCTCGAATGCCATTAGCGTCGATACTTCATCGACTAATTCACGGAATTCTTTCGTGCCTGTATCTGCTTTTCGAATAAACGTCAGTTTGTGCTGAATTAATGGGTGATCAAATACATGTACTTTTGCCATTGGTTTCGCTCCTTTTCGGAATATCTTGTACATTATAACAGAAATCATGCGATAGGCGCAGATATGTCAGATGTTTTTAGATTCAGACTTTTGCAGCGCGCTCATAAAATCTTTCACGTGCTCGTATAAGACGTATTGCCGCTCATAAACTATCGATTCTCGATCATAAAATCCCTACTCTCGCTCATACACACCGTCTAAGTGATCATACATAGACATTTTACACTCCAAAAAGCGCCTGACACAATGGTCAGACGCTTGATTTTTATGCGTATAAAGGATGTTGATCTGTAAGAGCTGTTACTGCTTTGCGTGCTTCGGCTTTTGCAGTTTCATCTTCGTGGTTTTTCAATAGATTCGCAATGATGCGGCCGACTTCTTGCATGTCTTCCTCTTTGAATCCACGTGTTGTGACAGCAGGCGTACCGATGCGGATACCTGAAGTGACGAATGGTCCTTCTGTATCGAAAGGCACTGTGTTTTTATTCACTGTAATGCCAACTTCGTCCAATACATGCTCAGCAACTTTTCCTGTTAAACCAAGTGATTTCAACTTCACAAGTACGATGTGATTGTCCGTGCCGCCTGAAACTACATCAATACCTTCCTTGTTAAATTGCTCTGCCAATGCCTTCGCATTTTTCTTCACTTGTTGGATGTATGTTTTGAATTCCGGCTCTAGCGCCTCTTTGAATGCAACAGCTTTTGCAGCGATAACGTGCATCAATGGACCGCCTTGAACGCCAGGGAATACCGTTTTGTCGATTTTGCGGCCAAATTCTTCCGCGAATTCTTCGTTCAATAAAATCAAACCGCCACGTGGTCCACGCAATGTTTTATGCGTTGTGGACGTTACGAAATGTGCGTGTGGCACTGGATTCGGGTGCTCGCCTACTGCAACAAGGCCTGCGATATGCGCCATATCGACCATCAAATATGCGCCGACTTCATCCGCGATTTCACGGAACTTTGCGAAGTCGATTTCCTGCGGATACGCACTCGCACCAGCTACGATCATTTTCGGTTTATGCTCAAGCGCTTTTTGACGAACGTCTTCATAGTCGATTTTTTCGTCTTCTTTACTTACACCGTATTCTACGAAGTTGTATAGAATACCAGAGAAGTTTACAGGTGAACCGTGCGTCAAGTGACCGCCATGGGATAAGTTCATTCCAAGCACTGTATCGCCCGGCTCTAGTGCTGTAAAGTAGACTGCCATATTTGCTTGTGCACCTGAGTGAGGCTGCACGTTTGCATAGGCTGCACCGAATAACTCTTTCAGGCGGTCGCGTGCGATATTTTCCACAACGTCGACATGTTCACAGCCACCGTAATAACGGCGTCCCGGATAGCCTTCTGCATATTTATTCGTCAAATATGATCCTTGTGCTTCCATGACTGCCTGTGTAACGAAGTTTTCTGATGCGATTAGTTCGATGTTGGAATTTTGACGGTTCTTTTCAGCCATGATCGCTTCAAAAACAGCCGAGTCATCGCGTTGTACATTGCTTAAGTCCATTGGTTAGTATCCCCTTTTTCTGATGTTTTGTATGCTATCTTGTATTGTACACATTTCATTCGTATTGCGCACGACTTCCGCCGATCAATTTCGGTCGTGTCGTGGCCAGTGTGATGATTGCTTCACCGACTTGTTTAATGGATGTGCGAATCGGCACGACGACAGGTTTCAATTGCATGCCTATCAAGGTTTGGCCGATGTCAATACCGGCGTTTGCCTGTACGGACTCCACTACTACCGGATCTTTGAATTGCTGATAGACGTACGCAGACATGGAGCCGCCCGCATTGACGACCGGTATGACAGAAACAGGTTCCAATTGAAACTGTTGGGCTGTCTTGCGTTCAATTGTGACAGCGCGATTAATATGCTCGCAGCCTTGAAATGCTAAATGAATCTGATGCTGGTCTGCAAATTTCCGAAGCGGTGCGAATAATGCTTCACCAATCTCCAGCGCGCCGTTCGTACCGATCCGCGCACCTGCTACCTCAGACGTGGAGCAGCCAACGACGAAAATCGTATTAGCTGCAGGTGGCGCTTGTTCCGCAAACTCAGTCAATGCCTGTTCGAGTTGCAATTTCCATAATTCAATCGCATCCACATGTTCCACCCACTTTCATTATTGCTTTTCCAAGTCCATCATTTTATCAATACGGCGTTCATGACGACCGCCTTCGAATTCAGTTCCAAGCCAAGTGCTGACGATTTCGCGCGCAAGACCAGGCCCGATGACACGCTCGCCCATCGCAAGAATGTTGGAGTCGTTATGTTCTCGTGTTGCTTTTGCACTAAAGACGTCATGTACGAGTGCACAGCGGATGCCTTTTACTTTGTTCGCTGCAATCGACATGCCGATGCCAGTCCCGCAAATCAAGATTCCGCGGTCGGCTTTTCCTGCTGCTACGTCGTTGGCTACTGGTACTGCGTAGTCCGGGTAGTCGACGGAAGCGCCGGAATCTGGTCCGTAGTCGACAAATTCTATGTCGAGTTCGGTCAATAGATTGGTGATTTCATTTCGGAGTTGGTTGCCTCCATGGTCTGAAGAAATTGCAACTTTCACTGCGCACCCTCATTTCTATTTTTACTTATCGCTTATTCTACCACTGTTCAATAAAAAAATCATCGGTTTTACTGCATTATTTTTGAGGTTTTCATGTCTGAATTAGGGAGATTCGTCAAAAACACGAATATTTATCAACTTAAAGACGATTAACGTCCGTGTGTTTTCGAATTAGGGTGACGGGTTTGCTACCGTTGATTTCCGCTACAGATGGGACGCTTTCCGCGGGGCGCGGGTGAGTCGCCCATCTTCCGCTACAATCAACTAGTTTAGCCCATTGAATAGGGAATCGTATATTATAAACAAAGCTAGGTGATGAAGTAAATGCTACATCAATACTTTAACTTTTGCATCCAGACAAGAGAAGCCGAGTAATGAACCAAAATTGCACAGCACCGCACCAAAGCATTGCCAGAACGAACCAAAAACCTTTTGGACCGCACGTTAACAGCACTGCACCGAACCAATCCTTGTCTCATCCGCACCAAACAAGTCGGACACCGAACCTTTCCACCCGTTTCGCATACCCCCTGAATAAAAAAACAGGCCCCTATGAATAGTCAATAATTCCTGACTTCATAGTAGCCTGTCCACCTATTAATCCATCAATCAACCGAGCGATCGAATTTGCGGATTACTTTGTAGAGTTCTTCGGATTGTACTTTAAGTTCCATCGCTTTGGCGTCAGTTTGTTCTATGGAAGCGACTTGTTCCTCTGTGGCGGCTCGTACTTCTTCCGCGCCCGCTGAAGTAGCTTCTGCAATGGAGGCGACTTCCATGGATTGTTTGGCTGTTAGTTCGATTTTTTGCATTTGCTGACTGACGATTTCACTGATTTCTACGACCGAGGCTGCCATCGTGTGGATTGTTTCGGTCATGGATTGTACGTTTTCGTTTGTTTTCGTTGCGCGTTTTGCTTCGGCTGAAGCTGTGTCGACTTGTTGCTTCATTTCGGAAACGACTTTTTTGACGTCTGCTTGGATACTTTGAACAAGTGTGGAGATCATTTGTACAGCATTTGCGCTTTCGTCGGCTAAGTTACGTACTTCTTCCGCCACGACAGCGAAGCCTTTTCCGTGTTCTCCTGCACGTGCCGCTTCGATAGATGCATTGAGCGCCAATAAGTTCGTTTGTCCTGCGATGTTACCGACAAGTTCGACGATTTCTCCAATTTTATGTGCATTTTCATCCAGCACTTGGATTGTTTCCAATGAATGTTCGCTCTGCTCCGTCATTTGATGGATACCCGCCAACACCGATTGGAATACATCTGTGGTCGTGTGGAGTTCTTGCAGCATCGCTTTGGAGTGCTCCGAAGATTGGCCCGCCCGACTGTTGACTTCCATAGCCAATTGACGAACATCTTCAATTGCTCCGACCGTTTCCTGGATTGCGCTTGCTGTCGATTCTGCCCCATTGGAAATTTCTCCAATTGTACGGGCGATGGCGTCCGATTGACCGGATGCTGAGCTTGTCTCTTTCGTCAACGCGTCTACTGATTGAACAGTCGTTTGAAAGTTTGATTCGATTTGTTCGATGATGCTCCGCAAGTTCACAACGACTTGTCGGAATGCCTTCGCGACTGAATGAATTTCATCAGATGAATTTGACAGTTCGATATCGTGCCCAATCTTCCCATCTGCTACTCTCATCGCAGCTGTTTCCAATCGCTGCAATGGTTTCGTTAAAATCACACTGAATAATGCCGCCAAAATACCTGACCATAAAACGCCAAGAGCATATGTAATCAGTTGAAATACAAATGGCTTTACATTGGGGAAGAATGTCGGTTGTACCCAATTAATGAACACCGCACTCGTTGAATAAGTGATGACTGCGAGAATGACGATAAAATAGACAAACTTTTTTCGCAGACCCACTTTCCTTGTTCTTGTTTCCGTCATAAATTTCCCTCCGAGAGCTTTCGGGTTACCGCTTTAATAAGTTCTGTTAGTTCCATGAACGTTGTACGGTATGTCGCTAAGTCGCCACCATATGGATCATGGACGTCAAAACCATTCTTCTCCCCTACATACTCCTTTAATGTGAAAATCTTTTCCTTCATTTCGGGATAGCTGCTGTGCAGGAAATCCCTGTGGCCAACTGTCATTGTCAGGACGAGGTCAGCCCACTGCATTTCAGAGAACTTGAGTTCATTTGAAAATTTACTGTACGGAATTCCGGCTTCCTTCAGCAATTGAGCGGAATTCACGGAAATCGGCAGTCCATCCATTGAGTGGATGCCTGCAGATTTTGCCGTGACGCCCGGCAACTTTTCATTATTCAACAGAGCTTCCGCTAAAGGACTTCTACATGTATTACCTGTGCAAATAAAATAAATATTCATTTTCCTCACCTACTATAAATAATAACGGATTTATGAGAGAAAAGAAACACTAATTGTTAAAAGATAAAGGACATTACACCTATAATAATGAAAACAATTCCAGTAATGCGTCTAATATAGGTTCCATTGATCAATTTAATACGCCCTGTGGATAACAATGCGACAATAGAAAAGACGAATGAAAAGAAACCTGACACAAAAATGAATAGCCACTTATTCAATTGCATCATGCCAAATGTCACACTGACAGTGAAGGCATCGATACTGACGAGCAATGCCAAGAAAAAAGGCGAGATTTTATCCATTACTGAAGGCTGTTCTCCGTCATCAAGTAACATATGGAGACCGACTAGTCCAATTAGGACACCCGAAAGTAGGGGACCCCATCCTGCAAAGAAGTGGACAGTCCACTCGCCCATATAAAACCCGACTAGCGGCAATAGCATATTCAAAAAGGTAGTCCATAGCGCGATCATGAATCTTCCGCGCCGCAATTGAAGAATTGTGTAGACGATGAGGATATCAATCGTCGTAACGACGGCCGCTATGATTTCAATCAATGAGTAAGCCCCCTTACAGTTCGCATCTATCCATCTTATGCGTCTGCTTCAGGGGGCTATTCGTCTTTTGTTTTATTCGAAATATCGTTTGCCGTCGGAGGCTTTATCCAATCGATTCATGACAGCTGCCCCTATACCTGCTTGGTCGGTTTCGATCGCCAAGATGATGTCCGCTTCGGTGTTGTCACATTGACGAATCGCCTTGTACAGATGCGCAGCCATTGCTTCACTGCTGTCGAGTGCACCCGTTGTAAAGTACCAATCCGCTTTTGCCGTGTGCAACTCGTCTGGCCCGATGACGGCAGCCCGTTTACCTTGACGATGAATACTGTCGAGTGCATCCTCTAATTTTGAAGCGTCCGATTCGATGACGTATAAAGGCGCTTCCGGTGCATAATGGGTATATTTCATTCCAGGAGCGCGCGGTGTTTCTGTTTCATCTTCTGATTTTGACGCCAAATGAACTGTTCCGATCAAAGCTTCCAGTTGTTCTTTGACGATGCCGCCCGGACGCAAAATGACGGGTGGTGTGACGGTGACGTCCAGTACTGTGGATTCTACACCAATACCTGTCGCACCACCGTCTAAGATGAGTGGAATCCTACCAAATAAATCGTGGTATACGTGCTCCGCCTCTGTCGGGCTAGGTTTACCGCTGCGGTTCGCACTCGGTGCAGCGAGTGGAAGTCCAAGTTTTTTCAATAATTGCAGTGCCACAGGATGATCCGGCATACGAATCGCCACTGTCGCCATGCCTGCCGTGACGGTTTCCGCGATGACTCCCGGCTTCTTCTCCATTACCAATGTCAGCGGACCAGGCCAGAAAGCTTTTATTAATTGTTCTGCTACTTCAGGCACTTCCGCAACAAAGCGCTCCATGTCTGACTTTCTTCCGATATGTACGATGAGCGGATTATCGGCAGGTCTTCCCTTCGCCTCAAAGATTTTCCGCACAGCTTGTTCGTCCGTAGCAACAGCTCCCAATCCATATACTGTTTCAGTAGGGAATGCAACAAGACCTCCTGATTTCAGGATATCCACAGCTTGTTCATATGTTTTTTCGTTATCCACGAGGTTATCCACTGAGTTTAGTATTGTTTCCATCTGTCCAACCCCCTCTTATACACATTTCATTCAATTTATCCACAAAATCTGTGAATAGTTTTACGAAAACCATGATTTTATCCACTCCCAGACGAAGAACTTAACAGGCTCTTCTTCTGTTTCAGTTACTGTCGCTTCCTCTGGATAACAGACTTTGGGGAATAGTGCACACCACCAATTATCCCCTTTTCCTTTGCCGATTTTCAAAATATAGGCATCATAAACGTCCTGCTGCTGAATCGCAAAACCAATTCTCTTCGGCGGAATAAGTGCAGCTTTGTGTTCAAATGTTACAGCTGAACCATTTGCATATTCTCCAGCAAGTTGTTCGATCGTAGGTTCCAAATGTTGAAGCCTGTCATGCAACTGTTGTTGCGTCGTTGACTGACTGATCGCCTGATCGAGTAGTGGTGCAATCTTTTTCTGTACTTCTTGTTTTATCCGTTGATCCTCAGCGGTATTTGAGTTTGCTAGAATACGAAATTGAGCTACTTCACTTGTTGGTACCTCTTGATTGAATAATAACAGTACCCCTTGAATCGCTAACAGCACGAGTATAAATTCTATAGAAGCAATTAATTTTGAAGTTTTTGTCGGTTGTTTTTTAATCGTGTAATCTTGTAACATGTCATCCCCTCCTGAATCTATCATGACCCGAAGGAAGATGTTTTATTCACTGAATCTCACAAAATATCATTCGATCTTTTTTATTAATATCTTGCACGATGTCTACATTGGCTTCAGGGAAGGCTTTCTGTAGGAATTGCTGCACAATTTCACCTTGTTGATAACCGATTTCAAATCCGATCAGCGCCCGTTTATTCATCAAAGGAGCTAACCGTTCTGCTAGTCTTCGATAAAAGTACAGTCCATCCTCTTCGGCAAATAAAGCGGAAGACGGTTCGAAGTCAAATACCGTCGCCGACATATCGCTTTTTTCATGTTCTGCGATATAAGGAGGGTTGGAAAGAATGACATCCCATGTTTGTCCCATGAGCGGCTCCTCCATGTCACCTTGCCGAAACGTTATTTCTACGTCATTGCGCTGCGCGTTACGTTTGGCTACTTGCAACGCTTCTTCACTAACATCCGTCGCGGTCACTTGTGCATTGGGTCGTTCTTTTTTGAACGCGACAGCAATCGCCCCACTTCCTGTCCCGATATCTGCAAATTGAATCACCTTGTCTCCAAACAGCCGTCTTGCACGACTCAATGCATAGAATACCAATTCTTCTGTTTCAGGCCGAGGGATCAGGACACGTTCATTCACTTCGAAGGAATAGCCGTAAAATGATTCTTCTTCAAGAATATATTGAATTGGTTTGCCTGTTAAAAGCTCTTCAATATACTCCCAAAATAGCGAGCGAGATTCTTCCGGTAATTGATCACGGAGTGCGGCAAAATAACCCGCCCGACTTTTGCCTGTTACAGCTTGCATCGCCAACTCAGCTGCATTCACATCCAGCTCTTTCGCATTCAATAGTTGCTTTGCACGCTGTACAGATTCTAGAATAGTTTCAGTCATTTTGATCCAAACTTTCCAAGCGGTGTGCTTGTTCTTCAATTATTAACGCATCGATCACTTCATCCAATTTCCCTTCGATGATCTGATCAAGCTTTTGGATCGTCAAACCGATTCGGTGATCAGTTATTCGGTTTTGAGGGAAATTATATGTCCGGATACGCTCTGAGCGATCTCCTGATCCGACCGCCGATTTACGTTTCTCATCGTATTCTGCACGCGCTTCTTGCATAAATTTATCGTAGACACGTGCACGCAATACTTTCATCGCTTTTTCTTTGTTTTTAATTTGAGATTTTTCATCCTGACATGACACCGTGATGCCTGTTGGCAAATGCGTAAGCCGGACTGCAGACATTGTCGTGTTGACGGACTGTCCACCGGGTCCAGATGAAGCGAATGTATCGGTACGGACATCTTTGTCATGGATTTCAATCTCTACTTCTTCCGCTTCCGGCAAACAAGCGACCGTGGCGGTGGATGTATGAATTCGACCGCCTGATTCGGTTTCCGGTACACGCTGTACGCGGTGTGCTCCATTTTCGTACTTCAGTTTTGAATAGGCACCGTTGCCGTCAATCATGAAAATGATTTCCTTGAAGCCGCCAAGCTCTGTTGGTGACGAGTCGATCACTTCCACTTTCCAGTGATTCATCTCAGCAAAGCGAGTATACATACGGTATAGGCTGCTTGCGAATAGAGCGGCTTCATCTCCGCCTGCCGCACCTCGGATTTCCATAATGACACTTTTATTGTCATTGGGATCTTTCGGAACGAGCAAAATCTTCAACTGTTCCTCGAGCGGCTCGATTCGGTCTTCCAGTTCATCGATTTCCATTTTGACAAGTTCTTTCATTTCGTCATCGAGTGGTTCTTCGAGCATATCTTTCGCATTTTTGTATTGTGCTTGGACTTCTTTATATTCTCGGTACACTTCAACGGTTTCCTGCAAATCGGACTGTTCTTTGGAGTAGTTTCGAAGTTTTTCCAAGTCATTCACAATTTCTGGATCACTCAGAAGTTCATTGAGTCGATCATATCGGTCTTCTACTGCTTGCAGTCTGTCGAACATAATGCGTTCACCTCTTCTGTAGTATGGGTTTTCAGGATATAGCAGAACCGCCTATCCTTTCGTGCATATGGATAGACGGTGAATTATCTTTATTTTGCGCGCTCCGCTTGACCGACTGGGACTTCATGGTGTTGGCGGCATCGCGGTTCGTAGGCTTCCGACGCGCCAACGAGAATGATCGGATCATCGTATCGGGCAGGATTTCCATCGATCAATCGTTGCGTCCGACTTGACGGAGATCCACAAACGGTGCAGACCGCCTGAAGTTTTGTGACGAGTTCTGCTACTGCCATCAATCGTGGCATTGGCCCGAACGGTTCGCCCCTGAAGTCTTGGTCGAGCCCGGCGATGATGACGCGAAAACCGCGATCGGCTAAACTGATCGCGACGTCTAGAATTTCTTCATCAAAAAATTGTGCTTCGTCAATGGCGACCACATCGAAATCATCTGTGACGAGATTCGGAATTTCATTGGCTCTCGCTATCGGATTGGCGATCATCGATGTGCCGTCATGGCTGACAACAGCTTCCTCGCTGTATCGATCATCGATTGCCGGCTTGAATACCGCTATTTTCTGTTTAGCGAATTCCGCCCGGCGAATCCGGCGAATGAGCTCCTCCGATTTACCTGAAAACATACTGCCGCAGATGACTTCCATCCAGCCGCCTTGCATTGAAACGTACATGGTCAATCTCCTTTCAGTGTCGTGCTATGTATGGTGTGTTTTGGCTAGGGTTATGAGCGTGTAAGCACAAGTTACAAGCGCACCGGTCTTGCTTTTGAGCGCGTTTTCCTGGGTTATGAGCGCTTACCCACTGTTTATGATCGTTCTCTGCTTTTACTTATAAAAATACCCGTCTGGCACGACTGCACCTGACGGGTATCTGGCATTTGATTACTCTTGTCCTTCTGACTTGATGCCGTATTTTTTGTTAAAACGGTCGACACGGCCGTCCGCTGCAGCAAACTTTTGGCGTCCAGTGTAGAATGGGTGACATTCTGAGCAAACTTCTACTCGAATATCCTCTTTTACAGAACCTGTTTCGAATGTATTGCCACATGAGCAAGCAACTTTTGCAAGTTTGTAATCTGGATGAATTCCTGCTTTCATCGGTCTCTCTCCTCTCGCCCTGAACCATCTGGAACAGAGTATGAATTATAGGGTGTTTTATTGACCGATTGCCAATAAAACGGATCGATGCCGTACACGGCCCGTATATGTCAGCCGCATATGCAGTGCACGGTGAATACCGTACTTGAACAGTATAGCAAAATCGAGTGTTCGGCGCAACTGTTTGATTTGGGTTTTTATTGGGCTTTAGGGCGCCAATAAATGCTTAAAAATAAAAGATTAATCAGTGAATGTCCGGGATTTGCGCTCTGGGTGGACGCTTTCCGCGGGGCGCGCGGTGAGCCTCCTCGTCGCTTCGCTCCTGTGGGGTCTCACCTGTCGCGCTAATCCCGCCGGAGTCGCCACCCGCCGCTCCAATCCCTACTTTTTGATGGGAAGTATAATGGCTAGTTCATTGTAATTTATTAGCAATAAAGTGATGCTTCCTTACAATAATGCTCAAAGTTTAAAAGTTAATACTAAAAAATATTGCCCGCAGGCTAATTGTCCAAAAAATCACTTACGACCTTAAACTAAGTCAATGAAAGATGCCAGTTTTGTACTCTGAGTGTGTGAACCCTTCTCAGATCTAAACAACTACAAGGAGCTTGCTATGTGTCTCTACACACTAACTATGGATTGGAGCGGAAGACGGTCGACTCCGGGAGGATCAGCGTGCGCCTTGAGACCCTGGACTGAGCGAAGCGAAGGAAGCGGCTCAAGCCACGCCCTCCGGAAAGCGTACCGTCTGGAGCGTAAATCCCGGAGTACATACTACTTCGCCTCCACTGAGAGCGCAAATCCACGGACCACACCTCCTATCACCACTCTTCGCTAACTTAAATCAATCCCTTACCCTTACGATGGGCTTTCATTTCTTCATTTAATTTCTCAAAAAATTCTTCGTTGTTTTCGGATTGACGAAGTTTTTTCAGGAAACGTTCGGCAAAGTCCGGAGCGTCGGAGAAGGTTTTTCGGATAGCCCATAGTTTTTCTAACTTTTCTTTCGGAATGAGCAGCTCCTCTTTCCGTGTTCCGGAACGGCGGATGTCGAGTGCCGGGAAGATTCTGCGTTCAGCCAGGCTTCGGTCTAGATGAAGCTCCATGTTGCCCGTTCCTTTAAATTCTTCATAGATGACTTCGTCCATGCGGGAGCCCGTTTCGATGAGGGCCGTTGCCAGGATTGTTAAGCTTCCGCCTTCTTCTAAGTTACGTGCTGCACCGAAGAATCGTTTTGGACGGTGGAATGCGGCCGGATCAATCCCTCCGGACAATGTACGTCCGCTCGGCGGGATCACTAAGTTAAATGCACGAGCCAGTCGGGTTATGGAGTCCATTAAAATGATGACATCGCGTTTATGTTCAACTAAGCGCATTGCACGTTCCAATACGAGTTCAGCCACTTTGACATGATTTTCCGGCACTTCGTCAAATGTAGAGCTGACAACATCGGCTTTGACAGAACGCTCAATATCAGTTACTTCCTCCGGGCGTTCATCGATCAGCAAGACGATTAGTTCAGCTTCCGGATGATTCGTCGTGATGGCGTTGGCGATTTCTTTCAACAGCATCGTCTTCCCTGCTTTCGGCGGTGCGACGATCAATCCACGTTGGCCGAATCCTACAGGTGATACGAGGTCCATGATACGTGTAGATATACGACTTTGTGTCGTTTCTAATTGAATTTGGCGTTCTGGATACAATGGGGTCAATGCTGGGAAATGAACACGTTCACGTGCCACTTCGGGATTTTGTCCATTGACTGCTTCAACCTGCAGCAAGCCATAGTATCGCTCATTCTCTTTTGGCGGACGGACTTTCCCTGTTACTTTATCGCCGTTACGCAAATCAAAGCGACGGATTTGGGAGGCAGATATGTATATATCCTCTGAGCTCGAAGAATAGTTGATCGGTCGTAAGAAACCGTATCCTTCTGATTGGATAATCTCCAATACACCTTCCATGAAAAAGAAGCCTTCTTGCTCGGCACGAGATTTCAAAATAGCGAAAATTAATTCTTTCTTTGTCAGCTTGCCATAGTTCGTGATTTTAAACTCCTTCGCTAGTGCATATAGCTCTTTCAGCGTCATATTCTCTAGGTCTGCAAGGGTAATCATTGTCATCTATGCGTACACCACTCTTCATTTATAGTATAAGAAAATTTCGACGCGAGAAATAGAAAGGAAGATACTTAGTGCGCTTCCTTTCCTTTTATCTGAATTAAGCAGAAAACTCCCATCTCAATAGATAGTGAAATGAATGCGAGTTCGTTATTGTTCAGAGAGTATTCGAACGCCATTATGCCAAGGCATAATTCATTACGTGCATTATGGTTTTATAGTTTCAGGAAAAAGTGACCCGGCTGTGACGCCGGGTAATGAGGGAGTTAGTCTTGCATAACGAGAAGTGGTTTTTTCTTCATGCTGTGGCGACCTTCGACAAAGCGGATTGTACCTGAT